>NZ_JBFRDZ010000002.1:0-600024 GCF_052114025.1 Allobosea sp. RAF48
CGACGAGGTCCAGACGGGTCTCGGCCGCCTCGGCGACCATTATTTCGGCTTCGAGCAGCAGGCGGTGCGGCCGGACATCGTCGTGCTCGGCAAGCCGCTCGGCAACGGCCACCCGATCGGCGCGGTCATCACCACCCGCGCCATCGCCGAGCGCTTCGCCGAAGGCCCTGAATACTTCTCGACCTTCGGCGGCTCGAACCTGTCCTGCCGCATCGCCTCCGAGGTGCTCGACATCGTCGAGGAGGAAGGGCTCTCAGCCAATGCCAAGGCGATGGGCGACAAGCTGCTCGCGGGCATGCGCGCGCTGATGGCGGACTATCCTTGCGTCGGCGACGTCCGCGGCATCGGCCTCTTCCTCGGCCTCGAGCTGGTCACGGATCGCGAGACGCTCGAACCTGCGACCGACGCGGCCGCCCATGTCATGAACCGCCTGCGCGACATGCGCATCCTCGTCGGGCGCGAAGGCCCGGCCGACAACATCCTCAAGATCCGCCCCCCGCTCACGGTCGGCGCTGATGACGTCGAGATGATCCTCGACCGCCTCAGGATCTGCCTGCGCGAGGTCGAGGCCGCGCGCTGAAGGCGGCTCCGGCCCGTCCTCAGGGATGGGCCGGCATCAGCTGGCGGGACGACGCTCAGCCAGCCTTCGACTCGTCCTGCAGCGTGTAGCGGAAGTTGCAGTGGGTCGCGCCGCCCATGATCGTCTGCGTGCGTTCGAGGGTGATGCGCGGGTCATAGCCCGTGCAGAACACGCCGTCGCGGTTGCAGGAGAGCAGATGGCCGATCTTGCCGAGCCCCATCTCGCGATAGGTCTCGGCATAGCGGCAGCGATGGACGTTATAGTCGAACTCGGTGTCCGTCGCCTTGACCACCTCGATGACGAGCGCATCGTCCTGCGTCCAGAGCGCCTGCAATTCCTGGAAGCTGCGCAGGCTGGTGCCGCCCGGCGTCTTGGCGGCGAAAGATTGGCCGGCTGCGATCGCCGCCTTGCGGATCGCCTGATCGAGGATCGATTGCGCGATCTCCTCGCCCAAGCGCTCGCGCATCTCCTCATAGATCGGCGCGATGATGCCGGCTTCGATCCGCCTGCGGGCCAGGATGCCGATCTCGCCGTCGAAGACCGGGTTATCGCCTTGCTCGACCGGTTTCTCCGTCTCGCTCATCTCCCGCCTCCGTTTGTCTGCATGCGGCACCGCAAGTTTAGAACGATTAGAGTTCGCCGGGAAACACGCTGCCCCCACGATCATCGACCGCGGCGCGGCGGCGAGGGCAGGAAATCGAGCTTCTCCTCGATCACGGCGCCGTCGTCCGAGACGATGGCGAACCAGCGCCGGTTGCCGCAATGCACGGAGAGCCGCCAGCGGCCCTGATCCTCGCCTTCGCCGCGCTCGACGCGGCTCGTCACCAGGCCACGCCGCTGCATGCCCAGCCATTCCCCCGCCGACCAGCCGAAGCGCGCCGCAATGCGCTCGGCATCGAGCACGAAGGCACCGCTGGCGTCGCGAAGGATCGGGAGATCGGCTGGGTCAGCGCGCTGCTGTTCCATCTTCCACTTCCGGAGACGTGGCCGGCGGCGGCATGACCCGCAGCGTCTCGGCCAGACACAGGAAGAGATGATAGAGGACACGGGACGGCAGCGATACCGGCAAAGGCCCACCGGCACGGTCGAGCTGGTTGTGCCAGAGCCCCGTCCGTGCATCGACGAAGTGGCGGAACATCAGCTCGATATGGCGCGGCAGCCGCAAGCCTGCATCTTCGTCGCCTGCGAATTCGAAACGCGCCCCGAGCGCCTTGATGAACTCGGTCTGCGGCCAAAGCAGCTTCGTCGGCGCAACGACAGCCCCGTCTGGGTTGACGCCATCGAGCACCAGCGCTGGGTACCCCGGATCACGGTCGAGCCCATGCGCGAGGCCGAAGCCGTAAAGCCCGTCGGCAAGCGCACGCGCCTTGTCCCAGCCGGTCAGGCGGTGATGGTGATGCAGCAGCCAGACCCACTCGAACTGGTGACCAGGCTCGCGCAACTGGCCAGCATCGCCGGCAACGGGCCGCCAGTTTGTGTCGAAGAACTCGCCGAGCGTGCCCTTGGCGTCGATGAAGCGCTCCGCTGCCAGCCGGACGATGCCGTCGGCTGCATCGAACCAGCGCTGGTCCCCGGTCGCTTCCGCTAGCGCGTGGAAGGCTTCTAGCAGGTGCATATGCGGATTCTGGCGGCGCGGCAGCGTTCCCAGATCGTCTTCCGCATAGCCGCCGAACGGGGCGGCAAGCTCGGTCTCGATCAGGTCCATTGTCACCCCGGCTAGGCGGATGGCGGCAACGTCGCCGGTCGCCCGGTGGTAATGCGCGCAGCCGAAGAGCAGGAAGGCCAGGTCGTAGAGATCGCGCTGCGGGACGCTCGCTGCACCATCGGGGAGGAAGCGCTTCGGCACATAGCCGTTGGCCTGATGCGCCTTCAGCAGAAGCGCGAAGCCGTGCTGCGCCGCCTCCATCGCCGCCTTGCTCCCGCTCAGCCGGGCGGCATGGCTGAAAGTGTAGGTCAGGCGCGCCGTCGTCAGCGCACTGCGATCGGGCGCGGCGACCGGCAGGCCATCCAGCGAGACCCCCTCGACGAAGCCACCCGTCTTGCGATCGACCGCACGCTCGATCCAGGCCGGGATCAGCGTCCCATAGGTCCAGCGCTGCAGGCCGGCGGGCGACAGGTCAGGCATGGGCCGCCTCAATGCGCCTGAGTCTGCGCGTGCAGAATCTGGCCGAGGAACTTGCGCGTGCGCTCGTTCTGCGGCGCCGTGAAGAACTGATCGGGCGGCGCGACCTCGACGATCTCGCCCGCATCCATGAAGATCACGCGGTCGGCGACCTTGCGGGCGAAGCCCATCTCATGGGTGACACAGAGCATGGTCATGCCGCTCTCGGCGAGCTCGACCATCACATCCAGCACCTCGCTGACCATCTCCGGATCGAGCGCCGAAGTCGGCTCGTCGAACAGCATGATCTTCGGATTCATGCAGAGCGAGCGCGCGATCGCGACGCGCTGCTGCTGGCCGCCGGAGAGCTGGACAGGGTATTTGTGCGCCTGCTCCGGAATATGGACGCGCTCCAGAATCTTGCGGGCGTTCGCCTCGGCTTCCGCCTTGGGAATGCCGCGCACCTTCATCGGCGCGAGCGTGCAGTTTTCCAGCGCCGTCAGATGCGGAAACAAGTTGAAGCTCTGGAACACCATGCCGATCTCGCGGCGGATGTCCTCGATGCCCTTGAGCCCGGCATCGACGGTCGTGCCGTCGATGACGATCTCGCCCTTCTGGTGCTCCTCGAGCTGGTTCAGGCAGCGGATCAGCGTCGACTTGCCCGAGCCTGAGGGGCCGCAGATGACGATGCGCTCGCCCCGCGCCACGGTGAGGTCGATATCGCGCAGAACATGGAAGTCGCCATAGAACTTGTCGACTTTGCGCATCTCGATGATCGGGGCGCCGATCTCGGCTTCGGTTGAGGCGATAGCGGCCATCTGGAAAACCGTTCTGGACTGGCTGGTGGAAGAAGAGCCCGGTCTATGACCGGGCGCTTCCGCTGTTACAGGAACCGATGCGATCGCGCTGGCTCGTACGTCGTCCCGGATTCAACCCGGGACGACGTCGTGGTTGCGTGGGCAATCAGAATTTTCCGGATTCGAACACCGGCATGGGCGGCAGCTTCGGAAGCGGGATGCCGAACCACTTCTGGTTGATCTTGGAGAGTTCGCCGTTGCCCTCGATCTCGGCGATGAACTTGTTCGAGAACTCGGCCAGCGCCGTGTCAGCCTTGCGGAAGGCCATGCCATTGGCCTGCTCTTTCAGCGTGATCTTCGGCTCGATGCCGAGCTGCGGATAGTCCTTGTTGAGCTGGGCGAGGATGGTGTTGCTCGCGCCCATCGCCTGGACCTGGCCGGAAATCAGCGCCTGCAGGGTCGTGGCGTCGTCGTCGAAGCGCTTGAGCGGCGTGCCCTGCGGGACGACGGCGCTGAGCGCGATGTCCTGCGTCGAGGCGCGCGCGACGCTGATGGTCACGTTCTTCAGGTCTTCCGGCGTTTTGATGCTGAGGCTCTTGGGAGCCAGCACATAGATCGTCAGCGTGCTGTAGGGGTTGGAGAACAGCACCTGCTTCTGACGCTCGGGGGTGATGCCGAAGGTCGCGATCAGCAGGTCGACCTTGTTGGTCAGCAGATAGGGGATGCGGTTCGGGCCGGTGACCGGGACGAGCTCGAGCTTGACGCCGAGCGACTTGGCCATGAGGGCGGCGACGTCGGCATCGTAGCCGGCGGGCTGCTGGTTGGCGTCGGTGCCGCCGAAGGGCGGGTAGTCGGTCAGCACGCCGACCATCAGCTTGCCGCGGGCCTTGATCTCGTCGGGCGTCGCGGCCTGCGCCGGGGCGGTATTGAGCGCGGCGGCGGCGAGGCCGGCGAAGACCAGCGCGCCGAGGCTGCGGCGGCAAATCGATTTAAACAGCGACATGGACGTTCTCCTCTGTGGTGTAGGCTTGGTGTTGCGCAGCCGCGCTCAGCGCGCGGCGACGAGGAGCTTCTGCTCCATTCTCTTGCTGTAGGCCGAGAGCGGCCGGCAGATGACGTAATAGACCAGCGCGACGAGCGCGAAGATCGTGAAGGGCCGGAAGGTCGCGTTGTTGATGATCTGCGCCGCGCGGGTCAACTCGACGAAGCCGATGATCGAGGCGAGCGAGGTGCCCTTGATGAGCTGCACGAGGAAGCCGATCGTCGGGGGAATGGCGATGCGGACCGCCTGCGGCGCGAGGACGAGCACCATCTTCGGCCAGTAGCGCAGGCCGAGCGAGGTCGCCGCCTCCCATTGCCCGCGCGGCACCACCTCGATCGCGCCGCGCCAGATTTCGCCGAGGAAGGCGCTGGCATGGAGCGAGAGGCCAAGCGCGGCCGCCGTCCAGGGGTCGACCGACCAGCCGAACAGCCCGGGCACGAAGAAGGCGAGGAACAGCTGCATCAGCAGCGGCGTGCCCTGGAAGACCTTGATGTAGCCGGCCGAGGCGATCCTGAGCCACTTGTACTCGCCGGTGCGGGCGAGCGCGACCAGCGCGCCGCCGAGCGCACCGCCGACGAAGGCGACGAGCGAGAGCAGCAGCGTCCAGCGCACCGCCATGATGATGTAGATGATGTCGGCTGATCCGAGCGTGCGCATCGTCGTCACCTCACCGGGTTGGTTTGCGCAGGAAGGCGCGCTCGATCCCGGCGAACACCGTCCAGAAGAAGACGGACAAGCCGAGATACATGCAAGTGACGACGAAATAGACCTCGAAGCTGCGGAAGGTGCGCGACTGGATGTCGCCCGCCACCGCAGTCAGCTCGCTCGCCGCGATCGCCGAGCAGACGCTGGTGTTCAGCATCAGCAGGATGAACTGGCTGGTCAGAGATGGGTAGATCGCCTGGATCGCCGGCTTCAGGATGATGTAGCGGAAGATCTGGAGCGGGCGCATGCCGAGCGACTTGCCCGCCTCGACCTGCCCCTTGTGGATGCTCTCGATGCCGGCGCGAATGATTTCGATGCCGTAGGCACCGACATTCACGACGAGCGCCAGCAGCGCCGCCATGTTCGAGGACATCTTCAAGCCCATCGAGGGCAGTCCGAAATAGATCACGAAAATCTGGATCAGGAACGGCGTGTTTCGGATCAGCTCGATATATTCGTCGATGATCCGCCGCAGCCATTTCGGCCCCGAAGTCTTGCCGAGCGCGCCCGCGATCGAGACCACCATGCCGATCGCCATCGCCAGCGCCGACAGCACGAGCGAATTGAACAGCCCCTGCAGCAGCTCGGGCCACGCCGCGAAGACGTCGGCGAAATCGAATTCATAGCTCATGCGAGCCGCCCGTTCCGTGGGGCGAAAGCCGAACCGCCTTCATGCGCCTTCCTCATCCAATCCTCCCGGCCGGCATTGTTCCACCAGCTCGGCCGATGTTGTCGCACCATCCCTACAATCGCGGAATCAGCAAGCCGCCATCGACGTTGATCACTGTTCCTGTTGCATAGGCGAATTGCCCGCTGGTCAGAGCAGCGACGCAGGCTGCGACATCCTCGCCTTCGCCCCAGCGCCCGGCGGGGATCAGCCCCTCGGCGATACGCGCATCGTATTTGGCGGCGACCTTCGCGGTCATATCGGTACGGATCACACCCGGCCGGACCTCGAAGACCGGAATTCCCTCGGGAGCGAGCCTGACGGCAAGCGCCTTCGCCCACATCGAAAGGCCGAGTTTCGAGACGCAATATTGCGCGCGGTCGATCGAGACGAGTTCCGTGCTGGCCGAGGTGACGAAGACGATCGCGGGACGCTGCGGCTTGTCCGCGAGCATCGCCCTGGCGACCTCCTGGCTCAGGAAGGCGGCACCGCGCAGGTTGACATCCATCACGACGTCGAAGCTCTCCGGCGTGATCTCCAGCATGTCGCCGCGCACCGGCGCGCCGATGCCGGCATTCGAGACGAAGAGATCGAGCCGGCCGAAGGCAGCCTTCACATCCGCGACGAGAGCGGCATGGCTGTCGATCGCCGAAACGTCATGCTTGAAGAACCGCGCTGCAGCGCCGGCCTCTTCGAACAGCTTCAGCGCCTCGCCAACCGCCTCGTCCTCGGCAATGTCGGTGAAGGCGACGTCATGGCCCGCCTTTGCGAGGGCGATACCGATGGCGCGGCCGATGCCGCGCCTTGCGCCGGTGATCAGGGCGACGGGACGCGTCATCTCACTCTCCCCGGTAATGCGGCGCGCGCTTCTGCTGGAAAGCGGCAACGCCCTCCTTCACATCCTCGGTGTAGGAGACGAGCGAGCTCGCCAGCGCCTCCATGATCGCGCTGCTATCCTCGTTCTCGGCGGCGTTGATGAGCTGCTTGACGACGAGGTTCGCCACCGGCCCGCGCTGGCTGACGCGCTCGGCCATCGCCTGCGCCGCCGCGAGCGCCCCGCCCTTATCGACCACCTGATCGACGATGCCGAGCGTCAGCGCCGTCTCGGCGGTGACGATCTCGCCGGTCAGCGCCAGCCGGCGCGCGACCTGCCCGCCCAGCCGCTTCACCAGGCGCTGCGTGCCGGACCAGCCGGGGATCATGCCGAGCCCGGTCTCGGGCAGGCCGATCTTGGCCTGCACCTCGCAGATACGGATATCGGCGGTAACGGCGAGCTCGAGGCCGCCGCCCAGCGCATGGCCGTTCATCGCGGCGATGACCGGCGGCTTCATCCGCGCCAGCTTGTCGAAGGCGCGGTGGCCGGAGCGCACCCAGCCCTGCCCCATCTCCAGCGGCGACAGCCCGCCCCAGGCGACGATGTCGCCGCCGGCGCAGAAGGCCTTGCCCTCCCCGGTCAGGATGACGGCGCGCACCGAGCGGTCGGCATCGATCGCGTCGGCGAAGCGGCCGAGCAGCCCGACCATGACATCGTCGAGCGCGTTGAGCTTTTCCGGCCGGGCGAGCGTGATCGTCGCGATGCCGGAGGCGATGTCGAGGCGGGCGGGGTCGCTCATGCTGCCCTCCTGGGAACGTTGAGGCCGATCAGGGCCTCGTCGAACAGCGCGGCATCCATCAGCTTCGGCGGCTTGGGCACCAGCAGCGGGAACTCGCTCTGGCTGAGGATGTCGCGCTCAAGATCGACGCCCGGCGCGATCTCGGTGACGACGATGCCTTCCGGCGTCAGCTTCATCACGCAGCGCTCGGTGATGTAGGTCACGTCTTGACCTTGCGCGACAGCGCGCGGCCCGGAGAAGGAGATGTGCTCGACGGCCTCGACGAGCTTCTTCACCTTGCCCTCCTTCTCGATGACGAGCTTGCCATCGGCGATCGCGAGCTTGGCCGCGGCGCTGAAATAGCCGGAGAAGACGATGCGCTTGGCCCGGGCGGTGATGTCGATGAAGCCGCCGGCGCCGGCCGTGACGTGAGGACGCACACCAAGCTTCGAGACGTTGACGCAGCCCTGCCTGTCGATCTGCAGGAAGGAGAGCAGCGACATGTCGAAGCCCGCCCCCTGGAAATAGGTGAACTGGTAGGGAGACGGCACGATCGCCTCGGCATTGGAGGCGCAGCCGAACTGGAATTCGAGCAGCGGCACGCCGCCGACGGCGCCCTGCTCGATCACCCAGGTCACGGCGCCGTGCTGGCCCTCCTCGATCAGGATGCGCGGGACATTGGCCGAGATGCCGAAGCCGATATTGACGGCATCGCCGTGGCGCAGTTCCTGCGCCACACGCCGCGCGATCACCTTTGCAACGTCGAAGGCCGGTGTCTCGAAGCTCGACAGCGGCCGCCGCACCTCGCCGGAGATGGCGGGGTCGTAGACGGTCTGCGTCGTCTGCATCTGGTCGGGCGCGACCACGATCGCATCGACGAGGATGCCGGGCACGAAGACGGCCTGCGTGTTGAGGCTGCCCGCCTCGACCACGCGCTTCACCTGCGCGATGACGACGCCGCCATTGTTGCGCACGGCCAGCGCCTGATCGAGCGGCCCGAGCAGGCCACCCTCATGCTCGTAGGACAGGTTGCCGCGCTCGTCGGCCGTGGTGGCGCGGATGATCGCGACTTGCGGCACGATGCTGCGGAAATAGAGCCAGTCCTCGCCGTCGAATTCGACGCGGCTGACGATCGGCTCGGCCATGGCGCGCGCATTCATGGCGCAGCCCTGGTGCTTGGGATCGACGAAAGTGTCCATGCCGATCTTGGTCAGCACGCCCGGTCGCTTGGCGGCGGCTTCGCGATGCATGTCGAACAGAATGCCGCTCGGGATATTGTAGGCCGGGATCTCGTTGCCCGTGACCATCTTCCAGATCGCCGGCGGCTCGGCCGAGGACGGGCCGGAGGGGTAGGAGCCGCCCATGATCCGGGCCAGCAGGCCGGGCTTTGCGATGTGATCGACGCCCTTGACGCCCCACATGTCGCCGGCGGCGATGGGGTGCAGCGTGGTCAGATTGCGCGGATGGCCGGACGCATCGAAGCGCCGGCCGATCGCCGCCAGCACCGCGTCCGGGCAGCCAAGCCCCGAAGAGGAGGAGACAGTGACGATCGCGTCGTCCGGGATCAGAGCGGCGGCTTCGTCGGCGGAGAGGATGCGGGGAAAGGCCATGGTTTTTGTCTCTGGATGAACGTTTCAGCCGGCGGCAGCGAGCGCACGCTGATAGGCGCCGCAGGATTCGCGGATGACGAGGTTGGCGGGGCCGATGAAGCTTTCCGGCTCGGCGGCGGGATCGGCGATCTGCTTCAGCAGCAGCGCGGCGGCGCGTTCGCCGAGCCCGACGGGATCGACCGCGACGGTGGTCAGCGCCGGCGAGACATGGCGCGCCTCGCTGGTGTCGTCGAAGCCGACGATGGCGATGTCGCGGCCGACCACGAGCCCGTGCCGCGCCGCTGCCAGCATCGCGCCGATGGCGACGACGTCGTTATAGCAGACGACGGCGGTCGGCCGGTCTGCGAGGGAGAGCACCGCGCTCATCGCGCCGAAGCCGCCGTCGCGCGTCGGCATGCTCTCGAGATTGAGCGCCGGGTCGACATTGCGGCCGGCCGCTTCCATCGCCGAGAGGAAGCCGCCATGGCGCTCCTGCCGGACGACCATGGAATGCATGCCGCCGAGGAAGGCGATGCGCTCATGGCCGAGATTGATGAGATGACGCGTGACCCGGCTGGCGCCCGCGACGTTTTCCGGCACGACGAGACTCGCCTCAGCGCCCGGCAGGCGACGGATCGCCACCAGCAGCGCGGTGCCGGCCGCCTTGACCCAGTCGAGATGCTCAGGCCGCGTATCCAAAGCCGGGCAGAGAATAATGCCGCCAGCACCGTGCTCGCGCATCATCCGCATCACCTGCTCCTGCCGCACCACGCTCTCGGCGGTATTGGCCATGAAGGCGACATAGCCCGCCATCTGGAGCACCTTCTCCACCCCAATGGCGAATTCGGCGAAGAACGGATTGGAGAGGTCGTTGAGGACGAGGCCGACGATATGGGACTGCGCATTGCGCAGATTGGCCGCGCCGCGATTATAGACATAGCCCAGCCGGTCCATGGTCTGGAGAACCTGCTGGCGCGTCTCGGATTTGACGCTGCCGCGCCCGGTCAGAACAAGCGAAACCGTCGATTTCGAGACGCCGGCGGCGTCCGCGATCTCGATGATCGTCACCTTTCCCTTGCTGCCTTTCGGCTGCGGCATCGTTTCATCCCTGAAGTGGCGTACGCCATTCTTATCTTGGAACGTTCCATTATCAGCCTTTGATCACCCACGCAATCTCCCTCTTTCAAACGATTTTATCGCCATGTATAACGCCTCCAGCACGTTTCATTGATGGAACGTTCCAATAATCAAGATCGGAGGAAGCGATGGCCGAGATCACCCTGCCCCGCATGGACGGCAGCAGCGAGCGCTACAGGCTGGCCCCGCCCTCGCCATTTCCGCGCACCGCGCCGGCGAACGGCGTCCGCACCGTCTATGCTGCCGCCCATGTCGTCGCCGACCCGCTGAAGCTCCAGGAGCCCTGGCGCGTGCCGGCGGTCGATTGGGACGCCACCCTCACCTTCCGGCATCACCTCTGGGGCCTCGGCTTCAAGATCGCCGAAGCGATGGACACCTCGCAGCGCGGCATGGGGCTGGACTGGCCGAACGCCGCCGAGTTGATCACCCGCGTCCTCGCCGAGGCCAAGGTAACGCCGGGCGCCGATCTCGCCTGCGGCGCCGGCACAGACCAGCTCGATCCGCAAGCCGCGCGCAGCCTCGACGACGTGATCCGCGCCTATGAGGAGCAGATCGGCCATATCGAGGAGCACGGCGGCAAGATCATCCTGATGGCCAGCCGGGCGCTCTGCCGCGTCGCCAAAAGCCCGGAGGACTACCTCTCCGTCTACAGCCACCTCATCCGCCAGTGCCGCGGCAGGGTGATCCTGCACTGGCTCGGCGAGATGTTCGACCCCGCGCTCGCCGGCTACTGGGGCAGCCGCGACTTCAAGCCGGCCATGGAGACGGTGCTCACCCTGATCCGTGAGCACGCCGCCAAGATCGACGGCATCAAGATCTCGCTGCTCGACGCCGGCAAGGAGATCGAGATGCGTCGCCTCCTGCCCGAGGGCGTCGTGATGTATACCGGCGACGACTTCAACTATGCCGAGCTGATCGGCGGCGACGCGCAGGGCTTCTCGCACGGCCTGCTCGGCATCTTCGATCCGATCGCCCCGGCCGCAGCCGCGGCCTTCGCCAAGCTGGAAGGGGGCGACCGCGCCGGCTTCCACACCATCCTCGATCCGACCGTTGCGCTGTCGCGCCGGCTCTTCGAGGCACCGACGCAGCATTACAAATGCGGTGTCGTCTTCCTCGCCTGGCTCGGCGGCTTCCAGAACCATTTCCGCATGGTCGGCGGCGCCGAATCTGCGCGCGGCATCCTGCATTATGCCGATCTCTTCCGCCTTGCCGACCAAGCCGGGCTCTTCGTCGATCCCGAGCTCGCGGGGCACCGCATGGCGCATCTCTGCGCCCTCAACGGCATCGCCTGAGGAGAAAGCCATGCACGCCCCTCTGCTCGACGCCGAGATCTACGACCAGATCCGTGAGACCGCCCGGCGCTTCGCCGAGGATGTCGTCAAGCCCGTCGCCATCGATCTCGACCGCGACGAGACCTTTCCCGCCGAGATCTACCGACGGATGGGAGAACTCGGCCTGTTCGGTATCACCGTGCCGGAGGAGCATGGCGGTGCCGGGCTCGACGCCTTCGCCTATGCGATCGTGATGGAGGAATTGTCGCGCGGCTATTCCTCCGTCGCCGACCAATGCGGCCTCGTCGAACTCATCGGCACGCTGCTCACCCGCTACGGTACACCCGAGCAGTTGAGGCACCTGCCTGACATCCTCGCCGCGAAAACCCGCATCGCCTATTGCCTGACCGAGGCCGAAGCCGGCTCCGACCTCTCAAACGTCCGCACCGTCGCGCGCGAGACCGCCGAGGGCTACGTCATCGACGGCGGCAAGCTCTGGATCCACAACGCGCCGGTCGCCGATCTCGGCTTCGTGCTGGCCTCGACCGATCCCGCCGCCGGCCATCGCGGCATGAGCATCTTCCTAGTCGATCTCCATGCGCCGGGCGTCTCGCGCGGGGCGAAGGAGCACAAGATGGGCCAGCGCGCGAGCCAGGTTGGCGCGCTGACCTTCGACGGCGTGACCGTACCGCGAGAAGCGCTGCTGGGACCCAAGGGGCGCGGCTTCCACATCATGATGAGTGTGCTGGAGAAGGGGCGCGTCGGCATCGCCGCGCTGGCGACCGGCATCGCGCAGGCGGGGCTCGAGGCGGCGCTCGCCTATGCACGCGACCGGCGCCAGTTCGGCAAGCCGATCCTCGACAATCAGGGCCTGCAGTGGATGCTGGCCGACATGGCCAAGGACATCGCCGCCGCCCGCGCCCTCGTCGAGCGCGCCGCGCTCTTGATCGACCACGGCAAGCCCGCGACCTCCGCCTCCTCGATGGCAAAGTGCTTCGCCAGCGACATGGCAGTAGCGCAGACCGCCAACGCCGTGCAGATCTTCGGCGGCTCAGGCTATATCCGCGGCTTCGAGGTCGAGCGGCTCTACCGCGATGCCAAGATCACCCAGATCTACGAGGGCACCAACCAGATTCAGCGCACCATCATCGCGCGGGAGCTGATCAAGGGCGCCTGACGGCGCCAGGCGCGCTGGAGAAGCGACAGGCGCCCCAGCAGAGGTGGTCACGATCGGACCGGGCGCCGCCCGTGCTCCGCCATGCCTGAAGAATGCGTCAGGCCACCAGGACGACGACGTCGTCCTGCCGCGCATAAAAACTCTGCGAATGGCATCGCTTCAGATGTGCCTCGCGCAGCTCGAGCGCCGCATCGGACAGCTCGGGCGAATGGTGGACGCAGGCAAGGCGCTTCGCCCCGGCAGCCTCCAGCAGGCGCAGTCCCGCTTGCCAGGTCGAGTGCCCCCAGCCGCGATGCGGGTCGTAGTCGGTCGCTTCGTCCCACATCGCGTCGTAGACGAGAAGATCGGCGCCTCGGCAGAAGGCGGTGAACGCCGGGTCCGCATCATCGCCGGCATGTTCATGATCCGTCAGGATCACAAGTGTCTGCCCGCCATAGCGGAACCGAAAACCGGCCGCGCACGGATCATGCTGCAGCGCGATCGTCGCGACGTCGATGCCCGAAAGACCGAGATCGCCACCCGCCGTGAAGCTCGAAAAGCGAACCCGGCTGGGAGCCTGGGCAAAGCTGACGGGGAAGAACGGTTCACTGAACAGAGCCGACAGATTCGCCTCGGCACGCGCTGCCGTGCAGGCCGGCACATGCATCGCAATCTCGCCGGGCATGCGCCAGAGCGGCGCGAATGCGGTCAGGCCGATGACATGGTCGAGATGGAGATGGCTGAACAGGAGCGTCGCATCACGCTCCCCGGCAGCTGCCATGGCCTGCCCGAGCCGGCGCAGTCCGGATCCTGCATCGACGATGACACGGCGACCGGCGATCCGGACCTCGAAGCACGTCGTATCCCCGCCGAAACGATTACAGGAGCGGCCGGAAACCGGAATCGATCCACGCGTTCCCCAGAACCGGATGCCGAAGCTGCAATCGAGCAACCGCGCCGTCTCAGTCACGCGCCGGGCCTTCGAGCTCGCGCTTGGAAACAATCGCGACATTGTCCTGCAATCGCTTGACCATCAGCCGCATGACGGAGAGCGTCATGTCCGGAAATTCTTCCATCAAGGCGATGAACACCTCCTTACGGAGCTTCAACGCGGTCAATTCGCTGGTCGCCCGGATGGTCGCCGATCTGACCTCTCCGGTGACGACTCCCATCTCGCCGACGATCGCAGGAGCCTCGATCCGGGAAACGCAAACGGCGTTCTCCGGAGGTCCGATCAGGACGTTCGCGGTGCCGGCCATCACGACATAGGCCGCATCGGATTCCGCCCCCTGCTCGAACAGCAGGTCGCCGGCGGCGAAAACGGTTCGCTCGCTGGTAAAGGCCAGCAGCTTGATGCGCGCAAGATCGAGATTGGCAAAGATCGGCACGGCTCTTAGCGCTCTGACATCGTCACGCTCGCTGCCTACCTCGTCGATCGGTGCCCCGGCCGCCGCGGGTTGCAGGCCGGGAACCGGGCGCAGCCTGGCGCCGTCGAAGACGACGGAGAGGTCCATGGGAATATCACCGTCGTCATCACGCGCGACGACGATCAGGGTCCTGCCCTTCATCGCATCGCGAAGGCGCCGCAAGATTGCCTTGCCCTCCGTCGGGCTCAAGCTGCTCAAGGCGTTGTCGAGGATCAGCAGCGCGGGGCGCTTGATCAGGCAGCGTGCCAGAGCAACCTGGGCTTTGACCGCCGGGAACAGCAGGCGGCCAGCATAGCCGGCCGGCTGCGCAAGGCCGATCCGGAAAATCTCGTGATCGAGCCCGAGCTCGGTCATGGCATCGCGAACGGCCTCGTCGACCCGCTCGCGGACACCGGCGCTCGCTTGCGTCACCCGCCCGAACAGGATGTTCTCGCGGACCGATGCGGCTCCCCATTCACCGGAGTCGTAGAAATCGATGATCTTTGCGGCGTCCTGCGAAATGCGTGCGCGAAAGGCGTGACGTGCCAGCAGGATGCGCCTTTTCATCCCCTCGTCGAGAAGGCCGAGGCGGTGCAGCGGCTCGGCGTAGAGAAACGACAGCTCCAGGAACCGGGCCCGATCAGTCTCGTCGATCTGCCCGGCCTCGGCCCGCGCCAGGCGCTCGCGATAGGCGGGAAACTCCTCTGCGGCGATGAAGGAAAAGCTATCGAGAAGGAGGTGGTCCGGGGTCAGATCCGAGAAGATTTCGAGCATGGTCGCGGCGATGCGCAGACCGACCGTCGTCAGATCATCGCTCAGGGCAAGCGAGTCGAGAACGTCCTGCGTCAGCGCATGCTCGGCCAGCCTGGTTCCGCTGATCGCGGCATCGTTCGGAACGCCGAAGAGGATGTTTTCGCCGATCGTGGCGGTGTGGATGTAGTGCGTCGCATCGTAGGGCTCGACGGCATCCTGCGCTCCTCGTGCAGCCAGTACCTTGCGGATATGCGCCCGGATTTCCCCCAGCCGGCCGACCAGAACGGGGACTTCGTCCGCGTTGGGTCTGCTAGCGAGGCCATAGCGGAACACGACGCCGGAAAGACCGACGATGTGCAGCGTTGCAGCCAGTTGAGCTGCCGACAGCTCGTCGTCGGCCGTTCCCAAGGTCTCGCCTTCCCTGGTCGGACCCACATCGCGATCTGTCTTCGAGGCGTGACCGCGCAGGCCGTAGACGATGTTGTCGCGCAGGGTTCCATCGAAGATCGCCGGCTCACTGCCCGCATAAGCGATGCAGCGGCCGCGAGCCGCCTCGGAAATCCTGTCGAGCGAGACATCGCCGATCTTGAGCGCGCCACCGCTCGGCGTCAGCCGTCCGCCGAGGATGCGCGCGACGCAACCCGCGCCCTCTCCCATTCCCGACAGCAGGACATGCTGCTTCAGCGGCAGTGTCAGGGAAACCCGGTCGAGCATTCGGTCGCCCGTGGCGCTGACCGCGCTGAGCCCCTGCAAGGCGATCACGCCGGTCTCGGGGAATTGGTGGCTGACCGGCTCCCTTTGAGTTGACGGAGCGGAGAGTGCGAACTGCTCCGTAACCTGCTGAAACTTGGCTTCGACATCGAGACGCTGCTGATCCCAGTCGATGAGGTCCTTCACGGGCGGCGGCAGGTCGCGATAGGCCGCGATCACCGCCACAAGCTGGCCGATCCCGAGATTCCCGGTCAGGGTGGCGTAGCCGCCGATCGTGTAGAACAGGAACGGGGTGATCTGCGCCATCAGATTGTTGAGGGCTTTGACGGCGAATTTCCGCCCGTACAGCCGGTAGCGAATGCCGAACAGAGTTTCGAGCCGTTGTGCGACCTGTCCGCGTTCAAGCGCGGCGGTCCCATGATTGGAAACCTCGTCCAGCGTCTCGACCACCTCCCCGATCTTGCCAGCCAAGGCGCGGGAAGCGATTTGGCGCTGCTTGCCAAGCCGGATCTGCTCTCGCCGCAGCCGCGGAATGACCAGAACCTGCGAGGAGATCATCGCGACGGCGACAAGGCCGAGCAGAGCATTCTGCATCAGGATGAAGATGAGTGCAGTCAGGGCCTGCCCGCCCAGGAAGACCGGCTGAACGAACGCATCTCCGACGAAGCCACCGACGGGCTCGACCTCATCCTTGATGATCGAGGCGGCTTCCGAAGGCTTCAAACGCTGACGCTGCTCGGGCGTCGACAAAAGCAAGGACGAAAACAGATCGAAGCGGAGCCGCTGCAGTAATCTCTCACCGAGAGCCCCCTTTTTCATGTTGATGATATACTTGAAATACCCATTGATAACGATCAATATAAGAAATAAAAAAGACAGAATGAAAAGATACGAAATACGATCGACTCTAATTCCTCCGGATTTTATTTCCAATCCGAACAGACTTATACCCGTATCGAACGGCATAAATATCGCATATTCTTTTCCATCATCGAAAGCTTTTCCCTGCAATGCACCAGATATGATATATTTCGGCAGTTCAAGAGAAAGATAATAAAATGGCAGAGATAAAACAACAATCGAGATAATTCCGACCTGATCACGGTAGCTATTCTTCCATATATAGGAAAAAAGCTGGTTCACATGGGGCATTATTTTTCCCGCTTCGAAACGCACACGAGTCTTAGGCGCCTCAAGCCGTGGAATAAAACGCACTTCTATGAATACGAGGGCGAAGCGATACGATCCAGGCGGAGCATCTATAGAGTATTCAAATCAAAAGGAGACGGGCTCCTAAGCCCGTCTTCAGGTCGTCAGCCCGTCGCAAGCTTCGCCGCGATCTGCGCGACGTGGCGACCCTGATAGCGGGCGCCGGCAAGCTCGTTCTCGGACGGCTGGCGCGAGCCGTCGCCGCCGGCGATGGTGCTGGCGCCGTAAGGAGAACCGCCGCTGATCTCGGCCATCGTCATCTGACCCTGGAAAGCGTAGGGCAGGCCGACGATGACCATGCCCTGATGCAGCAGCACGATCTGGGTCGAGAGGATCGTGCTTTCCTGCCCGCCATGCTGCGTGGCGCTCGAGGAGAAGACGCTGCCGACCTTGCCGACAAGCTTGCCCTGGAGCCAGAGGCCGCCGGTCTGGTCGAGGAAGTTCTTCATTTGCGCCGGCATGTTGCCGAAGCGGGTGGGCACGCCGAGGATGATCGCGTCGTAGCCGGGGAGTTCGTCGATCGTTGCGATCGGGGCGGCCTGATCGAGCTTGAACCCCGATTTGCGGGCGATTTCCTCCGGCACGAGTTCCGGCACGCGCTTGACCACCGCTTCCGCGCCGGCCTCGCGTACGCCTTCGGCGACCGCCTGCGCCATCGCCTCGATATGTCCGTAGCTGGAATAGTAGAGAACCAGAACCTTCGTCATGAGAGCGATCCTCCTTTGGGTGCCAGCCGCCGGGGCCGCCGGCCCTGGCGGCAGCAGGTTAAGGAAGCAGCCTCATCGTCCGTTGACAAGGGCGCCAGGCGAGCCGCGCCAAACGTCGCGCAGCGTCGGCCCGCCCGAAAGCGACCGGAGAACCGGGCCGGCTATCACGCGGGCCACGATCGATCCTTGACTTGGCGCAAACAGCGCGCTTCATTCGCTACAAGCATCAACTCGATAAGTTGATGCATAGAGAGAATTGCTATGACCCAGACCACAGGTCCAGAGGCGTCTCCCTGGCTCGATGCGAAAGCCCTGATCGCGGCGCAAGCGCGCGCCAACATCATCGAAATGAGCCGCCAAGCCGAGGCCGCCGTAATCCAACCCCGCGATCCCGGTGGATTTCCCGCACAGTGGCGCATCGCGATGGCAGCGCGCATCGCGGCCCTGAACGGCCTGACGGATCTGGCCAAGCACTATCTCGCATTGATTGCTGAGCCGGCTTTTCATGACCTTGCCGATCCTGCCCAAACCGGCAGCGATGCGCGGGAACGGGCCGTCGTTGCCTTCATGGACAAGGTCGCCGCCGAGCCGCGTGCGGTCGTCACCGGGGATATCGGCGGGCTGAAGTCGGCTGGCGTCGCCGAGGCCGACATCGTGCGCCTTTGCGAACTCAATGCCTTCATGAGCTACCAGTGCCGCGTCTTCGCCGGGCTCGCTGTACTCAAGGGAGCTGCGGCATGAGCCGGGTCGTCCATCGCTTCACCCGCACCGTCCCGGAATGGCAGCCTCGGGTCACCCCGGTCGATCTGGCCAGCGCCACCCCCGAGCAGCGCGACGCGCTGAAGATCACGCCGTCGAACACCAAGGTCTCGGACTATGTGCTAGTCTTGGCGCATGATCCGGAGACGCTGGCGGTGCGCTCTCCGCTGTTCAACGCGATCATGTACGATCCCGGCGGCATGAGCCGGGCCGAGCGCGAGCTCGGCGCCATCGGCGCCTCGATCGTCAATCGCTGCATCTATTGTGCCGCCGTGCATGCTTCCCGCCATGCACAGCTCAGCAAGGACACGGCCGTCACCGACGAGCTCTTCGCGCGTGGCGAACAGGCAAAGCTTTCGCCGCGCGACCAGGCGATCTTCGACTTCTCGGTCAAGCTCTCGCAATCGCCCCCGGCGGTCACCGAGGCTGATGCCGCCAAGCTGCGCGAGGCCGGCATCAGTGAGGCCGAGGCGGTCGACCTCATCCTCTCCACGGCGCTGTTCGGCTGGGCCAACCGCCTGATGCACGTGCTCGGCGATCCCGTCCGTAACGACTGACGCAATGAGCCGCCTCAAGACCCTCGAGGCGTATCTGCAGGTTGCCTCACTGGGCAGCGTCACCGCGGCGGCGCGCCATCTCGGCGTGTCGCAACCTTCGGTGAGCCGGATGATCCAGGAGCTGGAGCGCGACCTCGGCCAGCCGCTCTTCGAGCGCGCCGGCCAGCGGCTGGTCCTGACGCCGAAGGGCATGGTGCTGCGCGACGATGTCGAGCGGGCGCTGGCCGGTTTCGTCAATCTGTGGGAGCGTGCCCGCGAAGTCGTCGGCGAGGCCGAGCCGCCTATCCGGGTTTCCGCAGTCTCCGCCCTTGCCTTCGGGCTGCTGACCGATGCCTGGAAGGCGATCGGATGCCTCGACGAGCCGCCGCGGCTCGCAATCGAGGTCGAGAATCCCGACCGCGTCCAGAACTCCGTGATGTCTGGCACTGCCCAGATCGGCGCGACCAGCGCGCCCTTGCTGCATCGCGATCTCACCGTCGAGTGGCTGGGCACCGCGCCTTGCGTCCTGGCCGTGCCCGAAGGCGACCCGCTGGCGCGTCGCGAAGGGCCCGTCGAGCTGCAAGCGCTCGCCGGGCGCAGTCTCGTCGGCATGTCGATGCGCCGCGGAGTGCCCGCGCGCATTCGCGCAGCCCTCAACGCAGCCGGCGTCGATGTTCGCGTCCGGGTCCGCACCACCTCGACGATCAATGCGCTCTCCTTCATCGAGGCCGGAGCAGGTGTGGCGATCGTCGAGCCGCTGACATTGACCGGCCGCCCGACGCCGGGCGTCCGCATCCTGCCGCTGGCGACGCCGATCCCCTATTGCTTCGGGGTGGTGACGGCACGCGGCGTCGCCGTCCCCGACAAGGCCCGCGAGCTGATCGCGGCGCTGCAGATTGCGGCGCAGGAGCGGCTGGACGATTTCACCCTGATCCCGCCCGAGGAGCACCACGCCCTCCTCGCCTCGCTGACCAAACAGGAGATGCGGCTGTGACAGCCGATCAAGACAATTTTCCCGAGGGGCTGGCAGCGCTGAACCGCCGCGTCGCCCGCGAACTCGAACTGCTGACTCTCCCGGCCGCCCAGTGGGTGCCCGCGCGCAGCGCCGAGGGCGAGCCGCTGCTCGACGTCGCGGTCATCGGCGCCGGCATGGCCGGGCTGGCAGCGGCAGGCGCGCTGCGCAACATCGGCGTGCGCGCCGTCAATTACGATCGCCGCCCGAAGGGCTTCGAAGGCCCCTGGGCAACGACCGCGCGCATGGAGACGCTGCGTTCGCCCAAGACCCTGACGGGGCCGGCGCTCGGCATTCCATCGCTGACCTTCCGGGCCTGGTTCGAGGCGCAGTTCGGCGCCGAGGATTGGGAGCAGCTCGACAAGATCCCGCGCCTGATGTGGATGGATTATCTGCGCTGGTTCCGCGACGTGCTGCGCCTCGATGTCCGCAACGGCCATGACGTCACCGCGATCCGCCTGCATCCGGACCATATCGCGGTCGAGATGGCGACGGAGAAGGGGCCTCGCCATGTGCGCGCCCGCCATGTCGTGCTGGCGACCGGCCGTGACGGGCTCGGCGGTCCGGTCGTGCCCGAGCTCGCCCGCGATCTGCCGCGCGAGCGTTGGGCCCATTCCTCCGACCCCAATGATTACGCCGAGCTGCGCGGCAAGCGCGTCGCCGTCATCGGCGCTGGCGCCTCGGCGATGGACAGCGCCGGCACGGCGCTCGAAGCCGGCGCGGCGCAAGTCGACCTGCTGATCCGGCGTCGGGACCTGCCGCGCATCAATCGCGGCAAGGGCATGGGCCATGCCGGCGCCGTTGCCGGGTATCGCTATCTGCCCGATGACTGGAAGTGGCGGATCAACAGCTATGTCGCTCGCGAGCAGGTGCCTCCCCCGCGCGCCAGCGTCCTGCGCGTCTCCGGCCATCCCAACGCCTTCTTCCGGCTCGGCACCTCGCTGGTCTCGGCCCGGATGGAAGGCCATGAGGTCGTCCTTGAGACCAGCATCGGCCCGATGCGGTACGACTTCGTCATCTTCTCGACCGGCTTCAAGGTCGATTGGGGCAATCGTCCCTTCCTCTCGGAAATCGCCGCATGCGCCCGCAACTGGGTCGATCGCGGCGTTCCGCCCGATGCGGAGGAGAGCCTCGGCGCCATGCCCGATCTCGGCCCGGCCTTCGAGTTCCTGCCCAAGATTCCCGGCACCTGCCCCGGCCTCGCCCGTGTGCACTGCTTCTGCTATCCGGCGATGATGTCCCACGGCACCGTGTCCGGCGACATTCCGGCGATCAGCGACGGAGCCCTGCGGCTTTCGCAGGCCATCGCCGGGCGACTCTATGTCGAGGATGTGGAGAGCCATTTCCAGCGCGGGCAGGACTACGCTGAGCCCGAGATCTTCGGCGACGAGTGGGTGCCGATCCTGCCTGAAGAGACGGCGGTTCCGGTCTGATGCTTGGCTGGCTGCTCCAACGTATCGCGCAAGCGCTCCTCGTCATCGTGGCGATGTCGCTCGTCGTGTTCCTGGGCATGCACGCCATTGGCAATCCCGCCGACATTCTGCTTGCGCCTGACGCGACGCAGGCCGACCGTGCCGAGCTCATCGCGCAGCTCGGCCTCGATCGCCCGCTCTGGCAGCAATATCTCAGCTTTGCAGCGAGTGCGCTGCGGGGCGATCTCGGCCGCAGCTTCGTCTACAACGTCCCAGCTGTGACGCTGATCCTGCAGCGCCTGCCGGCAACGCTCGAACTTGCCTTCGCCGCGACGATCTTCGCGATCACCCTCGGCGTGCCGCTCGGGCTCTATGCCGGGCTCTATCCCGAGCGCCCATTTTCGAAGCTGATCCAGACCGGCAGCATCCTCGGCTTCTCACTGCCGACCTTCTGGGTCGGGCTCCTGCTGATCATGACCTTCAGCGTGTCGCTCGGCTGGCTTCCGGCAAGCGGGCGCGGCCAAACGGTGCGTGTCTTCGGCGTCGAATGGTCCTTCCTGACACTGAATGGCTGGCGCCACCTGCTGCTGCCGGCGATCAACCTGTCGCTGTTCAAGGTCTCGCTGGTGATCCGGCTGACGCGGGCCGGCGTGCGCGAGGTGCTGCCGCTCGATTACGTCCGCTTTGCGCGGGCGAAGGGGCTGCGCCGCGGCCGGATCGTCATGATGCACATCCTGCGCAACATCATGATCCCGCTGGTGACGGTGCTCGGGCTCGAGCTCGGCTCGACCATCGCCTTCGCGGTTGTGACCGAGAGCATCTTCGCCTGGCCGGGCTCCGGCAAGCTCATCCTCGACAGCATCAACGCGCTCGACCGGCCGGTGGTCATGGCCTACCTGCTCGTGGTCGTGACGCTCTTTGTCGTCATCAATCTCGTCGTCGACATTCTCTACCGCATCCTCGATCCGCGCGTCCGCGAGGAGGCCTCGGCATGACGAGCGTTCCCGTCGTCACCGGCCGCCGCCCCGCGATCAGCGCGCTCATCCGCTTCCTGCGGGCGCCTGCGGCCGTGATCGGGCTTGGCCTGCTGACGCTGCTGATCCTTGGCGCCGTCTTCGCCGCACAGATCGCGCCGCAGAACCCCTTCGACCTCGCGGCCATCGACGTGCTCGACGCAAGGCTTCCACCCGGCTCGGCCTCCTCGGGCGGCGATCTCACCTATTGGCTCGGCACCGACGGCCAGGGCCGCGATCTCTTCTCCGCCATCCTCTACGGACTGCGCACCAGCCTCACGGTCGGCGTCGGCTCGGCGGTGCTGGCTGGCATTCTCGGCATCCTGCTCGGCCTGATCGCGGCCTGGAGCGGCGGGTTCGTCGATGCGCTGATCATGCGGCTCGTCGACCTGCTGATGTCACTGCCCTCGATCCTCGTTGCGTTGCTGATGCTCGCGCTGCTGGGCCGGGGCATCGGCAATGTCGTGCTGACGCTGGTGCTGCTGGAATGGGCCTATTACGCCCGCACGGCGCGCGCCCAGGCGCTGGTCGAGCGCAAGCGCGACTATTTCGAGGCGGCGCGGGGGCTGGGGCTTCCGACCTCGCGCATCCTGCTGCGCCATGTCCTGCCCAACTGCCTGCCGCCGCTGCTCGTCATCGCCGCCTTGCAGGTCGCGCGCGCGATCACGCTGGAGGCGACGCTCTCCTTCCTCGGCCTGGGCGCCCCGGTGACGCAGCCCTCGCTGGGCCTGCTGATCGCCAACGGCTTCCAGTTCATGCTCTCGGGCGAATACTGGATCAGCTTCTTTCCGGGCCTGACGCTGCTTACCGCCATCGTCGCGATCAATCTGGTCGGCGACCGCCTGCGCGAGGTGCTCGATCCGAGGGCGCTGAAATGACCGCGCCGCTGCTCGAAGTCCTTAATCTGCGCACCCGCTTCCGCACGGATCGCGGCGATCTCGACGCCGTGCGCGACGTCTCCTTCACGCTGCGTGCCGGAGAGACGCTCGGCCTCGTCGGCGAGAGCGGCTCGGGCAAGTCCGTGACCGGCTTCTCGATCATGGGGCTGATCGATCCGCCCGGCCGGATCGTCGGCGGCGAGATCCTGTTCCGCGGGCAGGACCTGACAAAGCTCGACGAGGAGAGCCTGCGCCGCCTGCGCGGCAACCGCATCGCCATGGTCTTTCAGGACCCGATGATGACGCTGAACCCGGTGCTCCGGATCAGCACACAGATGATCGAGACGATCCGCGCCCACGAAACGATCGACGAGGCCTCGGCCCGCATCCGCGCGCGGGATCTGCTGGGCGCTATGGGCATCCCGAGCCCGGAGGCGCGGCTCGACGCCTATCCGCATCAGCTCTCGGGCGGCATGCGCCAGCGCGTCGCCATCGCCATCGCACTGATCAACCGGCCCGACCTGATCATCGCCGACGAGCCGACGACCGCGCTCGATGTCTCGATCCAGGCGCAGATCCTGGCCGAGGTGCAGCAACTGACCCGCGAGAGCGGCACTGCGCTGCTCTGGATCACCCACGACCTCTCGGTCATCGCCGGCATCGCCGACGAGATCGCCGTGATGTATGCCGGCCGCATCGTCGAGCAGGGTGGCGCCGATGCGGTTCTCGACCGGCCGAGCCACCCCTACACGGCCGGGCTGATCGGCAGTCTGCCGGGCGCGAGTGCGCCGGGCTCGATGCTGGTCCAGATTCCCGGCACCACGCCGGACATGGTCGACCCGCCTGATGGCTGCGCCTTCGGGCCGCGCTGCGCGCGCCGTGCCGATGATTGCGCCCGCCAGCCCGCCTTCACGCAAGGCGAACACAAGCTGCGCTGCTTCCACCCTCTCTCCGGCCCGGCTTCGCTCGCCGAGGTGGCGGCATGACGACGATCGCTTCCTCTTCCGCTCCCGCGCTTGAGACGCGCGACCTGAGCCGCCGTTTCGGCCGTGCGGACGGGCTTGCGGTCAAGCTGCGTCTCGCCAAGCGTCAGCCTGTCATCCATGCGCTCGACGGTATCGACCTCACCATCCCGACCGGCGAATTCGTCGGCCTCGTCGGCGAATCCGGCAGCGGCAAGTCGACCCTGGGGCGCATCGCTGCCGGACTGCTGCCGCCGAGCGGCGGCGATGTTCGCGTCTTCGGGCGCGATCCGCAGGGTGACCGCTCGGTTCATCGCGACGTGCAGCTCATCTTCCAGGACCCGCAGGCGAGCTTGAACCCGCGCATGCGCGTCGCCGCGGCGATCGGCGAGGCGCCGCTCGTCCACGGCATGGTCGGTCGCTCCGAACTCGACGACTATGTCTGCGCGCAGATGCGCCGGGCCGGGCTCGATCCCGCCTATCGCCAGCGCTTTCCGCACCAGTTCTCCGGTGGGCAGCGCCAGCGCATCTCGATCGCCCGTGCGCTCGCCATGCAGCCGCGCTTCCTGGTCTGCGACGAGTCGGTTGCCTCGCTCGACGTCTCGATCCAGGCTCAGATCCTGAACCTGTTCATGGAGCTGCGACGCGATCTCGACCTGACCTATCTCTTCATCAGCCACGATCTGCGCGTCGTCCAGCACATCGCCGACCGCGTCGTCATCATGTATCTCGGTCGCATCGTCGAGGACGCGCCCGCCGCTCGGTTCTTCGGCAGTCCCAACCACCCCTATACGCGCGGACTGCTGGCGGAGATCCCCGACCTGAAGCAGCGCCGGCGGGTCTATGCTCCGGTCAAGGGCGAGATTCCGAGCCCCGCCGCGCCGCCGCCCGGCTGCCATTTCCACCCGCGCTGCCCGGCCGCCTTCGCGCGCTGCCGTGTCGAAAAGCCCGTCCTGCGCGCGATCGCGCCGAGCCACCGTTCCGCCTGCCACCTCAACGACGCTTCCGCGGTTCCAGCCCGCGCGCAAACAGGAGAGATCGCATGACCAAACTGAGTAGGCTTGCCCTGTCCGCGGCACTGATCGTCGCCGCGGGGACCGCCCGGGCGGACGATCTGCGCATCGGCTTCGCCGATCCGGTCTCGGCCATCGATCCCCAGCTCAACAACTATGCCGGCGACCATTCGGTGGCGCAGCATTTCTGGCCCGCCATCGTCGCGCAGAAGACGATCGGCGGCCTGGCCCCCGGCCTCGCCTCGGCCTGGAAGAACACCTCGCCCACCACCTGGGAATTCAAGATCCGCGACAAGGCGGTCTGGACCGACGGCCAGCCGGTGACAGCCGAGGACATCGCCTTTTCCTACGAGCGCGCCCAGAACGTGCCGGGCTCTGCAGCGAGCTTCAAGAGCTTCCTGCGCAGTGTCGCCAAGGTCGAGGTCAAGGACCCGCATACGCTGGTGATCACCACCAAGGAGCCGGACCCGCTGCTGCCGATCAACATCTCCAGCATCTACATCGTCAGCAAGCATATCGGCCAGAAGGCGACGACCGACGACTACAACAGCGGCAAGGCGATGGTGGTCGACGGCCCCTATGCCTTCGTCAGCTACACGCCCGGCGACCGCGTCGAGATGAAGCGCAACGACACCTACTGGGGCGAGAAGGCCGAGTGGGACAAGGTCAGCTACCGCTATATCGCCAATCCGGCGGCGCGCACCGCGGCGCTGCTGTCGGGCGATGTCGACGTGATCGACAAGGTCTCGTTCTCCGACATCGAGAAGTTGGAGAAAAACCCCAAGGTCAAGGTCTGGTCCTATCCCGGTCTGCGCGCGCTGATCCTGCAGCCGAGCTTCAATCCCGCACCGTCGAAATTCCTCACGGACAAGGCCGGCAAGCCGCTCGACAAGAACCCGCTGCTCGACGCGCGTGTCCGCCAGGCGCTCAACATGGCGATCAACCGCGAGGCGATCGCCGACCGCGTCGCGCGAGGCGGCGTGACGGTCGCGACGCAGTGGATGCCGGAAGGCACCTTCGGCTACAATCCCGACTACGCCAAGATCGCGGTCGATCCGAACAAGGCGAAGGCTCTCCTGGCCGAGGCCGGCTATCCCAACGGCTTCAAACTGACCATGCATGTGCCGGGCGAGCGCTATCCGCTGGCGCCCGAGACCGCGCAGGCCGTCGCCCAGTTCTGGACCCGCATCGGCGTCGAGACCCAGGTCGAGGTCGTGCCCTTCTCGGTCTATGTCGGCGGCGCCAACAAGAACGAATACGCGATGAGCATCATCGGCTGGGGCAACGGCACCGGCGAGGGCACCTATGCCATGACCTCGATCCTGGCGACCGTCGATCCGGCGAAGGGGCTCGGCGCCTCGAACTGGGGCCGCTACAGCAATCCCAGGCTGGACGAGGCGCTCGCCAAGGCCGGCGCCGAATTCGACGATGCCAAGCGCGAAGCGATCATCAAGGACGCCGTCAAGGTAGTGATGGACGATGCCGGGATCATCCCGCTCTACCATTACAAGAACATCTGGGCGAGCCGGCCGGACCTCAAGGTCGTGCCCTGGAACAGCGACCGTACCGTCGCCATGCAGGTCAGCAAGGCGAAGTGACGGTCGCAGCTATGGCCGTCGCGCTGATCGTCGAACCCGCCGTCGAACTGATCGACGTGCCCCGCCGGATTGCCCTCTCCGGGTTGCCGGCGGGCGCCGAGGTGACCCTCGCAGCGGAAACGCTGCGGGGAGACCAGCTCTGGCGGGCAGACGCGGTCTTCATCGCCGCGGCCGATGGGACCGTCGACCTGATGCGGGATGCGCCGTTGCGCGGCGACTATGCCGGCGTCGAGCCAATGGGGCTGATCTGGGCCCAGACCGGGACCGGCGACCTGTTCGATCCCGACATGGCCCGTCCGCTGGAGACGACGCTCTCCGCCCGCCTCGGCGACCAGCCCGTTGCCTCGGCTGGCTTCACTCAGGTTCTGATGGCCGAGGGGGTCGTGCGCCGCCCCGTGTCAGAGGATGGGCTCGTCGGCACGCTCTTCCTGCCGGCGGGGGATGGGCCGCACCCGGCGATCATGATCCTCAACGGCTCCGGCGGCGGCATCAACGAACCGCGCGCGGCGCTCTGGGCCTCGCGTGGCGTCGCGGCACTGGCGCTCGGCTATTTCGGCGCGCCCGGCCTGCCGAAATACATCTCGAACACGCCGCTTGAATATTTCGCTGGAGGACTCGACTGGCTGCGCGCCGCGGTGCGCCCGAAGAACGATTTCGTCGCGGTCGCCGGGCAATCACGCGGCGGCGAGCTCGCGCTGCTGCTCGGTGCGAGCTTTCCCGAAAAGGTATCGGCGGTGCTGGGCTATGTGCCGAGCGCCTTCGTCCATGGCGGGCAGGCCGCCGCCGATCCTGCACCGGGACTCGGCCGCGACGGCCCCTGCTGGACGCTGGATGGCAAGCCGCTCGTCCATCAATGGCAGGACAACGCCACGGCGAGCTGGAAGCCCTATGACGAAGCCGCGGGTGTGCGCCGCAATGCCGATGCGATGCGCACGGCGCTCGGTGATCCCCGCGCAATGGCGCGCGCACGGATTCCGGCCGAGCGGATTGCCGGCCCGGTGCTGTTGCTCTCAGGCGGGGATGATGGTGCCTGGCCCTCGGACCTCTATTCCCTCATCGTGCAGTCGAGCCTGATGGCTGCTGGCCATCAGCATGAGGTCGTCTGGGAGAATTGGTCCGAAGCGGGGCATTCCATCCTGTTCCCCTACACCCCGGCCACGCGCATCTCCCATCGCCACCCGATGAACGGGACCTCTTCGACCATGGGCGGAACGCCCGCCGCGAATGCAGAGGCCAACGCAGGTGCCTGGGCCAGCGCCTATGCTTTTGTGAAGCGTCACTCCGGGCTGGCCGGCTGAGGGCAATGAGCGGAGCGGGTGCGCTTGCGCCGTGCCGCTTTGCTCTTGATGCCAGGCACACGCGGCGCCGGGCTTCGCCGTCTGCATCATGACGACCCCTGCCCTCGCCCTTCAGACGCTGACTGGCGCAGGCCTTTTCGTAAGGCGCGGTTGAGCCCTCTTTTGCCCGCCCAACATTAGATCGATGGCTTGCTCGCATTCAGGCGCCATCCCGCTCTAGTCCGCGGCAACGCCCTGCGACGTTCGAGACGGATCAACAGTCCCTGTGGCTAGCCGGATGACGAGCTTGCCCCCAGAACGCAGTTAAGTTTCATTAACCATGCAGTCGGGGGGCTTCATGTCGACGCGTCCTGCCAGATCGAGGTTGATCATGACCGGGTCGAACGTGGAGCTTACGGACTCAGCCGAAAGGCCGCGAGTGCGCGAGGCCCAGCTTACGTCAACCGCCGCACGGGAGACACCGAACCGGCAAACCCCGTCGGAAGCGAGTTGGCCATCAACCGATGTGGGCACGCTGTTGCTGCATTGGCTGACGGTGGGGGCCGTGATGGTGAGCCTCGCCACCGGATTGCGCATTTCCGCCGATGCGCTCGATGCCGTGATTTCGCGATGGATGGCGCCGATCTTGCCGCAGGGCGAGATCTGGAGCGTCCATATCATCGCCGGCCTCACGCTTTTCGGGGCATCGACGGCCTATCTCGCCTATATGGCGCTCAGCGGCCTCGGCAATCGCGTCGCTCTTCGGCGGCTGAAGATGTGGCGGATGGCCACCACGTCAAAGCTGCGCTGGATGAGCGCGAACATCCTGCTCCATTGGCTGCTCTATGCCCTGGTCATCGTGCTCACCGTGACGGGCATCCTGCTATATCTCGGCTTCGGCGGTTGGGTTGTTTCCGTCCATGTGACGGCGGCAATGAGCATGCTCGCCTATACGCTCGTCCATATCCTGTCGCATTTCGGCTATGGCGGCTGGCGCCAGCTGCTCCGGATCTTCAGGCCGGCCCGGCTCATGCCGGCAGCGGGGCGACGCAGCCAGCGGCCTTTGCTGATGGCCACCGTTATCGCAATCCCGGTCGCCGCCGCTGCGGTCGGGCTCGATTTCGGTAGCCGCGACGAACTGGTCGTCGGGCAGGCGCGAACCCCGCCGACGCTGGATGGAGTGCTCGACGAAGACGTCTGGCGCAACGCGCGGCCGGTTCGGGTCAGGACGCAGCAGGGGGCCAATCTCGGCGGATCAGGCGAGTCGACCGTCGAAATCCGCGCCGTGCACGATGGCGCCAAGATCTATTTTGCCTTCCGCTGGCAAGACCCGACGCGCTCGCTCGCCCGGCTTCCCCTGCTCAAGCAGCAGGATGGCTGGCATGTCGTCGGCACGCATGCCGGCGAAGCCGATGTGGTCGATTTCTACGAGGACAAGTTCGCTGTAATCTTCTCGCGCTCAGACGGTTTTGGAGCCGGCGGAGCGACCCATCTCGGCCCGAAGCCGCTCGACGACAAGCCCTCTTCGCTCAATCAGCGAGGCCTCCATTACACCGGCGATGGGTCGGTCATCGACATGTGGCAATGGAAGGCCTCCCGCGGCGGCCTGCTTGGCTACATGGATGATCAATATATCGGCCCCCCGCGCGAGCCGACGGCCGACGAGGCGGCCAAGCGGGCACGTTACCAAGGGGGATACTGGAACGATCCCGGCCGAGCCTTCTACAGCTATAATTTCGGCTTCGAAGGGCCTGGCGGCTATGCCGGCCCCGTCACGCCGAAACGGTTGCCCAACGATCCCGCCGCGACCATGGCCGCTCTTGGCCGGTTCGACGCAAAGAACCCCGAGCTGATTCATGATGAGGGCACCCGGTGGTGGCTTACCGAGACCGACAGCGCCCCCTACAGCGCAGAGGCCGATGCACGCATACCGGTCGGCACCGTCATGCCCGGCGTGGTGATCCTGGGTGCCTATGAAGGAGATCGCGCCCAGATCCGTGCCGGAGCGCGCTGGAAGGACGGGTACTGGACCCTGGAAGCCTCGCGTGATCTCAGAACGGGCAGTGCCTACGATGTCGATTTCGAGCCTGGAACGCCCGTTTATCTCTGGGTGGCAGTGTTCGACCACACGCAGACGCGGCATACGCGGCACGTTCGCCCCGTCACCCTCAAGCTGCACTAAGGCAGCCGGCCACTTTTCGGAGAAGGCGCTCACACAAAGGCCTGGATCGCCACCTCGCGTCCGATAAGGCGCGCGGCGATCCAGCCAGGGCAGGTCGCCTCGATCAGCACCGCGAACAGAGTAGGCCATGGCTAAGCAGGTATCCCTCGTCGTGAATGGCAAAGCAGCCGCGGTCGCGCGGGGCGACAGCCTGCTCGAAGCGGCCATGGGCGCGGGCATCCTGATTCCGCATGATTGCTGCACAGGCCAGTGCGAGACCTGCCGCGTCCGGGTCTATGCTGGCGAAGTCGATGCGCAGGGAACGCAACAGGGCGATACGGTGTTGGCTTGCCAGGCCCGCGTGATCGGCGACGCCGTCCTCCAGTTCGATGCGGTTCCCGAGGTTCGCAAGCTGGCCGCAACAGTCTCGGCCATTCGCCCGATCTCACCCGACATCATCGAAGCCACGCTCCTGCTCAGGAGGGATTTCACCTACCTCCCGGGCCAATACGTCAAATGCAAATTCAACGGGTACCCGAGCCGCGACTACAGCCCGACCTTGCGCACCGACGGAACCGGGGAGCGCAATGAGCTGATCCTGCAGATCCGCCGGCAGGTCGGCGGGGTCGTATCGCCAGACCTCGGAACACGCATCCGCCCAGGGCACAAGGTGACCGTGCAAGGGCCTTACGGCAGTGCATTCCATCGGACTGGCGCCGGGCGTATCGTTCTGGTCGCAGCCGGCACCGGCTGGGCTCCCATCTGGGCCATTGCCCGCGCAGCGCGTTACCGCGAGCCGTCACGGGAGATGGTCGTGATCGTCGGTGCGCGCGACGCCCGCAATCTCTACATGGCCGACTCGCTGGCCTGGTTGGCTGAAACCGGCGTTGCCAGCATCATGCCCACCAGCAGCGGCGCCAAGGCAGCCGGCATCCTGAGTGGTCGCCCGACCGATCATATGCCGGCGCTCCGCCCGGATGACGCGGTCTACGTCGCCGGCTCCTTCGAGATGGTGGCGGCGGTGCAGGCGCGTTGCGAGGCTGCCGGCACGACCTGCTACGCCGACCCATTCGTCGCCTCGGTGGCAAAGCGGACGATAAGGGACAGGATCGCGGGCTTCTTCTTTGCGCGCTCTGCAAACTGGCCCAAGGCGCCGCAGACCCAGACGACTGAAAACCTCCGCCCCTGAAGCAGCGCTGTCTCGCCGGGCTCAGGGCGCTGTCGGAATGGCGCCGAACTCCCGGATCACGCTGCCCGCATCTGGGATGCGGGTGAAGGCGATGAACTTCTCCGCCTCCGGCGTCAGCGCACCTTCCTTGTAGACATAGGCTATTTCACCGCTGCTCGAATAGCGCGGATCCAACGGATGGAGGCCGTCGACCTTCAGCACCTGTGTGCCGATGTCGAGAAGCCGGCTATACGGCCCGAAGCCGATCGTGCCCTCCGTCAGGCGAACCGTCTCGACGGCCTCCTGGGTCGACGTCGCCGTCTTCGAGCGTTCGGTGATCTCGAGGTTTCGCCAACCCGGCATGGTAGCCCGCAAGGTCGTGAGCGTGCTGTCCGCCTCTTCGCGCCGGACGACGCGGATGCGCTGGTCGGCTCCGCCGACGTCCTTCCAGTTGGAAATCCGGCCCGCATAGATGCCTGTCAATTGCTCTCCGCTCAGTTGCGTAACGCCAGCGCTGGGATGAACGAAGAAGGCGCAGGATATCTTGGCCACCGGGACGTAGATCAAGCCGCGTGCCCGCTCGGCATCGGTGAGCACACGGGCGACGCGAGCCAGCTTCGCCGTTCCGGAGCCGACAGCGGCAATGCCGCCGCCCGAGCCGATACTGGGAGGAATCTTGACCTCTATGGTCGGTTCGACGTCCCGGAAGCGCTTGGCGACGGCCTGAAGCATCTCCACGCCATCCCCCGTGCCGACCACGATCAGCTCGTCGGCCCTGACGGGATTGCAGAGAGCCAGGAGACCAAAGATCAATGCAGTCGAGCAGGATGTCATAGATCGATAAAATCTTCCGCTGAAGGATGATCAGAATTGCCATGACCGCATGAACAATTTCTAACCGAAAACGTAAAAATGATAGGATTTTTCTTCTAGTTTTGAATTTACGTAAGCTTCAATGGTTGCTGCCAGGATGGACGAAAAATTTCCGTCGTGGAGTGGGCTTCGTGCCGCAGGATCAGGCCAGCGCCAGGCAGATCGATAAACCTGGCCGCACGGATGGGCGTTCCCTGCGCCATGTATTAAGGTCCATGGGCGCCCGGAGGTGGCGCCTGCGCTCAGCTTGGCGTGATTGGATTTCGACGGCTCATATCGGAACGCATCTTGCCTTCGTGGTCATGGTGACGGGAGCCGTAACCTTTGCCGTCGTTGGGCTCGTTGCCCTGTTGCGCCTCAGTGAGGATGCCGTCGAGCAGGCGCATGCGCTGGCACAGCTGTCCCGTCAGCAGATCGCGCGCAGGCTCGACGCCGAAGCCTTGCTCGCCCAGGCACGCGTCTCGGTCCTGCTCGGCGAAGCGAGTCGGCAAACGCGGTATCTCGCCCAGCGGCTCGACATCGTGAAGGCAGTCGATTCCGCCAATCATGTGGCCATTCAGGAGTTGCTGGCTCCCGCCAGCGTCACCGGCGAACTCGACGCTTTGCTCGTCGCCGATGCGACCGGCTCCGTCATCGGCGGCAGCCGCGTGTCAGACCTGCTCGCCGCTTCGGAAGCTCTCTCGGCACTTGGCGTCAAGGAGGCCATCACTTCGATCTTCAAGGACAATCGCCGCCTGGTCCGATGGTCTCATCACGCAACGTACCGGGTGTCGGAAAGCTTCAATGCCGCGGTAGGGCTCCCGCAAGGCCGAACCATCGCACATCTCGCGATCGAACCCGTCTTTGACGACTTCGGCGATGTGGCGGGAGCGCTGGTGGGTCTGAGAACGCTCGCCCCTTCGGAGAAAACTCTCGAGCTCTTCGCCGGAATTGTACAGGCCGGGGTCGCTGTCGTGGATAGCGACAAGATCATCTCCGCCGGCGGTGAGCCGCCGGTCGGCCTCAAGCCAGCGGCTTCGCAAACACCGGATGGTCTGCTCACGATGGACGGGAGCGGGCGCGTGGCGCGTTGCGTCCCCGATCAACTCGGCCTTCTGGTCTGCGTCCATGTCGATGCCGCGCAGGTCGAGGAAACGCAGAATGAACTGCAGCGCATCAGCGAGCGCCAGGCCGGCACCCTGTTTCGATGGTTCCTGTTTCTTGCTGCTGGCGCGCTCGGCGTGCTGGTGCTGGTGGTCTTGATCAGCGTCAAGCGCGCCACCCGCGGTCTGCCTCAATTGGCGTCCGCCGCGACGTCGGTGGCGCGCGGCGACCTCGATATCCCGTTCAACGCATCCGGTATCGGCGAGGTGCGCAGCCTCGGGCAAGCCTTCGAAGTGATGCTCTCGAACCTTCGCGAGAGCCTTGGCCGCATCCGGCAGCTCGCCTTCTTCGACCAGATGACGGAGCTCGCCAACCGGGAGAAGATCCGCATCGAGGGGATGAGCACCTTGCTGAGCGGCAAGGATGTCGTGGCCTTCTTCTTCATCGACGTCGACCGCTTCAAATCGATCAACGACACGTTCGGCCACAAGACAGGCGACGTTCTGCTTCGGCAGTTGGCCTCTCGCCTCAAGCAGTTCTTCGAGGAGCGGCAGGAGGCTGGAGACTTCCGTCATTTCTCGGCCGGGCGCTTGAGCGGTGACGAGTTCCTGATCATTCTGAGCGGGCCGCTGACCGTTGATGGCCTCCGTGCTTGTGCAGAAGCTCTGATCCAGAGATTGAGCGAGAATTACGTCATCGATCGCACCCATATGACGATCGGAGCAAGTATCGGAATTGCGATCTCCGGCCGGGACGGCGTCAGATATGACGAACTTCTCGTCAACGCCGATGTTGCGATGTACGAAGCCAAACGGAAGGGGCGGAACTCTTTCGCGTTCTTCACCGCGGAAGCGGCGGAGCTCATGCATGAGCGGAGAGCGCTCGAGCAGGACCTGCGAACCGCATTGCGGGACGGCTCGCTCGATGTCTTCTACCAGCCGATGATCTCTCTGGCCGACAACGGAGTTGTGGGGGCCGAGGCTCTGGTGCGTTGGGCGCATCCCTCGCGGGGCGCCATTCCTCCCGGAAAGTTCATCAGCGTCGCGGAAGAAGCAGGCTTGATCGCCGATCTCGGCCAATTTGTCCTCGCGCGGGCGATAGAGGAGCTTCGCCAAGCGGGCGAGATCAGAATCTCGGTCAATGTCTCGGTCCTGCAACTGGAAGATCCGACTTTTGCCATCTCGGTGGAGAACTGCCTCCTGAAGGCAGGTGTGCCGCCCTCGCGCCTCGAGTTGGAGGTGACCGAGTCCGTGGCCATGCGTGCTTCGGACGTTGTTCAAAGACAGCTGAGGCAATTGCGGGCGCTTGGCGTCCGCTTCTCGATCGACGATTTCGGAACCGGCTACTCCAATCTCTCGATGCTCGCCCGCCTGAAGTTCGATACGCTCAAGATCGATCGTTCGCTGGTTCAGGGTGCGCGAGCGAGCGTCGAACAGCAGGTGATCGTCCGGACGATTCTGTCGTTGTCGCGCTCGCTGGGCTTCGGCACCATTGTCGAGGGCATCGAGCAGGTGGAGGATCTGGCCTTCATGATGAAGGAAGGTGCCGACGTGGCTCAAGGCTACTATTTCAGCGAGGCACTTCCGATCCGGAGCTTTGAGGCCTTCGTGAATGCAAGACGCCTGCGCCAGATCTCCAGGTCCGGCAAAATGCTCCTGAGCCAGCTTGAACCTTATCCGGATATCAAGCGCTCATCGCGATAGGCCCAGAACGCTCTGGCTCGCGACCTCCCTGACAATGGCATCGGGTCCGATCTTGCGCGGCAGCTGATTTGGGCAGTGCGGGGCGCGGCGATCCCCGTCCGTATCAAACGCTCCAGGTCCTTGGGTCGGTCCGTCGGAAGAAGCCCTTCCGCTCGGCAAATCGAGCAGTCGCGGTTTTTCAGCGGCCGTTTACCGGAGCGCGATAGTTCATCATGCATGTATTCCCGTCCAGTGACGGAGGAGCCGCCGTGCCGCCCAAAGAATCTGCCCCACCCGGCGGCTTCGAGCCTCGCCTGCATCGTTTCATGAGCGTGACGCTGGAACTTGCTCCTGGCGTTCTCGTGCCGCGTCAGGAAACCGAGCTGCTCGGAAGGCGCGCGATCGCGATCCTTCACGATCGCGCTCCGGGTTCCACGGTGATCGACATGTGCTGCGGCTCGGGCAACCTTGCTTTGGCAATCGCAGCCGGAGTTCCATCGGCCCGTGTCTGGGCGGCGGACATGACCGACAGCACGGTTGCGCTGGCCCGGAGCAATGCCGAGCGCTTGGCCGTTCAGGACCGTGTCACCATCCGGCAAGGCGATCTGTTCGGCGCCCTGGCAGAGGACGGGCTTGCCGGCGCGGCCGACATGATCGTCTGCAACCCGCCTTATATCTCGACCGCACGCCTCGAAGGCGAGAGCGCTCATCTGCTGGAAGCCGAGCCGCGCGAGGCCTTCGACGGGGGGCCTTATGGCATCTCGATCCATCAGCGGCTGATCCGGGACGCAGTCGATTTCCTTAAGCCGGACGGCTGGCTGCTGTTCGAGTTCGGGCAGGGGCAGGACCGCCAGGTCACGGCGCTGATAACCAGAACCAAAGCCTATGAGCCCGTGACATTCGCCGCGGACGAAGACGGAATGCCGCGCGTCGCGCTTGCTCGCAAACTGCGGAACGGCGCGCCCGCGACCGCATCCTCGGCTGGTTGAGCATGAGCCAGGTTCGCCCCCTGCAGGTCGCAGATATTCCGGCTGTCGCCGGGCTCTTTCAAAGAACCTTCCGGGACGACAGGAAACCGCCTCCGCCGGCGCTCGAAGCCTATCTGCGCCGGCTGTATCTCGAAGCTCCGCTGTGCGATCCGGATATCGCGTCGCTTGTCCATGTTGCGAGCGAAGGTGACATCTCCGGCTTTGTCGGCGTGAATGTGCTGCCGATGAGCCATGGCCCTCGCAAGCTGCGTGCCGCCATCTGTGGCTCGCTGATGGTCGAGCCGCGGGCGAACGACCCGATGGCCGGCGCAAGGTTGCTCAGAACGTTCCTGGCCGGGCCGCAGGACATCTCGTTCAGCGAGACCGCGAACGCCCTGTCGACGCAGATGTGGACGAGACTGCGCGGTGTCGCCCTGCCCCAATACAGCCTGGACTGGCTCCGGGTGATCCGGCCCTCCGCCTTCGTGCTCGACCTGGCGTCGAGACGGATCGGCGCCGCCCGCTTGTTCGACCCGCTCGCGCGCGGGCTCGATCGCTACCTGCGCGGACGGATGCAGGAGAATGAGCTGCGTTGGACCGGAGTTCCGGAGATCTGGACCAGCAAGGGCCTCAAGGTCACCGAAACCGATCGGGCCGGCTTTGCGGCCCTCATAGAGCCGCTGACGCGCCAGTTCGCCCTCCGCCCCGACTGGAGCGAGGAGCAACTCGCACACATCATCGAAGAGGCGTCCCAGAAGCCGGACTATGGCGCGGCGGTCTTCGCGTCCGTCTCCTCCGCCAACGGGGCTCCGATCGGCGCCTTCCTCTACCATGCCCATCCGGGCCGGGTCGCGCGCGTCCTGCAGGTTCTGGCTGTGCCGGGGCAGGCTGGTTCCGTTATCGACTGCCTGATCGGCCATGCGGCGCAGCGCGGCGCTGCCGGTCTGCGCGGCCGGACGCAGCCCGCCCTGCTGGCCGCGATGCTGGGTCGGCGTGTTGCCTTCACCCAACCCGCCTCGACCGTCGTGCATTCGCGCGACGAGGAGTTGGTGAACGCATTCGTGAACGCGCAGGGCTTCTTCAACGGGCTGGCCGGTGAACACTGGAATCGCCTGGCCGGGGAGCCGTTCGAATAGCCGGCGCCTGGTCGATCGCCGCGCTCCGCAACGACGCCGATAGGCCCAACCGCGGCGCCGGTCTCAGCCGGCGATTTCCGCGACAGGGCGGACGAGTTGCGGGCCAAGGTGGAGATAGCGCGTCGCCCTGCGCTTGGCCGCGATATCGGCCCAGACCCGCTCGACCTCGACCGCCGTCAGCTTCGCGGCGGCGCCGACTTCTGCGGCCGAGATGCCGTTGTTGAGGCCGAAGAGGCAAAGATCCATGCGGTCATAGGGCAGGGAGAAGTAGAACTCCTCCTGCGTCTGCGCGAGGGAATAGGTGTCGGTCGTCGGCGGTCGCCGGCGGATCTCCTCGGGAATGCCGAGATGGGCGGCGAGCGCATAGACCTGGCTCTTGTAGAGATGCGCGATCGGCTTGACGTCAGCGGCGCCGTCGCCGTTCTTCACGAAGAAGCCTTGGTCGTATTCGAGCCGGTTCGGCGTACCCAGCACGGCGAAGTTCAGCCGGTCGGCGTGATAGTATTCGACCTGCTTGCGCGTGCGCTGCTTCATGTTGGTCGCAGCGACGATGCCGAGATAGACCGCTGGCGGCATGCGCAGCTTGATCTGGCGGCCTTCGGGATCCTGAACCACCAGCGAGGAGATGTTGTAGCCGTCGCCTGCGAGCGAATAGGCGATGACGATCTTCGAGGCCCAGCCAGACCCGTAACCGGGCACCAGCTCGCGGATGAAGGCATCGCGCCGCTCGTAGCAGCCCATCGCCTGCAGCGTCGGCCCGATATCCTCCACCACCGCCTCGACGCCGAAGGTCTGGGCGACCAGCCGGCCGAGGCGGAGACTCTCGGGATCGGAGTCGCTTTCCGGCATGAACAGACAGAAGACGTTCTTTGCGCCGACGGCGCGCACTGCCAGCGCGACCGAGACGCTGGAATCGATGCCGCCGGAAAGACCGAGTACGAGCCCGCGCTTGCGCATGCCGCGCAACTGCTCGCGCAGCCCGGTCACGATGCGGTCGGTTTCCGCGGCGTCATCGAGCGTCAGCGTCTCAGCCGAGAAGGCAGGACGGCTCGAGGCAGGCGAGATGTTCATTCCGCCGCTCCCAGCGTTTCGGCCGCCAGCCTTCGGCTGACCTTTCCGGTATCCGTCTTCGGCAGTTCATGGCGGAATTCGATGAGCTTCGGCACCATGAAATCCTCGAGATGAGCGGCGCAGTGGCGGATGATGTCCCGTTCGCTCAGGGTCTCGTCCGAGAGAACGACGACGGCGGCGATGGCGTGGCCAAGCACCGGGTCCGGCACGCCGGTCACCACGGCTTCCGCGATGCCGGGATGCGCATGCAGCACCGCTTCGACTTCCTTCGGGGCGACCTTTTCGCCGCGCGTCTTGATGATGTCGTCCTTGCGGCCGACGAAATAGAGGAAGCCTTCCTCATCCGTCCGAAACAGGTCGCCGGTATGGAGGCGCTTCTCCCAGGGATGCGGACCAGAGCGCAGCATCTGCGCAGTCGCGACTTCGTTGCGCCAATAGCCCTGCATGACATGCGGGCCACGGATGACCAGCTCCCCCGCCACGCCGGGCGGCACGCGGTTGCCCTCATCGTCGACGACGATCGCTTCCGTGTTGGGGATGGCGATGCCGACGGAACCCGGCCGCCGGTTCAGTTCCTCCGGCGGCAGATAGGTGCAACGCTTGCACTCGGTCAGGCCATACATGGAATAGATCCGCACGCCGGGGAAGAGTTCGCGCAGGCGGGCAATGTGCGGGGGCGGCAGGGCCGCGGCGGTGTTCGAGATATAGCGCAAACTCGGCAGGAAGCCCGGTTCGAGATCGCGCATCTGCAGGATCAGCGCCGCCATCGTCGGCACGAGCGGGAAGCCGGTGACCTGCTCAGCGCGGATGCGCTCGAAAATCGCCTGCGGGAAGGCAAAGGATTTCTCGAGGACGAGGGTCGCGCCGAGCCGCATCGCCATCAGCAACTGGTAGAGGCCGTAGTCGAAAGCCAGGGGCAGGACGTTGAGGATGACATCGTCGGGGGTGTTGCGCAGATAGGTGGTGATCGACTCCGCGGCAGCATCGATATTGCGATGCGTCATCATCACGCCCTTCGGGCGGCCGGTGGAGCCCGAAGTGTAGATCAGCATGGCGAGGTCGATGTCGATCCCGCCATGACTGACGGACCCGGGCGCGACGTCGAGACAATCCTCGAAGGAGGCGGCGCCATCCGGCGTAAGGCCCGATGGCGCCTGCGTCGACGCAACGAAAAGCGGTCCGTCCGACAACGCAAGCGCCTGCGTCACGACGGGCATCAGCTTCGCCTGGGTCAGGATCGCCGCAGCCTCGCAATCGCCGATGACATAAGCAAGCTTGTCGACCTTGGTGGAGGCGTTGATCGGGCTGAAGGTCGCGCCCGTCTTGAGAACCGCGAAGATCGAGACGACGGCTTCCCAGCAATTATCCATGAAGACGAGAACGCGGTCGCCGCGCTGCACGCCATTCGCGGCGAGAGCAGCCGCGAGCCGGTTCGACAGGTCGTCCAGCTCGTCATAGCGCAACCGCTTCCGGTCGGTGACGAGCGCCGTCTTCGCGCCATGCGCGGCCGCGCTTGTGATGAGGAATTGCTCGACCCGCATGAACCCAAGACCTGTGCTGCTAGCCGTCAGGCCGTGACGAGCGATGCGGTCTTCAATGCGATGAAGGCCGTGATGCGCGCCAGTGAATCGAGATTGGCCGGCACGATATCGGCGTCCGCGACGGTGATCTGGTAACGGTCCTCGATAAAGGCCACGAGTTCCAGAACGCCGGTCGAGTCGATGATGCCGTTCTCGATGAGCGAGTCCGTATCGGCGATGGCGTGGGTGGTGTCGCCGAACAAAAAGTTCTCGATGACAAAGGCCTTCACGGCGTCTCGGATCGTATCTGTCATGTCTTTCCCTCTCTTGGATGGTGTCAGGCCGCCTTGGCGCTGCAGCTGCCTGTGCCGGTGAAGGCCTTCAGCCAGAGTTGCGTCGACAGGATGCCGACGAAGGCCGCATTGTCGCGAAAGCCGGAGGCCGGGTGGCGACTGCATTTCTCATGCAGCTTTGCCACCGCCTTCGGATTGAAGAGCCCGCCGGCGCCGATCTCGGCTTCGCTCAGCGCCGTCCGGACATAGTCTCTCGCCCCCGCCCCGACGAAGGATTGGCTGTCCGGTGCACGATAGGGTTGCTTGGGTCGCCTGCCGATCGCAGGCGGCAGCAGATCCTTGGTCGCTTCCCGAAGAATATGCTTCTCCACGAGCCCCTTCAGCTTCATCTCGGGAGGAAGGCCGGCAGCGAACTCGACCAGACGATGGTCAAGGAAGGGAAAGCGGCCCTCGATGCCATGGGCCATCGCCATGCGGTCGCCCTGGCTCGACAGGATATAGCCGGGCAGAAGGAAGCGGGCTTCCAGATATTGCGCCTGGTGCAGGGGGTGCCAGCGGGCGAAAGCCTCGGGCAGCCGCGCGGCGAGGTCCTCGGCCGCATCATATCCCGACAATGTCGCACGCAGGTCGCCCGAGAAGAACAGTTTCGTCGCCGCCGTGCCGTCGAGCCGCGCGCGATGGGAGAACAGCGGGTCGTCGAGCCCCGTGCCGCCCGCCCCGAAGAAGGATGCCAGATATTCGGCCGATTGCTGCCTCAGCCCCGGCAGATAGGGGTAGAGCTTGCGGAACAGATGCGGCCGCATGCGGGAGCCGGGCTGCCTGGCGCAGAAGCGACGAACCCGGGCCTCCTTGAAAATGTCGTAGCCGGCAAAGATCTCATCGGCGCCTTCGCCGGTCAGCACCACTTTCAGGCCGGATTCCCGTACGAGGTGCGAGAGCTTGTAGAGCGGCGCGGGGGCGGTCCTGAGGATTGGGCGCTCGGTGAAGCGGATGACGTCGGGAAACACGGCGGCGATGTCGCCTTCGCCACAGGCGACGGCGCTATGATGCGTGCCGAGCGCGCGGGCCATCTCGAGCTGGAAGGCGCTCTCGTCATGTTCGGCGCTGTCGAAGGTGACCGAGAAGGTTCTGAGGCCCCCCGGCGCCCTGCCCGCCGCCAACGCCGATGTGATGGAGGAATCGAGGCCGCCCGAGAGATAGGAGCCGACCGGCACATCGGCGCGCATGCGGATACGCGTCGCCTCCGTCAGCAGGGCGCGCAGTTCCTCGGCCACGGCGCGCTCGTCCCGATGCCGGGACGGCGCGTCCCGGTCCGGATAGGCCAGACTCCAATAGGGCCGCGTCGAGACGCTGCCCTCCTGCACGATCATCAGGCTTGCGGGTTCGAGTTCGTAGATGTCGCGGAAGGCCGTGCGTGGCGCGATCGGGGCCCAGAGCGTAAAGATCTGGTCGAGCGCGACCGGATCGAGTTCCGCCACGACACCCGGGACCTGGAGCAGCGCCTTGACCTCCGAGGCGAAGTAGAGGCGCTCGCCGCGCCGGGTATAGAAGAGCGGCCGGACTCCCATGCGGTCGCGCGCCAGAACCATGCGGCGGCGGCGGCCGTCCCATATCGCAAAGGCGAAATCGCCATTGAGCATGGAGACGCAATCCTCCCCCATCTCGTCATAGAGATGCAGGATCACTTCGGTATCGCTGGTTGTCCGGAACTGGCGGCCTTTGGCGCGAAGCTGCTCGCGCAGTTCCACATAGTTGAAGATCTCGCCGTTGAAGGCGATCGTCAGTTGGCCCGTTGCGTCGGACATGGGCTGCTGGCCATCGCCCAGCCCGACGACGGACAGCCGCGCATGGCCGAGGCCGGCTGCTTTTGCAGTGAAGAACCCCTGCTCGTCGGGGCCGCGATGCGCAATGGCGGCCGTCATCCTCTCGAGGAGCGTCCTTCCATCCGGGACGGTCCCGAAATAGCCGCCAAAACCACACATGCCGAGTTATTTCCAAGTCTATCAGCGCGACTCGGACTATAGCCAGCAAGACACCGAGAGGCGTTAAACATCCCGGACTATTCGCAGGAATGGTAAATTTTGACGCGCCGTCACAGGCGCTTTTTCTGCGTATGCGCAGGTCTGCCAAGAGGTGTCGTCCAGGGCAACGCAAAGGAACATGGTTCTGTCGCGCAAGCCGCGTCTTCGCATTTGGAGGCGCAATGCGCGAGGCCGCGCGCGGGACAGGAACCATCAACTCGGAACCGCCAACCGGCGATGGACCGGAGGACCGCGCGTAGCGACCTCATCCATATCCCCATGGCGCGGGGCCTCATCGATCCGCCGGCTGTCGCCGACTGGTCAGCCGCCAAGGCTGGCTTGGCAGCTGGCGATCACCATGGATGTCGCCGTCCGCGTCGAGACGGTCGAGGAGGATATGCCCCCTTCGGCAGGCCTGAATCGTCAAGGGCCATCAAGGCCCGCGGCTTGCCGGCGGTAAGTTCATCGCCCTGCTGATCGCTCCCGGCATCAAATTCGCTTCCACGGCAAGGGCCTGACTCGACAGCGTCTTCGTCGAGCGCATCCGGAAATCGGCCAAATACGAGGAGGCTTACCTGCGCGCATACACCCGCACGCTCGGGATTGTGATGCACATACTACTCGAATTTCGATATTTAATACAAATTATCAGGCGCCGATTTTGGATGGCTCCTGACGAAATACTCAATAATTACAAATTTGAATCGAGCATTAATTTATATATTTGATATGTATTTAGGATATATACGTGGATATTATCAATAATACATTCATCAATATCAACCTTCCTGCAGTTGAATCCGAGGATCTGATCTTATCATACGAACGCATATTGGGGTATCACTTTCGAACTGAAGAAAACGCGGACAGATCCGGTAGCAACAAGCTCCTATCGATCAAGATCGCCAACACGACGATCATGCTGTCGAGGGTGTCGCAGAGCCTCGAAGGAGCCTTCGTCGATTGCCCGGACAACATCACCGCCATCTTTGTCCTATCGGGGGATGTGCGCCTCGAGGTCCAAGACGGGCTCCTGACTTGTCGCAGGGGCGACGGAGTTGCGTTGAACACCTCCTTGGCGCGGCGAGTGACCTTCTTGGCGGGAACCGAGTTCTGTATGTTCAAGGTCCGGATCGATGACATCGTTCCGCTCTTGGAAAGACTGGCTGGGCGCCGGCTCGATGAGCAGCTTCAGATCGCCACCAGCTTCGACATCCGTCAGGGGACGGGCTATGTGCTTGCCGCGATTCTCGCTGCGACCGTCGCCGGATCGTCGGGCGGCAGAACTCCGGAGATCTCGCCCTGCGCCGCCGATTTCCTGCAATCGAGCTGGGTCGCGCTGGTGCTGGAAAACCTTCCCCATAATTACTCGCGGGGCATGTCGCACGGGGGCACGCAGAATGCTCCCCTGCAGATCAGGCGAGCTGTCGACCACATCCTCGCCCATGCTCACGAGGACATTACGGTCCAGGATGTAGCCCACGCGGCGGGGGTTGGCCTTCGAACGTTGCAGCAGAGCTTCCGAAAGGTCCTGCGGACGTCGCCGCAGGAATACATCAAGGCCGCCAAGCTCCACGGCGCGCGCCGCGAGCTAGAGGATCCGCATTCGCAACGCTCGGTAGAGGAGATCGCGCGCCGGTGGGGCTTCGCCAACCGCGGTCATTTTGCCGCGCAGTATCGCCGACTTTTCGGCGAGTTGCCGTCAGAGACTCGTCGCGCACGGTGAATGCTGTTGCCCACCGAAACGGGAAGCCCCGGCGGCTCCGACGCCCAAATTGCGCGTATGGTAAACGCGGAGTTACGCAACTACTCCACTGCGACTCCGGGAGCGCACGCACGACACGCTCGGCGAACAACCGTAAAGAATTGTATAATATTCGTCGCAACTCCCTTAATATGTCATCAATCTAGTTCGTAAGACATGTGCATCCGGATGATGTTTTCATTGGGAGAGCACTGAGTATGCCGCAGGCGATACCGGAATCGATCGCAACACCGGTTCGGCTCAGCATGCCGCCGGATTGTTCGATCAGGGGCGTAGGCGCCGTCGCGGAAAGGATGCGCGACCTGCTTGCCGCAGGCCAACCCGCCGAGATCGACTGCGCGAACATCGAGGCCGCCGACATCACCTTCGTTCAGCTCGTTGTCAGCGCCCGCTGCAGCTTCGCTGCGCGCGGGCTGCGGCTGACGATCGAAGGGGCCTCCGCGGCCGTTGTTTCGGCCTTCGCCCGCACCAGCGTTTCACTGGCGTAAACACCCGCCTTCTTTCCGGAAAGTGATGATTATGGCCAGCGTTCTGACGGTGGATGATTCTCCAAGCATTCGGCAGATGATCAAGCTCGTCCTTGGCGGCGCCGGCCATCAGGTAGCCGAGGCTGGCGATGGCGCCGATGGGCTGGCCAAGGCGAAGGCGCAGCGCTTCGACCTCGTGATCACCGATCTCAACATGCCGGTGATGAACGGGCTGGACATGATCCGCGGCATGCGGGCGCTGCCCAGCTTCACCGGCGTGCCGATCGTCTTCCTGACGACCGAATCCAATGAAGTGATGAAGCAACAGGCCAAGGCTGCCGGCGCGACGGGCTGGATCACCAAGCCCTTCAAGCCCGAGCAGCTTCTCGCGGTCGTCGCCAAGCTGGTGCGCTGATGCAGGAGCTCGATCCGGCAGAGATCTTTCGGCAGGAAGCCGCCGAACTGCTCGAGACGCTCGAGACGGTGCTGCTAGACCTAGGTCAGCGACCAAACGAAGGCCATCTCGTCGATGCCGCCTTCAGGGCCTTGCATACCATCAAAGGCTCCGGCGCAATGTTCGGCTTCGACCGCGTTGCCGCCTTCACCCATGATTTCGAAACCGCCTTCGACCTGATCCGCAAGGGCCGGATCGAGGCGAACCATGACATCGTCACCGTCGCGCTCTCGGCCAAGGACTACATCCGGATCCTCATCGAGGATCCCGACTCCACAGACGAGATCATCGGTGAGGCTATCGTAGCGGGATTGCACCGCCTGGTCGCAGGGCTCGGCGACGCTCCGGCGGCGGCGAATGCGCCGACCGCGCCTGATCTGGCGCCGGGTTGGCTGATCGACATCGCTTTCCTGCCGGACGTCCTGCGCAACGGCACCAATCCGCTCAACCTGCTTGATGAACTGCGCGACCTCGGCCCCTGCTCGGTCACCGCCCATCTCGACGATGTGCCCGATCTTGCTGCGCTGGATCCGGAAGGCTGCTTCATCCGCTGGCGGGTCGCACTGAGTGCTCCGTGCCCGCGCGAGGCGATCGAAGACATCTTCACGTTCGTTCGGGACGAAATGACGCTCGCGATCACGCCGCTCGACGCCGGCGCATCGCAGGAGACGGTGACTGCGTCCGGCGCCGTCACCGATGCGGCGGCAGCTCCCGCATTGGTCACGCCCACCCCCTCGGCAGCAGCCAAGAACAAGCCGGCGGCCGGGAAGATCGAATACAACCGCCGGGCGGACGACAAGAGCTCGACCGTGCGCGTCCAGGCCGAACGGCTGGACGAACTCATGGACCGTGTCGGGGAGCTGGTCATCGCCCAGGCTCGCCTGTCCCAGCTGGCCCATGCCAGCGAAGACCTTGCGATCAAGGCCATCGCCGAGGAGATCGAGAGGCTCGCCTCTGGCCTGCGCGATACGACCATGGGCGTGCGCATGGTGCCGATGGGCTCGCTCTTCGGGCGTTTCCGGCGTCTCGTCCACGATCTCTCGCGCGACCTCGCCAAGCCGGTCGAGTTCGTCACGGTCGGCGAGGACACCGAGATGGACAAGACCATGATCGAGCGCCTCGCCGACCCGCTGGTCCACCTCATCCGCAACGCCATCGACCACGGCATCGAAAGCCCCGAGCGCCGTGCCGCGATCGGCAAGCCGGCGAGCGGCCGCATCGAGCTCTCCGCACGCTATGTCGGCGCCCAGGTCCTGGTCTCCGTACAGGACGATGGCGGCGGCCTCGACACAGATCGCATCCGCGGCAAGGCAGAGGAGCAGGGACTGCTCCAGGCCGGCGCCAGCCTCTCCGAACACGACATCCATCAGCTCCTCTTTCACCCCGGCTTCTCGACGGCGCGGACTGTCTCGGCACTGTCCGGCCGTGGTGTGGGCATGGACGTGGTGAAGCGCACCATCGAGGGCATGCGCGGATCGATCGACCTGGCCACCATCCCGGGCCATGGTTCGGCCATGACGCTGCGCCTGCCGCTGACGTTGGCCATCATCGATGGCCTGCTGATCCGGGTCGGCGAGGGGCGCTACATCATCCCGCTCTCGGCGGTCGAGGAATGCATCGAGCTGACCCTTGCCGACGAGAACCGCTCCAGGGCGCGCAGCTTCCTCAGCGTGCGCGGAGAGCTTGTCCCGTTCTTGCGGCTGCGCGAGCAGTTCGGCGCGGTGGGCGAGCCGGACCCACATCCCAAGGTCATCATCATCTCGACCGGCGAGGTCAGGGTCGGACTCGTCGCCGACCAGATCATCGGCAGCCACCAGACGGTGATCAAGTCGCTGTCGAAGCTGCATGCCGACGTCACGATGTTCTCGGGCGCCACCATTCTCGGCGACGGTTCGGCGGCGCTGATCCTCGACGTGGCCCAGCTCGTCGGGCTGGGGCAAACGCAGGCCGAAATGGGCAAGATGACGGAGGCGGCGTGATGATGCGGACGCAAACGCCCCCCATGCGGGCCGGCGTCTCTCCGGGCCCCGCTTCGCGCGGCGCCATGAAAGCCCTGATGATCAGCCTCGGCCCGGAGATCTTCGCGATCGAGACCGAGATGGTCCGGGAGATCATCGACCCGGTCCCGCTGACCCGCGTCGCAGGAGCCCGTCCGCATCTGCCCGGGCTGATCAATGTCCGCGGCAACATCATCCCGCTCGCCGATATGCGCGAGCGCTTCGGGATGCCGCAGATCGAAGCCACGCCCGACACCCGCATCGTCGTGATCGAGGTCGAGATCGACGGCGACCCCGTCACGCTCGGCATCATCGCCGACAAAGTCTACGAGGTCACCGAGATCTCGCAAGACGATACCCAGACGACTCCACGATTCGGCATGAGCTGGCGACCTGAATACATTCGATTCATCACGAAATGGAACGGCGAATTCATCATAATTCCCTGCATATCGACCATATTGATTTAAAGAAATCGACGCAGATCGGGGCCACACATGCGATTCACCATCAAAGCAAAGCTTGCGACGTCGTTCGGCGTCATCATCGCCCTTTCGGTCACCGCCAGGGGCCTTGCCTACAATCGCCTGGCAGAGATGGAGGAGGCCCAGCAGCGAATCTTGCGGCAGGCCAAGCAGGTCAGCCTGCTCGGTGATCTTCAGGCGGAATTCGAAGGCCAGGTCCGCTCCGAGAAAAACGTGATCCTGGCGTCCGAAGGCCGGGACATCGAGGCTTTCGCTGCCGATGTTCTTCAACGGCGGGAGAAAGCCGGCAAGATCATCGCCGAGCTCGAGCAGAAGGCCAGCGATCAGGGCAAGATGCTGCTCGACAAGATCGTCGGCACCCGAAAGACGCTCGACACGGTTCAGGACGAGACCATCCGGCAAGCGAAGCTCAATTCCGGCAACAAGGCCGAGGCTCTGTGGACCGCGCGCGGTCTTCCTGCTCTGAACGCCCAGAACACCGCTTTGGACAGCCTCGCCCGCGATCTCGCTCAGCAAGGCGGCTCGGCGCAAGAGGCGGCGGCGCGCCAGGTTCTGATGATGCGCTATCAGACCGCTCGCGCGCTGCGGATGACCTATGAGATCTTCACGGCGACCACCGAAAGCGAACTTGCCGCCCGCAGCGCGGCCGCTTTGACCCAGACGGAACTCCTGCGCCCGGCCACCGCATCGGCCCTGTCCGCGCTGAAGGAGGCCGGTCTCTCGATCGGGTCTCTCGAAGCCCAGTCCGAGCAGTTGCAGACGGCCATGAGGAGCGCCATCGAGGTCGCGCGCGAAGGCGGGAACATCAAGGCGACGCAGCTCAGCAAGGGCGACGGACGCAACGCACTGAACGCCACGATCGCGGCCATGGATCAGTACAGCACCTTCGCCGAAAAGCGGATGGGCGAGATCAACGCCGACGCGGCCGAAGTGGCGAGCCTCGCCAAGATGTTGCTGGTCGCGATCGTCGCCATCTCGGCCCTGATCTCGATGGTCGTCGCGACCTGGATGGCGCTCGGCATCAGCCGCGGTCTCGCCGGTGCCGTCGGCCTCGCCAATGCCGTGGCCGCGGGCGATCTGACCCGCACGATGAGCGCCCGCAGCAATGACGAGGTCGGCGACCTGCTGACCGCATTGAACGGCACCGTCGAGAGGCTGCGCGAGGTCGTGTCCGACGCTTTGCGCGCCGCCGAAAACGTCTCCGCCGGCTCGCAGGAGCTGTCGGCCAGCGCCGAGCAGCTTTCGCAGGGCTCTACGGAACAGGCCTCCTCCACCGAAGAGGCCTCGGCCTCGATGGAGGAGATGGCGGCGAATGTGAAGCAGAACGCCGAGAACGCCAGCCAGACCGAGCAGATCGCGGCCCAGTCGGCCAAGGACGCGGAGGCCTCGGGCATCGCGGTCGGCAAGGCGGTGGACGCCATGCAGACCATCGCCTCCAAGATCACCATCATCCAGGAGATCGCGCGCCAGACCGACCTGCTCGCCCTCAACGCGGCCGTCGAGGCCGCCCGGGCGGGCGAGCACGGCAAGGGTTTCGCCGTCGTCGCCTCCGAGGTCCGCAAGCTCGCCGAGCGCAGCCAGGCTGCCGCCGCCGATATCGGCACGCTGTCGACCGATACGGTCAAGGTCGCGCAGGAGGCCGGCTCCATGCTCGCCAAGCTCGTCCCCGACATCAAGAAGACCGCAGAGCTGGTCGAGGAAATCACCGCCGCTTGCCGCGAGCAGGATGTCGGCTCCGCGCAGATCAACCAGGCCATCCAGCAGCTCGACAAGGTGACGCAGCAGAACGCCGCGGCTTCGGAGGAAGTCTCCGCGACGTCCGAAGAGCTCGCGGCTCAGGCCGAGCAGCTCCAGACCGCCATCGCCTTCTTCAAGATCGATGCAGCCGGCACCGGTGTGGACCGCGCGGTGGAGCAGCTCAAGGCGCAGGCGAGCAAGATGAAGGCCGCCTCCACCCCGAAGGTTGCCAAGCCCGCGGCCGGCAAGGCGCTTGCGGCCAAGCCTCACGCGAAGGCGGCCTCCGGAGGCTTCTCCTTCGATCTCGACGACGCCCACGATGCACGGGACGCAGAGTTCCGCCGCGCCTCCTGAAGACGAGCGGGCGCTCCGCTTCGGCGGAGCCGCCTTTCCCGCCGGCTGCCGGCGCCTGACGACTTCCCCCTGCGGAGACGGCATTGACCCAGAACGCACAATATCTGACGCTCGGGATCGACGGCGAGTCCTTCGGCATCGACATCGCGCATGTGCGAGAAATCCTCGACATGCGGCCGATCTCAAAGCTCCCGCACGCCCCCGACTTCCTGCTCGGCATGATCGACGTGCGCGGCACCGGCTTCCCGATCGTCGATCTTCGCACCAAGCTCGGCCTTCCGCGCGTCGCGCCGACGGAGGCGACGCGGATCATCATTCTGGACGTGCCGCTGGACGGCCGGACTCTCGGCGTCGGTTTCGTCGCCGACCGTGTCTTCGAGGTGACGAGCCTCGATTCGGCGCAGACCGACGCGCCGCTCGACGTCGGAGGCCGTTGGCAGTCGCACTACATCGCCGGTCTCGGGCGCAAGGGCGAAGCCTTCGTCATCGTCCTAGACCTCGCACGGCTCATGGCAGGTGCCGGGGTCCCCCCTGATGTCGACGCGAGCGAAGCCGCGTGACGGCCCCGGCGACGACAGAGCCCATGGGCGACCATCTCAAGGAGCGGCATTTCAATGCCATCGCGAGCCTCGTCGAGCGCAATGCCGGCATCAAGCTCCCGCGCACCAAGCGCACGATGGTCGAAGGTCGCCTGCGCAAGCGGGTCCGCGCGCTCGGCCTGAGCAGCCTTGCGGACTATGGGCACCTGCTGTTCGAACGCGGCGGCCTGGACAAGGAATACGTGCACCTGATCGACTGCGTCAGTACGAACAAGACCGACTTCTTCCGCGAGCCAAGTCATTTCACGTTCCTGTGCGACACCGCGGTGCCCGCACTCCGGCGCCTGCACGGCCCCCGTCCGACCAGGCTCAAGATTTGGAGCGCTGCCTGCTCCATCGGCGCCGAGGCCTATACCATCGCGATGCTGCTGCAGGACCTCGCGAATGCCACGCGCGGAAGCACTGGCGAGCTGAGCTTTTCCATCCTCGGCACCGACATCTCGACGCAGGTTCTCGCCGCGGCACGCACCGCCATCTATCCGACCTCCTTCGTCTCGCCGATCCCGGCCCCACTGCAGCAGCGCTATCTCATGCGGGCCCGCAACCCGGCGCAGGACACGGTGCGGATCGCTCCCGAGCTGCGTCGCAGGGCCCGCTTCGAGCATCTGAACCTGATGGACGAAGCCTACCCCTTCGATCGCGACATCGATGTCATCTTCTGCCGCAACGTGCTGATCTACTTCGGCCGCCGGACCCAGGCCGAAGTGCTGTCGCGACTGGTGTCCCATCTGCGTCCCGGAGGCTATCTCCTGCTGGGGCATTCCGAATCCATGGCGGGAGCCGGGGTGCCCGGCCTCCACTCGGTCGCGCCGACCGTCTACCAGGCGAAACCGGCCGCCCTCGGGAGGAGCGCAGCATGACGCGCAAGCCCATACGTGTCCTCGTCGTCGACGATTCCGCCTCGGTGCGGCAGGTGCTGAGCTCGATCCTGTCGCAATCGCCCGGCATCGAGGTGATGGGCACGGCCGGCGATGTCTACGCGGCGACCAGGCGCATGCAGAACGAAGTGCCGGACGTGCTGATCCTCGACATCGAGATGCCGGGGATGGATGGCCTGACCTTCCTGCGCAAGATCATGGCGCAGCGGCCGATCCCGGTGATCATCTGCTCGACCCTGACCGGCACCGGCTCGCCCACCCTGTTCGAGGCGCTGGAAAGCGGGGCCGTCGAGGTGCTGGCCAAGCCGCGGATCGATACCCGCAACGCGCTGCTGGAGACCGCCGACCGGCTGCGCCATGCGGTCCATGCCGCCGCGCAGGCCAAGCCGCGACCTCGGGCCCCACGGCCGGTCATGCAGATCGAAGCGAAGCTCACCGCCGACGTCATCATGCCGCCGCCGCTTTCCGGCCGGTTCCATGCGCGCACGGATCGCATCGCCTGCATCGGCATCTCAACCGGCGGCACCGAGACGTTGCGCGAAGTGCTGGAGGCGCTGCCGGCCAATTGCCCCGGCATTGCCGTCGTCCAGCACATGCCGGAGAAGTTCACGGCCGCCTTCGCGCGCCGGCTCGACAGCATCTGCGCCATGGAGATCAAGGAAGCGGAAGACGGCGACGAGATGAAGATCGGCCGCGTTCTGATCGCGCCCGGCAATCGCCACATGCTGCTGCTGCGGGTGGGGCAGCATTATCGCGTCGCGATCAAGGACGGTCCGCACGTCTCGCGTCACCGCCCATCGGTGGACGTGCTGTTCCGCTCGGCGGCGCAGTACGCCGGCGGCAACGCGCTTGGCATCATCATGACGGGCATGGGCGACGACGGCGCACGCGGTCTCCTGGAAATGCGCAAAGCCGGGGCGCGGACGCTGGCCCAGGATGAGGAGAGCTCGGTCGTTTTCGGCATGCCGAAGGAGGCGATCGAGTTCGGCGCGGCCGAGCGCGTCGTGCGCCTCCCGCTCATCGCGCAGGAGATCATGGCGTGGCCGCAGGCGGTGAACGCCGCCGGTCCCGCATAGCGGCATGCGTGAGGATGCGATGAACGCTCCAACAGAACGTCTGATGCGGCTGATCAGGTCATTGGAGGATCACGCCGGCTCGGTCGATGCGACCTTCGCGGTTGCGGGCCGCGATCTCGGGAAGGGGCTGAACCTCTTCGACACCTTGCAGGAACGGTTGAGCGCCCTCTCCGGCCGGCTTTCCGGCGACAGGATCATCGCGGCGGACGCCGCGCTTGCACGCCTTGCCGACGATCTGCGCCCGCTGCGGCAGACGCTGGCCGAGGAGACGCGCTCCCTGGTCGACATTGCCGTACATAGCGCCGCCGCCGGCCAGACTTGGGAGAAGCTGGTCGAGCATATCCGGCTGATCACGATCATCGCCCATTACGCCCGCATCGAGTCGATCTCGATTCAGGGTGTGGGGCGCGACTTCGGCGACTTCGCCAACGAGATCTTCGAGCTGACGACCCAGGCCCAGCGTACGATCGAGGCCTGCGCGCGCGAACATGACCGGATGAGCGCGTTGCTGGCCACGGCGCTGGCTTCCCAGCGCGAATTCGAGACGCAATATGGCGCTGCGCTCTCGTCGCTCTCCGACAAGCTCTCGCTCACGCTGGCCGAGGTCGAGGATCGGCAGCGCAGCGGCATGACGCTCGCGAGCGAAGCGGCGGCGCGCTCCGGCAAGATCGCCATGGCGGCCGGGATGGCGATCGTCGCCTTGCAATCCGGCGATAGCATCCGTCAACGGCTTGAGCACGCGACCGCGGGGCTGCACTTGGCGGAGATCCTGGAGGACGGCCGCCCCGCCGACGGGCTGCCGACGGAGGCCCTGTCCCACGCCCGCGACCTGCTGCTCAGGATCGAGGCGGCACAGCTCGAGGCGAGCGCCGCCACTCTCGGCGAGGACGCCGAGCTGATCGAGCAGAACCTGCTGCTCTTGCGTGACGAAACCATGGACCTTGTCGACCTCGTCCGGTCGCTCTACGGGGCGGGCGGCGCGGATACCGGCTCCTTCATGGCGCAGCTCGGGGCCGATCTCGCCCACGCGTCGGCGCTTCTGGGCAAGTGCAACAGCGCCCGCGCCGGCGCCGACCAGGTCGCACAGGCGTTGACCGCGCTGCTCGACACTTCCCAGCAGACAGTCGATGCGCTTGCCGCGACCGTCTCGAATATCGTGCTCATCGGTACGAATGCCAGCCTGCGCGCCGCGCGCGTCGGCAGCAACGGCCGCAGTCTGGTCATCATCGCGCACGAGCTGAAACTCGCCGCCGACCTCGTCGCCAGCGTCTCCAGTCGCCTGCCGGCGATCTTCGAGCAGATGCAGCGGGCCGCCGGCGAGCTGAAACGCCAGGATCGCCTCGATGCAGCACATTTCGGCGCGCTCGATCGCGAGATGAGCACCGCGCTCATCGTCGTGCAGGAGACGGCCTCGGAGCTGGCTTTGGAGCTCAGCCGCCTGATGCGCGAAGGCGCGGCCTTCGGCAAGGTCGTCGATCAGGCCCGGCTCGGCTTCTCTGGCGCGGCCGCGACGGGAGAAGCCATCGGGGCGGCCGCACATGCGGTTGCAGCGATGGCCTCCGACAAGCCCGCCGTTCCCGCTGAAATGAACGAGCTCGTGCGGGGCTGGCTGAACGGCACCGTGTGGCCGCATTACACGATGGCGATCGAACGGACGATCCATTGTGGAGTGATAGAGCGCGTCTGGGACCCGGCGGCGCAAGTATCGACGGCGGAGCCGGCTTCCGATGATGTCGATGCCCTGCTGTTCTGAGGTCCCGAGAGCGACGGCGCCGCCGAATTCGGCAGCCTAGCCGGCCATGCGGACCATGGCGGGTTAGGCTTCTATCCGGCGACGGTCGCGTTCACTCGGCGTAGGATTGCGTCGCCCAGGCCGCCTTCAGCTTCGGGCCGACATGGGCCCCCAGCGGCCCGAACCACTTCATGTACAAGGCCTCGGCCTCGCCCGACTTGAACATCTTGCCCATCGTGTGATTGACGATCCAGAGGATGGTCGGATTGAGCTTGGGCACCATGAAGCCCTGCGGCGCGTAACCATATTCGTCGCCGACGATCTCCAGCGCATCTGGCTTCTTCGACTGCTTGATCAGCCCGTAGAACGCCCCGTTGTCGCTGAAATAGGCATCGGCCCTGCGGGTTTCGACAGCGATCAAGGCGGCGGCATGGTCATCGACATTGATGACGCGCAGGTTGAGCTTGCGCTCGGCCACGAGCTTCTTGAGATCGGGTTCGCTGGTGCCGCCCGTCGCCACAGCGACGATCTTTCCGTTGAGGTCGTCATAGTTCCTGATGCCCGAGCTCTTGAGAACCAGGAGCTGGCTCGCCGAGACGTGGCTGACCGACGAGAAATCGACCTGCTTGTTGCGGCCGAAGGTGTTGACCGTTCCCTCGCATTCGAGATCGATCGTTCCGTTGGCGACGAGTGCCTGGCGATTCTGGATCGTCATCGGCACGTATTTGATCTTGATCTCCGGCAGGTTCAGCTCGGTCTTGATGTCGTCGATGATGCGCTTGCAGAACTCAACCGCGTAGCCCGTCGGGTTCTTGTTGTCGTCGAGATAGCTGAACGGAAACAGCGCCTCGCGCACGCCCATGGTGATGGTCTGGGTGTCGCGCAATTTCTTGACGATCGCGTCGACCTCCTGGGCCCCGGCCGCTGAACTCGCCAGATTCAGGGCCAGAAATGCGCCTGCAGCTGCGAAAAGATGGAATCTCATAAGCTCTCTCCCGTTTTGCGATCGCTCGCCTGGTGCCCGCCCTCGATGGAGGACGGTATCTAGAATCCGTCCTTCGCCCGCGCGGCCAGTTCCTCGCGTGTCATCACGTCGAAGCCGAGCGCGGGCAGCAGTTCGTTCTCGCGGGTGAAGTCGCGCCCATAGGCGGCCGACAGCAGGGTCAGTCCCGCCTCGTGCAACGTCGCCGGCCGCCCGATGAGCCCTCCGAGCAGCACGGTGGGCAACAATCCGTAGGGCGCATCTTCGAGAACATAGCGGCTCTCCAACGTCGCAGGGCCGAAACCGCCCTTCCCGCGGCCGTGCAGCTCGGCGTTCATCTCCGCGATGCTGGCGACCGGGAGCTGGTAGGAATAGGCATAATGCTCGTGGATCGTCCTGACCGAAACGCCAAATGCTTCGGCGATGGCGAGCCGCTCAGCATCGAGCGCTTCCATCACGCGCCCAACCGCGGGCGTGACATTCTCCGCCTGGCCCCAGCTCTCGCCGCGCTCCATCCGGGTCAGGTTGAACAGAGCAATCGCGAGATGGTTCTGAGGGTTGAGATTGCTCAGCGCGATCGCAAGCAGCCCTTCGCGGAGGACGAAACGCTCGCCGAACAGAGACGTGCACAGCGCCAGCGCTTCGGCCGACGCGTCCTGCGGCACCGTCGCGAGATCGATCTTCGAACGCAGCGAATTCACGGCGACCTCGGTCGGCGAAACCTTGCGGCCGGTCGTCAGCGTCGTGCCCCATGCGATGATCGGCGCGTGGATCTTTCGGGCTGCCAGCAATCGCGAAAGATACAGCGCACCGAAAGAGGCATGCGAGCTGATGATGACGGGCTGCCCTTCCCTCAGATGAGGCGCGATCGCATCGAACGCCATCTTGTGGGCGTAGCCCGGCATCGCGAGCATCACGACGTCGGCAGTGGCGACGGCGTCCGCGGCATTGCCAGCGATGCGCGGGTGGAAGCTGGTTTCGATCGCGGCCGTTGCGCGCAGCGGCGCGCCGGCTGCAAGCGCCTCCGTGCTCCGACCTGACGGCGACCAGAGCATCGGATCATGCCCCATGACCGATAGCTGGGCGGCGGCACCGCAGGCAGCCGCCCCCGCACCCAAGATACTAACGCGCATATGAAATCGCCTCTTCTGCTAGGAACGGCAGCCCGCCAAAAATGAGGCCCGCCGCTTCGGAGAAACTGAAACCCGGATATATTCGCGTCTTAAAGGGCATTTCGCCCCTTCGACGACTTGCGATAGAGCAGCACCATCAGGCCGCGCGACGACTTCTCCAGCGGATTGCTGATGGAATGCACCACATCGACCGGATATCGCGCCGTCTCACCTTGCCTGAGCAGGTGGCGGGAACTCCCGCTGGCGATCACGAACTCGCCGGAGAGCGCCGTGAAATGCTCGACGGCTCCTGGAGCATGAGGCGAACTGTCGAGGCATCCGCCAGCCGCGATCTCGACATCGTACCATTCGATATCGCCGGATAGGCTGGGTGGACTCAGGATGCGCAACTGGCAGGAACTGTCGGCACTGCGGATCGTCGGCGTGCGCTCCAGTGACAGCATCTCGATGGCGTTGTCGGCGCCCGCCGTCGCCTGCCTCTCTCCCAGCAACGCAACGAAGTCGATCCCCAGTCCGCGCGTCAGGCTCCAGAGCACGGCAAAGGTCGGATTGGCCTCCCCCCGCTCGATCTGCGACAGCATCGATTTTGAAACGCCCGATAGCGCGGAGAGCTGCTGCAACGTCAGACCCCGCTCCTTGCGTTGGCGTTGGAGAAGCGGGCCGATCTGAGGGGCGTTCAGCTCGTTCATTGGCCCCTCAGTGCGTCAGGACCTGCTTCAGGAATTGCTTCGCCCGCTCCGAGGAAGGCGAAGTGAAGAACTGGTCCTTGGGCGTATCCTCGACGATCTCTCCGCGATCCATGAAAAGAACGCGATCCGCGACACGCTGGGCGAAGCCCATCTCATGGGTGACGACGATCATGGTCATACCCTCGAGGGCGAGTTCCTGCATAACCTCGAGCACCTCGTTGATCATCTCGGGATCAAGCGCCGAGGTCGGCTCGTCGAACAGCATCGCCTGCGGATTCATCGCCAGCGCGCGAGCGATCGACACGCGCTGCTGCTGCCCGCCGGAGAGTTGAGACGGGCGGTTGCCGAGCTTGCCGCCGAGCCCGACCCGCGTCAGGATTTTTTCGGAACGCGCGTCGGCCTCCTTCTGCGAGCGCCCGAGCACATGGACCTGCGCCAGGCTGACGTTTTGCAGCGCGGTCATGTGCGGGTAGAGCTCGAAACTCTGGAAGACCATGCCGATCCGCGAGCGCAGGGCCGGGAGATCCGTTTTCGGCGACGAGACCGAGACGCCGTCGACGGTGATCATGCCCTGTTCGAAAGGCACCAGGCCATTGATGCACTTGATCAGCGTGCTTTTGCCGGAACCCGACGGCCCGCAGACTACCACGACCTCGCCGAGACGAATTTCGGCCGAACAACCGCGGAGGATCTGCTGCGAGCCATAGAACTTATGCACGTCGTCCAGAACGATCATGACGGACGCCTCCTCCTGTAGAACTCGGCAACCTTCGTGATCGACAGGCAGATCACCAGATAGACGACGGCAACCAGCGAATACATCTCGGTCGCGCGCCCGTCGCGCGAGGCGACGACGCTCGCGGCGGTAAGGAAGTCGTGCAGCGACACGACATAGACCAGCGACGTATCCTGGAAGACGATCACGATCTGATTGAGGATCAGCGGCCCCATGGCCCGCATCGCCTGCGGCATCACGATCAGCCGCAGCACCTGCCAGCGGCGCAATCCAGTCGCCAGCCCCGCATCGCTCTGGCCCTTGCGGACGCTGCCGATTCCGGCGCGGATGATCTCGCAATAGAACGCCGCCTCGAACAGGACGAAGGCGATCAGCGCCGAGGTGAGCGAGCCGACCGGCCGGCCAATGGCGAGCGGCATCAGGAAATAGAACCAGAACAGCACCAGCACCAGCGGCAACGAGCGCATCACCGTGACGTAGCTGGCCGCGGGGACGGAAATCAGCCGATGCTTCGACAGCCGCATCAGCGCCAGCCCAAAACCGACGACGAGCCCGCCCAGCGTCGCGACCAGCACCAGCAGCGCGCTGAGCGCCATGCCCTCCGCGAGGAAACCGTACGATCGGGCGATCACCCCCCAGTCGAAATCGCTCACGCTGTGGCCTTTCGCAACGCGGCACCGCCGATTCGATTATCGATGAGGCGCATGAGTCCGGTCGCGCACAGGCCGATGACGAGATAGCCAATGGTCGCGAAGGTGAAGGCCTCGAAGCCCTGGAAGGTGTAGTTCTCGACATGGCGGCTCTGCGCGGTCAGTTCGAGCACACCGATCGTCAGGCTGAGCGACGACAGTTTGATCGTGATCAGGAATTCCGAAGTCAGAGGCCCGACGATGGCGCGCAGGCCGAGCGGCAGCGCGATCAGCCGATAGGCCTGCATCGGGCGCAGACCGGTCGCGAGAGCCGCCGGCAACAGCGGCGCACCGACGGCCTCGATGCCTGCGCGAACCTGCTCGGCCACGCGCGCGCCGGCGAACAGGCCGATCGCGATTACCGCGGTGACGATCTCCGGATAGGGCAGATCACGCTTCAACCACAGGCCGACCGCGTCGGGAACGATCTCGGGCAGGACGAAGTACCACAGGAACAGCTGGACCAGCGGCGGCACGCTGCGAAACACGTCGATGTAGATGCCGGCCAGCAAGCGAGCCACCGGCGACGGGGCGCTGCGGGCGACGCCGGCGACGATGCCAATCGCCAGCGCGACGGCCCAGCTCATGATGCTGATCGCCAGAGTCAGGAGCAGACCGCTCCACAGCCAATCGACAAAAGGCTCCCGTATCAGGACCGACCAGTCCCAGCGGTAATTCATCCGGCCCCACCTATCGCAAAGGCAATTTCTACGTGTTTGCTATTCCGATATACCGGAATTGGCCCATCGACCGGGTGGATTGTCAATCAGCATTTTAGCTCGCCGAAATTTTCGGTATAGAGGCGATGAAGGCCGAATAGAGCGTCATTTACGCTTCATTACTGAACGCTTTAGATGAGTACTTTGTTTATATCTACGAACAAAAGCAATCCGGAGGGCGCCCACACCTATCCGCTATAATGAACCTAACGTGCAAGGCGGGGAACTCGATGGCATGGAAATCACGCCCCATCGAAAGCAAACCTCTGGCATTCCTTCGTATATCGCCGGCACGCTCATCGGCGGCCTTCGCGCGCGTTGAGGCTGCGCGAATCGTAACGCGCGGGAGCCGGCTCGGCGGTTTGCCCGAAATGGAGCCCCGCCACGGTGATGATCGGAAGCAGGCTGTTGCACAGCGCATGCGCGTAGACGAGCCGTTGGGCTCGCGCCCATGGTGGAGCGTCGAGACGGCTCATTCCCAGGGGTCATACCCAACAGAGCTCATGACGTTGATCACTGATGCGGCAATGCCTGGAGAGACGGCTACGATGGCTCGCCAGGAAGATTTGGATCCGAACCGAAAGCCGCGAGCAGGAGCTACGCGGCTGGCCAGGGACAGGCCCCGCCGAAAGCGATACCTGCGAGCTAGCGCGCGGAGGCGAAAGACCTCGGCGCCCCCTGCCCGACGGCTCGCTACAGACCATCGCAGATAGCGTGAAAAAGAGAGGTGCTGGCGAGCCACGGCTCCCCGTGCAGGGGGCCTCGCTTTAGGGATGCTGCAACGGGTCGAGCAGGCCGCCCTTGCTCGCACAATGTGCCGATGTTGGCCTCAGGCTGCTGCTTTAGATGCCACGCCAAGCTCGGCCAGAACAGCCTGCGGGCAAAGGCAAGCCGGATCGGTTGGCGGGGGGCCCCAAGCGGGTTGCCAGTCGAGTTCACCCTGCTGCCAGGCTGAAACAACCGCTTTCCATTGCTTGCGCTGCACAGATGCCTTCCGGCGCCGGACAGATCCGCTGTTTCGTTTAGCCATGATGGATTCGAAAGCCTGTTGTGCGCCGCGTCTAAATTTGTGCGACGCAACAAGGTAGCGACCCGGCGCCCTGGCCGACCATCCCCAGTTTGGGCATCGCGACTATGCGTCGAAGGGGCTAACCAAAAGGCCCCTTCCGCTCCGCTGCTCCGCGGGCTTGTACCGCCGGTCAGGACAGGGTCAGAGAGATAGCCGCCAGAAGAAGCCGTGACTTCACTCCCGCATCGCGGCAGGATCGGCTTCAACAAGGAGCACTCGGTATGAAGAAGTTTCTCGCGGCTGCATGCTGTCTGTTCCTCACGGGATGCGCTGCCTTCGGCGGAGTATCGGAGTCGACAGGCGTCGATCCGATGCAAAGCGACGGGCAGACTTATGTGCCTCGATCAGCAGGAAGCTTTGAGCCGCCTCCTGCCGAGGAGCGAATTACGAGCACCTGCACGATGAAGGGCCAAAACGTAAACTGCTTCTGAGCGTGGCGCTCCGGGCGAGTCCATTCTCGGCCATGGAGAACATTTCGAGCCGTTTAGGGCGTCGCTACGGCCAATCTCCGATTCGCGCTTCGGCCTTACGACGACGCCGGTAGCCCATGAATAGCAGCGACGCTCGAGCCTCTCCGTTTATCGGCGGCAAGCGTCGGCCATGAGACCCTGACGCCTTTCGGCAAGGCCTTCATAGTGATCGGCACGAGGCCGGTCACATTCGGAATACCCGCATAACGATCATGCCCAGTAATTTAATCATGAAGGCGCCGATCAACAGAAGTATGCCCGCGATCACCACCGCCGCAGCGGTCTTTATTATTGCGATATCCTGAGAGTCGAAGAGAGAACACCACCAGGCGATGAAATTCAGGAACCAGCCGAGTTCGGATTCGTCTGCCGAAAATTGATACATGGCGCACCGGCTAACCTGTAGCTGAGCAGTTGGCACGCTAACACGCACGCCAGGAGCGCTCAATTCGAAGTCGTCCTCACCGGGCAGCTTCGGCTGCCCTCCGATAGTCCGACCGATCAGCCCACCTAGGCGGTTTTTTCGCGCCTGGAGGATCTTCGGTTGCGTAAGCCGACCGAGTGCCAGGCGATCTGGTCGGATCACGCTTTCTCTATCAATAGCTTAGAGGCGGCTTCAGGCTCCGCTGATCGATTGGGCCCAGCTCAGCATCTCCCAGGCCACACAGCCAAGGAACAGGAACCAAGCCACCGTCAGCGCGCCGCCGAGGACCATGATCGTGACGAGGAAAACCCCGTGGAGGCGCTTCTTCAGACGGGCCGGAATGAGTTTTTTCATGGTCGATCAGCCAACCATCCGGACCAATTCCGTAGCCGGCGGAACACGCACCTGATTGGTCACGACCAGTGAAATGGACCCGCGGAAATCCGACCACTTGGCAATAGCGGCGCCACAGCTACCGCAGAGAACCTGGCTCTCCGGCTTGAGGTCGTCCGGGATTGAAACATGTGGCGACCAGCAAGTCTCGCAACGGAACTCTGTCTGATCCAAGACGGTACCTCCCGCGATTTTTCCGTTTGTCGCGGCAAGCCTCGTTCCAGTTCATCGTCATAGCCGAAGCATCCCGCTCCACGCGGCTTTTCTTTGGCGGGTGCTCCGACAGCGACGCCATCCGCCGCCCGGTCGAGGAGAACGGCACAATGCCCAACACCCTGCCCAAGACCGACCGGCACTGGAGGAACCCGCTTCTCGCCCGTGCTCTGCCTGGATCGCAACGCCATCAAGCGCATGTGCTGCCGTCTCAAGGACTTCAGGCGCATCGGGACCCGCCGCGACCACCGCGCCGTCGACTGTCTCGCCGTCGCCGTCAGCTACCGGCGGTGAGTTCGGGCCCTAGAACCGCAGGCTCAGCCCGACGACCGGTCCGTGCTGAAGCATATCGAAGGCATAACGCCGCCGTCCTTCCCCTTGCGAATAGTCGACATAGAGCGCCCGGTAACCGATGACGCCCGAATAGGTGATGCCGTTTTTCTCGGCGAAGTCGAAGCCGTAGCCGGCGATGCCCTGCCACGAAAACTTGCTGCCGCCCCCGCCGATGTCGCCGCGCAGGAAGAGTTCCTGACCGGGCGCGACCGCGACCCGCATGCGCGCCCCGGCGAAGCCGTCGAGCCAGTCGACAGTGCCGGAGCGGGCGACCGCCACGTTGCGGCCGAAACTGAGATCGCCGATGTCGACCGTCGTGGCGAGATCGAAGGACAGATTGGCCCGCTGATACCAGTAGCGCGCACCGGCCAGGACGTCGAAGCTGACCGATCCGAAGCGCGCCACCTCATAGGTCGCCCCCGCTTCGATGATTCCCATCGAGACTTTGACGTCGGCAGCTGCGCCGACCGCACCCACGATCCCGGGCGCGGCGCTGCGCGTCGTGGCGCCGCTGCGGTCGACACCGATCTTGGACCAGACGACATTGCCGTAGAGAGAGAACCGACCGTAGCGGGCCTCCAGATCGCCCATCAGGCCGATCAGGGTTCCGCCCTCTCCGAGTGTGGCATCGATGACATCAACGAAGCTGGCATCGACCTTCACGTTTCGCCCTTTCACGGTCTGGTTGCCGTTGAGCGATGTGAGCCAGCCATAGGGCGTGAACCGGAAGGTCCATGCCGGGGGCGGCACCAGCTTCTCGGCCGGCACCGGGGGCGACAGATCGGCGGCTTCAGCCAAGCCGCCGCCAAGTCCGAGCATCATCATCAAGGTAAGCCCGCACAACCTTGAGCCGATGAGTGTCATCGTGATCCCCCTTTTGCGTTTCGTGCTTTCTCGACGCGGGAAAGGGCCTTGTCGTCCCTTAGCCAACTCGCGAGCTAGCTTGCCCGAAAGCCAACTTTCCGGACCCAGAGAAAAGGCCACTTTTACCCGTCGGATCGCTCGCCACCAGAACACCCGGGAGCGGATGTTGTCAAAGTCCGAAATGAACCGATTGTGTTGAAGACGTCGGCGTTGCTGTTGGGCTTGAAGTCCTGCTTCAGTCGTTCTCGGGCTGGATGAGGACCGGCGAATGTCGAACCATCGCGACCAACGAACGCAACGGTGTCCGCCCGGAACAGCAGAGCGGTCGCCACCACGATCAAGCTCTGCGCCTTGCAGGAATGACGGCATTGAGGGCGCGAAAGCCGAATGCCCCGATGAGGCGAGGCAACTGGAACTCGGCGCCTCCCCGACCGATGACGCCGCCCCGCGTGCCGCCGCATGCACAGCCGCCGAATGCGGTCGATTGATCGCGGAGAGATTTCATGAGCACGAGCCTTCGACGCGCGGTTGGGCCGTCATCTAGATCAGGCCCATGAACCGACGTGGCGGTGCTTTTCACGGCGAGCTCACGGCGCGCCGCAGGGCGAAGGAAGCCTACGGCGCGCCGCGCCGAGTTGGCAGGAGCTGATCGCTCGAAACGCCGCGTTCGTACCAGCCCTTCGACCGATTCACGATCCAGACGACGGTCAGCATGACCGGGACCTCGATCAGGACGCCGACAACCGTGGCGAGCGCGGCCCCGGAATTGAACCCGAACAGGCTGATCGCGGCGGCGACGGCGAGCTCGAAGAAGTTTGAGGCACCGATCAGCGCGGACGGCCCCGCAACGCAGTGCTGCTCGCCGGCTATCCGGTTCAGGAGGTAGGCCAACCCGGCATTGAGGTAGACCTGAATCAGGACAGGCACCGCCAGCAGCGCGATCACCATCGGCTGGGCGAGGATCTGTTTGCCCTGGAAGCCGAAGAGCAGGACGAGGGTGGCGAGCAGAGCAACCAGGGAAATCGGCCCCAGGCGACCGAGCAGCCTATCGAGTGTGGCCTGACCGCCGTTTGCCAGAACGCGGCTGCGGACGACCTGCGCGACGATCACGGGAATGACGATGTAGAGGACGACCGAGAGAATGAGCGTTCCCCATGGTACGGTGATCGCCGACAAGCCCAGCAGCAGGCCGACGATCGGCGCGAAGGCGATGACCATGATCGCGTCGTTGAGCGCGACCTGGCTCAGTGTGAAATGCGGTTCGCCCTTGGTCAGGTTCGACCAGACGAAGACCATGGCGGTGCACGGCGCTGCCGCCAGGATGATGAGGCCAGCGATGTAGCTGTCGATCTGATCGGCAGGCAGCCACGGCCGGAACAGCCAGGCGATGAAGATCCAGCCCAGCGCCGCCATCGAGAACGGCTTTACCGCCCAGTTGATGAAGAGCGTGACGCCGATCCCGCGCCAGTGCCGGCCGACCTGCCCCAGCGCGGCAAAATCGATTTTCAGCAGCATCGGGATGACCATCAGCCAGATCAGCACCGCGACCGGAAGGTTGACCTTGGCGATCTCGGCCGAACCGATGGCCTGGAATACGCCGGGCATGATGTGCCCCAATGCGATACCGACGACGATACACAGCGCGACCCACACTGTGAGGTAGCGTTCGAAGGTGGACATGATGACCTCAGGCGAGCGCGACGGGGCGACCGCAGGCATCGACGACCAGCTCGCCGTCCTCCTTGCGGAACTCGCCGCGCTGGGGCGGCAGCAGGGCCATAACGGCCTCGGACGGGCGGCACAGCCGCACGCCCTTGGGTGACACCACCAGCGGCCGGTTGATCAGGATGGGATGGGCTTCGATCGCATCGAGCAGGGCCTCGTCGGAAAGGGCCGGATCGCCGAGGCCAAGCTCGGCGAAGGGCGTACCCTTCTCGCGCAGAATTTCCCGGACGGTCAGCCCCGCACGGTCGAGAAGCTGCTTGAGCAGCGTCCGCATCGGCGGCGTCTTCAGATATTCGATGACGTGCGGCTCGACGCCCGCATTGCGGATCAAGCCCAGCGTGTTCCGAGACGTCCCACAGGCTGGATTGTGATAGATGACGACGTCCATCACGCCACCTCCCGGCGAGCGGAATTGTGCGTGCGGATAAACGGCACGTTGCGGACGCGATCAGGCATCGGTCGTAACCTTCGGCGGGCAGCAGGGGCTGAGTTCGGCGAGAAGCGGCGCACAGATCTCCGGGCGACCGCCGCAGCAATCCTTGAGAACGAACGCGAGCACCGCACGAAGGGCGTCGAGGTCCGCGCGGTAGACGATAGAACGACTGAACCGCTCGGAACGGACGAGACCCGCCCGGCTGAGGATGCTGAGATGGGAGGACATCGTGTTGTGGGGAACGTCGAGCTGGCGGGCGACCTCGCCGGCAGGCAGCCCCTCGGGCTCCGCGGTCACCAGCAAGCGGAAGACGTCAAGGCGGGTGCTTTGAGCCAGCGCGGCCAGGGCGAGGACGATTTGCTTACTTTCCATATGTCGAGACTTATCGACATATTTTTAGCGACGCAAGAAGCCCTGGACGGACGTGAAGGATGGCTCCGCGCCGTCAACTGTCTCGCCGCCGTCTGCGTCGCTGCCGCCGTCAGCTACGGGTCATCAGTTTGGGCCCTGGCGCCCTGGCGCCAACCACCTCCATCTCGCCCCTGAACTCAGTGGTTCGTGAGCTGCCGAAGATCGTTCATCAAGCTCTTGGAGAGCTGGGCGGCTGGAGGCGACAACGAACGGTGGGTTGCCGTAATGATGCCGATGCGCAGCATGTTCACGCCGGGGGAAGACAGAGGGCGCCATGCGATCTTGCCCTGTTCGATTTCCTTCAGGAAGCCGAGTCGGGTGAAAAAGGCGATACCGAGTCCGAGCTCGATGCAGATTCGGATCATCTGAATCGAGTTCGAGGTGATCTTCGGTTTGAGCATCGCCTTGAACTGACTGAAATCGGCGTCGGTGTCGGCGCCGCGCGGCAACGGTCCGGTCTGGTCGAGCACGGGATAGGACAGAGCCTCCTCGAAGCTGACGCTCAGGCGCGCGGTCAGCGGATGATCAACCGGCATGACCACCCCGATCGGCGCGGGAACTTCTGCAATGAAATTGACGTTCGCGGTCGACAGCGGACTGATAAAGGTCAGACCAATATCGACGGCGCCGCTGCTGACCATGCCTGCGATCTCGGCCGGCGGCGTGGCGAGCACGGTGTGGTTGATCGCGGGAAAGTCGCGCCCGAACCGCGCCAATGCCCGCGGCAGGAAGTCAACCAGAAGCGAATCGAGCGCCGCGATCGTGACGTGGCCCGAACGTGCTTCGCGAAGATCGTCGATCGCCGCGCGAACCTGCCCATAGGCTTCGATCGTCGAGGTAACGTGCTGCAGAAGCAACGTACCTGCCACCGTCAGGCGCATTCCGGCCGGAAGTCGGTCGAAGAGGGGGCCGCCGAACTCGTCCTCGAGTTTCAGAATCTGGCGGTTGATCGCACTCGCCGCGACATTCAGCTGGGCTGCTGCGCGGCGGATCGAACCCAGCCGCGCGACCTCCCGGAAATAGAACAGGGCAGCGGCATGCATGACCGGGCATCCTCAGCTTGCGGCCTTCCTCGGCCAGGCCGCCACCGTGGGATGATCGCGCGTCGTCGTCAAAGACAAGTCGGCGCCGCCGGGCTTGCCCCAGCCTGTCACCTCCGGTCCGAAGAATTCGCGATTGACCGCCGGCCATTCGGCAAGCCCGGGCGGCAGCCGGTCATCGGCGTGGATAGCCGCAACCGGGCAGACCGTCTCGCACAGGCCGCAATCGATGCACTCGTCCGGCTGGATATAGAGCGTGCGGCCGCCTTCGTAGATGCAGTCGACTGGACAGGCTGTCAGGCAAGCCTTGTCCTTGATGTCGATGCAGGCGTCCGTGATGACAAAGGGCATGGCGGACCTCCCGGTTCAGCGACCCTGCCAGACGGGCTTTCGCTTCTCCCGGAAGGCGCGGACGCCTTCGTCCGAATCCGCCGATTGTAGAGCCGCGACCAGGGCCGGCAGGCGCTGCGCCTGCGCCTCCGTCGGCGAAAGATGGGCTGTCCGGCGCGCGACCTGCTTGATCGCGCGCAGCGAAAGGGGCGCGCAGGCGAGGATATCCTGCACCCAGCGATCGACCGCGGCGTCGAGTTCCTCCTTGGCTGCAACCTCGTTGACGAGGCCGAAGCCGAGCGCTTCCTGCGCCTTGATCCGGCGCCCGGTCAGCAGCATGCCGAGCGCGTGGCGATGGGCGATCTGGCGCTGCAGCAGCACCATGCCGCCGTCGAGCGGCAAGCGGCCGACGCGCGGCTCGGTCAACCCGAAGCTCGCATGCTCGGCCGCAACGACGAGATCGCAGCCTAGAACCATTTCGAAACCGCCACCGACCGCATGACCGTTGACGCGCGCGATAACCGGGATGTCGAGTGTCTGGCGCAACGCAATGCCGCCGAAGCCCGCCGGTCGTGCGGCCGCCCAATAGGCGAGGCCGGTCAGCTCGGGATCGACATTGCGCATGTCCGCGCCGGTGCAGAAGGCGCGGTCGCCGGCGCCTGTCAGCACCGCCACGCGCACCGAGCGATCGGCCTCGATGCGCTGCCAGATCGCCTCCATCTCGGCCTCGGCCACCTGGTCGAGCGCGTTCAGAACCTCCGGCCGGTCGATGGTGACCCGGGCTACGTGATCCTCGACCGAAAAGCTGACCGGCATCAGGCCACCTTTCCGAAAGCCGACAGCCCGAGCTCGCCCAGGATTTCGTCGGTATGTTGCCCGAGGCCGGCAGGAACAACGCGGATCGTCACCGGCGCAGCCTCCATATGGATCGGCGAGCCGACCACACGCACGCGCTCGCTCGGCCCGTCAGCCTCGAGGATCATCCCGTTCACGCGGGTCTGCTCGTCGTCGAGGGCTTCGGAGAGCTGGCGCACAGGCGCGCACAGGAGGTCTTGTCGCTCGAGCCGCTCCAGCCAGTAGGCGGTGGTCTGCGCCGCAAAGCGCTCTGCGAAGATCGCCTGCAAGGCCGATTTGTTGGCGACCTGCAGCTCATGGCCAGCAAAGCGCGGATCGCCCTTCAGCGTCGGCAGGTCGAGCGCGGCGGCGATGTCACCGAGCGGATCAGCCTTGAAGGCGCCGACCATGACGAGGGCTCCGTCCTCGGTCTCGAAGACGCCGGTGAGCGGCATCGCCCCCCAATTCACCTCGCGTCCGCGCATCAGCTGCGCGGCTGCCTCCTGCGTCTGCGCCGCCAGCATCGAATCGAAAAGCGAGACGCTGATGCGCTGTCCCTTGCCGGTCTTGTGGCGCTGCAGCAGTGCAAGCAGGATACCCTGGACCATGTGCATGCCGGCCGAATAATCGGCGAAGGTGGTCGAGAGCACGGCCAGCGGCTGATCGGCATTGGCGCGCCGGAACATCACGCCCGAGAGCGCCTGGGCCAGCACGTCCTGGCCGCCCTTGTGGGCATAGGGGCCGGTGAGGCCGAAGCCGGTGCCGACCGCATAGATCAGCCGCGGGTTGCGCGCGGCAAGCGCCTCGTAGGAGAAACCCATCCGGTCCATCACACCGGCGCGGAAATTGTTGACGACGACATCCGCCTCGTCGATCAGCCGCAATACGGCGTCCTTCGCCTCCTGCTTGCGCAGGTCCAGCACGATCGAGCGCTTGTTGCGGTTGAGCGAGCAGAAGACCGGGCCCTGCAGGCCGGCGGGGTCGTTGGGAAAGGACGTGCGCGAGAGATCGCCGTAAGGCGGGCGCTCGACCTTGATGACGTCGGCCCCATAGTCGCCAAGCACCTGCGTCGCGACCGGCCCCATCATCACCTGGGTGAAGTCGACGACCTTGATGCCGGCGAGCGGCAGTTCGGCGGGGTTGGTCACGCGGCATTCTCCAGGATGGTGGCGTTTTCGGAGGGGATGTCGCCGGGATCCCCCCCCTGGGCGCGCACGCGCTTGCAGATTTCCTGCGCGGCGACATCGCGCAGGCGGCGCCCGCTGGCGACGGCCAAGGCGGCGGCGACGCCGGCCGACTGGCCCATCGCCATGCAAGGCGGAATCTCGCGCGACATCTTCTGGGCCTGTTCCGTCGCGGAATAATGCCGCCCGGCAACGACGAGCCCGTCGAGGCCGCGCGGCAGCATGGAGCGATAGGGTGTGTAGTAGTCGCGGCCGCGGGCCACCGTGTCCGCGAAATGGACCCGGTCGAGGACGTCGCGCTTGCTCACCACGTATTCGCCTTGCAGCAGCCGGGTCTGGCGCACGCCGAGCTGGGGCGCGACGTCGACGACGAAGCAGCTGCGGAAGCCGGGCATGTGCTCACGGACATAATCGACGAGGGCGTAGAGCTTGTTGCGGCCCTCGAAATCGGCACGGGTCAGGTCCTCGACGGCGAGCGCGTCGAACCCGGCCATATGGGGGCAGTTGCACCAGACGACTCCGGGCAGCGGTGTCTTAAGCCACCACATGTCCCAGGAGCCGCCCATGATGCGCTTGGCCTGCCGGTCGATGGCGGCGAAGGCGTCGGGCTCGTCATGCTGGAAGCGCTCGGCTTCGTCGGTATCGACCCCGCCGAGCCGGAACACGGTCGTGACGATGAAGGAGCCCTTTTCGTGGGCCGCGCCGGCCGAGGCGGCAACGTCGAGATCGCCGGAGGCGTCGACGACGGCATCGGCCAGGATCGCCTGTCGCCCGGACTTGGTCTCGCAGACGATGCCCGTGACCTTGCCGTTCTCGACCAGCGTGCGCGAGAACCAGGAATGAAGGCGCACATCGAGCTTCGCCTCGGTCACCATCTCGTTGGCGGCGCGCTTCCAGCCATCGGGATCGAAGGCAGCGGCCATGACGATCGGTTGCGGCTTGGTCTGGGCGCGGAAATCATGCGCTCCCCAGCGCGCCCATTTGCGGTGCATCGCCCAATCCTGGCGGCGCTCCTCGGGCGGCGGATAGACACAGGCGCCGCGCGCCGCCATGCGTTCGATCATTTCCATGCAGACGCCCTGCACGGTGACCTCGTCGCCGTTGTGCATGTCGTCGAGCACCAGCACCATGCCGCCGGAGGCGAGGCCTCCGAGATAGGGATAGCGCTCGACCATGGTGACGGCGCAGCCCTCGCGGCGGGCGCCGATCGCGGCGGCCATGCCTGCCGGCCCGCCGCCCACGACGAGCACGTCGGTCTTGGCGACGACGGGGACGGGGCCGCCCGGATCTGCGATGGTGGTCGGAGTCATGAGCCTCTCCACGTTTGGGCCGGAGCGTCAGTGCGCGTTGGCCGGCTGCCAGCGCACGATCAGGCGCTCCAGCAGGGTCACGGTCAGGAAGAACAGCATCGAGAAGCAGGAAGCGACGATGACGGTCGCGTAGAGCAGAGCCGAGTCGAAGCTGTAGGTCGCCTGGATGATCAGCGCGCCGATGCCGACATTAGAGCCGATCCATTCGCCGACGATCGCACCCACGACCGAGGTCGAGGCCGAAATCTTGAGCGCGGAGAACAGATAGGGCAGCGAGTTGTAGAGCCGGAGCTTGAAGAAGACTTCGCGCTTCGAGGCCGAGAGCACGCGCATCAGCTCCATCGCCTGCGGATTCACCGCCTCGAGCCCGCGCACCATGTTCACCAGCGTTGGGAAGAAGCAGATCAGAGCCGCAATGGCGATTTTGGGTTCCATGCCGTTGCCGAGGAGCAGCACCAGGATCGGTGCCTTGGCCACGACGGGAATGGTGTTGATCAGCACCACCGTCGGGAAGAAGGTTTCCTCGAGCGTCTTTTTATGAACGAAGGCGGTCGCGATGACGATCGCGACGATGTTGCCGAGCAGAAAGCCGGAGAGGGCCTCGATCGCGGTCGGAACAAGGTTCGACAACAGGATGCCGCCCTTGCCGACGAGCGTCTGCGCCACCAGCAGCGGCGAAGGCGCGACGAACGGTGGAACCTTGAACAGGTAGACCAGCGCGGCCCAGATACCGAGGAAGATGGCGATGCCGACGAAGGGCAGGATGCGCCGGCGCAGTTGCGCGTGGCGCCGTGCCCGGCGGAAGCTCTCCTCGGCATCGGAAATGGTTTCTTCGTGCGAAATCGCGGTGGCAAGCGTCATTCCGTGCCTCCCAGCGCTGCGCGTAGGACTGTGGCAGTGCGCATGAATTCCGGCGTCTCGCGGATCGCGAGCGTACGGTCCCGCGGGAGGTCGATATCGACCAGGGACGCGACGCGGCCGGGATTGGCGGCGAGCACCAGGACCTGCTCGCCGAGGAAGAGCGCCTCATAGACCGAATGCGTGACGAAGAGGATCGTCGTGCCGGTCTCGCGCCAGATGCGGCGCAGCTCCTCATTCAAACGATCGCGCGTGATCTCGTCGAGTGCGCCGAAGGGCTCGTCCATCAGCAGGAGCCGCGGTCCGCCGAGCAACGCGCGGGCGATCGAAACCCGCTGGCGCATGCCGCCGGACAATTCGTGCGGAAAGCTGCCTTCCCAACCCTCCAGTCCGACCAGCTTGAGCAATTCGCGCGGGGTCGGCATGCCCGGAGGCAGGGGCGGCCGCCCGCCGACCTCGAGCGAGAGCTCGACATTCTGCAAGGCCGTCCGCCAGGGCAGCAGGGCGGCATCCTGGAAGACGAAGCCGAGCGCGCGCTGGAGCCGCGCCTGTTGCGGGGTCTGGCCCAAGACCGTGATCTGGCCCGAGCTGGGCGGGATCAGATCGGCCACCACCCGCAGCAAGGTCGACTTGCCGCAGCCGGAGGGGCCGAGCAGGCTCAGGAAGCCGCCGCTCTCGACTGAGAAGCTGACATTCTCCAGCGCGGTAACGGTGCGCCGCTCGGTGACGAAGCGCACCGAGAGGTTGTGACAGCCGACCGCGGTGCTCCCGGCCGGGCGCGATGCATCGGTCTGGCGCGGTTCCATCGTGGCGAGCGCGGCCATCGGATCAGCCGATCCGCGGCCGCGTATCGGCTGTCATCCTGAGGACGTCGGCCGTCATAACCTCCGAAAGCTTGGGGGTGCGCTTGGCGAACTGCCCCAGAGCCGCATAGAGGTCGATCTGCTGTTGCCAGACGATTGGGTCCATGGTCCCCCAACCTTCCGCCTTGGTCTGGGGACCGAAGGAGAAGGACAGCATCACGTCGAGAGCCACCCGCTCGTCCGCTGCGACCAGATTGGGGTATTCCTTGACCAGCAGCGCAACCGCCTGATCGCGATTTTCGTAGGCATAGGCCCAGCCTTTGGCGGTCGCGCGCAAATACTTTGCCAGCAAATCGCTCTTTGTCTTCACCGTATCGGCGGTGGCATAGTAGGGCAGTGCGTAGAGCTTCACCCCGGCATCCCAGAGCGACATCCCAACCCGGTCGGCGCCGAGGACCTTGAGCGCGGTGGTGTTCGTCTCCCAGCCGGTCACGACATCGACCTGCCCGGTCAACAGCGGGGTCATTTCCGCGCCGATCGGGACGATGGTGACGTCCTTCTCCGGTATCTTGTTATGAGCCAGGAGCGCGCGCAGCAGGATGATACCCGTCGACTGGATGCCGACCTTCTTGCCGATGAAGTCCTTCGGCTCGCGCACCGGATTCTTCTTCAGTGAATAGAAGGTGTAAGGGTGCTTCTGGCAGCCGGCTGCAAAGCAGACGACCGGGACATCCTGCGAGGCGGCCAGCATCAGCGAGGGGCTCGACGACACCTGGCCGACCTCGAAACGCCCGCTGGCGACGACGGCGACGCCATCGACATTCGGCCCGCCGGGCTGGATGCGCATATCGATGCCTTCGGCATCGTAGTAACCAAGCGCCTTGGCACAGACCTCGCCGATCTGATTGCCGCCTGCGATCCAGCCGAGCTGCATATTGACGATCGCGTTGCCTTGGGCTTCGGCTTCGATCGAGAGCAACGGAGCGGAGAAGGCGGCGGCACTGGCGCCACGCAAGAAATTGCGTCTGTCGAGCGGCATGATGATAGTCCCCTCAATGTGGCGGTTACCGCCTTATCGGGGAACTAGATCACTATCTGGCGTACTCAGATATCACAAAATTTCGTTCAACGCGTTGCCGTAATAAGATCATGCACAAGCTGGCGGCAACTGCCTTGGCGGTGTGCAGGGCGAACCCTCATCTGTCGGTGGCTGCAGCGACGTCGACATGCCGTATGGCGACGCCGCCCTCCTCCAGAATCACGACGGAGCGGACGAAGGCATGCCCCCATACCGGATCCTCGAATGCGGGCGGCGGCGTCTCGACGCAGATGATGCCGGCATCGACGATCGCGCGGGCGCAATCGATGCACGGAAAGAATGTCGTCGTCAGCGTAGCTCCCGCCGTCGCGATACCGCGCCGTGCGGCGGTGAAGATCGCATGGCGCTCGGCGTGCTCCATCCACACGAAGCGACCGTCCCCCTCGTGTCGCTCGGGTCGATCCTGCACCCCGGCGGGGAAGGTGTTGCACGCGCCGATCACCGTGCCGTCGCTTGACCGAAGGACGGCACCGACCTGGCGCAGCCGGTTCGGGCTTTCGCGCGCGGCTTCGAGCGCCGCACGCATGTTCGCGTCCGGGGTGCTGCCCATGGTCAGCCCAGCCGCGGGCGCGAGTCTTGCGTCAGCGCAAGTATGTCCGGCGTGTACACCTCGTCGGCCGAAGGAACGCGCGCGGTGAACTCACCCAGCTCCCGGAACAGGTCGATCTGGTCCTGCCAGAGCTTCTGCGACATCGCTCCCCAGCCCTGTGTCCGGGTCGTCTCGTCATAGGCGAAGGTTATCAGCGATTTTGCGGTCGCCATTGCATTGGCAGCGTCGAGCTCGGGCTGGTTCTCCAGCAGGTAGGCGACGGCCTGCTCGACATTCTGATAGGCAAAGGCCCAGCCCTTGGAGCTGGCGCGCACGAAACGCGCGAGCACATCCTTGTGCTTGGCCAGCGTCTCGACCGTCGCATAATAGGGGAGTGCGTAGAGGCGAACGCCGCAATCCCACAGCCCGAGTTCGATCCTGTCCGGGCCGACGGCAAGCCCGTTCGACATCCAGCCGGTCGCGACGTCGACCTGCCCGGTGAGCAGCGGCGTCAGCTCGGCACCGATCACGGTGATCTTGACGTCGCTTTCCTGCAGGCCGTTCCGGAGCAGCATGCCGCGCAGCAGCGGTCGCGCCGTCGCCTGGATGCCGACGCGCTTGCCGACCATATCCTGCGGCCGGCGAACGGGCGCCCGCGGCAGGGAGAAGAATGTGAACGGGTGCCGCTGCAAAGCCGAGGCGAAGCAGCGCAACGGGATGCCCTGAGACACTGCGAGCAGCAGGGAGGGCGAGGACGAGAGCTGTCCGACATTGGCCCGGCCGGACGCGACGATGGCGACACCGTCATTGCTAGGGCCGCCCGGCTGCATCTTCAGCTCGATGCCCTCGGCCTCGTAGTAACCGAGCTTCATCGCGGCGATCTCGCCGAGCTGGTTGTTGCTCAGCCGCCAGCTGAGCTGCGCGTTCACGACATCCTTGCCGGCGGCGCGAGCGACCGAAATGCCCAGGCCTCCACCCGCTAGGGCAAGGCCGGAACCCAGGAGCTCGCGCCGGCTTGGGCAGAAGATGGGTTGACCGGAGATCCTGTTCATCGTTGCTCCCTAGCTCAGGACAGGAAGGGCCGTGCGGGCGGAATGGCGTGCCCGCCACTCATCTCAAGTGGCGGCAGGCCGACATGCGCTGCCAGCCGCGCAGCCGCTGCGCGCACCCCTGCGACGGCGGCGCCCATATCGGCATGAAGGGGGGCGCCGTCACGGGCAACGACGCGACCGTCGACGATCGTGGCACGAACATCGCGGGTCGTCGCGCTGAAGACGAGCGAGGTATAGACATCGTAGAGCGGCTGCATATGCGGCTGATCCGTCCGGATGATCGCGATATCGGCCCTCTTGCCTCGCTCGAGGGAGCCGAGCTCGTCAGCCATTCCGATTGCCCGCGCCGCGCCGATCGTCGCCATCTCGACCACGTCGCGCGGCGGCATGGCCGCGTTGTTCAGCGCCATCAGATTGGCGACCTTGGCGACATAGCCAAGCTGACCGAGGGTATCGATTCCATTGCCGCTCATCGGCCCATCCGTGCCCAGCCCGACGGCAACGCCGGCGCGGCGCAGCTTCGCTGCCGGCGCGACGCCTTTTCCGGCCTTGATGTTGGCGACCATGTTGTGGGCGACGCTCATGCCGCCCCTGGCCATGATGGCGATGTCGTCGTCGTCGACGAAGATGCAATGCGCGGCGATGAACACGCGGTGGGAGAAGCCGAGCGCATCGAGATGAGCGATCGGTGTGAGGCCGCGCCTCTCGCGCAGGCGCTGCGCCTCCCACTCGAATTCGGAGACGTGCATGGTGACGCTGCAGCCGCTCCGATCGCTCAACCCCACGATCGCGGCCAGCGCCTCGTCATCCAACGCATAGGGCGAATGCGGCGAGAGGATCGGTGTGACGAGGCGATGGCCTGCCCAGTCGCCGAGCCAGCCTTCCGCGCGCCGGAGCCCGGCGCGCCAGTCGGGCGAATCCGGCGTGCGCTGGCTCATGATGGTCTGGCCGATCAGGGCGCGCAGGCCGACCTTGTCCGCGGCAAGGGCGCGTCGCTCGGGATAGGTATAACTGTCGACGACGCAAGTCGTGCCGGCGACGACCATTTCGATCGCACCGAGGGTCGCCCCTGCCTCGACCAGATCGCCATCGACCATGTCGCGCTCCAGCGGCCACATGAAGCGCTCCAGCCGGTCCGGCAAACCCTCGCCGAGGCCACGAAACGGCGTCATCGCGAAATGGCAATGGCTGTTGATCAGGCCGGGGATGACCAGCCCGCCCTCGGCGTCGATCTCCTGCCCGGCTGTGAAGCCTTCGGCGACCGAGGCCGGTCCGGCAGCGGCAATCCGATTGCCGGAAATCACCACTGCACCGCCGACATGGACCGAGAAACCGCTGTCCATGCTGACAACATGGCCGTTGCGAATGATCAGATCGGCTTGCATGCCCCGCCCCGGCAGATACGGCGCGCCCAAGGCGGCGCGGCGTGACGGAAGCCTAGCGCTGCCGTAGCGCGCCGGGAAGGCATTGATTTTAGCTCCAAATGTACTGATTTCAGCAACGTGCCCATTGGAGAGCCAGATGCCTTCGAACTGGCCGGCGTGCTCCGGGAATCGTGGACAGTGATCTGGCTCCTGGGATCTTCCGTGGCGATTGTCGCCCGATCTCGACAGCGCCCTCACCGGGGGCCGCCATCGTGCCGTCGTCGGACATCGCCAAAAAACCCGCCATGCATCAGATCGAAACCCGGCCACGGAACCGCGGCGGGCCAATTCATTCCCGAAACCACCCTTCGGTTTGGAACGTTCTTCGCATCCGAGACGTATATTAAAAAGAACGTTTGTTTGACTTAACGAACGTTTCCTTTGCAGAATTTGACGATCGCCGCGTCATCGGGACGCCGCACGGCAAATACTGCGAAAGGGACGGATATGGTCAGCGCGACCGATCTCGCGAAACGCTTGGACGCCAGCCGCCGGACCCTGCTGAAGGCGTCGCTGGCCCTGCCGCTTCTGGCTTGCGCGGTTGGCGGGGCAGCGGCGCAGGACGCCCTTCCCAAGCAAATCCCTGCCGGCACGAAGCTGGTTGTCGCCGATCAGAACGAGGCGTTGCAGACGCTGATCCGCGCCTCGGGCGTGCAGGCCAAGCTGTCGAGCAACGTCACCTACGCCAATTTCCTTGGAGGCCCGGCGATCCTGGAGGCCTTCCGCGCCGGCGCACTGGATCTCGCCACCGTCGGCAATACGCCGCCGATCCAGGCGCATGCTGCGGGCGAACGGATCCCGATCGTCGCCGCGCGCGTCTCCTCCGAGACCGATTACTTCCTCGCCGTCCGTCCCGGGCTGAAGATCAAAAGCCTCGAGGAACTGAAGGGCAAAAGCATCGCCTATGGCGAGGGCACTGGACGCCAGCCCTTCGTGCTGAACGCGCTGAAGCTTGCCGGGCTGACCCGCAAGGATGTCAAGCTCGTACCCCTGAGAGCCGCCGACTTTCCGGATGCGATACGGACCGGCCAGGTCGATGTGGCCGCGCTCAACGAACCGCATTTCTCTCGCTACCTCGCCGACTTCGCCGATCGCGGCGCAAGCGCGCTGCCGAAGGAGCAGAATGACCGGCTGCCCAAGAGCCTAACCTACCTCTACGCAAGCCAGAAGGCTCTCGATGACCCGGCAAAGGCCGCAGCGATCCGCGAATTCGTTGGGGGCTGGATCGACGCCAGCCGCTGGTCGCACAAGAACGTCGATGCCTGGGTCGACGCCTACTACGTCAAGCGCCAGAACCTGAAGCCGGCCGACGGCAGCAAGATCGTCGAGTCTGAAGGCGACTTCCAGTTTCCGCTGCTGGCCGGCCTGATCGCCAAGCAGCAGTCCCTGATCGACGTGATCCACGAGGCGGGCGATCTGCCGAAGCGGCTCGACGCGCGGGAGGAGTTCGACCTGCGCTTCGACGAGGTCATCGCCGCCAAGACCAACTGACGCGCCGGTCGGAACGGATGGACGCCATGAGCCTGATCACCTACGCCACCGGGTTTCAAGCTGGCGCGGAAACCGGCGGGCATTCTGCGGGCTCGGCCGGAACCCAGGCGCCGCGGTCGCCGCAACTCGCGCCGTCGCGGCTGCCACCGGGCGGAATCCTGTTCGGCCCGATCGCATTGGTCGCCATCTGGGAACTGGCCTCGAGCATCGGCTGGCTTTCCCCGAAATTCCTTGCCGCGCCATCGACCGCCGTCCTGACGGGCATCGAGCTCCTGAGCAACGGCACGCTCGCCGACCACTTCCTCGCCTCGGCCCAGCGCGCCTATCTCGGCCTCGGCATCGGCGTTGCCATCGGACTTGCCATGGCGCTTGCGGCCGGCCTCAGCCGCATCGGCGAGGCCTCCCTCGACGGGCTGGTGCAGATCAAGCGTGCCGTGCCGACGCTGGCCCTGATCCCGCTCGCCATTCTCTGGCTCGGCATCGGCGAGGCAATGAAGGTCGCGCTCATCGCCTCCAGCGTGCTGGTGCCCATCTACATCAATACCCATGCCGCGCTGCGGGGCATCGATATCCGCCATGTCGAGCTTGCCCGCAGCGTCGGGCTTTCCCGCGGAGCGTTCCTGCGTGAGGTCGCGCTGCCCGGCGCGCTGCCGGGCTTCTTCACCGGCTTGAGGCTCGCCGTCACCACCTGCTGGACGGCGCTCGTCGTTCTCGAGCAGATCAACACCACCGAGGGTATCGGCTATCTGATGAACCGCGCCCGCGACTACGGCCAGACCGATGTCATCGTCGTCGGCCTCGCGATCTACGCCATCCTTGGCCTCGGCTCCGATTTCGCGGTCAGGTTCTGGGAGCGCCGGGCGCTGTCCTACCGCAAGGCGCTGGCGTCATGAACGCCTCGGCCCATCCCCTCCGCCTGCCACACGGCCATGTGCCCGCCGCCGTCAGCCTGCGCGGAGTCACGCGCCGCTTCTCGGGCCGCACGGTGTTGTGCGACGTTTCACTCGACTTCGCGCCAGGCGAGTTCGTCGCGCTCATCGGCAAAAGCGGTTCGGGCAAGAGCACGCTGTTGCGGGCCCTGGCGGGCCTCGACGACGGCGTCGAAGGTGAAGGCCGGATCGGCGTGCCCACCGATCGTTCGGTGCTCTTTCAGGACTCCCGGCTGCTGCCCTGGAAGACTGTGCTGCAGAACGTCGTCTTCGGCCTGCGCGCGGTGGATGCGGACGAACGCGGCCGCGCCGCGCTCGCCGATGTCGGGCTCGGCGGGCGCGAGGAGGCCTGGCCGAATGCGCTCTCCGGCGGCGAACAGCAGCGGGTGGCACTGGCGCGCTCGCTGGTGCGCCAGCCGCGCCTGCTCCTGGCGGACGAGCCCTTTGGCGCGCTCGACGCACTGACGCGCATCAGGATGCACGAGCTGCTCTTCCGCCTGATCCGCCAGCATCAGCCCACGGTTCTGCTGGTCACCCACGATGTCGACGAGGCGATCAAGCTCGCCGACCGCGTCCTGGTGATGGAGGCTGGCCGCGTCACTGTCGACCGGCCCGTCATTCTGGCGCATCCGCGCCTCAAGGATCCCAATTTTGAGGCCTTGCGCGGCGAATTGCTCGCAGCGCTGGGCCTCTCAGACGCCGTCTAGACCTCACCGAGCAGGATTGACCCGCCATGGCACGCGAACTTCACCTCAATCTCTTCATCAACGGCCGCGGTCACCACGAGACGGCCTGGCGCCATCCCGCCTCGACGAAAAAGGCACTGAGCGATCTTTCCTATTACCGCGATCTCGCGCTTGCTGCGGAAGCGGCAAAGCTGGATTCGATCTTCTTCGCCGATCAGCTCGCTCTCGGCGACGAGCTCGCTCACGCAGCGCGCGGGGAACTGGAGCCGATCACGCTGCTGGGCGCGCTCGCTGCGCTGACCGATCGGATCGGGCTGATCGCGACGGCATCGACGACCTACAACGAGCCCTACAACCTCGCGCGCCAGTTCGCGTCGCTGGACCACATCAGCGGCGGCCGCATTGGCTGGAACATCGTCACGTCCTGGGCTCCGGGCGCGGCCGCCAACTTCGGTCAGGTTTCCCAGGTCGGTCTCGACCAGCGCTATGCACGCGCCCACGACTTCGTCGAAACCGTTTCCAAGCTCTGGGACAGCTGGGCCAGGGACGCCATCGTCGACGACCGCGAGCGCGGGATCTACGCCCTCCCCGATCGCGTCCGGCGCGCCGGTCACCGGGGCAGCCATGTCAGCGTCGCGGGAGCGCTCAACATCCCGCGATCGCCGCAGGGCCGCCCCGTCTTCGTTCAGGCCGGCGCCTCGACCGACGGCCGTGCCTTTGCCGCGCGCTACGCCGAGGCCATCTTCACCGCGCATCTGGACAAGGAGAGCGCGATCGCATTCTACGCGGACATCAAGACGCAGGCGCGCGCTGTCGGCCGGAGTCCCGACCAGATCGTCATCCTGCCCGGCCTCAGCGCCGCCATCGGCTCGACCGAGGCGGAAGCGAAACGAGTCTGGGAGGAGCTGAACGAACTCTCGCATCCCAGCGTCGGGCTCGCCAGGCTGTCGAGCCGCTTCGGCGGCCACGACTTCTCGCATCTCGAGCTCGATCAGGTTCTGTCGGTCGACGATTTCCCCGATCCCTCGCAAGTCCAGGCCTCGCGCAGCCGGGCCCAGTCGATCACCGCGCTCGTCGCGCGCGAGCGGCCGACATTGCGCGGTCTGCTGCACAGCCTGGCCGGAGCACGCGGCCATTTCACCGCAACCGGGACACCCGAGCAGATCACCGACATCATCGAGGACTGGTTCACGTCGGGTGCAGCTGACGGCTTCAACGTCATGCCGCCGATCCTGCCGGCGCAGTTCGACATCTTCGCGAGCGAGGTCGTGCCGCTGCTGCGCAAGCGCGGTCTGTTCAGAAGCGAATATGGCGACGGGACGCTGCGCGACCGACTGGGCCTCGATCCTGTTCCCAGCCAGTTCGACCCGCCTGTGCCGGTGAAACGCTCAGCCTGAGCGCCACACCGTCCGGCCCTCGACAGACGGCTGTACCGTTCCTGTCTCGCGCAAACCTGCCCGACGACCGAAGCCGTTATGGCCGACAGCCCCTCGCGCCGGCCAATCGCTACGCCTGTTGGCGAGAGAAGTCTGTTTCCGCATCGCATGGCCGGGGCAGCGCTTTCATTCTATCCCGGCATCGCGATTTGGAAGCAATGCCCCCTACTCCGGTGCGATAACGCGGAGTTGCTGCCTCGGCCCTGAGGTCGCGCGGAAGCGGAACCTGAGATGATCGACCGTAGAACCCTGCTTGCTCTGGCGGCCGGCTCCGTGGCCGGGATTGGCCCCGGCTTCGCCCAGGGCGCCACCCTGCGCATCGGCTACGTACCGGTCATCGGAGCGAGTGCCTTGTTCGTCCTCGCCGGTGACGGCTCGGCACGGGATGCCGGCCTCGATCTGAAGCTCAACAAATTCGACTCCGGCCCGAACGCCATCCAGGCTTTTGCCTCCGGCACGATCGATATTCTCGTCATCGGCGTCGCACCGGTTGCGGTGGCTCGTTCCCGCGGCCTGGACACGTCCGTCATCGCAGCCGCAGCGGTCGGCGGCACGGCCTTTATGGCCGGCCCGAACCTCGCCAAGGCCTTCGCCGAGAACGCCAACGATCCAGCCAGGGCCTTCGCGGCGTTTCGCGTCGCGACGGGTCGCAAGGCAAAGCTCGGCACGCTTCCGCCGGGCGGCGTGCCGACCGTTGCCCTCCACCACTGGCTCTGGAAGATCGGCAAGGTCGACCGCGCCGATGTCGAGATCGTCAACATGGGCATCGAGGTCGTTCAACAAGCCATGCTGACCGGTGCCGTCGACGGCGGCACGCTGCTCGAGCCCTCGGCCACCCTGGTGTCCGAGCGTGACCCGCGCATCAAGCGCATCGTCAACTCGCCGGACATGTTCCCGAGCATTCCCGGCGTCGTCGTCGCAGCCTCCGGCGCTCTCATCAAGAACCAACCGGAGGTGGCCGAACGCTTCGTCGGGCTTTTCCATCGAGCGACCGAGCGGATTCGCAACGAGCCGGCCAAGGTCGCCCCGTTCGTGCTTGCTGCTCTGGGCGGCGACCTGGTCGCCGAGGCGACGATCACGCGAGCACTCGCCTCGCCAGCGGTGAGCTTCGTCAACGACCCCGCCCAGATCCGCAAGGCGACCGAGGAGCTGCTGGCTTATCAGGTGGAGCTCGGCGATTTTCCTCAGGCGCCAGCGTTGAGCGGCCTGTTCAATCAGGCCCTGTACGAACGCGGCGTGCAGACGGCGGTGGTGCGCTGAGTACCACGACTGGCGAGAGCGTGCGCCATCGATCGGCCTGACGCAGGAAAACCGCCACGGCCGTGCCGATCACCTGCGCCTGGAATGGCGCGCATACGAACGGCACATCCGCTTCACTCCTGAATGCGTCATGACGGGACATTGGACCATCGCAAGCAACGGGACATTCACGTCCCGCGCCTCGGGGTGGCGTTTCGACCCGTTCCTGCCATCGACAGCGTCCGCTTTCACACCACCAGATCGCGCTCTGGCACCGGCTCGCCGCGCGAAACACGCGCCATGTTGTCGAACATGCGCTTCACCGTCGGCACGAAATTATCGGCGGCCATTGCCGCAAGGTGCGGAGTCACCACGAGATTGTCGAGCGTGAGCAACTCGCTGTTGGCCGGCAGCGGCTCGATTGAGAACACGTCCATGGCCGCGCCGGCAATCTCCCTCGCCTTCAGCCCCGCGATCAGGTCGGTCTCGTTGACGACACCGCCGCGCGCGACATTGACCAGCACCGCCGTCTTCTTCATCGCCTTCAAGGCCGCCAGATCGATCAGGTCGGTCGTCTCCGGCGTCAGCGGACAATGCAGCGAGACGACGTCCGCCTGTGCCAAAATCTCCGGCAGCGACGCATGCCGGACACCGAGCGCGGCTTCCGTCGCCGCATCGAGCGGCTGGCGCTTGCTGTAGAGGATGGTGCAGCCGAAGCCCTTGAGCAGCTTCGCCAGGCTCTGGCCGATCGCGCCGAAGCCGATGATGCCGACCGTCTTGCCCGAGAGCATGAAGGTGTCGCCCGGCAGCTTGCCGGTGGCCCAATGCCCCTGCTTCAGCTCGGCATTTCCATAAGCGATGAAACGCAGCGCCGAGAGCGTGAGGCCCAGCGCGAATTCGGCGACCGGCACGGCATTGGAGCCAGTCGTGCGCGCCACCGTGATGCCGAGTTCCTTGGCTGCGGCGATATCGATGTTGTCGTAGCCGACGCCCCATTTGTGCAGCAGCTTCAGCTTCTTCGCCGCCCGCAGCACATCGGCCGAAACGCCGACCTGCCCGGAGATCGCGTAGTCGGCCTCGGCGATGATCTCCTTCATGTGCTCGTCGCCGCGCGCGGTCCCATGCGTCAGCACGAAGCCATCAGGCAGCAGCGCACGCAGCCGCTCGGCCCGCTCGGGGCTGGTCATGTCGAGGAGGACGATGGTCTCGGGCATGGAAAGGTCCAGTCGAATGCTCAAGTCAGATGAGGAAAGGGGCAGTGCCGGGGCTTGGGGCAACGGTCGCCCCCTGCCCCGGAACGGCGACGCCGGGGCAGGACAGGGGATATCGGCGCGCTCCCGCGCCGGACATCAGCCCTTCTGCGCCAGCGCGTCGAGGACCATCTTGGTCGCGCCGGAGATGTCTCCGAGCTTCTCGCCGGCCTTCACGCGCTCCTGGTTGCGTTCACCACGCTCCTGCCGCGCGATGGCCGCGTCGGCGATCGCCTCGGCTTCGGCCCGCGGCAGCACCAGTACTCCGGATTCGTCGGCGAGGATGACGTCACCCGCCTTGACCGGCACGTTGCCGCAGGAAATCGGCAGGTTGAGTGTGCCACCGAGGTTGTAGAGCCTCGTGGTGATCGGCGACATGCCGCGGCACCACATCGGAAAATCGGAATCCTCGAGCTCGGCGAGATCGGTGCAGGGACCGTCGACGATCCCGCCGACCGCGCCGGCCGCCTTGGCCGCGACGGTGACGCCGCCGCCCCAGCAGGCATGCTTGTCGTCGCCGAGCCGGTCGACGACGAGGATGTCTCCGGGGCGCAACAGGCCGAGCGCGTGGTGCAGCAGGGTCGAATCCTGTCCCGGAATCGCCAGTGTCACGGCGGCGGCGGCGATGCGCTTGCCGCGCAGCAGCGGCTGGATGCCACGATCCATGAAACCCCAATGCTGCGAATGGCCGATGGTCGCGGTCTCGACCTTCTGCAGCTTTTCGACGAGCGCCGCCGGCAATTGCTCGGGCATGGGTTCGATGCGGTAGTCTGGCATGGATCTCTCCTATTTTCCGACGGCGCGGGCGACGCCGACGAGGCGTTCGACCACGAGGACGACGGCGAGCGTGGCGACGATGAGAACGACGGACAGAGCCGCGATCAGCGGATCGGTACGGCCTTCGACATAGCGGACCATCTCGACCGGCAGCGTCGAGGCGCGCGGCCCTGCGATGAAGAGCGAGATCACCGTCTCGTCGAAGGACAGCAGGAAGGACAGGCAAGCGCAGGCGATCAGCCCGGGCGTTGCCAGCGGCAACGTCACCCGGCGTACGACGCGCAAGGGCGAAGCTCCGAGCGTAGCAGCCGCCGCCTCGATATCATCAGGCAGGTTGGCGAGCGCGGTCGTCATCATGCGGATCACAAAGGGCACCGTCACCGTCATGTGGCCGAGGACGAGGCCAGGCAGCGTCGCCGTCAGCTTGAGGGGCGAGAAGAACAGCAGCAGCGCAAGGCCAGTGATCAGCGTCGGCAGCAGGAGCGGCGCCAGGAAAAAGCCGGTCAGCGCGTCCTTGCCGGCGAAGCGTCCTTTCGCGAGGGCGAGCGCCGCCGGCACACCGATCGCGAGCGAGAGCAGCGCCACGACCGCGGCGATCCGCACGCTCAGCCAGAGCGCCGCAAGCAGCGGCCCGTTGCCGGCGAGCTGCTGGTACCAGCGCAGCGAATAGCCGGAAGGCGGAAACAGGATGAAATTGTCCGCCGAGAAGGACAGCATGACGACGACGACGATCGGCGACAGGATCAGCACATAGACCAGCGCCGCGAAGCCGGAGAGAACGCGCCCTGCCCCGGTCATCGCTGCAGCCTCCGCGCCACCAGGTTGGACACAACGAGCAGGGCGAGCAGCAGGACGAGCGTGTAGATCGCCAGAACTGCCGCGACCGGCCAATTGGTGTTGGTCGTCGCCTGCTCGAAAATCTCGGTCGCCAGCACGAAGACCCGCCCGCCGCCGAGCAGCTTGGGCGTGATGTAGGCCGACATCGACAGCACGAAACCAAGCCCCGCCGCGAGCGCGATCGCCGGCAGGCTGAGCGGCAGGGTGACGCGCCAGAAGGTGCGGAACGGCGAGGCGCCGAGCGAGCGCGCGGCTTCCTCCAGCGTGCGGTCGAGCCGGCCAAAGCCGGCGAGCAGCGCCAGGATCATATAGGGCATGATGCTTTCGGCGAGGCCGATGGTGACGCCGGTCCAGTTGAATACGAGCTTCAGCGGCGTCGCGATCAGCCCCAGCGATTGCAGCGTGGTGTTGACCAGCCCGCGATCGCCGAGAATGGCGAGCCAGCCGAAGACGCGCACCACGCCGGAGACCAGCATGGGCATGATCGCGACGACCGCCAGCAGGCCGCGAAAGCGAGAGTCCGTCCTGAACAGGAAGAGCGAAACGGGATAGGCGAGGCACAACGCGATCAGCGTCGACACCGCCGAGAGCCAGAGCGAATTCAGCGTCAGTTCGAAGGTGAAGCTGTCATGGAAGGTTGCGCGCCAGGTTTCCAGCGACCAGGCCTCGACCATTGCGCCGGTCGGCCCGACCTCGTTGAAGGCGTTGCGGAACAGCCCGAGCGATGGCCAGACATAGATGACGAGAACGAACAGTGTCGCAGGGATCAGGAGCAGCGGCAGGCGCCGCGAGGCTGTCATGATGCCTCGCAGGCGAAGATGCGGCTCTCTCTGCGCGGCCAGACGACCGCCACCGCGGCGCCTTCGGTGGGAGCCGCGGTTCCAGACGGCATCTCGACCGTAAGTTGGCCGCCACCACCTTCGACAAGCACCTCGACATGGTCGCCCACATAGACGCTGCGAAGCACGCGCCCGGTCAATCGCGCCATGCCTTCCCCGCCGGGCTCGGAAGCCGGCGCGATCCGCATGCGCTGTGGCCTGACGAAGAGATCGGCATTTTCAGCCGCTTCCACCGGCACGGCCTGTCCCCATACGGTTGCCCGCCCCTGCGCGTCGCGCTGGATCGGCAGCACGTTGGCGCGCCCGACGAATTCCGCGACGAAGCGCGTCGCAGGCCGCTCGTAGATATCCTCGGCGCTGCCGATCTGCGCGATGCGGCCGCGATGCATCACGGCGATGCGGTCGCACATCGTCAGCGCCTCGACCTGATCATGCGTGACGAACAGCGTGGTGATGCCGAGCGAGCGCTGGATCGAGCGGATCTCGTGCCGCATCGCGTCGCGCAGCTTGGCGTCGAGATTGGACAGGGATTCGTCGAGCAGGAGGACGGAAGGCCGGATCACCAGCGCCCGCGCCAGCGCGACACGCTGCTGCTGGCCGCCCGACAGTTCCTTGGGACGGCGCTGGCCGAGCCCGGCAAGCCTGACGAGCGCCAGCGCCTCGTCGACACGCCTGACGATCTCCGGCTTGGCAACGCCCCGCTCCTCCAGCCCGAAGGCGATGTTGCGGGCCACCGACAGATGCGGGAACAGCGCATAGGACTGGAAGACATAACCCATGTTGCGCCGGTGCGGCGGCAACCGGGTAATCTCGGTGCTGTCGAGCGAGATCGCGCCCTGATCGGGCGCGACGAGGCCGGCGAGCATGCGCAAGGTGGTCGTCTTGCCGCAACCGGAGGGCCCGAGCAGCGCGACGGACTCGCCCTGCTCCACCGACAGCGACACGTCGTCCACGGCGACGGAGTTGCCGTAGCGCTTCTGCAGGCGGGAGAGTTCGAGATAGCTCATCGCAAACCGCTCAGCGCGCCGCCGCGATGACCTCGCGCCGCCAGCGATTGTTCCACTGGTCGCGCAGCTTCAGGATCTCGTTCCAGTCGACCGGGATCATGCGCGCGCGATTTTCCGGCGAGGCGGCCGTGCGTGCCAGGGCCTTGGCTTCGATCTCGGCCTTGCCGTTGGTCGGCGCATAGAACATCCGCTCGGTGAACGCCTTCTGCGCGGCCTGCGACAGGGCATGCGCCACGAAGGCTGCGGCTGCCGCCCTGTTCTTCGAGCCGGCGGTCAGGTTGATCGTGTTGACCTGGAAGACCGAGCCTTCCGGCGGGAGCAATGCGTTGATCTTGCCGCCGGTCTGGTCGGAATAGAGCTGGGCGCGGGCATTCCATCCGGTCGCCACCTTCGCCACGCCGTTGAGGATCAGCGAATAGCCGTCGGGATTGGGATCGAAGGTGCTCACGCCCGGTGCGAGCTCCTTGAGCTTCTTCATCGCGGCATCGATGGATTTGCGATAGTCGCCGCCTTCCATCTTCTCGGTCATCGCCGTCAGCGCCAGCCCCTGGATGTTCGGCGGCGCGGCGAGCGCGATCTGGCCCTTGAGATCAGGGCGCCAGAGATCGGCGAGCTTGGCGAGCTGCGGCTTCAAGGCTGCATCCTGCACGATGACGAGGTGGTCGAAGGTGACGGCAGGGCCGTACTCGCCGCCGGCGGCGCGGGCCTCCGGCAACAGCTCGTTGAGTACCGGGAACTCGGCGGGGGTCAGCTTCTCGAACAGCCCCTCGATGTTGCCGATGCTGGAGGTGGTGACGTCCATGATCGCCACGTCGGTCTGCGGATCGGCCTTCTGCGCCCGCACGCTGCCGACCATCTGGGCCGAGGTGCCCCCGGGCACGTAGTTCACCTTGACGCCGGGATGCGCTTGCAGAAACGGCTCGATCACCGCCTTGGTATAGTTGTCCTGGAAGATGCCGGAATAGGACATCAACGTGATCTGCCCCGACAGCGTCTGCGACCTCGGGATGGCAGGCGCTGCGATGGTGGCGAGGCCGGATTGGACGACGAGACGGCGGGTGATCATCAGAACCTCCTGCTGGAGCGCCGCCCCGGCCGAGCGCCGGAGCAGCGGGCTGCGGTGGTGGGCGTGCCGCCGCTCAGGCCGGAACCTTGGCGGCGAAATGGGCGACGAAGCGGGAGACGATCTCGCTCAGCTTTTCGGCGAGCTTGGCTCCGGTCTCGGGCGAGCACAGCTTCGGATCGCCCTTGCCGACGCCGTCATGATAGACCTCGTCGTATTCGTGCGGCACTCCGACCTCGGCCCCTTCAAAGCTGGCGGTGCCGAGCCCGGTGAAGGGCAGATCGAGCACGGGATCGCGCTTCAGCGCCTTGCCAGCCGGCACGAAGTCGGGACGCATCAGTTCCGGGAAGAGATGCAGGCCGAGACTGGTCAGCGGATCGGCGCCATGGCCGGAGACCTTCGCCGACATCTCGGCGCCGACGATGCCCGGCAGCATGCCGTAGGCGATACGCCAGAGATAGAGGCTCGGCAGCACGATGCGCTCGCGCTGGTAGAGTTCGCGCGCGACCTCCGAGATCGGCCCGACATTGCCGCCATGGCCGTTGATGACGATGATCCGTGTCAGGCCGTTGCGATGCAGCGAGTCGACCATCTCGGCGATCACCGCCGTCAGCGTCGCCTGCGAGATCGCGATGCCGCCGATCATCGGCCCGAACCAGTCGGCGCCGCCATAGGGCAGCACCGGGGCGACAAGCGTCCGGACACCGGCCTTGCTCGCCTGGAGCGCGGCGAGCTCCGCGATCTTCTCGGCGAGCAGATAGTCGCCCATCGGGGCGTGGGGCCCCTGGTCCTCATGGCTGCCCATCGGCAGCAGGATCACCGGGTTGGACTTGAGCAGCTCACGCGCCTCCCCGCCGGTGATGGTGCCCATATGGACGAGAGGTTCGGTCTTGGCGGCCATGGCGAGGTCCTTCTCTTGAATTCGGTTGGTGTTCAGCGTTCCGCCGTGCGCGGATCGAGGATGTCGCGCAGCGCGTCGCAGAGCAGGTTCATCGCGAGGATGGTCAGCGTCAGCACGGCGCAGGGCCAGAGCAGCAGCAGCGGGGCCTGCTCCATCGTCGAGCGCGCCCCGCGGATCATCAGCCCCCAGGACGGCGCGGGCGGTACGACGCCGAGCCCGAGAAACGAAAGGCCGCTCTCGATCACCACCGCGGCCGCGACGGCGAGCGAGAACTGCACGAGCAACGGCCCCGCGATGTTGGGCAGCACGGTTCGGAACAGCAGATGCGTGGAGCTGGCGCCGAGCGCCCGCGTCGCCTCGACATAGTCGCGCCCCTTCACCGCCAGCACCTCGGCATAGGTCACGCGCGCAAAGCCGGGCAGATAGAGCACCGACAGGACCAGGATCAGCGTCGCGGCTCCCGGGCCGAGCAGCGTCACGACCAGCAGCGCCAGCAGCACCGGCGGAAAGCACATGATGATCTCGACGCTGCGCACCGTCAGGAACGCCCCCCAGCTCCTCGCCCATCCGCCGATCAGCCCCAGCGTGATGCCGACGAGCCCGGCTGCCAGCGCCGAGGCGAAGGCGACGGAAAGGCTGGTGCGCGCACCCCAGATCAGCCGCGAGAGCACGTCGCGGCCGAACTCGTCGCGGCCGAGCCAGGATCCGGTCATCGGTCCAGCCAGCCGGTTCGCGACGTCCTGTCGGATCGGATCGGGCAGCGGCAGCAGCGGCGCGGCAAGCGCGATCAGGACGATCAGCGCGACGCAGCCACCCGGCAGAGCCAGCTTTGTCAGGCCACGCCGTCTCATGCCGCCTGCACCCGCGGATCGATCGCCGCATGCAGCAGCTCGACGAGGAGGTTGATCAGCAGAAACAGCACCGAAATCGTCAGGATGATGCCGACGACCATCGGGTAATCGCGTCCTTCGACGGCCCGCAGCAGCGGCGTCGACAGCCCGGGCCAGTTGAAGACGTATTCGACGAGCACGGTGCCGCCGAGCAGCGTGCCCATCTGCAGGCCCAGCACGGTGACGACCGGGTTCAGCGCGTTGCGCAGCACATGCACGACCAGCACCCGCCGCGGCGACAGGCCCTTGGCGCGGGCTGTGCGGACATAGTCATGGGCGAGCGCATCGAGCGTCGCCGCCCGCGTCATCCGGAACAGGACGGCGGCGAGCCCCTTGGCGATGGCGATCGCCGGCAGGGTGAGGAGCTTGAGATGCTGCGCCGGGTCCTGCGCGAAGGGCACGTAGCCGCCCGCCGGCATCAGCCGCAGCATCTGCGCCAGCACGAGCACCAGCAGCGTGCCGACGACGAAGACCGGCACCGCCAGGAGCAGCGCCGTCATCCAGGAGGCGATGCGATCGAACGCTCCGCCGCGATGAACCGCGGCGTAGACCCCCGCGGGAACTCCGATCACGACCGCGATCAGTGCTCCTGCCAGGATCAACTCCAATGTGCGCGGCAGCCTGAGCGCGATTTCCTGCACCACCGGATAGTCGTCGACCAGCGAGGCGCCGAGATCGCCGCGCGCCAGGCCGCCGAGGAAATGGCCGTATTGCGCCAGCAGGGGCCGATCGAGCCCGAGCTTCTCGCGCAGCTCCGCCACCGAAGCCGGATCAGGCACGACGCCGGCCGTCGACAGCAGAAGCTCCGCCGGATCGCCCGGCACCATGTGAAGCGCCAGGAAGACGATCGTCGCCACCAGCCAGGCCGTCAGCAAGGTCAGGATCAATCGCCGTCCGAGCCAGGCCGCGCTCATCCGAAATAGGTCTCCTCGAGCATGTTGCCGGAGGAGTTGGAGAGCGCGCCGGGCAGGTTGGTGAACCCCTGCACGCTCTTGTCCATCCCGTAGCCCTGCTGCCGCCAGGCGAGGCCGACCAGCGGCACCTCCTCCAATGCGGCGCGCTGCATCTCCTTGTAGATGTCGATGCGCTTAGCCTGGTCGAACTCAGCCCGCCCCGCGGCGAGCGCAGCGATCGTGCGCGGCGCGTCCACCTTGAAGGAGCGGCCATGCGAGGGCGAGAGCGAGGTATCGAGCACGACGGTCAGCCCATCCGGGTCGTTGTTGTCGGAGGAGACGCCATGGATCGCCATGTCGTACTGCCCGCGCGAGCCGCGGCTCACCCGCGTCGACCAGTCCGGCAACTGCAGCTCCGCCTGGATCCCGATCGCCGCGAGATATTGCTGGACGATCTCGGCAGTATCCTTGTGCATGCCGAACTGAGCCGTGGCGAGGAGCGTCGTCTGGAAGCCGTTGGCGAAGCCCGCCTCGGCCAGCAGGGCCTTGGCGCGCGCCGGATCGTAGTTCCAGCCATGCGCCAGCTCCTTGTCGTACCAGGGCGTGCCCTCGGCGATCGGCAGCCCCTCGAGCGGCTTGCCGCGGCCGAAGAAGGCGACCTTGACGATGTCCTCGCGCTTCACCGCATGGGCCACGGCCCGGCGCACGCGCGGGTCGTTGAAGGGCGGCTTCGTGCCGTTGAACAGCACGTCCATGAACGGCCCTTCCTGATTGTCGAGCTTGAGCCGCGGATCGGCTTCGACCGCCGCCATCGACTGCCAGGGCACATACTCGATCATGTCGACATCGCCCGAGATCAGCGCCGCATTGCGCAGGTTCTCGTCGGCGTAGACGACGAACTTGATGCTCTTGAGCTTCGGGATGCCCGGCTTGTAGAACTTGTCGAAGGCGGCGAGCTCGAGCGAAGTGCCGCGCTCCTGCCCGACGAGGCGGTAGGGGCCGGCACCGATCGGCTCGTTCGGGCTCGACTTCCGCCAGATCACGAAGGTGTTGTAGTTGGCAAACCAGCTCGGCAGCGTCGCCTGCGGCCCTTTGGTGACGAGGCGGATCGTCTGCGGATCCGGAATCTCGATCCGCTCGACCAGCTGGAACTGCGCCCGCATATAGGCGGTCGATTTTTCGCCGGCGATCTGCTCGATCGACCACTTCACGTCGTCGGCCGTGACCGGCTCGCCGTTGTGGAAGACGCAGCCCTTGCGCAGCTTGAAGACCCAGGCGCCTTCCGCATCGCGCGACCAGGATTCCGCCAGCTCGCCGCGGAGCTCGCCCTTGGGGTCATAAGAGACGAGGCTGCGGTGGATCAGCATCTTCACAGTGCCCGCCGAGGCACCGGTCGAAACCCATGGCTGCAGATTGGGCGGGAAGGCGGAGAGCCCGTAGCGAATGATGCCGGAGGAGCGCTGGGCGCGTGCAGGACTGCTCAGGAAGGGCGAGGCCAGGAGTGGAACAGCAAGGCCACCACCAAGGACGGAACGGCGAGAGATGGTCATCGGCTGATCCTCTGCTGCTATGTCCAATGGCCCGCCGGACTATCCCGGCTCGTGACCTGGAAAGGGGACGAGTGGCGGAACCGCTCGGGCACGAGCAATTGCCGCGCCAGCGTTCCCGGCAGGCCGGACGAGGCCGAAATCTCGATCCGGAATCCGGCTTTGCAGCATCGTGAGAGGCAGCGCGGTCATAAGGTTCCCCGGCACGGCTTCGGCGCTTGGTCGCTCGATCCATGCTCTTGATGCGTCATGTATACGTGGCGGATTTTTTGCTGTCTACTGCCGACCTGCCCTATGCTGCACAGAATGAGGGCACCGACGATGAAGATGATCGAGCCAGATGAAACGACTGCCGCGCGCAGCAAGCCGACCCGCGAGCGGGTCTATCTCTATGTGCGGGAGCAGATCCTGCGCGGCCGCTTCCCCGGCGCCTCCTTTGTCGAGGAGGAGGAGATCTCCTCGGCGCTCGGCGTTTCGCGTACGCCGGTCCGCGAAGCCTTCCATCGTCTCGAAGCCGAGAGATTCATCGACCTGCTCCCGCGCCGCGGCGCGCTCGTCCGGCAGGTGACGGCGCAGGAACTGCTCGATCTCTACGAAGCCCGGCGCATGATCGAAGGACACGCGATCAGCCGCATCTGCCGGGAGGAGATTCCATTGCCTGCCGACATGCAGGCCATTCTCGACGAACTCGAACGCATGCCGCAGGACGATTATTTCAATCGGGTCGAGCTGAACCGCCAGTTCCATTTCATCATGGTCGCCGCCGTCGGCAACATCGTGCTCTCTGAACTCTATCAGTCGCTGGGCGCACGCCAGCAGCGCGTCGCGATGACCGCGATCCATACCGACCCCAGCCGCATCGCGCGCATCAGCAAGGAACATCACGCCCTCATCGCGGCGCTGGCCGAATGGGACGAGGAGAAGGCCCTCGCCATTCTGGAGCAGCATTTGCGGCCGATCGTCGGCGTGATCTCGCGCCTGCCGGATTGAGCCGCCCCCCCTCCGGCGCACCATCCGGGTGCGGCCGGAGAGCGGGGGCCACCCGTAATCGTCTGCTGCGGGACAGCTCGGCGCGGGTCGCCTCGCTACATCCGCGCCGACTGCGTCACCGGCCGGGTGATGACGCCGCTGCGCCGAGCGCGCGGCCCCTGATCCTCGACTACATTCGCGGCAAGCACGCACGGCTCTGCAACGTGATCCCGACGCTCGAGGACGGAACGCTGCCAGCACAGCAATTCCCGGATGGCACCTTCGCCACTGGCAATCACGGGCACGCCGCCAAGCCGCACTGCGGTCGCTGCCGAGCATATCGCTTACGCATTCCATGCAACAATTATATGAAGATAAAACGCACCTTAATTCAGATATGTTTTCATTTTCAAACCATTTTCTTTTCAAATACTTTCGTGATTTCAGAAACTGCGCGAAAATGCCATAATTATAATGTTGACATGAGATAATCTGTACTCAGAATATTGCGATGCAAGAAAAGCTGAGTTTGCGATTTTCTGACGCATGGTGGGCGCTATCTTGAACGAGTCATTGTCTGCGACCATTCATCGACTTCCGCGTCGCAATCGCTATGTGATTGCCGCGATCAGCGACCAGGATGCTCTCGCAGCCTCTCCGCTCCGCGATCTTCTCGTGTTTGTCGATCCGGAGTCTGACGCCGAAGAGCTGCGGGGCACGTTTCCGCTCATCGGCGTCGCGATTTCCGATGCTGGGAACAACGCACTGCGGGCCGCGCTCAAGCGGCTTCGCAAAGTGGGTTCCCTGCCCGATGTCCCCGTCGTCCGGTTGCAGGAAGCAGCGCTCGCGTCGGACGCGGAGCTCGTGGTGCAGGTGCTCGAAGGCGGCCTCGGGCGCCTGTCGCGCCATATGGCGAGCGCCAACACCGAGCTCGCGGCGCTACGGCGGGAGCGGGAGGCGCTCTTCGAAAATTATCGCGCGCTCGAGAACGCGTTTCATGTCCGCAATTGGGACACGGTCTCGGAGGTGTTCGGCCACGGACCGTACATCGACGCCAAGGACCAGGGGCTCGCAGCCTTGCTGTGCGAATCAGAGATCGTGCAGCTCTTCCCGATTTCGAGCTATGCGGTATCCGGCTTCGCTCTGCATTTTCGTGAAGTCCCGACGGACAAGACCGGCCGGCTCATCGTAACCCTCGATTACGTGGAGAGCAGCGAGGGGATCGCGGAATGGTTCATTCCTTATGCCAGTGTCACGCAGGGCTGGAACTTCTTCTCCTTGCCCAAGGCGTGTGACGGCAGCCCCCGCACGCTGCGGCTCAGAATCTCTGCCAGCGGCGGGCTGCCGCCCGAACTCTCTCTCGGCCACGTCATCACCAACGAGCGCTACGCCGCCCAGGCGCGGGCGCCGCATGCCGACCTCGACATGCGCCCTCTCGCCCTGCGGATTTTCACCGGGCTCCCGGGCGTCCGTCCCACCGCCCTGCCGAATGTCTTCGCGCCGTCCACGGTGATCTCCGGGCGGAAGGTCGAGGACTATCGACTCCCGGTCGAGTTGCTGCGCGCCGTCACCAATGTCTCGGCGAGCCCGATCGAGCCGAGCTTTCAGACTGTGCGCTTTCTCGAGCTCGAGGATGCGATCGGCTGCCATCCGCTCAGCGAGGGCATCACGGCCGGCGCCGTTCGTCGCGTCGTAGCGCCGGGCACGGCGCGCATCTCGGCGCGCGCCGTGATCGATCATCCCGAAGGCAAGCCCGCCACGGTCGGGCTGATGCTCGTCCCCTTGTCGGCGAATATCCGAAAGGAAATCGCGGCTCTCGCCGATGGCCGCGCATTGCCGCCCACGGCGTTCTTCAGCGGATGGATGGAAATCACGGCCGCGCAGCCGGTAGACATCAACTTCATGCTGGAAGCGCCGGCGCCGCGCACGATGGACCTGGTCGTCCTGAGCAAGGCTGCAACCAATTCGGTCGATTTCGCCTGGCTCAAGGTCTTCAATTTCCGACTGGTAAAGTATCTGGAGAACAGCCCGGCCCGGGAGGTCGCCAATGCGTGACGAGCCTCAGGATCTGGTCGCCATCGCCGTGCCGCTCTACGGCCATGCTGCGCTCGTGATCGAGGCGTTGGAATCCGCCTTGGCTTCGGTAACGGACTGCCGCCTCGCAATCGTGGTTTCGGTCGATGGCGACCCGCAGCATGAGGTGTTCGACCAGCTCACCCTCCATGCCGCGGCGCATCCGGAGGTCCATGTGATCTTCGGCGAGAATGCCGGCCCGGGCGGCGCCCGCAATCGTGCGATCGACTACATCCTCGAAGAGTTGCCGGAGACCAAGGCGGTCTATTTTCTCGACGCCGATAATCGCGTCCTGCCGAACACGGTCGAAACCCTCTATCGCCGGCTGAGGGCAAGCAAGGCTGGCTGGGTCTACACGAATATCGATACGTTCTCGGTCAATTGGCGGGCGCATTACGGTGACAGTTATTCGCGCCTGATTCACTGCATCAGCGACAATATCTGCGACACCGGCTCGATGATCTCGATCGACGTCTTCAGCAGCGGTGTCCGCTTCGAAGAAGATCGCCAGAACGGCTTCGAGGATTGGGAGTTCTGGCTTTCGGCCGTCGAAGGAGGCTTCGTTGGCGAGCCTTGCCATGACACCGCGTTCGAATACCGCCTGCGCGCGGAAAGCCGCTTCAAGGAGGCGAACCGCGACCGCTCGGCCTCGATGAGTTTCCTCCGCCGGCGGCACAAGGCGCTGTTCCGCCGGCCAACCCTGGTCGGCTTCGAGCATGAGGAAGCGCCGCGCTATGCTCTGATCCGCAGCGGCGAGGGTATGCTCGACGTCTTCACGGATCCGACGCTGCCACCCGGGCAGATGGGCTTCGACGAAGCGGTGCGGGCCTTCTGGGGCAATGCCGGCGAGCCCGACAATGTCCATTTCCCGCCCTTCATCGCCGCCAGCAGCAGCGAGACGCTCAAGCTCCTCGCCCGTTCGCGGCTCCTGCCGAACGTTCTCTGCCATCTCGAGACGTTTGCCGAACGGTGCAATGTCGTCTTCGTGGAGCTCTGCAACGTCGCTTCGCAGCGGAGCATCGAGTGGGAAATCCTCCCGTCCGGCGCTCAGCGCGGCGCAGCGGATCTGACCTTCGTCTCGACCGATCTGATCAGGAGCGTCATCAACGACGACGCGCTCGATTGGTTCTCATCGATTGGCCGCGAACAGGCGTGGCCGACATCGGCACGCCTCAAAGTCAGCTTCCCCTTCCCCAAGGCGCGGCAGCGCCGCTCGCTGATCCGGCCCGAGCAGGCGCTGCTCAATCTCGTCAGCGCGCTCACGACAAGCCCGCTGCGGCAGACAGCGTCGACGCGCTGGACATGGCGCCCCCGCCGGCTGCCTGCCCTGTCCGAGCTTTACAAGCTGCTCAGAACCGAGCTCGGCGGCTCCCCCGTGCTGCCGCTGGCGCACCATGCGGCAGCGCGTCGGACGGCAGCCGTGCTGGTGCCGAACGCCTCGTTCGGCGGAGCCGAAAAGGTCGCCTATGCGGCCGGACGGGAACTTAGGCAGAACGGCTTCGAGACCCATCTTTTCGTGCTCGGCTCCGGGCGGATGGAGGTGCTCGACGAGTTCGACCAAGCGTTCGACCATCTCCATTTCTGGAAGGACGGCGTGCCGGCCTGGGGCGCGAGCGGCCATTTCCTCGGTCAGGATTTCATCACCGACGAGCACGCCCTCGACTGGGCCGGGTTGAAGGGGCTGCTCTCGGGCTTCGACCTGATCGTCAACAACCATGTTATGGCGGCCCATCCGCTGATGGCGCAGTTCCGCTCTGCCGGAACCCGCACGGCCTGCTATCTCCATGTCGTCGATGAGACGGCGCTCAGGCGCCCGGCCGGGCAGCCCTATGCAGCCATCGCCTTCGAGCATGCTTACGACGCCTTCCTGACCTGCTCGGAACAATTGAAGAGCTATCTGCACAGTTTCGGCGTCCCCTTCGGCAAGATCTTCGCCGTGCCGAATGCGGCAAGCTTCTCCATCGACGCAAAGCTGCGGGCTCAGGTGACCGAGGCGCGCAAAGCCGGGCGCGGAAGCGATCCGCTCCGCCTGCTCTATATGGGCCGGCTCGATCGGCAGAAGGGCATCGACCGGCTGCACGGCACGCTCGTCCGGCTCAAGGAGCGGGATATCGCCTTCGAGGCCCGGGCCGTCGGCGGCGAGATCCTCTCCGACGACCCTAGCTCGTCCTGGATGACGCGCTTGCGCGATATCGACGTCGAGGTCGCACCGCCGGTCTTCGCCGCCAAGGATATCGCGGCTCATCTGGCTTGGGCCGACATACTGGTGATGCCGTCGCGCTGGGAGGGGGCTCCGCTGATGATCGCAGAGGCGCAGCAGCTCGGCTGCGTCCCGATGGCGACCGCAGTCGGCGCAGTCGAGGAATTGGTCGTCGACGGCCAGGACGGCGTGCTGATCGCGAACGCGGCCGACGCCCAGATCGTGGTCGAGATGGCCCGGACGATCGCCATACTCGCGCGGGACCGCGCAACGCTTGGCCGCTTGGCCGAAGGCGCGCTCGCGACGGCGGCGCAACGCTCCTGGAGCGCGTCCTTCGCCGATTTCATCGCCTGGAGCGACGCTATCGAACCCGCGGCCCCCGTCCGGCGCAACACCGCTTCGGGCGAGCCCACTGGTGACGTGTCCATGGCGGAGGCCGCTCTCTCCGCCCGTGCCGTCGCGTGACGATCAACGGAAGATCCTGAAGCCATGCCCCCCAGAATCCTTGTCACCGGCATACCGAGCCATCTCACCCGCCACATTCAGAAGGCAGAAGGCGCCCAAGTCTTCTATTCGGAGAAGCAGCCGCAGCCCGAGAGCAAGGAGGCCTTCCTCCGCGAGCTCAAAAACATCAGCAATACCGGGAACTACCTGATCGGCGAAGGCGCGCTGCGGGCGCTGTCGCCGAACGCGACGCATATCCCGTTCTGGCATCTGTGGAACGCCGTCAATAACGGCACCGGCCTCGACACGATCAACGATCGCTTCGATATCTGCGTCTTCACCTGCGCCAACCTGCTGCGCAAGGGCCTTTCGGCCGATGCCGAGGCGCTCGTGCTCTCGAAGCTCGACATGCCGGTCGTGATGCTCGGCATCGGAATCCAGAACCGGCCCGATCTCGAACAGTCCTTGCCCGAGGGGACGCAGCGCCTGCTGAAAGTCCTGAAGGAAAGGGAGCACTATTTCCTGACGCGCGGCGAGGAGACCGCTGCCTTCCTCAAGGACCAGGGCTTTTCCTTCGTCAGGCCGGTCGGCTGTCCCTCGCTCTATTTCATGCCGGCCAATGTACGGCGTGCGCTGCGCCGGCTGCCGGAGGTGAAGGTCGGCGAATGCCGCACGGTCTTCACCGGATATATGGGCGCCGAGCTCAACACGATCGGTGACATGAACGCGCTGTCTTCGAACGACGGGCGCTCATCCTATGTGGTGCAAGACGAGCTGCTGCATTTCGATATTCAGGTCGAGCCGGATGCGGATGGCCGCGTCTACGATTCCGCCTCGGGCGGAGTGATCGGGGACCTGACCTTCAAGGGCTCGGACGAGCTGAAGAAGAAGATCAACGTCCATGCCTTCTTCGACACCAACCAATGGCGGGCCTGGACCTCGTCGATGGACTTCGCCTTCGGCCGGCGCTTCCACGGCAACGTCATCGCGCTGCAGGCCGGCGTTCCCAGCCTGATCGTGGCGGTCGACGACCGCATGCGCGAGATGCTGAACTTTTCCGGGCTGCCCAAGCTCGAAGCCGCCGATTTCAACAACGCCAATGATCGCGCGGCCTTCGTCGCCGATCACCTCGCCGCGATGAACATTCCGCAGGTCATCGAGACCTATTCCGAGCGTGAGCACAATTTCCGCTCGGTCTTGAACGAGATCGGCATCGCCTGATGCCGTGTATGGCAAATCGGGACTTAAGGGCAGACTGACATGCGGATCATGGTCACGGGCATACCATCCTACCTGATGCGGACCGTCGAGAGCGCATCGGGAGCGACCGTCAGGCACCGCCCGTATTTCGAGACGGTGCGGACCAAAACGGACCTGATCGACCAGGTCAAGAAGATCGCCAACACCGGCAACTACCTGATCGGGGAAGGTGCCGCTCACAGCGTGCGCGGCCACGACGTAACCTACGTGCCGTTCTGGCATCTGGCGAACAACGTCAATTCGCCGGAAACCTACGAGAAGCTGAACCAGAGCTTCGATCTGTGCTTGTTCGCCTCGGCCAACCTGCTGCGGCCGGGCTATGCGGCGACGACCGAGTCCTTCGTGTTCGAGCGGCTCAACATGCCGATCGTGGTCATGGGTATTGGCATCCAGAAGAAGGAGAACCTCCAGGACGCACTGCCCGAAGGCACGCGCCGCTTCCTCAACGTGCTCAAGAAGAAGGAAAGCTTCTTTCTGACGCGGGGCCATTTCACGGCCGATTTCCTCAAGGCCGAGGGCTTGAAATACGTCCGCCCGACCGGCTGTCCGTCATTGTATTACGAGCCGGCCGCGATGAAGCGCTCGCTCAGCCACCTCGCCGATCCCGATCTCGCCGATTCCCAGAAGATCGCCTTCGGCGGCTATCTCGGCAGCGTGCCGGACACCATCGTCGATGCCCATGCCCTGCTGCGGCAGGACAGCGTCGCGAGCTATGTCATTCAGGACGAGATCACCGTCTACAACCTCAACATCCTCGCCGACGAGACCGGCGACGCCTACGACCAGGCCGCTGGCCGCATCATAGCCAGGACCGAGTACAAGCATTCCGAGAAATGGCAGCGGAACTGCGAGTTCCGCGTCTTCTTCGACACGCATAAGTGGCGCAGCTGGGTATCGGGACAGGATTTCTGCTTCGGCCGCCGCTTCCACGGTTCGATCATCGGCATGCAGGCCGGCGTGCCGGCGCTGATGATCGCGGTCGACGACCGCATGCGCGAGATGCTCGATTTCGTGGGCTTCCCCTATATCGAGGCGTCCGTCTGGAATCGCGAAGCGAAGAAGAAGGCCTTCCTGCAGGATTTCCTTTCCAAGATCGACGTGCCGGCTGCGATCCATCGCTACGCGGCCTGCGAGGAGAACTTCTACGCGGCGCTCAAGGATATCGGGATCCGCTGATGGCAGGAGGCGCGCGCGAAGCCATGCGGCGAAGCCGGCACGCCGGACGGCCGGCGCTGCTGCCCCGCCTGATCCCCTTCGTCGCGGCGTCGGGCCTGGCGGCGGCGGCTGCTCTCGCCGCGCCCGCCACCGCCCCCACGCAGTTCGGCGTCAACCGCGTCAATCTCGCTTGGCTCGATGCCGCCGGCCGCGAGAAGGTGCTGGATCAGATCGCGCAGAGCGGCATCCGCGCGGTGCGGCTTTCTCTCACGAATCCGATGGACGCCAGCATCGACGCCGTCCGGCTTGCCCATCAGAAGGGCCTCGCCATCCTGCTCGAGATTTCGCTCAACAACGCCGCCCTCTATCCCGAAGGAACGAAGCCGCGCTCCGGCCGCGGCCGCATCTGGGACATGTATCGCCTCTCCGACGTCTCGCCGGAGCTCTTCCGGGCGGCCCTGGGCGATGCCCTGCAACGGATCGATCGGCTCGGCGTCGCTCTCCTCGCCGTCGAACCCGGCAACGAGATCAATTGGGGCGCCTATAACGGCGATCTGGAGATCAGGCCCGAAGCCAATACGCGCACGGCCCGCTCGCTCCAGGATCTGGCGGATCCGGATGCGGTCGCACGCGGCGCGGCGAATTACGTCCAACTGCTGAAGGTCACCCGCGCGGAACTGGCGAAGACGAAGCTCAGTGCCGGCGCCAAGGTCGTCTCGGCCGGCCTCTCGGACATCCCGCCGGAGCATGCCGACCGGCGCGGCATCGATAGCATCGACCCGGCGAGCTTCACCGCGCTGATGCGCGAGCATGGGCTCGATCAGGCCGCCGATGGCTATGGCATCCATGTCTATCCCGGCGGCGATGGCTCGCCCGCCGCCCGCGAGCAGCATGTCGAGCAGGCCCTTTCGATCTGCCGCTCGCGCCCGGCGGAGGGCAAGCCCTGCTGGGTCACCGAATGGGGCTTCGCCAACACCGCAAAGACCTGCCCGGCAGACGACAGCCGCCGCGAGCGCCTGGTCAAGGCGACCCGCGAGCGCTTCGCGGACCTTATGCGCGCGGGGCGGATCGCGGCCGCCTTCTATTTCGACTGGGACGCGACCACCTATGGCATCTGGCGCTGCGGCGAACTTTCTTCCGCCGGCCGGGCCGCGGTGACGCCGTGACGCTGAAAACCCTGATCATCGGCGGTTCCAATACCGTCATGCAGCCCGGCTACCTGTCCTCGCTCTTGTCGGTCATGGCGCGGCGCGGCGTGGCGCTCGACATCGTCGCGGATCTCTCGGTCGGCGGCACGACCAGCGCCTTCGGCCTCCACCAGCTCAAGCTGCATGAGCAGGAGCTCGCCGATTGCGACCTGCTGCTCATCGAATATGCGCTCAATGACGCCTTCGTCTATGGCGACGAGCGGCGCCCGTTTCGGCACTGGGCCCGCTTTTACGAGGGCCTCATCCGCTTCGCCCGCGAGCGCAACCCCAAGCTCAGGATCGCCACCCTCATCTTCGGCGCCCGCAACGGTTCGTTCCTGACGTCCGTGCCCGCGATCGACGCGGGGATCGCCTATATCTCGCGCTGGTACGGGACGATCTGCATCGATGTCTCGCAGTTGCTGATGCAGCGCCTCGGGCGCGATGTCGTCGGCCATGCGAGCTTCTACTCCGATCAGGGCCATTATGCCCGGCCGGTGGCGACGACCATCGTCGCCAACCTGATCGCCGACGAGCTGGAGCAGGCCCTCGCCGCCCCTCAACGCCCCGCAGCGCTGCCGCCCGCGATCGATCCCGAGCATTTCGCCAACGCCCGCGCGTTCGATGGCGCCTGGCTGGCCAAGCGGCTCGGACGGCCCGTCGTCGAATATGCCAACCGCCGCTTCTCGGTGGCAGCCGTGGATCTCGGGCGGGACCGGCTCCGTTTCGACATCGACAAGGGCATGCTGCTCGCATTGAGCTATGTCTGCGAGCCTCGCATCCCGCCGCTTGATCTGCAGGCCGGTGACGAGATGCACCGCGCCGCGCTGCTCAAGGGCGGCGTGCGCGACGGCACCTACAAGTTCCTGGTCTCGATGCTCAGCTTCGAGTTTTTATATGGTCCAACGCTTCTCGACATGCAGCAGACGCGCGCGCTGACACTCTCCGGAGGGACCGCCGCCGCCGGGCACAAATTGCATGTGCCCAAAGACAGCGTTCGGCACGAAACCCTTCCAGCAGAGCCGGCCCTCCCCATTACCGGCATTCTCTTCACCGGAAACCTCAAGACCTGCGCCATCGAGAGATACGGCGCACAGCAGCCATCGACGGCCGACGGGCTTGCCGAGGCCGCGACGGCATAGAGGTGCCGGCCCGCACAGGCGTGCTGCGGCCGAGGCACACCCTGGTTAGGCCCGCATAGAGCGCCAGGCGCGAGTTGGAGATGACGAGGAGGCTCCAGGTCGCGCAGAAGACAAGCCCGTTCGCGCGCCTCATTGCGGCCAATCATGCGACCATCTGGGACAAATCGGCTAACACTCCGACGACCGCGGAAAGTCGGCACGGCGGCTGTCCTCGCGGCAGCCCTCCATCCGCCGCAGGTGACCGGCCTAAGCCGGAGTTCCTGCCGCTTCGCTCTCTATCGCGCCGGAAGGGACGCGTAATAGGCAGCGAGAGCGGCGATTTCGGCCGTGGACAGCTCGCGAGCCATGTAGCGCATTTCCTTATGAGCGCGCTTGCCCGACTTGAAGGCCAATATCTGATTGAACAAGTAGCGTTCATTCTGCCCCGCCAGGTGAGGCACCTCGATATCTCGCGCGATACCATCTTCGCCATGGCATGCGGCACATTGCTCGATGGCGAACTGCCTCGGCTCCGAAAGCGCAGGACTGGCGACAAGGAGCGCAGTCAAAGACAAGCGAATGATCAAGTTCCAAGCTCCCGGCCTACGCGCCTGACGACGCCGCTGTGGTCAACTGTTCCGCCATCGCAATTGCCCGCGACCGAGCTTCCGGCGTCATCATCGGGGCAGGCCACAGCACCTGCACCCGCGGCGGAAGTGGTGGCTCATCATTCAGCCAATCGTGAACGCGGCTGATCCGGCCATTGCAGAACTGCTGCGCAAACCGGTCCGGCGCCAAGTTCACCTGCCGGAGCCCATAGCGAAACTGCTCACCGGTTATGTGCGCCGCCTTTGCCTTCGACGGCGATAGCTGAAATTTGGGGGCCATGTCTTGTGCTTAGCCTGTGTACCGCGTTTCCAGCAGGTCGATATCCCGGATCATCTTCTGGGCGGCCTCTTCGTGCAGTTCGCGACGGCGCGACAATCGGTAGATTTCGGCGCGTTCAGCGCGAAGCCCCGCCACTCTCAGCTTTCTCTCGATGGCCTCCAGGCGGCGACCATGAAAAGTTCCTTCGATATTTTTCGGGCGCCCTTCGATCCTTTGTCGATAAGTCTCCATCACGCGTAATGCGCCCTCCGTGTAGAGGTCAGCATCCGAGCGCCCGGCCGCCATTTCATGCTGGGCCCGCTCGATGGCTTTGATGGCCGCACGCGCCGCTCTGTCGCGGGCTTGGTCGATTTCCTCCTGATCGAAATCTTCGGCGGGAAGTTTGAGGTTTCTGAGGAGCGGGGGCAGCACGATGCTGGCCACGACCAGCGAAACCACGATAACCCCGGCGGCCAGGAAGATCGCGAGTTCTCTTGCCGGAAAGGGCGAGCCGTCGCGGAGGGCAAACGGCAACGTCATCACACCGGCGAGCGTGATAGCCCCGCGCACACCTGCAAGCGATGTCGCCGCGATTATGCGCCAGCCAACCAGAGGGATGGGCTCGCCTTTTCGCGAGGCCCTGAACATCGTGAAGCGAAGTGAGACCCAGACCCAGACGAAACGCAACACGCAAAGCGCCAGGCTGATCGCCAGAACGTAGCCTGCCAGCAGCAACGGTTGGTGGTGGCCGGCAGCTCGCACGGCGCTCACGGCTCCATTCAGAATTCCGGGCATCTGCTCCCCGAGCAGAACGAAGATCACGCCGTTGGCCGCGAACTGGATCATGTCCCAGACGGCCGCGCGTCGGATGCGGGTGACAGCGAGCGCCTGCCCGGTTCCTTCGATGAAACTCATCGTGATACCGGCCGCGACCACCGCCAGAATGCCGGAACAGTGGAAATGCTCGGCGACGAGATAAGCGCCGAAAGGGATGAGCACGCTGATCAGTATCTGCGAACTCGTGTCCTCGCCGACCCTGCTCGTGATCCATTGCTTGGCAGCGGAGACGGCCCAGGTAAGGCCGACGCCGATCAAAACCCCGCCAAGAGCGAGCCACACGAAAGTCGCGAGCGCCTCTTGCAGCGAGAACGTGCCGGTCAACACTGCCGCCACGGCAAAGCGCATGCAAACCAGGCCCGAGGCATCGTTGAGCAGTGCTTCGCCTTCCAGGATATGCATCAGCCGCTTCGGAATACGGGTGCGCGACGCAATCGCGGTGACTGCGATGGGATCGGTCGGTGAGACGATTGCGGCCAGGGCGAACGCCACGGCAAGGGGCATCGCAGGAATGAGCCAGTGGATCAGGAGGCCCACGCCCAATACCGTGAACAGCACGAGCCCGAGCGCGAGCTCAAGGATCACTCGCCTGTCGCGAACCAGATGCGCTTTCGGAATGCGCCAGCCGTCCAGAAAGAGGAGCGGCGGCAGGAAAAGGACGAAGAACAGATCCGGATCGAGATAAACGGTCGGCACGACCGACACGGCAATCACCGCACCGAGTCCGATTTGGACGAGCGGCAAAGGCAGCTTTGTCCAGCGAGCAAGGGAGCCGCTGATCACAACGGCTGCAAGCAAGGTCAGAACGGTAACGACAGGTTCCATGACTCGGCGCGCTTTAGACAATCATCAAGCGCCGGACCTTATCCCGGCCTCACACCACGGCGATAGCTCCGGTCGCACGCGTCGCAAGCGCATAGGCCTTTCGTAGCAACGGGCTTGACTGACGCTACGGCCGACAGGCCAAAGGTGGCCGAGCAAGGCGGGATCCGAAATGTCGAGAATTGCGAACGCGCCACTACGCGCGAAGGTGATGAGCGCGCAGGATGCGGCGGCACTCATCCAGAGCGGCATGACCCTGGGATTGAGCGGCTTCACGGGCTCAGGCTATCCGAAGGCGGTGCCGCTAGCGCTCGCCGAACGCATCGAAGCCGCGCACCGCGCTGGCCAGCCGTTCCGTGTCCGCGTCTGGACCGGAGCCTCGACCGGCCCCGAGCTCGACGGCGCTCTGGCCAAGGCCGACGGGATCGAGTTCCGCCTGCCCTACAATTCCGATCCCATCGCGCGCGAGAAGATCAACCGCGGCGAGATGGAGTATTTCGACATGCATCTCTCCCAGGTCGCGCCGATGGCCTGGCAAGGCTTCCTTGGGCCGCTCGACGTCGCGGTGATCGAGGTCTCCGGCATCCGACCGGACGGCTCCCTGATCCCCTCCTCCTCGATCGGCAACAACAAGACCTGGCTCGACAGGGCCGACAAGGTCATCCTCGAGGTCAATCGCTGGCAGAGCGCCGAGCTCGAAGGCATGCACGACATCTACTACGGCACGGCCCTGCCGCCGCACCGCGTGCCGATCCCGCTGGTGAAGCCGCAGGACCGGATCGGCGAGGCCTATCTGCGCTGCGATTCCAACAAGATCGTCGCGATCGTCGAGACCGAATCGCCCGACCGCAACCTGCCCTATGCACCGCCGGACGAGACGGCCAGCGCCATCGCCGGCCACCTCATCGAGTTCCTGCGCCACGAGGTCGCCCGGGGCCGGCTGCCCGCCTCGCTGCTGCCGCTGCAGTCCGGCGTCGGCAACATCACCAATGCCGTGCTCTCCGGCCTGCTCGATGCGCCCTTCGAGAACCTCACCGCCTATACCGAAGTCATCCAGGACGGCATGATCGACCTGATCGACGCCGGCAAGCTCGTGCTGGCGTCGGCGACCGCCTTTTCGGTCAGCCCGGAGGCGGCAGCGAAGCTCAATGCCGGCATGGCGCGCTACCGCGACAAGATGATCCTGCGGCCGCAGGAGATCAGCAACCACCCCGAACTAGTGCGCCGGCTCGGCTGCATCGCCATGAACGGGCTGATCGAGGCCGACATCTACGGCAACGTCAATTCGACCCATATCATGGGCTCGCGCATCCAGAACGGCATCGGTGGCTCCGGCGATTTCGCGCGCAACGCCTTCGTCTCGATCTTCATGACCCCGTCGACAGCCAAGGGTGGCGCGATCTCGGCCATCGTCCCGCAGGCGAGCCATGTCGACCACATCACTCAGGACGTGCAGGTGATCGTGACCGAGCAGGGCCTGGCCGATCTGCGTGGCCTCAGTCCGAAGCAGCGCGCCCGCACGATCATCGCCAACTGCGCTCATCCGGGCTACCGGCCCGCGCTGGAAGATTATTTCCGCCGAGCCCAGGCCGGATCCTACGGTCAGCAGTCGCCCTGCCTGCCCGGCGAAGCGCTGTCCTGGCACCAGCGCTTCATCGAAACGGGCAGCATGCGGGGCTGAGCAGCAGATTTGGAACTCCCGAAGCCCGGCATGCCGGGAGATCCACGGTCATCGTCAGTTTTGGCGTTGCCAGCTGCATCCGATATTGGCCCAGAAAGCGGACTCAGGGGCGACCGAAAGAGAGCTCTCCGCTCGGCGTAGGCTTTCATCCCCTCCCGAAAAAGACCCCGTGCCGCTCGTTTACGGGTCGTCGGGCGATGACGGATGCTTTCGCACACTTCCAGACGGTTTCCTGTCATCGGGAGCCTGACCGGCGCTGAGGACTTCTCCAAGCTTCGGTTCACCTTGACGCAAATCAAGGGAAAACGCTGCCCCGCAAGTTATGAGGGATGTCGAAAGGGCATCCCGATCATGGTTCACGCCAAAGACCTGCCATCCAGCTTCCGCCATGTGCGACTGCTCCTCGCGCGGGAAAAGGGCCATCCTTCCGGCGAGGAGGATCAAGGGTACGATCTCCTGGTTCCGCTGGACGACGAAAATCGTCTCGATCCGGTGGAGTGGAAAAATCATCAAACGGCATGTCGGGTGCGCCGGTTCGACGAGGGCCAGGAAGAAAAAATCGGTCGATTGCGGCGCAAGCCCGGCGGCCAATGGTATTTCGACTACGAAGCAGGAGAAAGCGACGACGAACTCGGCTTTCGTCTTGGCGAAGAACGTTTCCTGATCGGTGAGTACATCTCAATCGGCAGACGGCCGGATTACCATGTCTATCGGGTTGTTCGCGTCGAAAAGCCATAAAGCACCGTCCAGACCCTTCACGTATGCGGCCTCGCGTGAGGCATGCCAGTGATTTGCCCCGTCGGTCTGGAGCGCATGGGGAAACTTACGGAGAACAGGACATTGTCAAACACGCCGCACACACTTCGCGATGAATTTCCCGACCAGATGGATGCGATCCACGCCCTGAAGGTGAGCAGCCCGGAACTCTTGCGGATTCTGGAAGAGTACGACGAAGTGAACGACCAGATTCATCGGGCCGAGACCCGGATTGCAGCGCTCAGCGAGGACGCCGAAGCGGCGCTACGTAAAGAGCGGCTGTCCCTCAAGGACAGGATTGCCGACGCTCTGAACAAGGCAAGATAGGACCCACCGACCGGACAGCCTCGCTCTGAGGCGAGGCTGTCTGTTTCTGCCGTCCTGCGGCGACGGGGGCTGCCGACCGGCACTCCAGAGCCCGCGGCCATCGAGGCGGTGACGCCCGTCGTGCAAGAAATAGCCAAGGTCAGCGGAGCCGCCGGTTCAGCTCGAAGCCGGCTGAGCCTTGCCCGTGGCAGCGGCCTTTCGTCCCTTCAGCGCAGTCAAGATCTGCCAGCCGGTGAACAGCGCCAGCAGCGACAGCAGCGTTGCACTGATCGGATGCTCGAAGAAGGTCAGGAAGCTGCCGCGGCTCAGCAGCATCGAGCGTCTGAAGTACTCTTCCAGCATCGGCCCCAGGATGAAGCCGAGCATCAGCGGCGCAGGGTCGAAGGAGAGCCGCATCATGATGTAGCCGATCAGGCCGAAGGCCGCCGTCGTGTAGATGTCGTGGAGGCTGTTGTTGATGCTGAAGGTGCCGATGCAGCAGAAGAAGAGGATCGACGGGAACAGCACATTATAGGGAATCTTGAAGACGGAGAGCCAGAACCGCACCAGCGGCACGTTGAGCAAGAGCAGGAAGCAGTTGCCGATCCACATGCTCGCGACGAGCCCCCAGAACAGGTCGGGGTGCTTGGCGATCATGTTCGGGCCGGGCTGGATGCCCTTGATGATGAAGGCCGCCATCATCAGCGCCATCACCGCATTCTCGGGGATGCCGATGCTCATCAGCGGAATGAAGCTCGTGCGGGCGGCGGCTTCATCGGCCGCAGCCTGCCCGGCGACACCCTCGATCGCGCCCGAACCGATCTCGTCCCTGTATTTGCTCACCTTCTTGTCGAGGCCGTAAGCGGCGAATTGCGCGATCACCGGACCTCCGCCCGGCAAGATGCCGAGAAAGGAGCCGACGATGCTGCCGCGCAGCGCGCTCGGAATGATGCGCTTGAACTCAGGCCAGGTCGGCATCAGCTTGATCTTGCCGTTGAACGGCGTGCGCTCCTCTTTCGCATCGAGATTCTTGGTGATCTCGGCGATGCCGAAACAGCCGAGCGCCAGGCTGACCAGGCTGACGCCATCGATCAGCGAGGGCAGGCCCATGGTGAAGCGCTCCATGCCGGTTTCGAGGTCAGTGCCGACCTGCCCGAGCAGCACGCCGACCAGGCACATCGCCAGGCCGTTCAGCAGGCTGCCGGTGGTGACGAAGCTGACGCAGACGAAACCGAACAGCATCAACGCACAGTAATCGGTCGGGCCGAATTGCAGGGCGACGCTGCCGAGCAGCGGCGCAAGCGACGCCAGGACCACGATCGCGACGGTGCCGCCGATGAAGCTGGAGACGCCGGCCGTGAAGAGCGCGAGCCCCGTCTTGCCCTTCAGTGTCATCTGGTAGCCGTCGATGCAGGCCACGATGCTGGAGGCGTGCGGGATCTTCATCGTGATGGCGCTGACGCTGTCGCCATATTGCGCGCCGTAATAGATGCCGGCGAGCATGATCAGCGCTCCGCCGGTCGGGATCGAGTAGGTCAGCGGCAGCAGCAGGCTGATCGTCGCCAGCGGACCCAGGCCCGGCAGCAGGCCAACGAGCGTGCCGACGACGCAGCCGATGGCGCAGTAGAGCAGGTTTTCCGGGGTGAGCGCGTGGCTGAAGCCAAAGGCGAGGTTCTGGAGGACTTCCATCAGATCAATCTCAGATTCAGGCCGAGGAAGCGCTGGAAGACATAGGCCACCACGATCAGGCCGAGCGCGATCTTGATGTTGCGCATCCAGGAGTAGGTCGTCCCCGCGAGGCCGGCGACGAAGACCAGCACGATGATCCCGGCGATGGCGTTCACATATTCGGAGGCGATCACGAAGCCGACGAGGCTCGCCATGATCAGGGCGATGTTCTTCGGATTGAATTGCAGAGGCACCGGCTCGGAGAAGCGCGCCTGCAGGATGATGGCCCCGGCGATGATCAGCAAGGGCACGCAGATCAGAAGCGGAAACAGGCCGGGGCCGGCATGGGCCAGGTCACCAATGGGATATCGCAGTGCGTTCGAGGCGAAGAACAGCACCAGCGCAGCGAGGAAGAGGCCTCGCGCCACATTCTGGTTGAGCATTCGTTGGTCTACTCATGGTTTATGTCGTATCTTTATTAATTCGAAGGAACCAATCTGGCAACGGGCACGACGCCCTGCGTCAAAAGAATTTTCCGAGCCGGCTTCGCGCGCCCTCCGGCCGTGCCCTGCGGGCCAGAAACCGCGTGATGCCCACGATCAAATAGAGGAGGTTTCAGCCGGCGCAGCCCCCCGCGCAGAGCTGTTCGCGAAGGCGGCGCGGGCCCTACGACGACGGCTGTGAGGCATAGACTAAAGGATGATGAAAGACTCAGTGCAGACGGGCGCGCAGATATTTCATCATGACGGCAATCGGGCGCTCAGATCCGATCTAATCCATTAAATCGGGAGGATAACGATGCACCTGACCCGTCGCGGGTTTACGACCGTTCTCGCCGGTACCATTGCCGCCCCGGCCGTCATGCGGACCGCCTACGCCCAGGGCGCCACCGTCAAGCTCGGCATGGTCGTGCCGATGACCGGCGCCGCCGCCGAGTCCGGCTCTTTCGCCCAGACCGGCGCCAAGATCGCGCTCGAACAGGTCAACAAGGCCGGCGGCGTGCTCGGCAAGCCGCTCGAACTGATCTTCGAGGACGACCAGACCACCAATCCCGGCGCGGTCCTCGCCTTCTCCAAGCTCGCCAGCCAGCCCGACATCGTCGCCTTCCTCGGCTCGATCCGCTCCACGCAGATGCATGCGATGGCGCCCGACATGCTGAAGATCGGCAAGCCCGTCGGCTTCGGCGGCACCGACCCGAACCTGACCAAGCTCGGCAATCCCTGGCTCTTCCGCTTTCGGCCGAACGATTCCTATTCGGGCAAGGTGATCGCGCAGTTCGGCGCCAAGGAACTCGGCAAGAAGAAATGGGCGATCGTTCATTCGACCGACGCCTTCGGCACCGCCGGTGGAAAGGCCCTTGCCGATGCCCTGCCCGACAATGGCGCCACGCTCGCCCTCGACCAGGGCTACGCCAACCAGAGCCAGGATTTCACGCCGGTGGTTCTGGCGGTGCGGCAGTCGGGCGCCGATATCCTCGGCACCTATTTCACCTTCGAGACCGACCTCGGCATCTTCGCCCGGCAATTGCGCCAACTCGGCGTCAACATTCCCTGGGTCGGCTCGCCCTCGATCGTCAACGTCTCGGCGCTCAAGCTCGCCGGCCCGGCGCTCTACAACACCTATGGCTCGCCGATTACGCCGAGGATTCGAGCGACGCCTCGAAGGCCTTCGGCAAGGCCTATCGCGACGTCCGCAAGGTCGCACCCGACAACCAGTCGTCCTGGACCTATGACGCCGTCACCTGCCTGGCCATGGCGATGAACAAGGCGGGCTCGACCGAACCCAACAAGGTGCGCGAGGCCATGCTGGCCATCCGCAGCCACAAGGGTGCCGAAGGCGAATACAACTTCGACAAGAACGGCGACGGCCTGCACGGCTACAACATCGTCAAGAACGAGAAGGGCGAGATCAAGTTCGACAAGCGGATCGACTTCCCGCCGAACCTGGGCTGATCCACGCCGGGCGCGCCGGCCTTCCGCTCGGCGGAGGCCGGCAATCGTGCCGGGGCTCGGCATGCCCCGCACGGCCTGAAGCGCCCGGCGCATCTCGTACCACGCCTTTTGCGGTGAACGGCCCGGCCGTTCACCCCGAAGGACCGATCGGCTCCACGCAAGCGCGGTAGACAGATGGATCTCGTTCTTCAGCTTCTTTTCACCGGGATCGGCATCGGCTCGGTCTATGCGCTCGTCGCGCTCGGCTTCGTCCTGATCTTCCGCGCCACCAATGTCGTGAACTTCGCGCAGGGCGAGTTCTCCATGGTGGCGGCCTTCCTGATGGTGGTCTTCTCGGTCAAGATCGGCCTGCCCTACTGGATCGCCTTTATCGTCGCGCTGATCGGCATGGCGGCACTCGGCGCGGTCTTCAATCTCGCGGTCTATTATCCGTTGCGCCACCGCACCTATCTGCCGGTCATCATCTCGACGATCGGCGCCTCGATCTTCATGGCCAACACCACGCTCGCCATCCACGGGCCGGAGCCGGAGGTGCTGTCGGGCTGGTTCGACACGCCGGGCTTCATGCTCGGCCCGGTCTATCTCGACAACCAGTACGTCCTGATCATTGTCGTGACCGCGCTCCTGGTCGTGCTGCAATACTGGTTCTTTGAGCACACCCTGCTCGGCAAGAAATTGCAGGCGACCTCGCAGGACAAGGAGATGGCCTCGCTGCTCGGGATCCCCGTCGCCGTGATGATCATGATCACCTTCGTCTATTCGGCGGTGATCGGCGGCATCGCCGGCATCCTCGTGGCGCCGGTGCTCTTCGTCTCGATCGGCATGGGCGCGACCATCGCGCTCAAAGCCTTCGCCGCCACGATCATCGGCGGGTTCGGCGACGTCACGGGCGCGATCATCGGCGGCCTCGCGCTCGGCGTCATCGAGACCTTCGGCGCCGCCTATATCTCGGTGCCCTACAAGGACGGCTTCGCCTTCCTGGTGCTGATCGCCTTCCTGATTTTCCGGCCGCAAGGCATCTTCGGCGAGCGCGTGGCGGAAAAAGCATGAGCACGACCGAAACCACCGCCACCACCGGGGATGCCCGGCCACGCCTGCGCTGGGGTATCCCGGCCTACATCCTGCTCGTCCTGGCTGCGATCGTTCTCGCCATCGCCCTGCCCAAGACCGGCTATGTGCTCAACATCTCGCTGCAGGCGACGACCTATGCCATCGCGGTCCTCGGCCTGACGATCGTGCTGGGCCTGTGCGGCCAGATCAATCTGGCGCAGGCCGCCTTCTTCGGGCTCGGCGCCTATGCGGTCGGCCTCGGCCAGACCGATTACGGCCTGAATTTCTGGATCTGCCTGTTGATCGGCACAGGCATCGCCGCTGTCTTCGGCGCATTGCTCGGCGCCTCGACGCTGCGGCTCGGCGGCCATTACCTCGCGATGGTGACGATCTCCTTCCAACAGATCGTCACCCTCGTCCTGATCAACTGGATCCCGGTCACCAAGGGGCCCGACGGCGTGCGCGCCATCCCGCGCCCGCCTCTCTTCACCGATGGCTCGGTCTATCTCGCGCTGTGCATCGCGGTACTCGCCGGCCTCGGCTTCCTGGTCTGGCGTCTGCGCGATACCCGCCTCGGCCGCGCCATGCGCGCGGTGCGCGACAACGAGCTCGCCGCCGGCGTCGCCGGCATCGACGTCTACCGTACCAAGGTCACAGCCTTCGCTCTGTCCGCCATCCTCGGCGGCATCGGTGGTGGTCTCTTCGCCGGCGGCTTCGCCTATGTCAGCCCGGACCAGTTCTCCTTCGCGGAATCGGTCGTGTTCCTGACCATGGTGTTGCTTGGCGGCGTCGCCTCGCCGATTGGCGCCGTCATCGGCACGGGCCTGCTGATCCTGATCCCGGAATGGCTGCGCTTCCTCAAGAGCATCCCCGGCCTCTACCTCGCAATCTATGGCGCGGCCGTGATCCTGATCGTGCTGTTCATGCCGGACGGCATCTGGGGCTTCCTGCGCGGCCAGCTCGACCGCTTCAAGCGCGCCGTTCTGCCGGGCCGCTCGGGCCAGACTCTCCAGTTGTCGGGGGGCGGCGAAGGCACCGAGACCGTCATGGAGGTGCGCGGCCTCTCCAAGCATTTCGGCGGCCTGAAGGCGGTCGACGAGGTCGATCTCACCATCAAGCGTGGCGGCGTCCATGCGCTGATCGGTCCAAACGGCTCCGGCAAGACCACGACGCTGAACGTCCTCTCCGGTCTTTACCGGGCGACCGCCGGGACCATCAAGCTCAACGGGCAGGACATCACCGACCTGCCGCCACATGCCCGCACCAAGGCCGGGCTCGGCCGAACCTTCCAGAATATCCGGCTCTGGCGTTCGATGACGGCGCTGGAAAACGTCATGGTCGGCGCCGAGCGTCCCGGAAATCCGGTCGGGAACGATCCTGCCGCCGCGATGGCGCGGGCACGCGCCGCGCTCGCCTTCGTCGATCTGGAGGACCGAGCCGGCGAAATCGTGGCGAGCTTCTCCTATGGCCATCAGCGGGCGGTCGAGATCGCCCGGGCGCTGGCCGGTGATCCGGTCCTGCTCCTGCTCGACGAACCGGGGGCGGGCCTCAACTCCTCGGAGAAGGTCGAGCTGCGCAACCTGCTCAAGCGCATCTCGGCCCGCGGCCTCACCATCCTGATCATCGACCATGACATGACGCTGGTGAGCGAGGTCGCCCAGCACATCACCGTGCTGAACTTCGGCCGCCGCATCGCCGACGGCTATTCCGCCGATGTGCTGAAGCATCCCGACGTAATCGCGGCCTATCTCGGAACGGCTCCCGATGTCCCTGCTTGAACTCAAATCCCTCATCGTCCGCTATGGCGAGATCGAAGCCGTCGACGGCATCTCGCTGGTCGTCGAGGCCGGCGAGGTCGTGACCCTGCTCGGCTCCAACGGCGCCGGCAAATCGACCACGCTGCGAGCCATTTCCGGCCTCGCAAAGCCGGCCTCGGGCGATATCCTCTTCGACGGGCAATCGATCGTGGGCCTCAAGCCCGAGGAGATCGTGCGCCGCGGCATCGCTCATGTGCCGGAGGGGCGCCGCGTCTTTCCGGGCCTGAGCGTGCGCGAGAACATCATGCTCGGCGCCTCGAACCGGCGCGGGCTGAAGACCGCGGAGATCAAGCGCGAGGCGGACGAGATGTTCGACCTCTTCCCGGACATCCGCCGCTTCGCCAACGCGCTCGGCTGGACGCTTTCTGGCGGCCAGCAGCAGATGGTCGCGGTTGCGCGGGGGCTGATGGCGAAGCCGCGCATCCTGCTGCTCGACGAGCCTTCGCTCGGCCTGGCCCCTGTCATCGTCCAGGCGGTCTTCGCGATCATCGCCGAGATCAGGCGGCGGGGGACGACCGTGCTGCTGGTCGAGCAGAACGCCCGGATGGGCCTCTCTGTCGCCGATCGCGGCTATGTGCTGGAAACCGGCAAGCTCGTGCTCTCCGGCACACCGGAACAGCTCTGGTCGAACGAGGAAATCCGCGCAGCCTATCTCGGCGGACGCACCGCGGCGGCCTGACGGCCCGCGGGAGGATCCATCGTAAACTGAGCGTGCAGTGGTGCCTGAGGCCGACGGCTCCGGCAGGCGGCAATCCCGCTGGAGGCTCGGTGTCAGGTCGGATTTCGCTCAGGCGCGGGAGCTGGGGTGCTGTAAGAATCCTGTAAGCGCAAAGTGCTCCAATGCCTCTCATCGGGTCGGGCAAAGAGTCTGCCGGACCGAAGGAGGAAATCTGACGATGACTAACGACACCGAACCGTCCGTTGCCCTGACCGATGCCGAACTCGACACCGTTGCAGGCGCTGGCATCGCGAGCCAAACCGCCAAGGGCGTCGGCCTCATCGTTGGCGGCGTTTTTGTCACCGTCACAGGTGCAGCCATCCGCAATGACGGTGTCGCAGGTCACGGTCGCGACATGTTGGTCGAAGGAATTGGTCAGCTGACTGCTGCCGGGAAAAGCAGCTGACCGTGCAGGGCGCGAGGGGGCCCGATCAGCCGTTGCCGGCGAAGGCGCCTCCGCTCCCTGAGAGCAATTCATCGACGCCATACTTCTGCAGGATGGGATCGCACAGCGTCATGAAACGCCACCTATCCGCTCGAAGCTGATCGTATGCCGCAAAGGGTCAGCGGATGTGAGGCGGACCAGGATCCTGTCACCCGGCTTGTCGCCTTGCCCACGAACGCGCGCGGTCACGGGCACTTCGCAGAGCTGGATCCGCAGACCATGATCATCCATGTCGGTCACCAAAGCTTCGAACGACAGTCCCTCACTGCCCTGAAGCACCAAGGCTTCGGCTAGACTCACGACGGCCCGCTCGACTTGCCCGTCGCGGGCATCGGCCCGTCCCATCACGGCAGGCAGTGCCTCGAACGCGGCCGTCACCGCGGCCGGCACCGGTCGTCCGTTTGCTACCGCCAGGGCGGCGCGGATCACGTAGCGGTCAGCGAGGCGGCGCAGCGGCGCCGTGGCATGCGTATAGGTCGCCGCCATAGGCGCGTGCCAGGGCCGCACGCCTTCGCGATAGGGAACATAGCTCGCGCCGCCGCTGGCCCTGCGCACCGCCAGCATGAAGGCGGCATGGCTGCTGTCGGCGGGGTTCAGCGCCCTTTCGAACTGCACGAGTGTTGCTGTTTCCGGCCAATGCAGCCCCAGGGCCCGCGCGGTTTGGCGCAGGCGCAGGACGGCCTGCTGATCCGGGTCGGGCATGACCCGGAAAAGTCCGGTCCGGGCCGCCAGAAGCGCGTCCGCGATGGCGAGATTGCTGGCCAGCGACAGGGCCGCGTTATGGTCCTCGGCCAGTAGGCGCGGGCGGAAGAGCAACTGAAAATGGCCGCCTTCCACAGCCGCAACCTCCTGCTCGGGCGGATCCACGCGCGCCGCGCCGCGTCGGCTCTCGGCGGCTTCAATGCGGCGCGCCAGCTCGGCAAAATCGGGGGGCAGATCCGCGTCGCGGACACTGTCGTAGGCGAGTTTGGCGGTGTTGCGAACGATGGCGCGTTCGGCTCCGTCGAGATGAACGTTCCCGTCCGGGTCGATCCTGGTCGTGAAGATCACCGCCGGCCTGGGACCGGCGGGCAACAGGCTGGCCGCCCCCTCGGCGAGAATCGGCGGATAGAGCCCGGCCTTGCCGTCCGGCAGGTAGAGCGTCGTTCCGCGCTGCCAAGCTTCCTGGTCGACGACGTCGCCGTCGTCGACAAACCAGGCGACGTCGGCGATGGCGTAGTGGAGCAGCAGGTCGGCGCCGCTGCGCTCGACGGCGAAGGCCTGGTCGAGATCCGTTGATGTGGCGGGATCGAGCGTGACGAAGCGCCGATCGGTGCGGTCGACATGTTCGGTCGGCGCTCGCCGCGCCGCAACCTCCGCCGCCGCAAGGACGTCCGGCGGGAAATGCTCCGGCACGCCGAATTGCTGGCGTATCGCCGCGAGTCCGCCGATCAGCGCATTGGTGGAGTCGATGAGCGTCTTCATCGTTGGCTGCCGTGCCTCTGCCTTCAGTTCGGCTGGCCGCGAACGCGCCGGCACGATGACTCGCGAAATGCGATGAACACACTTGCACAGGCTTGGCATTCAGTGACAGCGGCCTGTCAAGTCGATCTCGCGCCCTGCCGGAGCGTTCCGCTCCAGCGCTCTTGTTGCGGCAGTAACGGGCTCGGGATCGGTAAGGTCGGTGTAAGGCAGCCCGGCCTAATGTCCGCTCACGAGAAGAGCCGATCGGGAGCCGGTCGGATGGATCGAGAGAGGACGAAGCCAATGACCAAGCAGGACCTGAACAACATCGCCCTGACCGACGAGGAGCTCGAAGCAGCTGCCGGCGGCGCGGGCCAGTGGGTGGCCCCCTCTCGCGGCTCCTGGTGGGTCTGGAAGGAGAGTGCGTCCTCCGTTTCAGGAGACGCCTCCTCCTTCCATCAACAGTCCAGCAGCTCGACCGGCACGGTGCGCAGTGAGCTCGCCGGAGGCAAGACGAACTTCTACAAGTTCGACGGCACCAAGGAGATCCTCGTCGGCAGTCGCTGACATATCGCGGGGACGTTTCATGATCGCCCGGTTCCGCGAGGAGCCGGGCGATTGCCGTACCGGGCGGGCAATGCCGCCGCTTCAGCCGGCCGGCGGTAGCCTGACGATGAAGGCGGTGCCTTGGCCGTCCGCCGATCGCAGAGTGATCGAGCCGCCATTCGCCTCTGCGACGCGCTGGACGATCGCCATGCCGAGCCCCGCGCCGGAACCGTCGCTGCGCTGACGTCGCCAGAAGCGCTTGAAGATATGCTCGTGGAGCTCTTGCGGAATGCCTGGCCCGTCATCCTTCACGGTCAGAATTCCATCGGCGCCGATCGCGACGTCGATCGAGGTACCTGGCGGCGTATGGCGGATCGCGTTTTCGATCAGGTTGCGCAACATGTGCCAAACGTCTTGCTCATGGGCGAGCACGAGCAGCGAGGATGTCCGCTCCGGCTCGGTCAGGCCAAGAATCTGCCCTTTCCGGATCGCCTCGATCGCGAGATCGCCGACGACTTCGCGTGCGACCGCCAGAAGATCCGTCTCGCCGCCCGTGGCGTCCGGCCGGTCGAGCTTGGCCATTTCCAGCAGTTGCCCGACGATCCGTCCCATCCGTCGCGCATCATCGAGCAGGGCAGCACGAGACTCGGATGTCGGCAGGTTCTGCAGGCGCGCGTCGAGCACGGTCAGCGGCGTGCGCAGCTCATGCGCCGCGTCGGCGGTAAATTCCTTCTGTAGCTGGTAGCTCCTTTCGACGCGTGCGAGCGCGGCGTTGAAGGCGTCTGCCAGCGGCAGGATTTCGGAGGGCAGGTTCGTGGTCGAGAGGCGCGCTTCAGCGCGTACCGCATCGAGCGCTTGCACCTGTCGCTTGACCTCGAGCACCGGCTGAAAAAAGCACCGCACCACCAGCGCGTTTAGCAGCAGCAGCAGGCCCAGCAACGGCAACGTGATGAACAGGGAGTTGCGCAAGAAATTGTGCAGCACATCGTCATGGATTACGTCCTCCTGACTGAGATTCCAGCCGAGCAGGATCCACAATGGGCGGTCTGCCACGGTCACGGGGAAGCTGACGGCCCGATACTGACGCCCATCCAGAGACAGGGAAGAGAAAGCTTCGCCATCGCTGCGGGCAAGCCCTCCGAGCAGCCGCTCTGCGAAGGGCGATGACGAAACCAGCTTTGCTCCCGACCCGTCAGCGACGACGTACCCGAATTCACCAGCCTCGCCCTCACGCGAAAAGCGGCTAGCCGACAGCGAAACCCCTCCGAATTGCGTGGTCTCCAGCGCTTCGGCGATCAGCCTCGCGCGGTCGGCGAGCACCTTGCGCTCGAAAAAGGCGGCTCGCTCTTGCAGCATCGTGTTGATGACGACCGGCACGGCCACCGCCGCCAGGCAGAGAAGCGCGGCCTGGAGCAGGAATATCCGCGAGAGCAGGCTCCGACCGAGGCGCCTCATGCCGAGGCCGTCAGCACATAGCCGACGCCGCGCACCGTCGTGATCGTCACTGCCGCCTGCCCGTCCTGCAGCCGCTTGCGGAGCCGGTGAATATAGACCTCGACCGCATTGGAGCCGAAATCGTCGTCAAGGCCGAAGAGGTGATCCTCGACGCTGCTCTTGGGCACCACCTTGTCGGCGCGCCGCATCAGCAGCTCAAGCAACTGCGCCTCGCGCGCCGAGAGCGAGACGGGGCGATCGTCCACGCGCGCTTGCTTGGCATGCGTGTCATAGGCGAGGTTGCCAACGGTGAGCTGCGCGCCCAGTAGCGCGCCCGGTCGGCGCAGCAGTGCTGCGATACGCGCCTTCAGCTCCTCGAAGGCGAAAGGCTTGGCGAGATAGTCGTCAGCACCGAGCTCCAGCCCCTTGACCCGCTCCTCCATCGCGCCGCGCGCGCTGAGGATGAGCACAGGCAAGGGCTGTTGCTTGCCGCGCACATGGCGCAGCACCTTGAGGCCGTCGCCGTCCGGCAGGCCGAGATCGAGGATCATCGCCGCGTAGCTGCGCGAATCCAGCACCGCGATCGCGTCGTCGACGCAATCGACGCGGTCGAGCCCGTAGCCACTCGCCTCGAGATGGCTGCCGACCAGGCCGGCGAGTTCGTCATTGTCTTCAATCAGCAGCAGTCTCATGGCCCTGGCCTTGATGGAAATGGGCTTCGGGAAGGGCGCAGATCACGTCACCTGGCGGCGGATCAGCCCGGCAAACACGCCGCCGGCGGCCGCCAGCGTCTCGTAGTCGCCGTGTTCGACGACGCGACCTTCCGACAGCACATAGATTCGGTCCGCGTACCGCACCGTGCTCAGCCGGTGCGCCACCACCACCCGCGTGACATTCATCCGCGCCAGCGTTTCCATGACATGGGCCTGCGCGGCGTTGTCGAGCGCGCTCGTCGCCTCATCCAGCAGCATGATCCGCGGCCGTCTCGCGATCGCGCGGGCGAGTAGGAGCCGCTGGCGCTGTCCGCCGGACAGCGTCGCGCCGGCATCGTCGACATAAGTGTGCAGCCCCATCGGCATCGCCGCGATGTCGGGGCCGAGGCCGGCGCGTTTCGCCGCTTCCCAGGCCTCCTCGAGGCTCAACGGAGCGGCACCTGCGATGTTGTGGTAGAGGCTGCCGGCCTCGATGCGGCTGTGTTGCAGCACCACGCCGAGCTGGCGCCGGACGGCACCTCGGTCGAGGTCGCGCAGATCGTGGCCGTCGAGCAGCACCGACCCGCTGTCCGGCTCGTCGAAGCCGAGCAGCAGCCGCAGCAGCGAGGATTTTCCGGAACCGGATGGGCCGACCAGCGCGACGAAGGCGCCGGCCGGAATGCTCAACGAGACATCGCTGAGCGCGGTCTGGCCACCGGGATAGCTGAAGCTCACGCGGGACGCCTCGATCTCGCCCTGCAGCGTTCCGGGATCGAGACTGCCCGCGCTGTCCTCGGTCGGCTCCGCCAGGATCGGCCGCGCGCGCTCCCACAGCGGCAGCACCGTGGCCAGCGCGGGGATGAGGCCGGCAAGCGAGAGGATGGCGGAGACGAATTGGCCGGAGACGCCGGAATAGGTGACGTAGTCCCCGAGTGACATCTTGACGCCGCCGAAGCCGACGAGCGCGATCAGCGCCGCCATGACGAGGATGTTCCAGCCCGCGCCGAAGGCGGTGACCGCGCTGCCGACGACGTTGGCACGAAAGTTCACCGCCTGGTCCACCGCGAAGAGATGCGTCCAACGCGCCAGGAAGCGGTTCTCGGCGGCGGCGACACGCAGCTTCGCGATGCCCTGGAAGATCTGCACGGTGAGCGTCTGCATCGCCCCGCCATTGTCGAGCGCGCGCCGCTGCAGCCGCAGCTCGAACAGCGCCATGCCGAGCAGGATCACCAGCTGGACCGCGCAGATGGCGAGGGCGAGCAGGGCGGGCTTCAGCCCGTAGCTCAGGAGCACGACGAGATTGACGGAGGAGAACAGCACGCCGATCAGCGCCGTGATGCTGGCGACGCCCACGGTCCGGCGGATCTGGTTCACCGCATCCGCGCGCAGGGCAAGATCGCCGGCCCCATAGCGGCGGAAGAAGCCGGGCGGCAGCCGCAGCAGGCGGCTCCACAGCGCACCTTCGACGGCGGAGCCGAGCACGGATTCGACGCGCAGCACTGCAAGGCCGCGCACCAGCTCGAAACCCATCACCCCGAAGGCGACCGCGACCATCGTCAGGATGAGCTGCAGAATCTCGCTGCGCACCCCGTCCGGAATGACCGATTGCACAAGCATGCCGGAAAGGAACGGCGTCGCCATCGCGAGCAGCCCGGCGGCGAGGCTCGCCAGCGCGATCAGCGCCATCTCCCCGCGCACGATCGCGAAGACGAAGGCGGCGAGCGCCCGGCCGGGACGCTCCTCGCTGCCGGTAAAGCCGCGATAGAGCACATGGGCATGCGCAGCCAGCGAACCCGCGACGCTTTCATCGAGCCGGATGTGCTCGCCGCTGCCCGGGCGGACCATCCGCCAGCCGCTGCGCGCCGGAAGAAGCGCGACGGGCGTGCCGTCGCGCAGTTGCCCGATCATCGCCTCGCCCGCTTTGCGCCACCAGCCTTCCTGCAGCCGCAGCTCGCGCGACCTCAGCCCGGCCTTCGCGCTGTAGAGCGCCAGTGCGTCGCCATCCGCGCCAGCGGCACGGATGCGGCCGAAATCCGCCGGAAGCCTGACGCCCATCGCCTTGGCGACGGTTCTGATCGCGGCCGCGAGCGGCGGTTCCAGCCCCGGGCGGTCTTGTCGCGCGCCCCGTGCTCCGTGCCCGGCGAGCCTCGACATCGCCGCCGAGATTGCGGCAGCGTCCGCGTCCGCGGCGGCCGCAACATGCCGGCCAAGCGCCTCCATCCTGGCGCCGCACCAGGCCTGCAGCAGCCGGCCGAGAACGGCGTTGAAGCCAGCGAGCGCGGCAGCGAGCGAGCCCCCGCGTGCCATCGTGAAGCTGTCCGCCACCAGAATCTCGCTCGCGTTCTCGGCGTGAAGCGGTGCGCTGCGCAACACCGGCACCGGAAGATCATCCGGACCGGAGCTCCGCCCCCACATGTTCAAGCAGGCGCCCGCCTGCACATGGCACCAGAGCACGGCCTGCTGACCTTGGGGCAAGGCAGCTTCGCCCGCCGCCAGGCTCTTCAGGCCCGGCTCCAACCGCTGCGATGGCGGCAATTCGCCCGGAACGCCGGCATGCGCGACCTGCCCGGGAACGTCGGCGAAATGCCGTGCGCGTTCGGCGATCGCGGCGACCCAGGCCTCGGCGCAGCGCGCGAAGTCATCGGGCCGGCCCATCAGGGCCTGCAGGGAAATCGTCTCCACGGAGGTGCCGTCCTGCGGGATCAGGACGAGGCGCGTCCCCTTCCCCGCGATGCCGAAGGCCGCGGCGCCCGCGCCGAGCGTCGCGACATGGCGCAGGCTGCCGGCCTGGTCCTTCTGCTCGACGAAGAGCTCGGCTCCTGTACCGGCGAGCCGGTAGGCGAAGCCTTCCTCGCAGCCGATGCGCGCGGCCGGCCGGCTTGCGGAGGCGAAGGTTGCGCTTCGGGTCAGCTCACTCTGCACGGACCAGCTCCGCGTAACGGCCGCCGGCCAAGATCAGCGTCTGATGCGTGCCGCGCTCCACGACGACCCCGCGGTCGAGCACGATGATCTCGTCGCAGTCCCGCACCGTGCTCAGCCGGTGCGAGACCACGAGGGCGCTGACGCCGCGCCGGCGCAGATTGGCGAAGACCTCTGCCTCGGTCACGGGATCGAGCGCCGAGGTTGCCTCGTCGAGGATCAGGATGGCCGGATCGGTCGCGAGCGCGCGGGCGAGTTCCAGACGCTGGCGCTGGCCGCCGGAGAAGTTCAGCCCGCCCTCGGCGACGGTCGCGCCATACTGGCCGCGCCGGCGCACGATCTCCTCGTGAACGCCGGCATCGCGTGCGGCAGTGATGATGCGGGCATCGTCGAGCGAGCCGTCCCAGAGCGCGATGTTGTCGCGGACCGTACCCTCGAACAGCACGACATCCTGCTCGACATAGCTCAGCGAGCCGGCCAGCACGCGGCGCGGAACATCGCCGGCAGGCGTTCCATCGAAGAGGATGGTTCCCGCCGCCGGATGCAGCAGCCCGGCGACCAGCCGCGCCAGGGTCGACTTGCCGCTGCCTGAGCCGCCGACCACGGCGACCCATTGGCCGGGGGCGATGGTGAGGTCGAGCTTGTCGAGCAGCCCCGCCTGGCCGGGATAAGCGAAGCCGAGCCCGCGGATGTCGATGCCGCCGGAGAGCCGGCCGTGCTGCACCGGCCAGCCGGCCGCGATCTCCGCATCCCGCTGCAGGCGGGCTGCAGGCGCGTGGCGCATCGTGTCCTGCACGCGCTCCAGGTCCCCGCGCAGCTCCTGCAGCCCGGCCACCGCGCCGACCAGCGACTGGACCGGGGTGTGGAAGGCCTGGAGCACCGCCAGAAACGCGATCAGCGTGCCGACGGTCATCTCGCCGTCCATCACCTTCAGCGCGCCCCAGCCGAGCAGCGCCGCATAGGACAGGCCCTTGATCGCCGAAGGCGCGAGAGTGAGGAAGAGCGTGGAACGCTCCAGCTCCTGCATCATGTTGAGCAATTGGGCCTGCGCGCCCATCAACCGCGCGAAGAAGGCGTCCTCGGCACCGGAGGCCTTGATCGTCTCGATCGACTGGATGCCGCCGAGTGCGACGCTGGCCATTCGCGAGCGCTGCACCACCACCCGCCGGACGCCCTCGACGCGGATGCGGGTGATGAAGGCAATCGCAGCGACATCCGCCGCCGCGAAAGCGAAGCAAGCCAGCGCCATCGGCACGTCGTAGACCATCATGATCGCGGCGCTGATCAGCGCGCCCATGATGCTGAACAGCGCCGAGGAGATCGAAACCACCGCGCTGTGCGACAGGCGTCGCGCAGCCTCCATCCGAGAGGCGATGTCACCGACATGGCGCTGCGCAAAGAAGCCGATCGGCAGCCGCAGCATATGCGCCATCAGGCCGATGGCCGATTCCGTGCCCCGCCGCCGCTGCAGCCGCGCCAGCACCAGCCCGTGCAGCCAGGACAGCAGAATCGAGAGTAGCGCCGAGCCGAGCAGCGCCGTCAGCAGTGGGCGCAGCCAGCTGGTCGCGTGCTGGACCATTATGTTGTCGGCGAAGATCTTGCCGGCCGCGGGCACGAAGATCGGCGGCAGCACGTTGCAGAGCGCGATGATGCCGAGGAAGCTCAGCGCCGCTCGGGTCTCGCCGCCCTTTGGCAGCAGCGCACGCAGCAGGCTCGGCCGCTCGCCCGCGGGCCGGAACGCCGGGGTGGGCGCGAAGGTCAGCAGGATCCCGGTGAAGGCGCCGTCGAATTCCGACACATCGACGCTGCGCCGGCCATAGGCCGGGTCGTTGATCTGGACGCGTCCGCGCGAGACGCCCTCGATCACGACGAAATGGTTCATCTGCCAGAAGGCGATGGCCGGAAAACGGTGCTGCGCCAGCGCCACGGGTTCCACGCGCCAGCCCTTGGCCTCCATGCCGAAACCGCGCGCCGCCCGCAGAAGCGAGGCGGCCGTGGCGCCGTCGCGGGTGACCTGGCAGGCCTCGCGCAGCCGCTCCAGCGGCAGCCAGAGCCCGTGATAGGCCAGCACCATGCCGAGCGCCGCCGCGCCGCACTCGACCGCTTCCATCTGCAGGATGGTGGGCACGCGGCGGGGCCGGCCCGCGCTCGGCAGGGTCGGCGCGGCGGCGGCCGTTGTGGCGCTCTCAGCCATGGTCGATCGCGCTCATAACCCGGTCCAGCGGCGGAGCGCCGGAATGACCAGGGTGATCGGCGGTGCGCGCCGCACCGTAACGTTCGCGTTGAACAGCAGCCCGCTGCTGAGCGGGATCTCCTGTCCGCGCCGGGACGTCCAGGCATAGCCTCCGGTCTCTCCCGGGATGGTCTCGAGCGTCGCTCGCACTTCGAAGGGGGCGCCGTTGCGTGCCATCTGCCGTGCGAGATCCGGATTGCCGAGCCTCTCGGCGATCTCGGCCTGCCCCTCCGGCTGCGGCGACACCGAGACGACCTTGCCGACGACCATGCCGTATTCCTCGCGCGGCGCGATCGACGGCGAGATCCTCACTTCCATGCCGGGCGTCAGACGCTTGCCCATGTCGCCGGGCACGAAGAACAGGGCCTCCAGCCGCTCGCCACCGGTCTCCAGCGTCATGATGCGCTGCCCGGCCGCGACCAGGGCATTCATCGTCACGGGCACCAGCGCGACCATGCCGTCGCGCGGCGCCCGGATCTCGTCGGCGAGCTTGCGGCTCAACCTGGCCTGTTCGAGCTGTCCCCTGAGGTCGAGGATCTGGCGCTGGCTCGCCTCCAGCTCCTGGTCGCGCGTTCCGCCCAGCGCGAGGATCGCGCCGTTCAGCGCAGCCAGCTCCGATTGGGTGCGCGACAGGCTCGAGCGTGCCCCAAAGAGCCGCTCGCGCGCTTCCTGCACGCGATCTGTCGTGCCGGCGCCGCGCGAGAACAGCATCTCGCGATTGGCCAGCGTCGCCTCGGCCTCGGCGATCCGCTGGCGGGTCAGGTCGGCGGCCTCGTCCAGCTCCTCGCGCCGGCGCTGCTGCGCGGCCGTCTCGGCCGCGATGCGAACCTCGTAGCGCTGGGTGATGGCGGTGCGATGGTCCTCGGCCTGGTCGATGCGCCGCTCCAGATCGGCGATGCGGGCATCCTCCTCCGGCGTCGTCAGCGAGGCCACGATCTGGTCGGCCGTGACCTTCTGGCCTGCCGGCACAAGGCCGTCGATCCAGCCCGCTTTCGGGGCATTGAGCCCGATGAAGACGCCGCCGCCACGCACGAAGATGCCCGGGCCTTCCACGGTCTCACGATAATGCGCGAGGCAGGCCCAAACGACGACGGCGACGCAGAGCGCGAGGCACAGCAGGCCGGCAATCCACTCGACGCGGCCGACCACACGCAGCGGCGCGTGGAAATCCTCCGGCCTGTCGAGCTGCTGCAGGGACTGTTGCCGGAACAAGCTTCCGGTGCCCCGCTGCGTCGCCGGGGCTGGCTGAACCTCTGACATCCGCAGCGATCCTGAACTCTCTTTTTCCGGGCCAGCTAAGCCGGCCAAATGTTGAACATTCGCAAATGCCGGCCGTATTTCTGCCGGCGAAAACCGCTGTCAGGTTGATGTAAGCGGCCCTCGCTAGGGTCTCTCATCGAAACGGCGGGCACCGAGCCCCTGGAAGCGGAGAGATCAGATGAATACCCGGCAGAACGGCATCGCCCTGAACGACGACGCCCTCGAGGCGATCGCCGGTGGCGGCCTGAAGAACGCCCTCACCTTCGGCATGGCCGGCTCGCAGACGGGCGTCCTGGGCGGCGGCGTGGTTGGCGGCCCGGTCGGAGCGCTGATCGGTGGCGTGATCGGTGGCGTCGGTGGCCTCATCGGCGGCGCTCTGAGCAAGGACGATCCGAAGGGCGACATCCACGTCATGTACTGAGCGGCAAAGCCGCGCGTACCCGGCCCGCATCCCGCGCGGCCTCACGGAACTGCCGCCCGACGGCGTGCAAGCGAATCCGGGGCCGCCTGCGCTCCCGCGCCGCCGGAAAGGCAGATCGCAGCAGCGCCCGCCGCGACGCTGGCGAAGAACAGACGTCGCGAGGCTCTTCTCAGTATCGTCGCAGCTCGCCCTCCACTCGGCGGTGGGCAGGGCCACGATGCCGGGCCCCACCTGCCTCGCAGTTTCTCGGGTGCTCCACATCCGGGGACTAGAAACGCCAGGCCAGGCGGGCCGAACCGGTGTGGGACAGGAAGTCCCGGCCAGTCTGCGCCTGGTACTCACCCGTAAACTCCAGCCCCGTCCCGGAGCTGATCTGCAGGCCCAGGCCAAGGTCCACGAGCTTGTCCGGGATGCGCGACCGGCTCTCGAAGGTCCCGATCTCGATCGGCGCTCCAACCAGACTGGCGCGCGTCGTGAAGTGATCCGAAGAGAGGAGCGTGAAACCGACGCTGGCATAGGGCCGCGCCCAGTAGCCGGAGGCGATCTCGAAGCGGCTGCCGATCTCGATGTTCGGGTTGAACGCGAAGACGGTTTTCCGCTGGCTGAGGACACTCAGATCGAGTCCTGCCGCGCCATATTCCTGGAAGGAGGGCGTCCGCAGATGGAGCGCGTCCACGTCGAGATACGGACGGACATACCAGTTCGCGAACGGCAGCTCGTAGGCAGCGCGGAACCGCGCTCCGAGCGCCTCGACATGCGACTGGCTCATCGCCACCGCCGTGGAGGAGCTGATCGTCATCGCGCGCAGGTTCTGCTGCTCCGTCTTTCCGGCGGTCGCGGAGACCGCGAACAGCCAGTTCCCGAGTTGACGCTTGACCGCGATGGACGCGTCGTAGCTGTCGGTCTTGCTTCCCGTGATGCCGTCCGCATCATCCAGCTCGCCGCGGGTGAAGGACGCGGTGGCACCGACGAACCAGCCAGGCGCGAATTCCTTCTGCGCGCCCATCCGGTAGCTGGTCTGCCGCTGACGGTAGCCGCCTTCATCCTGAGAAGGCGACATCCGCGAATAGCCGCCGCTGATCCGCCCCCAGACGCACTCGCCTTCGCGCATGAGCATCGTCGCGCTCTCGAAGGCGGGGCAGCTCATGGCCGCCCGCATCGCCAGCCGAGCATCCTTGATCTTGGTGTTGGTCACATATTGCGTCGGCTCGAGCGAGAGCTCATCGAGCGCCGCGCCATACTGCGCTGGCGATGCGATGCCCAGGAAGCGCGGGAAGACGGTGGCCTGCGCGCTCGATGCGGCATTCCAGGCGGCTTGCAAATGCCGGGCGGCCTCCCCCTGGTCGCGGGTGAGTGTCACGCCCTCCGGATTGTCGAACCTCGCCCTCGGCGAAAGCGTGATGCTGCTTGCGTCGCGTGCGACGGACCAGAACATGGGTATGCCGTTTCCCTGCGGCCCGGCGATGGCGGGCAGGCCGGAAATGCCCCCCGTCGCGGAGATGATCCGATAGTCGCCCGGCAGGAGCCACGAGACGTTCGGTTCGATCGTCCCTGCAAGGCCGGCCTTGCCCTCGATCTGGACGCGCCCGTTCTTCAGCCCGTTGTTGGTGGCGGGGTTCATGAAGTTCACGATCATCCGGCCGCTGGCGGCCTGGTCGAAATCGCCGACCACGCGGGCAGCGCCACCAATGCCGAAGATGCCTTCGTTCACGAAGCTTCCGCCCTGGCCGACGTTCACATAGCCCGAGCTCGCGATGGTGTAGCGGCCGCCGAGCTTGTTGATGAACTTGTCGCTGGCGAGCTTGTCCGCAGGTGCGAGATCGACGGAACCGATGATTTCGCCCTCGTTCTCCACCCGGTCGGCGTTGACCGAGCCGATGATCGCCTTGTCGGAGATCGCGCTGAGGTGAGAGCCGCTCTTCAGGACAATCTTGTTCTCGCTGCCGCCGCCGTCGATCCGAATGCCTGCGCCCTGGCCCGAGCCTCCGATGATCGTTCCTTCGTGGACGATGCTGATCACACCGCCGCGACGGCTGCGGTCGAGCGTTCCGTCGGTCTTCTGAACGCCGCTTTGCAGGAAGATACCGTAGGCATCCTCGCCGAAAGCCAGAATCTGGCCGCGCGTGTCGAGGTTTATGGTCTCACCCGCGCCGACGGCCCGCGACCGCGTCTTGCCGTCATCCTTGACGAGGCCGGCCTTGCCGTTGACGTCGTAGGTCCAGCCACCGCCGCCGCCCAAGCTCTGGGCGAAGATGGCATGCGCGGCCTTGCCGCTCGTCGCCAGCGTGAACGAGCTCTCCGAATCGGCCATCCTGATGGAGATCTTGCCGCCGTTTCCGCTCGCCGCTGAATCCCTGACGAACTCGGCTTTGAGGCCGGGCGGCGCCTCATAGCCAACCCCGCTGTAACCGCCGCCGCCGCCGATCGACTGCAGGAAGACGGCGTGCGCCCCGGCCCCCTCCGTTCTGACGGATGCATTCGCGCCAAGCGTGAGCTCGATCTTGCCGCCCGCGCCACCGGCCCCGCCTTCGCCACCCATTTTCGTGGTCTGCTCGAGGAAGCCGCTGTTCGAAGCATCCGCGCTGAAGCCGCCTCCCCCACCGATGCTCTGCGCGAAGATGCCGAAAGCACCCATCCCATGCGTGGTGATCTTGCCAAAATGCGACAGTTCGACAGTGCCGCCGCCACCGCCCGCACCGCCCTTGCCGCCATACGCCAAAGTCGAGGTCGGCATGGGCAGAACGGTGGTCGAAACATCCTCCTCGCCGCCGCCGGCGAACGTACCGTCGCCCTTGATGATCCCGGCTTTTCTCAGCAGCTCATAAGTCAGGTCGAGCACTTCCTTCTCATCCGCGTCGGCGGCCAGGACCGATGAGGAGGTCGGGTCGGGACGGCTGAAGATGAAGGCGCCACCGCCGCCGCCGACGCTCTGAGCCACGACGCCGTGCGCCTCGCGGCCGCTTGTCTCGATATTGCCGGAATTGACGACCTTCACGCCGCCGCCGGGCGAGCTCTGCCCGGCGTCGCCGCCCATCCTCACATTGCTGGATATGGAGATCGAGTTTCCGCTCGCAGCGAGGGCCCCGGCGCCGCCGCCGCCGCCAACACTTTGAGCGAAAACGGCGATCGAACCGGCGCCAGCCGTCGCGATATCGCCGACGTTCGTGACCGAGACCTCGCCTCCCCGGCCGCCCTTTCCACCATCCGCACCGAACGCAAAAGTGGCATTGATATTGTTGTTGCCAGTAGCCACGCCGCTGCCGCCGCGGCCGCCGCCGCCGCCGATCGACTGCGCGAAGATGCCCCAGCTGTTGTCGGCCCGGGTCAGAATCTGGCCGAAATTCTCGACCTTGCCGGTGCCGCCGTCGCCCGCCGTGCCGCCGGAGCCCCCGAAGGCGAGCGTCAGATCCACGTTCGGCAGCTCGACCTTCGACTTGGAACTGGCCTCCTTGTAGGCCGTCTTCAGTTCGGCCTTGAGTTTCTGGAGAGCGATGCCCGCAGCGATGAATCCGCCGGCTTTGACCGCGCGTTCGAGACGGCCCTCTTCCTTCTCAAAGATGGCGTTGATGACCTTGAGCACGTTCTTCGCATAGCCGATCCGCGTCTGCACCGGGCCCTTCTTGTCGAAGAACTTGTAGTCCTCGATTGCCTTTTTTTCACTGGGATCGCCAATCGCGTCGACGATCAGCCCGTCGATCTTGAGGAGATCGTCGACAATCTGCAGCACGAATTGCCCCGGCTTGTCGCCGAGTTCCGGAGCCTTCTTCGTCGTGCCGCTGAAGCTTCCGCCGTTGCCGCCACCGCCACCGACGCTTTGCGCGAAGATGCCGACCGTGCCGGCCCCGCCCAATTCGATGCGCGCGCCGTCCGCGTTGACCACGGCGACGTCGCCGCCCTTGCCGCCGGCTCCGCCACTGCCACCGATGGTCAGTTTACCGCTTAGCGTCCCCTTGCCGCTGGCCATGTAGCCGGCGCCGTTGCCGCCGCCGCCGCCGACGCTTTGGGCGAAAATCCCGAACGAGTTCTTGCCCGAAGCGGAAATGACACCGTGGTTCTCGACCGTCACGGCCCCGCCGACGCCGCCATCGCCGCCTGAGCCTCCCACTGCGATTCGAGCCGTGATCGAATCCGCGAGCGGAAGCGCCTCACTCGCGACGCTCTTGGCGATCTCGTTCCAGGACAGGCCCGGCGCGGCCATCGCCGAGCCACTGCCGCCATTGCCGCCACCGCCTCCGACGCTCTGCGCGATGATTCCGGTGGCAAAATCGCCGAGGGTGCGAACCGCGCCGTAATTGCGGACGGTGACCGCACTGCCGTTGCCGCCGCCGCCGCCGGAGCCGCCGACGGATACGGCGAGCCCGATGTTGAGGTAACCGCTGAGCATGTCGGCGGCCGTGGTCGCCGTACCGCCGGAACCGCCGCCCCCGCCGACGCTCATGGCCTCGATGCCGGTCGCGTCATTGCCGAAGGTCGAAATCGCGGTGCGGTTGTTGACGACGACCTCGTCGCCCCTGCCGCCCTTGCCACCCTTGCCGCCGACCGCGAAGCTCAGCGATACCGCAGGCAGGTCGGGTGGCGCGACCGCCAGGGCATAGCTGGAGGCATTGCCGGCATTGCCGCCGCCGCCGCCGACGCTCTTCGCCTGGATACCCAGGGCGGCGCGCCCGGTCGTAGAGATGATCGATTCATTGTCGACGACGACCCTGCCACCGTCGCCGCCATCGCCGCCTGCGCCCCCCACGGCGATCGACAGGCTCGCGACCACGCCGGCCGACGCAGCCTTCGCCGCACCTCCGACACCGCCGCCGCCGCCGACGCTCATTGCGATCACGCCGGTGGCGCCCGCACCGGTCGTGCTGATGGAGGGAGCCCTGGTGGGGTTGAAATCAAAGTCGGTGAAAGCGCCGGGAGAGCCCGAGACGACGACCTCGGCGCCGTTCCCGCCGCCGCCGCCATGCCCTCCCACGGCGATGCTGACACCAAAGCCCAGCGACTGTGACGACGAACCAGCGCCGCCACCGCCGCCGATGCTCTGCGCGAGCATGCCGTAGGCTTCCTTCCCGCTCGTCGAAATCGCCCCGAGATTGACAGCCCTGACGTTGCCGCCGTCGCCACCCGTGCCGCCATCGCCGCCCGAGCCGAAGAATGTGGAGCCACCCTGGCCGCCACCTGCGCCGCTCACGCCGGGCTTGATCTGCCCAAGCTGGAACGCCCCCGTCGCGTTGCCGCCTCCGACGCTCTGGACGACCATCGCGGTGGCCCCGAGCCCGTGGGTGTCCATGGTCCCATAGTTCGTGGCGTGAGCCTCGCCGCCGGCACCGGCCTTGCCGCCGTCACCGCCTCCGAACACGCCGCCGCCACCCTTGCCGCCGGTCCCTCCGAGCGACTGGGCCACAAGTCCAAACGAGTACTGGCCCCAGGTCGTTATCGTGCCGAGCTGCGAGACGCCAACACGGCCACCCTTGCCGCCCATGCCTCCCGGCTGGCCGCCGCTGTGATCCTGGTCGCCGCCATGCCCGCCGATGCTCTGCGCGAGGATGCCGGCCGAACTGGCACCGTTGACCGTGACCGTGCCCCGGTTCAGGACCTCGACCGTGCCGCCCCCGCCGCCATTGCTCGTATACGGACTGGAATAGAAGGCATTTCCGCGCTGCGAGCCCGCGCCGCCGAGCGACTCAGCGATAATGCCGGTTGAGCTCACGCCGTTGGTGACAATCGAGCCGGCGCGACCGATCTCGACGAAAACGGATCCGCCGGCGCCACCGGTCAGATCCGCGATACGGCCCTTCGTCGTTCCGCCACTCCCGGCATTGCCGCCGAGCGAACGGGCCCACACTCCAGCATAGTGCGAACCTCGCGTTTCGAGCGCGTTACGCAGGTCGAGGCTAACGGGTCCGCCGGCCCCGCCGCGTCCCATCGCCTCATTGGAAAGGCCGCCGTTCCCGCCCTGCGAATAGAGGATCAGAAGACCCGTGCCGCCCGCCCCCGCCCAGCGAGCATCCCGATGGAACCAGGGGTTGCCCCCCGACGTCGGCAGCGGCGGCCCGTTCTGATCGCCCGAACCGGCCAGCGATCCGGTCTGAATCACCGATACCGTGCCGCCTCGACCGCCATCAGCGCCATGAACATCGACAAAGGCCTGGGAAGGCCCCCCACCACCCAGCCCGCCGGTCGACCCAATGATGACCGCGCTTCCCTGGGCCGGGGCTGCGGTCGAGGAGAACGCGTTCTCGAGAAAAATGCCGGGCCCGTCCTCGCCCTTTGTCGCCTCTCGGTCGACGCTCAGCCAGCCGGCCTTGCCATCGATGCCGTCCGCCCCCCTGAGCATGCGCCTGTCGATCGAGACTTTTTCATGGGCCTGCTGAGCTGCCGCAGGCCCTGCCAACATCATCGGCAGAACGAACGGAGCCCAGCTGACACCGTAAAGGAAAGGTCGATCGAACCTCGCGCGAGCGGAAGCCGAACCTGCGCGTGTCTGATGACGGAGCTCGGACTTCACGACCATTCCCTTTGGAACGCAGCGGCGCTCGAAGTCAGGACGGATCGTCTCGACAGCCTCACCGATGGCGGACACACTCTTCGCTTGCGCCCCGCCCAGGGAATCCTGGGCCGGCTTCCTCGCGGCCCAGTTGCCGCGGCGAATCGCGCACGCCAGCAAAGGCTTACGGGTCGCACTGTTTCCGGGATAGAAACGAATAGGAACGCCCTGGAGCGATTTGGAACGGTTTGAAACGAAAACCGTCGCCAAATCATCACGCGCGCAGAAATACGATCGGTTTGCGCTCGTCCGCCTATGGTCGCCGCGAAACAATCACTTTTGTTAGACCGCCGTATGGGCTCGGCCTCGCCAATACTTACCTAAGGTAATCTATTGAGCGAGCGGAACGATCAGCCGCACCGTTGTTCCACTCCCCTCGGTACTTTCGATCGCCACGCGACCATTATGCGCCGCGACTATGCGTTGAACCAGGGAGAGGCCGAGCCCGGAACCGTCGATGCTGCTGGCATTCGAGCCGCGGACTGCTCGTTCCATGATGCGATCGATGTCGTTGACGGGGATTCCAATTCCACCGTCGGTGACAGCAATCTCGCCTTCATCGCCCGCTGCGCGGCAGCCCAGGATCACGCGCGGCCGATCTCCCGAGTTCGAGAATTTGACGGCGTTTTCCAGCAGGTTGATGATCGCGATCCCAAGCATCGGCATGTCCGCCATCAGATATGCTCTTTCCGCTTGCGGATCGATTTCAGTGATGATGTCGGCGGGAAAAAGATCCTGTGCCCGGAAGGCGGCGGATGAAACGACGTCGCACAAGAGAGTACACGCAAACTGAGGTGCGAAGCTGGGGCCCTGAAGGCGGCTGCGGCTCAGATTGAGCTCCAAGGTTTCGACCAGCCTGATAATACCGCGCCGAACGCGATCGAGCCTTTGGCGGTTGTCGATGTCGTCCTGCGGCAGGCTAAGACCGATGCTATCGACGTTGGACCGAATTGCCGCCAGCGGCGTGCGGTATTGATGTGAGATCACCTCCAGAAACTGCACTTGCTGGGCTTGCGATTCCAATTCGGTCTTGAGTGCATCCTCGGCGACTCGCTTTGCATCAGCGAGTTCGACCGTCCGCTCCCTCACCATGGCATTGGCGCGCTGTTCTGCAGCCTGCGCGGCGACGAGGGCTTCTTTGCTCATCGAGCGATTCATCGCCTCTGCGGCACGCAGGCGGACTGCCAGCGAGGCTGTCAGCAGAAGCGTTTGGATGAGGCAACTGACCGTGTAGCTGTGGGCTAGCCAGTTGGGCAGCAACCAATAGCCCGCGCGCTGCGTGACCGTCGCTACCAATCCGATCCAAACGATCAAGTAGGCGACGGCGCGCAGCACGGTCCCGGCATCGTCTCGGCGCATCTCCCTAAGGCCGAAGAGCATCGCCAGCGTGGCCAGGGCGAGAATAAAAAGACTGCCGTATGGAGCGAAACTCAGATTGGCATCGAAAGCGACGAAGATGATGCCGACGAAGCCGACGATAGAACCGCCAAGGAAGATGCGATGCAGCCAGGGGCTTCGCGCTCGCATTTCCAGGATGCTGCTTGCGGCCAATGGCGCAACCACGAGGCCGAGCCAAGCCGCACCTCCGGTGAAAAGATCGTTGCCGTTGCCACCGTCCGGGAAGAATAAAAGCCGCGAAAACCCGAGATTACCGACGTAAACCAACATCGCGGCAAAGGTGGAAAAGGCCAGCAGGAGATACGATGCCTTGCGCTCAAAATGATAAAACACCAATTGTATCAAGATCATCACCCCCATCCCTCCGAACCAGAGGGCCGCAGCAAAGCTGATGAGCGTGACGCGATACGTATGGCGAGCCGCGGAATAGAGCGCTGCCGAGATGTTGAGCGAGGAATTGACGCTCGCAATGCGCACGTAAACGATACCCTCTCGGTCTGCGCGCAGATTGAGGGGCACGACATTATCCAGCCCGGACACTTCGTCCGACGGGAACGGTCGGTGGTCGCCCATAGCGTAGTGCGTGAAATCGTCGACCTCGGGCTCGCCAGCGGCGTCCGCCACATGGACATCGATGAGGTCCACGAAATTCGGAGTTAGCGAAAGGAGCGCCTGTCCGCTCAGGGCATTCGGAATCCGGATGCGCAGCCAGGCCGCGTCGCGAACGTAGCCGAGGTTGACCCCGCTCCCTCGCACCGGCTTGAAGCGTTCGCCGGCGGCCAAAATATCCTTGAGCGCCATGTCTCGAGAGGGGTCGATGAGTACGGAGATGCGCCCGTCAAGCGGCAGCTCGTCCACGAGCCCGTTGGTCGCGAGCTCCTGCTCATGCGGACCGTTTTCGTGAGTCGATCCCGGCCGGGCCGAGTTGGCTAGCAGGGTGATTGAAGCAATCAGAAGAACGACAATCAGCCCCCACCAGCGGTTCGCAAATTTAGCCAAGTCGTTCCCTCGGACTTCATCCACCGGTTCCGGCGGTATAAACACATTGTCGATTCGAGCACCGCGTCGTGCTTACCCGAGTCGTGACAAAAGCTGCTATGCCGCGAGAGATCGATTTGCCGCCTGAGAAGCTGGATCCCCCGATCCACGTTCTCCTTGTCGAGGATGACAATGACCTGCGCGCCGGATTGGCGGACTACCTTCGACTGAGCGGATTGAAGGTCGCAGAAGCCTCTTCGGGAATTGCTTTCTACAAGGCACTCCGGGCGGATCGCTTCGATGTGGCGATTATCGATATCAATTTGCCCGATACGAGCGGCTTCGAGCTCGCCCGCGATGCGGCTGATGAAGCGAACATGGGTGTTGTCATTCTAACGGCGCGTGCGGGGCGCGATGACCGTGTCAGGGGGTACGGAGAAGGTGCCGACCTATATTTGACTAAGCCGGTTGACGGGGAAGAACTCGTGCTCGCCGTCCGCAACCTCGCCAGACGAGCACGAGCGATGGGGTCTCCGCGATCGTCTCTGGATCATCCAGCCTCATCTTTGCGCTCGGATTCGGCGTGGAGACTGGATGCAATGCGACAAGCGCTCTTGCACCCGAATGGCGCGCGACTGGCTCTCTCAGGACGCGAGATGATTCTCGTTGAGACGCTGGCACGCGCCGAAGGGGCTACGGTGTCGCGAAAGGAGCTTGCTCAGGGCCTGGGCTACGCCGAGGCGAATAGCGAAAGCCGTAGTCTGGACGCAGTGGTGCGGCGGCTTCGTCAAAAAGCCCAAGATGCAGGAGTCGAGCTTCCCCTCAAGGCGGTACATGCTGTTGGATTCCGGTTCGCCGCGCAGCTGACATTGATCTGAGTTCGGGATACGGGCGTTTCATGCGGCCGGCCCCGACCTCCGCCGGCGGTTGCGATAGCGATGGTCTTTCGAGAGGCGCTCTGCTGTGAACATTCTATACGACGGGCCGCAGCACGCAGGCGTGACGGTTTTGTTGGCTCACGGGGCCGGAGCTCCGATGGATTCTCCATCGATGGCGGCAGCCGCTGCCGCCTTGGCCAACCAAGATTTGCGCGTGGCACGCTTCGAGTTCGAATACATGGCTAGCCGCCGGATTGCATCGACGCGGAAGCCGCCGCCGCGCGCCGAGAAATTGATCCCGGAGTACCTCGCGGCCGTCGACGCCTTAAAGGCGGATGGGAAGCTGGTCATCGGGGGCAAATCGATGGGCGGCCGTGTTGCGAGCATGATCGCCGACGACCTCTATTCCGCCGGCACCATCAAGGGTCTGCTTTGCCTCGGGTATCCGTTCCATCCCCCGGGCAAGTCAGAGCAGCTCCGGACCAACCATCTCGCGGAACTCGCCACGCCGACCCTGATCGTGCAGGGGACACGCGATGTGTTTGGCGGCCGTGACGAGGTTGAAGGTTACTCGCTCTCGTCGCAGATCAGCCTGCTCTGGCTGGAGGATGGCGATCACGACCTGAAGCCACGCAAGGGCTCTGGCTTCTCGCAACTTGATCACTTCGCCACCATGGCCACCGCGGTCTCACGCTGGGCAATGGACCTCTGAGGTCTCTGCCGACTGAGGCAGCTCGACGTCGGATCCCTCAGACTGTCGCGGGTCCGCCTGTGCCGCCGCAACATGCCCCGATTTGGCCTCCTGCAGGGGCCTCTCGGATCGGCGGGCATGGCGCATCGCCACAGGAACAGAAGACACAGCCATCGGCTGTTGATCATGCCGCTCGCCCGTGCAATCCCGCTCTGAAGCGGCTAACGGACGACATCCTTGAGGGCGACGATTGCCTCGTTGACCTCATTGCCAATCTCATTCTTGATGCCGGTAAATGTGCCGACGACAGCTCCGAGGGCAGCGCCTGCGTATGAGCCGGCAGTGCCAGCCACATTGTCGCCAACGTCACGGCCCTTCAGAAAGCTGCTCTCGACAGAGTGGCCGAGCCTCGCCAGACCATCCACCACGCTGTACCCGCCGTTCACGTCTTCCAACGTCTCGTCGTTCAGCGGGACGTTATCTGGCTCCGCGCTCATCAACCTGCTCCTGCTCAAAGGGCAAAGCCCGTCGGTTCGGTGAGCAAGGTGTAGGCTGGCTGGCTTACAGAACGCTTACGCGCATGACGCGTGTTTTGGGCGGGAACCGGCATCGATCCGTCCAGCTAGGACTGTCCGACGCCGGGCGGCGAGCCAAAGTCCGAAACTCTTCACAAACTGGAAGCGGACATTCAACGCATCGGCATGCCAGCGTGGTCCTGCCGTTGAGGCGCCCCGTCCAAAATCGGGACGCCCCGCGTGCCGACGTTCAGGACGCCCCCATGGCTATCGCGTCAGCCAGGGCCACGACCTCTGACCTACCAGCTCGGGTGGCGCTCCGATGGTCTCGCCCGATGGCGCCACGGGATCGCCCGTGCAGGCGCGGCCGCTCCTGACGACCCAGTGACCCGCCTCCTGCTTCAGCCATAATTCGGTCTGGAGATCGTCGCCCTCGATACAGCCGACGCGCTTGCCATTCCGGTAGCGAGGCATCAGCACCGCCCAGGCGAAACCGGCCGCGACCTTCAACGTGACCACCTCGAAGACGATGTGCGGTGCGTCCTTGCCGAACAGGACGCGAGCAGCGTCGAGGATCGCCTTGCGCTCGGGCGAGCCCTGGGGTGGGGTTCTGACATCGCGGGCTGCGATCCGGGGCGGCTTGGGATAATCCTCGGCGCGGAGAACCTCGTCTATCTGCGCCTGGGACAAATCCCGCTCCGTCGCGCAGAGCGTCGAACCGACCGAGGTTTGGTTCAGCCAGCGGCGCTCATCCTCGCTCCAGTAGAACACGAGCTGCACGCCCGACCCGGCAAGGTTCTCTCCTGCGCAATTCGCCGTGTTCCAGCCGGACATGTCGCCGGAGGCAGCGAGAGGCTGGAAGCGGATGTAGGCCAGCCCGCCGACGGAACGGATCGGCGGGAAGAAGCGGCGCTGGAAATCGAGGATCCTGACGGGCCCGATGCCATCCTTCACCAGATTGGACTGCTGATAGCGCCAGATGTCGAGCAACTGCTCGGCGCTTGCCTCGCGATCCCTGGGAAATTCGAAGGCGTGGGCAGGGGCTGTGGCGAGCAGCCCGGCCACCAAACACCGTGCCGTCAAGGACATGCGCCGACCCGCTCGCCCCTGATCGACATGGCCAATGCCGGCGTCTCGGGACGGGTCACGGTGATCGTTCCCTCATAGGACGAGCCCCGATAGGTCGTCCGCGAGGTCGTGACGACCGCCCCGGCGCAAGTCGCTGTGAAATCGACCTGCATTCCCTCTGTGCGAACCTCCCCGATCGCGCAGCCCTGCCAGGCCGGGTCGACCTCCAGCACCTTGCGTATGGCGCTGGCGGAGCCGTTCATGGACTGCGCCTCCTGGGTTGTGACACAGCGCGGCCCCGTAACCCGCCCCTTCTTGCCGCCGATGAACGCGGTCGATTGCCATAGGCCGGGCTCGAAGCGCTCGCCGGCATAGGCACCTTGCACCAGAAGGAGAAGGGAGAAGGCCGCAAAGGCTCGTTTCACGACGAATCCCTCAGCGTTTCACGAGTTCGACGCGACGGTTCCTGGACCGGCCGGGCTCGTCATCATTGGAAGCGAGGGGCGCCGCCATGCCCGCGCCGAAGGGCAGCAAGCGCTCGGTGGCCACGCCATGGGTCCTCGTCAAAACATCGGCGACCGCCCTGGCGCGCCGCTCCGAAAGATTGCGATTGTAGTCAAACGCACCCCTGCCGTCGGTGTGGCCGGTGACGACCAGTCGCAGGGACGGCTGCGCTTGCAGGAGCTTCGCGATCTCGCGCAGCGTCGGCGTCGATTCCGGTTTCACCTCAGCCTTATCGAAGTCAAACTGAATGCCATAGAGCGCGACGCGCCCACCGCTCTCCAGCCCGGCCTGCATCTGCCCGGCATCGATGAAGGCAATCTGGTCGCCTTGCATCGGCTTGCTTTCCACGACACGCAACGCGATATGCGTGGCGCCCAGACCCTTGCCGACCAGAAGTGCGACATGCACGTCACCCGAGGCGCGGCTCAGCCTGGCAAGACGATATGTCAGCGCCTGGCCGTAGTTGCCGTTGCGACGGCTGTCGTCGAGATAACCGCCAAGCTGGTAGAAGCCGCTGTCGCCTGAGACGCATTCGCGATCGGCGCAGGACAACAAGGTCTCGAACCCTTTTGCCTTCAGACTCTCGGCAAAATTCGCGTCGATCTCCAATGCCGAGCGGTCGGCCGGTCCGCGATAGACGATACGGAAGCTCCTGCCTTCCTGGCGCGTGCGCAGATCCTCGGGCAACGCCGTCGACCAGTCGAAGCGCCGTGGTACGGGCTTCGCCAGGAGATCGACGCGGTCGAAATCCGAGCTTTGGTAGACGATGATCTCCGAGCCCTTGTAACGCCCGACAAGCGGATGGTCGGCGGAGCCCGGAGCGTCCTTGGCCATGGCGGAGGACAAAAGCGGGATTACGAGACAAAGCAGAACCCCGAATGCGAGATGTCTCGCCATGCGCGGTAGGGATGAGCCGTTTGGCATGGCAAGTCTCTGCAGGTGAAAATCGGGAGGAGCTCTGTGTCGGAGCTTTACTCCCGCCTTCCGCTACGGAACATTCCCTGGGCGGGGAGGATTTTGTCACCGCGCCCGCCAGCGGAGCCCACGACATTCGCCGATGCCGAGACTGAACAAGCGCAAATGGCATGAACTCGATCTTCTGTGCCGGAGCGGAGCAGGGATCGCGGCGATCGCGCCGATGGCATGCCGGCTTCTGCGCGAGTTCGTTGGTGCCGATGCCGGGGCACTGTTCTGGATGGATGAGACTGGTCTGCCGGAGGGCTTCTTCCACGAGGATTCGCCAGCGAGTGCGCGCGATCTCTTCGTCAACGAATTCGAACGTCTGTTTCTGGGGCCGGAGGAGCTGAACGTCGCGGCGCTCGCCCATATGAAGGGCTCGGATGCTGGGCATCTGCTGGCGCCGCCGGCCTCCTATTATCGATCGAACACCTTCAACCTGCTGGTGCGCGCCAGCGGCCATCGGCATGCGCTCGACCTGCGGATCGACCATCAGGGCCGCCCGCGCGTGATCGTCCTGCTGTTCCGGACCGGTGCATACCCGTTCGACGAGGAGAACCTCGCCACGCTGAGGCTTGCCTCAGCGCCGCTCCGGCGCGCGCTGTCGGGAAACGGACGCGCAGCGCAATGGGAGCCGACTCCCCTCAAGGGGCATGCGCTGGTCGACGCCTCGGGCCAGACCCTCCTGATGATGAGCGAGGCCGCACAGCAGATACTGCAGAAGACGAATTCGGTCGGGCAGGATATCCAGCTCGAGGGGCCGATCACCACGCCGCCGCGGTTCATGCGGCATCTGTGCTCCGACATAGCGGCAGGACGCGAGGCGCGCGGCTTCGTCGCGATCCCGGACGGCCGGCTGGTCATCACCCCCGAACAGCTTCACACGCCCGTCGGAGGCCGCAGCGCGATCCTGATGACCATGCAGATCGAGCGGCCGCGCAATTTGCGACTTGTCGAGCGCCTGCTGGACCTCGCGCTGTCGCCGAAGCAGCGCGGAATTATGCTGGAGGCGGCGCTCGGCCATGCCCGTTCCGAGGTCGCCGCGCGCACCGGCACGGGCACCGAGGCCATGAAGAAGCACCTCGGCGCGATCTACCAGGCGACCGGGGCTCATTCCTGGGACGCGATGGCACGTCTCCTGGATTGATAGCCCGGACGCTGACTGCCATGCCGGAGACGGTGCCGAGAGGCCGGACGGAAAGCCGCGCCGCCCGAATCTGATTCCGAACTTTCGCCCCGGACCGGCGTTGCTAGCTTGCCCATATTCGCGGGGGGGGCCGTCGCCGGGAGAATGCGTATGCGGATCGCGCAGGTTGCGCCGCTATCGGAGGCGGTTCCACCCCGATTGTACGGGGGCACGGAAAGGGTGGCCTCGTGGCTCACAGAGGAACTCGTCCGACAGGGACATGATGTCACCCTGTTTGCCTCAGCCGATTCCCAAACCTCCGCCGAGCTGGTTGCATGTTGTCCGAAGGGCTTGCGGCTGGCAGGCATTCGCGATCACACGGCCAGCCATCTCGCCATGCTCGCCAGGGTCCGTGAGCGGGAGGCGTCATTCGACGTCATCCACTTCCACCTCGATCTGCTTCAGCATGCGATGTTCTCGGACCTGGCTCACAAATGCGTGACGACGTTGCATGGCCGCCTCGATCTGCCCGATTTCCTGCCTGTCTATCAGGCCTTTCCGCGGATGCCGTTGATTTCGATTTCCCAGGGGCAGCGGAAGCCGATGCCCGCCGCGGTCAACTGGCTGGCAACGGTGCATCACGGCCTAGGGCCGGGTCTATGCCCGTTCGATGCGAGGGGAGGAGACTATCTCGCCTTTCTCGGGCGGATCACGCCTGAGAAGCGACCGGACCGAGCGATCGAGATCGCCAAACGTGCGGGGATGGCCCTCAAGATCGCGGCGAAGGTCGATTCGGTCGATGAGGACTATTTCCGGAAGCGGATCGAGCCACTGCTCGACGATCCGTCGATCGAGTTCCTCGGCGAGATCGACGAGGCGCAGAAGAGCGCATTGCTCGGCGGTGCCCGGGCGCTGCTATTTCCGATCGACTGGCCGGAGCCGTTCGGCCTGGTCATGATCGAAGCGATGTCGGCGGGAACGCCCGTCATCGCCTGGCGCAACGGCTCCGTGCCCGAAATCGTAGAGGAAGGCGTGTCGGGGTTCATCGTCGACACCATCGCCGACGCCGTTGCCGCCTGCCAACGCAGTATCACCCTGGATCGCCGTCGCGTACGGGCTCATTTCAACAGTCATTTTACTGCCGCTCGGATGGCCCGCGATTATCTCGCGGCATTCGATCGCTTGCTGACGTCCCCACGTAATTATCGCGGGGCCGCAGAATAGACGCAGAGACGTGAACCAATCGCCTGAACGAGCCCCATGACCTCCGACGACGGGGAGCTTCGGATGCATGAACAGAATACTGTCCCAAGGCAGCCCGAAATAGCGGCGCCGCATGAGGCCGACAGGCTTCTTGATGCGCATCCATCCCTCGTCGAGCGTCCGCTTCGCACCTTGAAATCCGGAGACGCCTTCGCGGTTCTGGATAGCTACGGCGACATCGGGATTACCCCGAACACGTCCGAGGGGCTGTTCTGCAACGACACCAGGCATCTTTCGCGGCTGCAACTGTTCTTCGAGGACAAGCGCCCCTTGATCCTTTGCTCCGTGATCCAGGACGACAATATCGCCCTGACGGTAGACCTCGCCAATCCGGAAGTTACGCGAAGGGACGGCTCAACCGTCATCCCGCGTGACGCGATCGCAATTGAACGGACGACATTCCTCTGGAACGCGGTGTGCTTTGAACGCGTCGGATTGCGCAACTTTGATCGGATTCCACATGAATTCTCGATGTCGTTGTCTTTCGAAGCCGATTTTCGCGACCTCTTCGAAGTCCGCGGGATGAAGCGCGCCCGTCGGGGCGAGACGGAGATCCAGATCGATTCAGGAGCCGCGCGCTTCGCTTATCGTGGTCTGGACGACAGGGTGAGACGAACGGTCCTGCGTTTCAAACCAGAACCGTACCATGTGACGAACGGGTTCGCCTCGTTCCGATTCCGCTTGGAGCCTGGCGAGCGAACCTCGCTCCTTGTCACCATCGCCTGTGATCTCATCGATGATCCGGAACGGCAGGTTCATCCCTTCAGCTGCGCCTCCGGCGTACCGCCCCAGGATTTCTCCAAGGCCTATCAGGATGCCCGCCGTGGCCTTCGCGCGCTCACGGCCAACATATCCAAGGTGGGATCGTCGAACGCCCCCTTTACGGATCTGATCAACCGATCGACCTCGGACCTGTACACGCTCATGACCCGCGGGATCGATGGGCTTTATCCCTATGCCGGCATTCCATGGTTCTCAACGATGTTCGGCCGCGATGGGATCATCACCGCCATGATGCTGTTGTGGGCCGATCCGACCGTAGCGCAGGGTGTCCTGCTGCAATTGGCGCGAGCACAAGCCGTGGTCAGCGACCCCACCGCCGATGCGCAGCCGGGCAAGATTCTGCACGAACGACGAAGCGGAGAGATGGCCAATCTCGGCGAGGTGCCGTTCAGGTTCTACTATGGCTCGGTAGACGCCACTCCGCTGTTCGTCATGCTTGCGGGCCAGTATTTCGATCGGACTGGTGACCTCGCCATGATCGAACGGCTCTGGGATAACATCGAGGCTGCGCTCCTGTGGTGCGAGACGTTTGGGGATCGCGATGGAGACGGATTCGTCGAGTATTTTCGCGAAACGGAAAGCGGGCTGACCAACCAAGGCTGGAAGGACAGTCACGATTCGATTTCCCATGCCGATGGATCCCTGGCGCGAGGCCCGATCGCTCTCGTCGAAGTGCAGGCCTATGTCTATGCTGCCAAACGGGCCGGAGCGACCATGGCTCGCGCCCTCGGGTTCTGGGATCGCGCCGACGAACTGGAGCAGCAAGCGTCAATTCTGCAGGAACGCTTCGATCGCGCCTTCTGGTGTGAAGAGATCGGCTCCTACGCGCTGGCTCTCGACGGCGACAAGCGCCCCTGTCGGGTTCGCTCTTCGAACGCCGGACATGCCCTGTTTGGGGGCATCGCCTTTCCCGAACGCGCCGCGCGAGTCGCTCGCACCCTGATGAGCGAAGGGAGTTTCAGTGGCTGGGGCATCCGGACACTGAATGTGGGGGAAACACGCTATAATCCGATGTCGTATCACAATGGCTCGGTTTGGCCGCACGACAACGCCTTGATCGCGATCGGCTTTGGCAGCTACGGCTTCAAGTTCGAGGCGGCACGATTATTCGAAGCCCTCGCCAATGTGGCGACGTATCAGGAACAACAGCGCTTGCCGGAGCTGTTCTGTGGCTTCCTTAGGAAGCCGCGACGCGGACCCACCGCCTATCCCGTGGCCTGCTCGCCTCAGGCCTGGGCCGCAGCGGCTCCCTTCGCCATGTTGGCGGCTTGCCTCGGACTGCAACTTCCGGCGGGGGCAAACGAGATCAAGCTGGTCGATCCTGTTCTGCCATCATTCCTGGATGACGTGATCATTCGCGGCCTGACGCTGGGTTCTTCGCAATTCGATCTGCGCGTGCATCGCCACCAAAGCGACGTCACGATCAACATCCTGAAGCGCTGGAACGACAGCAACGCACAGGTAACGATGATAAAGACTAAGTAATTACTTTTGATTCCGGTGCCTATACCTGCATATCCATCGCGCTCCTGACGGCAATTATAGCTTGGCTTATTGACTTTAATCTACAATAAACCTTGATATAATCCAATAGAGCGACAGATAAAAATGTCCGGGAGACTTGAATGGAAATCCCGAAATTTAGTGTGCTGATCGCAAACTATAATAATGCGCGCTTGATTCAACAAGCGCTCGATAGCATCAAAGCGCAAACGGTTCAAAATTATGAAGTTATCGTTGTCGATGATGGATCTACAGATGGCAGCCATTCTGTTATCGAATTGGCGAAATTGAGCTTCGGTGGAAAGCTGAGGCACTCATTTCAGGACAATCGCGGTGTCGCGAGCGCAAGGAACGCTGCCTTGAAGATGTGCTCTGGGGAATATATCACATTTTTAGATCCAGATGATTATTGGCATGATCGGCGACTTCAGATTCATGAGCATGTATTGGATCGAAACCCGAATATTGGATTTTGCTGCAGTGACTTTGAGTTGCTTTATGAAGATGGCCGTTCTGAGCGTCATTTCGACAAATGGTTGGTGTTTCCGGATTTCCCCTTCGAGCGGGAAATCCCGCGAGAGGACGCGCTGCGATGGCTTCTGCGTGTCAATTTTGTAGGAACAAATGGCGCGACAATTCGAAGAAGCTGCGTTGAAAACGTCGGTCTATTTAAAGAAAATTATAGGCAATCTGAAGATTATGATTATTGGCTTAGATGCGCAGCGAACTCGGAATTTTATGTAATCCCGCAAGTTCTTCATACATACAGAATTCACCGAGGCGGATTAACCAATAATTATCTTGAAAATTGCGAATATAGTCAACGTGCCGTCCAGGAATGCGCAAAAGCTTATAGCGAATTCATACGATATCACGGCCTGCAACACGCGGTTAAAAGATCGATCTCGCGGAGATGGTATGAGATCGGCAATTTGAATTTCGAAAATGGATACCTGGGAAAAGCCTATGGATCGTATTTTGCCGGGTTGCAATCGGATATGTCAGTTTCAAATATTCTAGATTTTCTATCGGTCACATGCCGTAAGACGATCAGGCTTGCTGCGTTTGATATTTGTTAAATGCGGCGTTTTGACTGTCGCCCCGAATGGGCCGGCGCATGCCCCTAGCTTGTTCCAACTGAGCGAGCGTCAGATGGCTTGGACATCGCCGTTCTTTCCCCTGGCACACGACGTGTCGATGGCCAGCGGGTTGTGAGCAAGATCTTGGCGATATCAATGTCGAGGGTCTCGATGGCCATCGCCGCTCGCCTCCGGTTGACAAGCCCTCAGCCTGCAAGGGGTAGAGAGAGCCGCCCCTACCATTAGCTGGCGCAAGGAGTTCTGTGGCCTGAAGAGTGGCCGGGTGAGCCGCATCCCCCAGCTCCGACGAGCCCTGCTGGCGTGATACCCATCGAACGATCTTGTGGGCCGCATCGCCACCGCGGTCAGCGCGTGCCCGGCTTGGCCGAAGCAAGCCGGGCAAATTGGAATGCAAGACAAAGAAGCTTAACTCGCCGAAGCCAGCCGCTCCCCTTCTGGCATGACGCCTGTCAGCCTGCCCGACGCATTGGCTCGCCGTTAAGCCGCGCTGCCATCTGACCGGCCATCCGACGCAATCCGACCGTCTTGTCTTCAGTTCGGAAGCTGGCGACGAGCTGGTTGAGCCGATCGATCTGATCACTGAGCGACGTTGCGCTCGCCGCACTTTCCTCTGCCAGGGCAGCATTTTGCTGCGTCATCTCGTCCATATGCGCGACGGTCTGGCTCATCTCGTCGATGCCATTCGCTTGTTCGTTCGACGCAGCCGATATGTCTGACACCGTTGCCGACACCTTGCGCGAGGCGTCCACGATGTGGCTGAGAACCTCACCGGCAGAGCGAACGAGCTCGACGCCCTGCTGGACCTCGCCAGCCGATTCCACGATCAATGCGGAAATGTCCTTCGCGGCTTCGCTGGACCTTTGTGCAAGCGTCCGAACCTCGGAAGCGACGACGGCAAACCCCTTGCCGGCATCGCCCGCACGCGCGGCTTCAACCGCGGCATTGAGCGCTAGAAGGTTCGTCTGGAAGGCAATCTCATCGATGACGGAAGTGATGTCTGAAATCTTGCGCGACGCCAATTCGATCCGGTTCATGGCGTCGACAGCATCATGGACAATGGCTCCGCCCCTTTCCGCTACTGTCATGGCCTCCTCGGCCATAGCAACTGCCTGACGCGAGGCGTGAGCCGAAGCTTTAACTGAAGCCGCGAGCTGCTCGGTAGTCGCGGCCGTCTCCTCAAGCGAGGAAGCCTGCTCTTCCGTTCTTTTCGACAGATCATCGGCGCCGATGTTGATCTCACGCGCCGCGGTGCCGACATCGACCGAAGTCGCTTGGATCGTTATGACCGTCTCCGCAAGACCGTCGATCGCGCGATTGAAATCGTTGCGCAGTTTTTCGTATTCGTCGGCGACCTCATCGGTGAGGCGACAGGTCAGGTCGCCTGCAGCCAAACGATCCAATCCTTCAGCCAACATCATGACGATCTGCTGCTGCTGCCGGGCGAACTCCATGCGCTCGGCCTCCGTGCGGTGACGTTCGGCCTCGTGCGCGTTGCGCTGCGCCTGCGCAGCTTGATCACGATCCAGCTTCTCCGATTCCATCCGGCGCATTTCGAGGCCGTTGCTTTTGAAGACCATGACTGCACGCGCCATGTCGCCGACCTCATCTTTGCGGTCGCCTCCCACGATTTCAGCCTCGAATTGCCCTTGCGCCAACTCGGCCATCGCAGCCTTCAGCCGCTGGAGAGGGCCGGTAATCGTTTTTGCAGCGAGGGCAACGGCGCCGAGAACGCCCAACAAGAGACCTGCGCCAGCTGTGATGAGCATGATCATCGTGGCCCGACTGCTTTCGGCAGCCAGTTCGGCCGAGCGACGATCGGTCTGTTGAAGCACACGCGTGTTGAGGTCTGAAATCGCGTTCACCAGATTCCGCAGTTTGCCGTCGAGCGTATCCATGACGGCAAGCGCCTTCTCGTTCTGGTCGCTTTCACCAAACGCAATAGCTTGTTTTACCGAGCCCTCCAGAGCGCGCGCATCGGCGGTGATACGTTCGATCGCGTCTTTTTCTGCGGGCAGAGCGATCTCTGCCTCTCTTAGAAAGGCGAGAACTTGCGAATATGAAGCGCTACCATCAGCCTTCGCAACTGCAATGCTCGGGGACCCCAGCGGATAGGCGATGATCTTGTAGGTCTGGGCGATCAGATTATTGGCGGCATGTGAGGCGCGCGCGGTTGCAAGGATGCCTTTGGGCCGCGTCTGCAGCATCTCTTCGTAATTTGCCTTGACGCTCATCAGCTGGACGCTGCCAAAGATTGAGACGCCGAGGCCAACGAGACTGGCGAACAAGACGGCCACCCCGATCTTGGTTCGGATTTTGATGTTACTGAATTTCATAGGGCGGCCCTGCAACGGGGAGAGGTGCAACGACAACCCGCATGCGCCCAGTATCACTAACGACACGCTAAAATTTTGATCGATTCTAAATTGCGTAGCCTTATGAAATCGCTGCGAAACTTGTAGTTGTGCAGCAGAGCAGATGCGATCATTTGGATCGACCTCGGACGAGCCCGAGTGAGCGGTCCAGGACCTGGTCCGGGCGGCGCGCCATTTCCGGCATCCTGCGCCTAGAGAAGGACGGATGACATGCTGCGGAGCCGATTTAGCCGGCCGCCGGGCTGTGACGCGGCGGATCTGATCATCTTCTGGGCGAAGGCCGGGGGAATGCCGGTTTGGGGCCGACGAGGCGGCCTGGTTCAACGAGCGACGGCATCTCGAGCGCCCCGGCAACATCGGGCTGGCCGAAGCCGAGGAACGCTACTGCCCGATGGCGGGCGAACCAGCGATGGCTGAATGGCTCAAACGAAATGGGCTCGGGAAATCCCGGGGCGATTCATCCGAGGAAACCGGGGCGGTTCAGAGCGTCGTTTGAGGCATCATCGCCCGGCGATCCGCCCGACAATCGCTGAAACCGATCGCGGAAGCGCGGCAGCGCCTCGGGGTTAACCAGACGGGGCGGAACCTTCCCTGTGAAGATATCGATCCATTGCTGCGCGGCCGCATGAGCCATGGTCCAATTCGATTCCTGCGTCATGGCGGCGATGTGCGGATTGGCGATCACGTTGTCGAACTGCATCAACGGGTGCGATGGCGGTGGAGGCTCATCGAGAAAAACATCGAGACCCGCCCCAGCAAGTTTGCCGGCTGAAAGCGCCCGCGCCAGGTCGTCTTCGCGATGGATGCCGCCGCGCGCCGTGTTGATGAAGAACGCGGTCGGTTTCATCATCTCGAATTCGCGCGTGCCGATACTTCCCAGCGTGGCTGACGTGCGCGGGCAGTGCACCGAGATGAAATCCGATTTGGCGAAGATCTGGTCGCGTGACGCCGGCACTGCACCGCGAGCGACGATCTCATTATCCGGCAAGTTCGGGTCGTAGGCGAGTACCTGCATATTGAAGCCGTAACGGCAGATGCTGGCGGTGATTCTGCCAATCTGGCCCAGCCCGACGATCCCGACGGTCTTGTTCTCTAGATTGTTCCCCAGCAAGCCGAAGCGGTCAGCATTTGGCCTGGACCGTACGAGCCGGTCACCGGCTGTGATCCGTTTCGACAGCGCCAGCATCAGGCCGAGGGCATGCTCTGCAACCGCACGCGCATTCGTGCCCGTTTGGTTGCAGACGAGGACGCCGGCCGCCGTGCAGGCTTCGACATCGATCACATCATAGCCCGCGCCTGTCGAGCTGACGGCCAGCAGGTTCGGGCATCGAGCCAGCAAGCTCGCATCGGCGAACCAAGGTTCTCGGAGTTCTACGCGTGAGGAGATCTGATACCCATGCGCGCTCGCCAAGGAGGCTCGGTTCAGCTCTTCTGCATCGTCATATCGCAAGCGTTCGAGTTCAACGGATGGATGTTGAGAGAACACGGCGTCTGCGGCTGAATCGTCTGTCCAGCGTTCGAAGAAAGCAAGTCTGGGAGTCTGGAGCATCAACGGTCGCTATGAGCTGGCAAGTTGTTGATAGAGTACAACGAAAATCTATCGTCGTGGGCATTTTATGTCTATACGAATATGGATACTTCGAGGAGCGGAGGTCGCTCGGGCGATACGTTTGAGGGAGACAGTGAGCTTTGAGCAGTCAGGCGGCGATCGGCGAAGATGCTCAGGCGCGTTCCCAGATCCGATCCGGGAGGGATATCGCCGAGGCGGCTGCGGAAGTGGGTACGCTCGGCCAGCGCATCCATGCCGATCTCGAGGCGAAAATCCTGTCCGGGGAATGGCCGCCCGGTCACAGGTTGCCCTACGAGCACGAGCTGATGGCCCAGTATGGGTGTGCCCGAATGACGGTGAACCGTGCCATGACGGCCCTTGCGAGCGCAGGGCTGATCGAACGTCGGCGCCGGGCCGGGTCCTTCGTAGCTAAGCCGCGGATGCACTCGGCGATCCTGCAAATTCCTGACCTTGCAGCCGAGATCCGTTCGCGCGGGGCGACCTACAGCTATGAATTGATCTCGCGCAAGCGGCGAAAGGCAGCGAAGCGCGACACGGATCGGACGACCTTTGCGCTCGGGACGCCGTTGATCGAACTGAGCTGTCGCCATCTCGCCGATGCAAATCCGCTTGTTTATGAGGAACGGCTGATCTCCGTGGAGATGGTGCCCGAGGCGGAGCATGTATCCTTCGAAACCGTTCCGCCTGGCTCGTGGATGCTCGAGCATGTGCCCTGGACAGAGGCAGAGCACCGAATCTCAGCGCTAAATGCCGATGAGAGCCAGGCAGAGGCGCTGTCGATCCAGCCTGGCGAGGCTTGTCTGTGCGTCGAGCGCCGGACCTGGCGCTCGGGAAAGGCCGTCACCTTCGTGCGGCAGATCTTCGTAGGCACTCGCTACGATCTTGTCGCGCGTTTCAGCCCACGCTGAGGCTCATCCCTAGGCCTCGTCGCAGCCCTGTCGCTTCAGGATCGCATCGACCCAACTCCGGTCGACCTCGCCCGACGCGATCTCGGCCAGGAGCTCCGCTTCCTTCTTGCGGATACCTGTGACCGTTGCGAAGACCTCGTCCAGGCTGTCATGGGGGACGGCAACGAGCCCGTCCTCGTCGCCCAGCATGAGATCGCCCGGGGCAACAACCATGCCGCCAATCGCGATCGGCACATTGATCTCGCCTGGCCCGTCCTTGTAGGGGCCACGATGGGTCACACCCGCCGCGTAGACCGGGAAGGGGCCGGCGCCGATGACGGCGCTATCACGGATGGCCCCGTTGATGACGATGCCGCCGAAGCCCCGTAGCCGCGCATATCCCAGCATGATCTCGCCGAACAGTGCGTTAGTCAGATCGCCGCCGGCATCGACGACGATGACGTCGCCGGGCTCGGCTATGTTCATCGCCTTGTGCAGCATCAGATTGTCGCCTGGACGCGCGAGCACTGTCACTGCAGGTCCGATCAATCGGCCGCCGGCATGGTAGGGCCGCAAGCTTGTGCCGCCATGGCGCATGCGCCCCATGGCATCGCTGGCATGGGCGACGGCGACGTCGCCAAAGCGCGCGAGATTGTCGGCGGACAGACGAGGGCCACGCGGGTGGACCCGGAAACCGATGGGCATGGTAAAGCCTTGCGAGAATGCGTTCGGGGGACGGGGCTAGAAGTCGTTGCGCTCGTGATAGGTCTGCAGGAACTGCTGGATACGCGGCTCGCTGGCTGCGTGAAGAATTTGTTGCGGCGTGCCGACCTGGACAATTCGGCCACCGTCTAGGAACGCGATCTTGTCAGCCACCTTTGCGGCGAAACCGATCTCGTGGGTGACCACGACCATGGTCATGCCTTCTTCCGCCAGGTCGCGCATGACCTGCAAAACTTCGCCGACGAGTTCGGGATCCAAGGCGGATGTCGGTTCGTCGAACAGCATGACCTGCGGATCCATCGCCAGCGCACGTGCGATCCCGACGCGCTGCTGCTGCCCCCCCGACAGGGCGGAGGGATAGTTCTGAGCCTTGGCTGCCAGGCCGACGCGCGCCAGCATGGCCTGCGCCTTCCCGGTTGCATCCGCCTGCGTGAGCCCGCGCACCCGCACGAGCGGCTCAGCGACGTTCTGCAAGGCGGTCATATGCGGCCAGAGATTGAACTGCTGGAAGACCATGCCGATCTGCTGGCGCATCGCTCGCAGGCGGCTTGCCTTCATCAGCTCCCGACGACCACCCGATTCGGTGAAGCCGATCGGCTGGCCGTCGATCTTGATCAGGCCCGCCGTATAGCTTTCGAGCATGTTGATGCAGCGCAGCAGCGTGCTCTTGCCCGAGCCGCTCGGACCGATCAGGCAGACCACCTCGGAGCGCTCGACGGTGAGATCGACAGCCTTCAGGACTTCGAGCGTCCCGAAGCTCTTCGATACACCCGACATTTCGATCATCGGTGTGCTCATCAAACTCTCGCCGCTCCAAGATGCCGTGTCACGCGCCGTTCAAGGAAGCGGCCGAGCGTGGAAAGGATTGCGATGATGGCCCAGTAGCAGAGCGCCAGGGCCAGTATCGCTTCAAAGGCGGCAAAGGTCTCGACCGCCATCTTTTGTATCTGAAAGGTAAGTTCGGCGACCGTGATGATCGAGAGGACCGCCGTTTCCTTGCAGATGATCAGAATCATGTTGACCAAAGGCGGCGTCGCCGAGACCAGCGCCTGCGGCAACACGATCCGCACCATGATCCAGGCCGGATGCATCCCGAGGCTGGCCGCCGCCTCGACATGACCGCGCGGGACGCCCGCCAAGGCGCCGCGGAATATCTCTGCGATATAGGCACTGCCATGGAGGCTTAACGCCAGGACACCGGCTGCCACGGGCTCGAGCACGAGGCCGATGGAGGGACCGCCGGCGTAGATCAGGAAGATTTGCACCAGCAGCGGCGTGCCGCGGAATATCTCGACATATCCCCGCAGCACGACCTGCAGAAGCCGCGATGGGATCTGCCGCAGGAGCGCCACCAACAGGCCGAGTACGCTCGCGCCGATCGAGCTCAGAATCCAGCACAGCAGGGTCAACTTGAGGCCGGTGACGAAATTGGGGCCGTAGGTCCGGAGCAGTTCGAGATCCATTCTCAGCCCCTGACGAAGCGCCGCTCGAGCAGATGGCCGGCAGACGAAATGGCAATGCTCAACACAAGATAGATTGCTCCGGCCGCGAGGTAGAACTCCATCGGCCTGAACGTACTGGCAGCGAAGGTCTGGCTCGTGCGCGTCAGTTCGGCCAGCCCCACGACGGAGATCAGCGAGGACGCCTTGAGCAGCAGGATCAGTTCATTGATCATGGCCGGCGTCGAGATCCGCAGCACCTGCGGCAACAGGATCGAACGCCAAAGATCGACGGGCGTGAAGCCCAAGGCGTGTGCCGCCTCGGATTGCCCGACCGGAATCGCATTGAGAGAGCCGCGCAGGATTTCGGCGATATAGGCGGCCCCGACAAGGCCCAGAGCGAGCACGGCCGAAGTCGTGCCCGACAAATTGATCCCCGCAAATGGCAGGAAATTGTAGAACAGCAGCAGTTGCACGAGGAGCGGCACACCCCGAAAGAAGCTCAGATAAAGCCGCGCAAACCCCGACAGCAGTCGCGAGCGTGAACTGTGCAGTAGATAGATCAGCAACCCGATGACGCTGCCGAGCGCCACCCCGAGCACGGAAATGGTCAGCGTGACGCCTGTCCCCTTGAGCAGGAAGGGGAACGCATCAATGACGGCTTGCACGCCGACCATGTCCGGTTACCTCGCTCGTGTCAGGCGTCAGAGAGCCGGCTCGGGCAACGTCGATGGAAGCTGCTCGGTGCGGCCGAACCACTTCATTTGAATGGCTGCCACGCGGCCGTCCGAGACCATCTTGGCGAGCGCCTTGTTCACGGCCTCGGTCAGGGAGGCGTCCTCGGGACCCTGGCGCATCACCCAGCAATAATAGGTCGGCGTGCCAAAACCGGGATTCACAACCTCGAGCGCGTCGGGACGCTTGGTAGCTGCATACGCAACGTTGGGGGTCGATGTCGCGGCGGCGGCGAGACGGCCCGATGCTACGTCCGCGAAGGCCTGAGTCGTGTCGCTGTATTCGCGGATATCGATCGGCGTCGGCAGCGTCTTGGAGAAGGCGTCGAGCTGCTTCATCGACGAGCTCGCCTTGATGGTGCCGACCGGCTTGCCGGCCAGATCCTCCGGCTTGGAGACAGCAGTGTTGCCCTTCTTCTTGATGAAGGCGTTGCCGGAATAGGCGAAGGGTGTCGAGAAGGCGTAGCGCTTGACCCGCTCCTTGGTGGCGTTGACCGGGGCGCCGACAAAGTCGAACCTCTTGGCTTCGAGACCCGGCAGGATGCTCGTCCAGGGCAGATCGACATACTCGACCTTGACGCCGATTTCCTTGCCGATCTCGTCGAGCAGGTCCTTGTTCACTCCGGTGTACTGGCCGTTCTCCATGAAGTCGAAGGGCGGAAACTGCATCTCGGTGACGACGACGAGTTTGCCCTCCGACTTGATGCGCTCAAGGGTGTCGGCCTGCGCGGCGGTCAGAGCCGCCGCCAGCATGGAGCCCGCCAGCAGCAAGCGGCCAAGGCCGCCGTTAATCCGTAGAAGTGATCCCGTCATGTCTGATCCCCTTTTTTGGTTTGTGATTGGTCTTGGTCGCGTCAGGCTCGATCGCCGGACGTGGAGGAGGCCGGTCTGCTCAAGGCTGCAGCCCGGTCGATGAGGCGTCTGGCCCGTTCGACAACGGGCCGGTCGATCATCGTTCCGTCGAGTGCCGCGGCTCCACCGCCAAGCGCGGTCTGAGCGTCGAAGGCCGCGACAACCCGCTTTGCTCGCTCGGTCTCTTGCTCCGTCGGAGAGAAGGCGGCGTTCAAGAGCGGGACCTGCGATGGGTGGATGCAAGGCGCCCCCTGATATCCAAACCGCCGCGAGCGCTCCAGCGTCAGACGCAGCGCGTCGAGGTCCCGATAATCCGCGAGCGTCCCGATGAAGCCGAGCGGTGCGATCCCCGCGGCTTTCGCAGCAAAGACGATCAGCTGCTTTGGGTGGAGCAGCGTCTCCGCTGTCGGCTCGATCCCGGCGGCGTTGGCGAAGTCCTCATCCCCGAGGCTGAGAGCCACAACGCGTGGATGGGCTCCTGCAATCTCCGCGGCCCTGAAAAGCGCCCCCGGGTCCTCGATCAGCGCAACGATGCCAATAGCGCCGGCGGCGAGGCCGCGCTCGGCTTCCAGCTCCGCGATGATCTCGGCTACCACCACGATATCGACTGCGCATGTCACCTTCGGCAGCACGATGGCCTTGACGCCGGCCATGATAGCAGCCTCGAGATCCCGGACCAGCAACCGCCAGTTACGGTTGACCCTGACAAGGATATCGGGACCGCCCTGCGCGGCGACTGCTGCAATGGCGCCGGCCAGCGCGCTGCGGGCGGCGGCTTTCTCGCCGAGGGGGATAGAGTCTTCCAGATCGAGAATCACCGCATCGGCGCCGCGTCCTCCGGCTCCGGCCACGAAACGCTGCGACGTCACGGGGACATAAAGCAGGGAGCGCCAGGCGGGAGAGACGGGGGCCATGTTCAGCTTGCCCGTGCCGCACCGGAGGCGATCATTGCGTCGATCGCAGCAGGCTCCAGGCCGATTTCCGTAAGCGCTTCCCATGTGTGTTCGCCGAGCTGGGGCGCCGGCATGCGCAGCGCCCCAGGCGTCCCCGAGAGGCGCGGCGCGATGTTGTGCATGGCGAGCGTGCCGAGTTCGGCATCGGGAACCTCGATCAATGTGCCACGCTGCTGAACATGGGGGTCGGCCAGAACCTGATCGACCTCGTAGACCGGCGCGACGGTGATCTCCTTCTCGCGGAAGAAGGAGAGCGCGTCATCGAGGCTCATCTTTCCGATGAAGTCGGCGATTGGCTCCTCGCAGGCATCGGCATTGGCGAGGCGCGATGAGTTCGTCGCAAACCGCGGATCGTCGATCATATCCTCGCGGCCGATGACCCGGAACAGGCGCTCGGCCATGCTCTTCATGGGCGCCGACAGCGACACCCAGCGGCCGTCGGCGGTGCGGAAGACGTTACGCGGCGCAGTGATTTCGGAGCGGCTGCCGTTGCGAGGCGGCACACGGCCGGTCTGGCGGTAGCTCTCGGCTTCCGGCCCGAGCAAAGTGATGACGGATTCGAGCAGGCTGAGATCGACGACCTGCCCTGGCGCACCCGCTTCCTGAGCCCGGACGGCGACCATCGTCGCGAAGGAACCATAGACGCCCGTGACGATGTCGGCGGTCGCCAGAGGCGGCAGGATCGGCGGCCGGTCGTCGAATCCGAGCCTGGCGGCAAGGCCCGACATACCCTCGACCAGGGTGCCGTAGCCGGGGTAGTCGCGATAGGGGCCATCCTGGCCGTAGCCCGAGACCCGAACGATAATCAGCGCCGGATTGATCGCCAGCAACTGCTCCGGCGAGAGATCCATCTTCTCAAGAGTGCCCGGACGGTAATTCTCGATGAAGACATGCGCGGTCTTGATCAGCGCCGTAAGCGCGTCGCGAGCTGCCGGCTGCCTGAGATTGAGCGCAAGGCTGCGCTTGTTTCGGGAATAAACCTTCCAGAACAACGGATGTCCGTTGACGAGCCAGTCGCGCAGGGCATCGCCGCCCTCGGTGCTTTCGACCTTGAGTACGTCGGCACCGAAATCCGCCAGCTGCAGACTTAGCACGTTTCCTGCAACCAAACGCGATAGATCGAGCACGCGCAGGCCAACCAGCGGGCCAGCCGCATCAGGTCGAAATTGGCGAGTCTGGATCATAGCGTCCCTTCGCATCTTCGACCTTCATATTGCAGATGCGAAAACATATGTCTATACGAAAGTGACGAATTAAGTTGGATCGCCTGTCATGGCGATCTCTTGTGCGGGGATAAATGCTGCGATGTCGGAGCTGCCCAAATCGGTTCGCCTCACGGAAGTCGGCCCCCGCGACGGCTTGCAGATCGAAGCCCGCATCCTAACGGTCGACGAGAAACTCGCGCTGATCGATGCGCTGGCCGCCGCCGGGTTGAGCGAGATCGAGGTCGGCTCCTTCGTCAACCCCAAGGCGGTGCCGCAGATGGCGACAACCGGCGAGCTCTTCCGGCGGTTGGTCAAGCGGCCCGGCACGTCCTATCGCGGCTTGTGGCTGAACCGCCGCGGCCTGGAGCAGGCGATCGCGACACCTCAGATCGACTTGCACGGCAAGCTTACGATCACCGCCAGCGAAACCTTCATCAGGCGCAACACCAACCGCTCGATCGACGAGGCTTTTGTCGAGATGGCCGCGTGGCTGCCGCTCTATCGGGAGGTTGGGGTGACCGACTGTTCACTGGGCGTCATGACGGCATTCGGCTGCACCTTCGAAGGTGACATCCCGGCTCAGACGAGCATCGCCCTGATCGCCCGCGCTCGCGATATCGTCGCCGACGGCGGCGTCAGGCTGACCGCGCTTGATCTCGCCGACACCACCGGCTGGGGAAACCCGCTGCTCGTACAGAGGCTGGTGGGCGGCATTCGCGAACGCTGGCCGGAACTGGCGATCAAGCTGCATCTTCACGATACCCGCGGGCTCGGCATCGCCAATGCGATTGCCGGCCTGCAGATGGGCGTCGCCGAATTCGACGGCTCGATCGGTGGGCTCGGCGGCTGCCCCTTCGCCGGATTGCGCGGAGCTGCGGGCAATGTCTGCACCGAGGATCTCGCCTTCGCCTGCGAGGAGCTCGGCATTGCCACCGGCATCGACCTCAACCAGCTCTGCGAAGCTGCGCGGCTGGCACAATCCCTGGTCGGTCGCGAGTTGCCCGGAAAGGTCTTCAGGGCCGGGCACAGACGCGCGAACTCGCAGTAAAGGCGCGCTTCAACGATCCCGTTCCTGCCATCGCTCTCCTAGGATGTCGTATCAGATGCCCGATTCCTTCATGGTCAATCCGAATATCCTAAGGGTCTCGCCTTACAATGCCGGGCTGAGCACCGCGGCGGCACGTCAGGCGAGCGGCAGGCAGGACATCGCCCGTCTCGCCAGCAACGAGAATCCATATGGCTGCTCACCGCTGGTCGTCGATGTGATCGCAGCCGCGGCGATTGAACCCTGGCGATACGCGGACCCGGCTTGCACGGCACTGCGCGGCGCATTGGGAGCCAGCCTGGATATCGCGACGGACCGCATCCTGGTCGGGAACGGTTCAGAGGAGCTGATCGCTGCAATCTGCCGCATGGCGCTCCGGCCCGCCGATGAGGTCGTCACGGTCGCGCCGAGTTTCGGCCTTCACGAGATCGAGCCGGTGGCCGCCGGCGCTTGTGTCCATAAGATCGCGATGACGGCCAGGCTGGACTTCGACTACGACGCGCTCGAACGAGCAATCGCACGCGGCCCGCGCATCGTTTTCCTGAGTTCGCCCTGGAACCCGGTAGGGACCGCACTCGACGCACAGCGCTTTCAGCGCCTTGTTGACGTGACCGGCCCGCAGACCCTGCTCGTGCTCGACGAAGCCTATGTCGAGTTCGTGTCGCCGGAGGCGGCGTTCGACAGCATCGCCATGCTGGACAAGGCAGCGGTGAACTATGTCGTGCTGCGCACCTTTTCCAAAGCCTATGGGCTGGCAGGATTGAGAGTCGGCTATGGGATCTTCTCCGACCCCAGGCTTGCCGGCCTCGCCGCTCGTGCCAAGACGCCTTTCAACGTCAACACCGCAGCCCAACATGCAGCGGTCGCAGCCCTCGCCGACGAGGCGTGGATGAAGGACGCTGCGGCGATGATTGTGGAGCAGCGCTTGATCATGGAACAGGCGTTGCTGGATGCAGGGTACAGGCCCGCTTCATCGGAGGCCAATTTCGTGTTTTTCGATTGCTGCGAGAACGCGGCTTCTCTCGCAGAACGCCTCCTGAAGGTCGGGATTATCGTGAAGCCATGGCGCGAGCCTGGCTTCGAAACGTTCATGCGTGTCTCTGTTGGACTGCCTGCGGAAAACCAGTTCGCTTTGGAGGCGATACGAAGCGTTCGCAGGCTGTGATCCACCCCCGTTGAATGGGGCCCCCTGCTGCATGTCTTGAAGCAGAGGGGAGGACCGGAATGCCGACGATCCGCGAGGACGTCGGCGACGTGCTGCTTGGCGATGTTGTCGCTGCCTGGGTCGAAGACCTGATGGAGGGCCGGGCAGTCGCGGCTACAAGGCCGCAAACGATCGCCGCCTGGCGCTGGAAAACGCACTTGAGCCGGCGGTCGAGGGTGATCGGATCGCGAAAGATCCGCTCCTGAAGGTGAAGAGCTGGCGCATCTGCGCGCAGCGCCGAGCTGGCGGTAACCGGCGCGAGCGACGCCGAGATCATGGCTCAGATCGAGCAGGCGCAGGGAAAGGCTGCCCGGATCCATCTATCGCCGGCAGACTGAACGGCGCAGGCTCGCTGACGACGGCCACGCGAAAGTCGACAACGTGATCAACGTTCCGGCCAAGCGGAAAGCGCAGAACAATGCGTAAATGGAAGGTGGTAAGCCGCCCTATGAACGGCGCTCTCTGGAGAGAGCTAAGTGATGGCGCGCCCGAAAGGATTCGAACCTCTGACCCTCAGATTCGTAGTCTGATGCTCTATCCAGCTGAGCTACGGGCGCGTCTCAGAACGTCAAGACGCTAGCGCGTCTGGCCTGATGAAGGCGGAGATAAAGGCTTCGTTTCGTCTTGGCAACCTCAAAATCGCCGAGACCGTCGAATTCTTCGCGGCTGTGGATAGCACGCGATCGCGCGTCGTTACGGTTGTGGTGCAAGCGGGGTAGAGCGCCGTCGTGGCGCTTTCCCGCGCTGCGCGTCACCTCTCTTGGGCAGCTTCTCGGCCATGCCGTACAAGCGCTCCCGGCGATCAAGCTCTCCCCAGATATCGGCCGGCTCAATGCCGAGGGCGGTCCAGAGCACGGTCAGATTGTAGATCAGGTCGGCGCTTTCGAGGATGGCGGCCTGGCGATTGCCCTGCAGCGCCTCCAGGCTCAGCTCGACAGCCTCTTCCGCAACCTTCTTGGCCATCTTGGGCAGGCCGTCGGCAAAAAGCTTGGCCGTGCGCGAGGTCGTAGGATCGCGAAGGCGCGAATCCAGGACGGCAGCATGGAGACGGCGCAGCGAATCGGACATTCAGGAAGGATTCGGCTGCCAGATGAGAGTTTGATGACAATCCCACCGGGGCACTTCGAGGCCCGATGCAGTTACAGCTGCCCTGCACCCGGACGGGCGCAGGGCAAGATGGCTGCCGAGACGTCGCTACTCTGTCAGTAAGAGGCCCGGCGCACCGCACGCGAGACGGAAGGACCGGTGACCGCACCGGCCGCACCGCCCACCACGGCCCCGACCGGACCGGCGACGACCGCACCGGTGCCGGCGCCGACCGCCGCGCCGCCGATGCGCTGCTCGACGGTGTTGCCGCAGGCGCCGAGCGTCAGCGCCGCAGCAAAAAGGGTCAGGATCGATAGGCGCATGTTCAAGTCCTCCGGATCAGGGGGCCGGGTGATTCCCGGCCGCGCTGCCGTCAAAGCAGGCACAGTCGGGCTTTTGCATGGCCGAGAGCTTCCGGAGCCGTGTTCGGACTTGCGGTCCGCGGAAAAATCCGTATACAGCCGGCATCGTATCAGTCGCACCATGGTCATGGGCGGCGAGGGCTCCCAAGCATCGGCCCGAAAAGTGGACCCCGGTTTTCGGGATAGCCGATGCTGCCAGAACCCGCGTCGCAGGCTGAAGGTTTTTGACCGGCGCGTTCGCGAGGACGGGTCGATGGAGTTGAGACAATGAAGATCCGCAATTCGCTGAAGTCGCTCCGCGCGCGCCATCGCGACAACCAGCTGGTGCGCCGCAAGGGCCGCGTCTACATCATCAACAAGGTCCAGAAGCGCTTCAAGGCGCGTCAGGGCTGAGCTTCTGCGCGACCTGGTCGCGCAGGGCCTGACCGGACTTTGCAAGGCGGGGCGCCAACCGGCGCGCCCGCTTTTTGCGTTGCGTGCTCGCCTCTGCGTGATTTGACCTGCGGGGCTCGGCGGCTACACTCCCCCACATGAAGCGCTTTTCCTCGCCTTCCGTCCTTGCCCTGGGGCTGGCCTTAGCGGGCGGCCTTGGGGCGAGCGCGGTCGTTGCTCAAACGACCGGCTCGCCGCGGCCCGGCGCAGTCGCGCCGTCCGACAAGGCCGATAATCCCGCTACGCCTTCAGCCCCGCAGCGCAGTCCGGCCGCGACACTCGACCGGCTGTTCGAGCGCCTTCATGACGCCGCGACGCAGGAAGAGGCCGAGGGTGTAGCCCGGCTGATCCAGCGTCGCTGGGCACGCTCCGGCTCCGATACGGCCGACCTCTTGATGAGTCGCGCGCAGCAGGCCTTGCAGGACAAGCAGACGGAACTCGCGATCGAATTGCTCGACCGCATCATCAGCTTGCAGCCGAACTGGGCCGAGGCCTGGAACCAGCGCGCCAACGCGCTTTATCTCGCCGGCGATTCGATCCGCTCGATGATCGATATCGGCGAGACGCTGAAGCGCGAGCCGCGCCATTACGGCGCAATGATGGGCCTGGGCATGATCCTGCGCCAGCAGGGCGACGACAAGGGCGCCATGATCGCCTTCCGCAAGGCACTGGCACTCTATCCGCAGTTCGATGCGGTGAAGAAGGCGGTGGACTCGCTCAAGAGCGAGGTCGACGGTCGCGACGCCTGACGCCCGGCGAGCCCGCCCTCCCCTCGCGGCTCATGCCTTCGCGACATGCTCCTGGCCGATGAAGGCGATGCGGACCATGTTGGTCGCACCAGGAGTGCCGAAGGGCACGCCGGCAACGACGATGATCCGGTCGCCGAGCTTGGCATAATGCTCGCGCACCGCGAATTTGCAGGCGCGGAAAGCCATGTCGTCGGCGTCGCTGGCGTCCTTGGTGACGATGGCGTGCACGCCCCAGACCAACGTGAGACGGCGCGCCGTGGCGCGGTTCGGCGTCAGTGCGATCACGGTCGAATTCGGGCGCTCCCGGGCGATGCGGAAGGCTGTGGAGCCGGATGAGGTCCAGGCGCAGACCGCCTTGAGGTGCAGGGTCTCGGCGATCTCGTGGGCGGCCTTGGCGATGGCGTCCGCGCCGGTGGCCTCGGGCTCGGCGCGCTGCGCCTCCAGGATCGAGCGGTAGACCGTCTCGCCTTCGACCTCCTCGGCAATGCGGTTCATCATCGTCACGGCCTCGACCGGGTACTGGCCGGCGGCGCTCTCGGCCGAGAGCATCACGGCGTCCGCGCCCTCGAAGACCGCGGTCGCGACGTCCGAGACCTCGGCGCGGGTCGGCACCGGGCTGGTGATCATGCTCTCCAGCATCTGCGTAGCGACCACCACAGGCTTGCCCTTGCGCCGCGCCATGCGGATCATCCGCTTCTGCGTGCCCGGCACTTTCTCGAGCGGCATCTCGACGCCCAAATCGCCGCGCGCGACCATGATGGCATCCGAGGCCTCGATGATCTCCTCCAGCCGCAATACGGCCTGAGGCTTCTCGATCTTGGCCAGCGCCAGCGCCCGGCCACGCACGATCTTGCGCAGCTCCGCCATGTCCTCGGGACGCTGCACGAAGGAAAGCGCGATCCAGTCGACGCCGACCTCGGCCGCGACCTCGGCGTCGGCCCGGTCCTTCTCGGTCATCGCCGAGACGGGGATGGTGGTGTCGGGCAGGCTGACGCCCTTGCGCGACGACAGGCGCCCGCCGACCGTGACGCGCGTGACGGCTTCCTTTTGCGAGGCCCTCTCCACGACAAGGCGCAGCTTGCCGTCATCGAGGATGAGGTTGTGGCCGGGCTCGAGCGCGCTCAGGATCTCGGGATGGGGCAGCTGGACGCGCTTGGCATCACCCGGCGCAGCGTCTGAATCGAGGGTGAAGATCGCTCCCTTTTCCAGCATCACACCGCCATCGCCGCCGAACTGGCCGACGCGCAGCTTGGGGCCCTGCAGATCGACAAGGATGCCGACCGGGCGCCGGAACTTGGTTTCCAGCCCGCGCAGCATCGCCACCTTCTCCGCCAGCGTCTCGCGCTGGGTGTGGCTCATATTGATGCGGAAGACATCGACGCCAGCCTCGAACAGCTTGGCGCACATCTCCTCGCTGGAGGAGGCGGGTCCGAGGGTGGCGATGATCTTGATCCGGCGTTCGCGCTTCATTGTCAGTCCCCGTAAGGCCGGGCCGTTTCCGCCCGGGCCTGTCAGCACCCGTGAATTCATCCGCGGGCCGGGCCGCCTGCGCGCTCTGCGGCGCTGGTCGCCCGTCTCCGCCTTCCCCAACCGGCCGACAAGGCCGGCTTCAATCATTGTCGCCGCAGCATCCCGTTCCGGTGTTCCCGTCAGGGGCGCGGCGATGCGGCTCCGCCTGTATCGGTGAGTTGGATCGTCCAGCTCTTCTGCTCGCCGGTATCGACTTCGAAGAAGCCGGCGCGGTCATAACCGCGAGCCAGGCAGTCCTCGATGCCGCGAATCGTGAATTCCTTGTTGCGGACGCACATGACGGATTTGCCGGTCCATTCGCCGCCTTTGTCGTAATCGAGAGCGTGGACGTAGTAGAAGCGCGCCGCCAGCGTGCCACGCAACAGCGTCTCGCAGCCGCGCGGGCTGATGTTCCACCAGCCCTCAGTCGTCCAGCCCTGCGCGTCACGGTAGCCGATCGCGACGCCGATGCGGCTCGAGGTCGTGTTGCACATGCGCAAATCGGCCTTGGCCGGCAAGGCGCTTGCGACGAAGGCGGCGGCGCAGCAGGCCGCCAGAAGGACCACTCGCTGGTTCAGGAGAAATCTCACGGCTCGATCAGGATTACGCGGCAGTCGTTGACATTGGTGAGCGTCGGTCCCGGCTGCAGCAAATCGCCCAGCGCTTCGAAGAAGCCGGTCGAGTCGTTGTCGGCGAGGGATCGGGCGGGATCAAGGCCGATTTCGGCCGCGCGCACCAAAGTTTGCGGGTCGATGAACGCGCCCGCAGGGTCGCTCGCCTCACCGCCGCCGCCATCGGTGCCGTCGGTATCGCCCGAGAGCGCGACAATGCCGGGCTCGCCGGCCAGCGCGATCGCCAGCGCCAGGGCATATTCCTGATTGGGACCGCCGCGGCCGGAGCCGCGCAGCGTCACGGTGAGCTCGCCGCCGGAGAGGATCGCGGCACGCCTGCCCTCGCGCTTCAGCCGCCGCGCTAGCTCCGCATGGCCCGCAGCAACCTCGCGGGCCTCGCCTTCCACGTCCGGGCCGAGATCATGGACCTCGTAGCCCGCCGCCTCGGCGGTGGCGCGAGCGGCCGCAAGCGCGTCGGCCGGACGGGCGATGATACGGAATTCGCTGTTCGCGAAGGCAGAATGGCCGGGCTTCGGCGTCTCGTTGGCGGCGTCGTCGAGCAGGGCTCGGGCGGCGGGCGGCAGGTCGAGCCCGTAGCGGGCGACGATGGCGCGGGCCTGCTCCGTCGTGGAGGGATCGGCGACGGTCGGCCCCGAGGCGATAGCGGTCGGCTCGTCGCCGGGCACGTCGGAGATTGCGAGCGTCAGCACCTTGGCAGGCGCGGCCGCCAAGGCAAGCCGGCCACCCTTGATCCGCGACAGGCGCTTGCGGACGATGTTCATCTCGCCGATCGGGGCGCCGGAGCGCAGCAGCGCCCTGTTGACCGCCTGCTTCTCGGCGAGCGCAAGCCTGCCTGCCGGGGCGACCCAATTGGCTGAACCGCCGCCGGAGAGCAGGACCAGGACGAGATCATCCGCCGTCGCGGAAGCGGCGAGCGCCAGGGCCTGTTCGGCGCTGTCGATGCTGCCCTGATCGGGCACCGGGTGGCCGGCCGCCACCATGGGAATGCGGCGCGTCGGCGTCGTATAGCCGTGGCGGGCGACCGCGTGGCCGAGAAGACGCTCGGGCGGAAAGCCGCCATCGAGATAGTGAGCTTCGGCAAGAGCGGTCATGCTGCCCGCAGCCTTTCCGGCAGCGAGCAGGATCAGGCGGCCAGTCGCCGGGGCGGGCGGAAGATGCTGCGGCAGGCATCCGGACGGATGAGCCCGCGAAACGGCGGCATCGTAGATCTTTCGCGCCGTCTCCCGCAGCTTCGCTGTCTCGGTCACAGGACTGTGCACGTTGCTCATTTCCACCCGGCGCTGCCGCTAGCCACAGCAGTTCTCTTGATCCTTCTTAGGTGCCGCGAAGGTCGGCGTCATCTGTCTTATGGCGATTAAGTCATACTTTTCTTCGGCGGTATCTCCGGATGGAATTGCGGCATCACAGCTGTTGAGGGCCGGGCGTTTGCGGCTTGACGCCCTGCCCCAATCCGGGCGAACGCTGCCCGCCGAATTTTCATACCCCGGAAGGATATCAGATGGACGATCCGGTTCAGGGCGATCAGCTCAAGAGCATTGTCGAGCGCATCGAGCGGCTCGAGGAAGAGAAGAAGACGATCGCCGACGACATCAAGGAGGTCTATGCCGAGGCCAAGGGCAACGGCTACGACGTCAAGGTGCTGCGCAAGGTCGTGGCGCTGCGCAAGCGCGATCTCGAAGAGCGCAAGGAGGAAGAGGCGATCCTCGACCTCTATCTCCAGGCAGTCGGCGAGACGGTCTGAGCCGGGGCGGCTGCGGACCGCGGCGAGCGGTCCTCAGCGGTTCCTATCCTTGCGCCAGGCGGCGAAGTCGATCTTCGTTTGCTCCTCCGTCGCGGGATAGAGGCCGAGAATCGAGCGGCCCTTCATCACCTCCTCGGTGACGAAATCCTCGAAGGCGGTCATCTCGACCGCCTCATCCGCCACCTCGTCGGCGAGATGAACCGGGATGACCACGACGCCCTCGCCATCGCCGAGCACGACGTCCCCCGGCCAGACAGCGACATCGCCGCAGCCGATCGGCACGTTGATGTCTACAGCCTGATGCAGCGTCAGGTTGGTCGGCGCCGCCGGCCGGTTATGATAGGCCGGGATGGGCAGCTGCGCGATCTCCGGGGAATCGCGGAAGCCGCCATCGGTGACGACACCGGCAACGCCCCGCTTCATGAGCCGCGAGACGAGGATGCCGCCCGCCGAGGCGGCACGCGCATCCTTGCGGCTATCGATCACCATCACCGCATCGGGCGGACAATCCTCGACTGCCTTGCGCTGCGGATGCGCCCGGTCCTGGAACACCGAGAGCGGATTCAGATCCTCGCGCGCCGGAATGTAGCGAAGCGTGAAGGCTTCGCCGACCATCGTGCCGGTATCCTGGCTCAACGGCCGGACATCCTGGATGAACTGGTTGCGGAAGCCGCGCTTGAAGAGGGCCGTGCAGACCGTGGCGACGGAGACGGCGCGGAGCTTGTTGCGTGTTTCCGGCTTGAGCTTGGACATCAGTTCATTCCCGAAGAGATGCGCCGCCCACTCGCGGCATCGACGCCCGAGTCGAAAGCGGTCCGGCGCCGGTTGCAGCACACTTCGACCAAACGCCTATAACTTGTAAAATAAGTTGTAAAGTAGCATCCTGAAAATGCATACCGGCTCTTGCCCGGCGGGAGTGCGATTGACGCGATGAAAAATGGCCCGCGGCGAAGACAATGAGCACCGGCAAGCTTGGCGACCGCGTCTACGAGTACATCCTGAGTCAGATCATGACCGGGGATTTCGCCGTAGCCGCTCGGCTGCCCTCCGAGAGCGAACTCGCCGAGCGCCTGGCCGTCTCCCGCCCGATCGTTCGCGAAGCGCTGGGCCGGCTGCGCGACGACGGCCTGATCGAATCGCGGCGCGGATCGGGCTCCTATGTCCTGCGCAGGCCAGCGCCCGATGTGCGTAGCTTTGCGCCGATCAACAGCATCGCCGACATCCAGCGCTGCTTCGTCTTCCGGATTGCCGTGGAAGGGGAAGCCGCCGCGCTGGCAGCGAAGATGTGCGACGAGGACGGCTTCCTGAAACTGCGCCACGCCTTCATCGCACTGGAGATCGTCGGCGAGCAGGGACGGCTCGGCGTCGAGGAGGACATCACCTTCCATCGCGCCGTCGCTGAGACGACCGGCAACCACTTCTTCGTGACGACGCTCAACGCGCTGCACGAGCAGATCGCCACGGGCATCAGCCTGAACCGCAACCTCTCGCTGATCCAGCCACGGTCGCGCCTGCTGACCGTCCAGCGCGAGCACAAGGCCATCCTCGATGCGATTGAGAGCCGCGACGAGGCTGCCGCTCGCCGGGCCATGCAAGTCCATCTCGAAAACGCGCGCAAGCGCGTCTTCGAAGGAAGCTAGCCCCCTCCGGTTCCTCCGGCCGCCCGCCGCGGCACGGCAACAGGCGCCGAAACGCATCTGGTTCTTCCCTCGCGGAGAAGGCGCAAGACGGGCCCCGGCTTCCGGGCTCCGGGTGACCCAACGCAACTATGCTGCTGCCACCTGACTGGGGTAGTATCCCGCCGCTCCAGATGAATGGACGATGTTGGAAGGAGAGAATGCCTTGCGCTTCTTGCCCTTCGCTTCGACCGAGGCAGGTGCCCGCGTCAACCGGCGCAACGTCCTCGCTCTTGCGGGCGGGGCGGCGGTGTGGGCCAGCCCGGCGCGGCCTCAGCAACCCGCAATGCCGCTGCTGGGCTATCTCGGTTCGGAAACCCCGGATCGCTACGCCAGCCGTCTTGTGGCCTTTCGCGCTGGGCTGGCCGAAGCTGGCTATGTCGAAGGGCGCAACGTCACGATCGATTTTCGATGGGCGGAAGGCGAGTACAAGCGCCTGCCGGCGCTCGCGCAAGATCTGGTCGGTCGCCAGGCGAACGTGATCGTCGCGCCGGGCGGCGCAGAGGTCGCGCTCGCGGCAAAATCGGCGACGGCCACGATCCCGGTTGTATTTGAGCTGGGCGGCGATCCCGTGGCACTCGGTTTGGTGGAAAGCCTGTCCCGTCCTGGCGGCAACCTCACCGGCGTCTCGAGCCTCAGCGTCGAAGTTTCGCGCAAGCGCCTGGAGTTCATGGCGGAGCTGCTCCCGAACGCCAGGCTCTTCGCCATCGCCGTCAACCCGGCCAGCCCGACCTCGAGCTCGCAATCGGCGAACCTCAACAGTGCAGCGGGCAGCCTGGGATTGGCTCTGCATCTGCTCAAGGCCAGCACGGAACAGGAATTTGACGCGCTCTTCGCCGGTGCGGCTCAAGCCGGTGCTGGCGGGCTCGTCTTCACCTCCGACCCCTATTTCGCTTACCGCAGCCCGCAGCTCGCCGCGCTCGCCGCCGCCCACGGCATCCCCGCGATCACCCAATCCCGCGACTTTCCCGTAGCCGGCGGATTGATGAGCTACGGCGGCGATTTCGAGCAGTCGCACCGTCACACGGGGGTCTATGCTGGCCGTATCCTCAAGGGGGCGAAGCCTTCGGAGCTGCCGGTCCAGCGCGTCACCAAGGTCGAGATGTTCATCAACCTGAAGGCGGCGAACGCCCTCCATCTGTCGATCCCCCCTTCGCTTCTGAGCAGCGCCGACTTCGTGATCGAATAACCCCGGCCGGTGAGCCGCCGAGCGAGCCAACGCGATGTCCAACCAGCCAGCGGCGCCGCGAAGATCGTTGTTCTGGAAGTACTTCCTTGCCCTGTTCGCTGCCGTCGTCGTGCCGTTGCTTTTTGCAGGAAGCGTCGAAGCATGGTTCGGCTATCGCGACCAGCGCACCGGGCTGAGCGATGTTCTCGATGCCGAGGCCCGAGGAGCCGCGTCCAGAATTCAGGATTTCATCGAGGGCATCCGCGATCAGCTCGGATGGGCGGTGCTGCTGCCCTGGCCCGACAGCGCGGATGAGAAGCGTAAGCTCGACGCCTACCTCGTGCTTCGCCAGGTGCCGGCCATCGAGAGCCTCAGCCTTGTCGACGCCGCCGGCCGGGAACGGCTGTTCCTGTCTCGCATCGGCCTCAACAGGGTCGAGAGCGGCAAAGACCAATCCGGGAATCCGGCCGTTGCGGGAGCGCGCTCGCATCGTGCCTGGTTCGGCCCGGTCACGTTTCAACGCGGCTCCGAACCCTTCATGACCATCGCGGTTGCCGGAAATCGCCCGACCGCGGGCGTCGCGATGGCCGAAGTCAATCTCAAATTCATCTGGGACGTGATCTCGGCGATACGCGTCGGGCGTACGGGGGAAGCCTTCGTGCTCGACCAGCCGGGCCGCCTCATCGCTCACCCGGACATCAGCCTGGTCCTGCGAGCCGATGAAACCGCCGCGAAGCCATTGCGGGACCTGCGAGCCTCCATCCTGACCCGCCCGGGGGAAGCGATCGCCGGCCGGGACGTCACGGGAGGCAGAGTGCTCGCCGCGATGGCGCCGATATCCGGCGTCGACTGGAGCGTCGTCGTCAAGCAACCCGTCGTCGAGGCCTTCGGCCCGATCTACGCTGCCCTGTGGCGCACCATGGCTCTGCTCATTGCCGGCGCAGGCCTCGCCGCCATGCTCGCCTACTGGCTCACCCAACGCATGGTCGAACCCATCGTCCTTCTGGAAGATGGCGTGGGCCGCATCGGCGCCGGACATTTCGAGCATCGGATTCACCTTGCGACGGGCGATGAGTTCGAACGGCTGGCGACCCGTTTCAACGAGATGGCGAGCGAGCTGGCGGTCTCGCAGGAACGCTCGGAGCGGATCAACCGCCTGAAGCGCTTTCTGGCCCCGCAGGTGGCAGAACTCGTGGAACGCACCGGCGACGATCACCTGCTCGACGGGCGGCGCGTCGACGTGGTCGTCGCCTTCTGCGATCTGCGCGGGTTCACCGCCTTCTCTGCCCGTGCGGAGCCCGAAACCGTCATCGGCATGCTCGGCCAATACTACACCGCTCTCGAAAAGGTGGTCAGCAGCCACGGCGCCACGCTGACGAACTTCTCCGGCGACGGCGCGATGGTGCTGTTCAATGCGCCGGTGCCCTGTGACGATCCCGCACTGGGCGCTCTGGAAATGGCGAGGGATATGCAGCTCGGCGTGCACGAGCTGTTGGCAAGCCGGCACAGCCTCGATCATCGACTCGGATTCGGCGTGGGCCTTGCAATGGGCCCGGCGACCGTCGGCCGGATCGGCTCGGAAGGCCGCCTCGACTATACCGCGATCGGCAATGTCGTGAACCTCGCCTCGCGCCTGTGTTCGATCGCGGATGATTTCGAGGTTCTTTGTGATCGCGCCGCGGCTCAAGCGGTGGGTTCGCGCCTGCCGCTTGTCGCTCTGGAGGCGCGTGTCCTGAAAGGATACGATCAGCCCGTTGCGGTCTATTCCCTCGTCATCGCCGGAAGAGCGTAGAACCGCTCAGGCGCTGTCGCGGCTGGGCTTGGCTGCCGCGATCTTCGCAAGCCTGCGAAACGCATCGATATCGAGGATCGTTAGACGTTCGCGCCCAAGCTCGATAACGCCCATCCGCTTCCAGCTCTGGAGCTGGCGGTTCACGGTTTCGCGCGTAATCCGGCTGAGGGACGCCAATTCGTCCTGCGTCGCGTGCACCTCCGCGCCGTAGTCGATCGCGAGCGTGAGGATGCGCCGGGCCAGCCGGGTCGCCGCAGGCAGGAAGGTTGTCTCCTCCATGCGCCGCAGGACGTCGCGCAGCCGCGCGCAAAGAAGCTCGATCAATTGCAACGAAATCGTGGGGTCGGTCGAAAGCAGCTTCATAAAATCCCGGCGGGGCAAAAAGAACATCTCCGTATCCTCCATGGCAACCGCATCCGCCGTTCGCGAGCGACCATCGAGAAGAGCGATTTCACCAAAGATGTCGCCGCCTCCGAGCAGATTGACCGTCATCTGCTGCCCCAGATCATTCGTTGTGCCGATGCGGATCAGGCCGCGACGGATCGCATAGAGGCCGTCGCCCGGATCGCCCTTCAGGAACAGGACCTCTCGCGCCGCCAGATGCCGAGGGCGACAGATGAGCGCGATCTCATCCAGCGTTCCCGGAAGCAAACCCGCGAAGAACGGGTTCACAGCCAGGAGGCTCGCGATGCGAAGAGGCCTATCGTTCATCTGGCGCCCCCCGACATTCGGGTTTCCGGAGCAGCCTGAGGCTATGTGATTCAGCGCACAGAACCTGCAGCGTGAACGGTAGAGAACTCCGTCGCCAAAGGCCGCCGCGACCGCATCCCGCGACCTCGGTGAGAGCCCGACCGAACGGAGCTCAATTGTGCACGACGCTCTGAACCTTTCTCATGCACTCTCAAGCCTAGCAGCTCAGGCTTCGCTGCGCGACCGGACGGCAGAAGTGTCGCCGGCGCCGCCGCCGGCACGCGCCGCCTCAGGTCTGCTTCGTTGGCTGATCCCGGCCCATATCCTATGGCGCAGCGAAGCTGATACGGCCCCTCTCGACGAACACACGTTGAGCGACATCGGGCTGTCTCGGATGGACATGCTCTACAGCGACCCGAAGAAATAGGTCGCAGGCGGCTCATGCCCGCGGTTCCCAGAGGTCGAATGGGCGCTCTTCCAGCCCGGCCCGGAACCTCATCTCGACAGATCGCTCCGCATCGGAAGACAACCGCCAGCGTTTTCGCTTCATGACCCAGGCACCGGTTCGGCAATGCTTGCGGTGGACCTCGCACCGCTCTCATGCCAGCATCCGGGGAGGCTTGATCCATCGTGGTGATCCCGGCCCTTACAGGGCCGGCTTCAGGTGTGAGAGCTTCTGCGAAGATGCAACGTCGTCTGGCCGCCATTCTCTCAGCCGACGTGGTCGGCTACATGCGCCTGAGCGAGGCGGCGGAAGAACCGACGCATCAACGGCTGATGAGCCTGCGCGCCGGCCTGATCGACCCTTGCGTGCGCGAGCATGACGGACAGATCGTCAAGAACACGGGCGACGGATTTCTGGCGACGTTCGATAGCGCGCCCGTGGCAGCCCGTTGCGCCCTGTCTCTCCAGCAGGCGCTTGCGGCAGCAACCGTCGATCAGCCCGCGTCCCTGCGGATCGCATTTCGGATGGGCATTCATCTTGCCGACGTCATCTTCGAGAACGACGACATCTTCGGGGATGGCGTCAATGTCGCGGCCCGGCTGCAATCCTACGCAGAACAGGGTGGGGTCATCGTTTCGGAGGCTGTTTTCGAGCAGCTCGACGTAGCGGAGAGGACGCAGGGCTCCGATATGGGTGAGATCTTCCTGCGCAATCACGAGCGGCCGGTGCGGGTCTTCGCTCTTCGTCCCGAGCCGGGGCATGCTCCCGTACGCAAGATCGGCGAGAGCCACGCCGGGACAGACGCAAGGGCCTCGATTGCCGTCCTGCCGTTCCGCATGAACGGCGCCCGATCGAACAAAGCCTCCATCGCCGATGGTGTGGTCGACTCGATCATTCAGTCGCTGTCGGGCCTCAAGGAACTGTTCGTCATATCGCGCGGGTCGACGCTGGAATTTGGCCGGCAGCGGATCGACCCGGTCACAGTCGGGCGCAAGCTCGGCGTCCGCTACGTCATGGACGGCACCGTCTCGCTGTCCCACAGCCGCGTACGCATCAGCACCGAGCTCATCGCCAACGAGAACGGGGCGGTGGTCAGCGCCGATCACTACGACGGCCAGGTCAACGAGCTGTTCGACCTCCAGGACCGGATCGCACTGGAACTTGTCAGAACTGTCGCGCCCCATGTCCGGGAACGCGAGCTGCGGCGTGCCTTGCGTCAGCACCCGCAGAACATGACCGCCTATGACCTGCTGCTCCAGGCGCTGGACCTGCTCTACAAGATGGACGCCGACAGCTTTGCCCGTGCGCGCGGGCTGCTGCAGCAGGCCATGGCGCTGGACCCGTCCTACGCGCCGCCCTTCACCTACACGGCTCTCTGGCATGTCTTCCGCGTCGGCGAACTCGGCTCGCCCGACCCGGATGGCGATGCGCAGGCAGCGGTCGATCGGGCGCGCGCAGCCATCGAGCGCGACGGAAACGACCCGCTCGCGCTCGCGATCTACGGCCATGTCCAGGCCTACTTCCTGCGCGACGCGATCACCGCACAGCGCTTCCTCGACCGGGCGATCGAGGCCGGGCCGAGCGTGGCGATGGCCTGGACGATGAGCAGCGCCGCACGCGGTTTCGCCGGCGACGGCCCATTGGCCGTCGAGCACGGCGAGACGGGACAGCGTCTCGCCCCCGCCGATCCCTACCGCTTCTGGCATGAGGGCATCCTGGCTCAGGCGCACTACATCAATCGCGACTACGATCAAGCGGTCGGTTGGGCGCGCAGTGCTGTTGCGCATAATCCCTCGATCCGCTTTACTTTACGTACGCTTGCCGCAAGCCTGGTCGCAGCAGGCCGCTCCAGGGAGGCAGCAAGCGCGGCTGATCGCCTTCTCTTGCTCCAGCCCGATTTTAGACTGACACCCTATGCGCCGCGCTGCCCGTTCGCTCCGCCTATTCTGGAGAAATGGATCGGGCACTTACGGGAAGCAGGCCTGCCTGACTGAGCCGACGCCTAACGAGTTTGCCGTAACAGCAACCGTGCGGGGTTCATGCGATGACCGGCAATACGGGCAATACCGGGAACACGGGTAATACCGGCAACACCGGAAACGCGGGCATCAGCGGCGACGCCGGCAACTGGTTCGTGCCCGACAGGGCGGATTTTCCGTTCTCGATGGAATCGACGGCGGCGGGCGGGCGGATCCGGGACCTCAAGAAATCGGTCCATATCCGGCTGGACCCGACGTCCGGACCGGTGAAAAAAGTCCTTTTCACAAATGCTGCCACCGGCGGGGAGCCGGCGACCTTCGCGGATCGCAACTGGGCCGCGCAATGGTATGCCTTCCGGGTGCTGACGGAGTTCGCCGCGACGAGCTGGAACACCGACCAGTTGAACAACGCCCTGGCGGACATCCTGATCGGCTTGAACGGCACGGAAGGGACGGAGACCAGGCAGGCGCGGGAGATCAAGAACCTGCTCGCAGCCGCGCGCGACGAGCGCGCATCGGCGCTGGGCGAAATCCTCGCGCAGGATGGCGAGTTCATCACCACCTTTATGGAAGCGCTGACGATGACGCCGGCCTCCCATCCGCGGACCTTCCGGGTCCTGCACATCGCCAGCCTGGTCGCGTCTTTCAGTGCCCTCTACTACAAGCAGGTTTTCCAGCGCCCGCGTCCATCCTGGGAATGCCCGGCGCTGATGCCCCCGATCCCCGTCCCCGGACATTCATCCTATCCCAGCGGCCATGCCACCCAGGCACATCTCATGGCGGCCTGCATGGAGCACATGTTGAAGATCGTGACTCCGGCATTGCCGCAGGCTGACCAGACCGCCGCGAAAGAAACGCTCATGGCCCTCGCGCGGCGCGTCGCGCGCAATCGCGAGATCGCCGGACTGCATTATCCGAGCGATTCCGCTGCCGGGGCGGCCCTGGCATTGGCGGCTTTCGCCAAATTGTCGAAACACACCGGCACGGGGCAAAACGCAGCTCATTACACGCTTAAATCATTCGGCGAGGCCGTGACGAAGGCCGCCGCCGAATGGAAAGCTGAGTGAGGAGGCGGCAATGGCCAGCCGCTCGCCCCACGGCACGACCAAGCCCCGCCCCCGGAACGGCGCCATCGCGCCCTATCCATTGCCACCGGAGACCTTCAATCCCGCGCATGCGAGCGACGAGGATTTGCAGCGGTTTGGCCTGCCTACCCCGGCGGAATTCAGGGGCAATCCGGCGGCCGCGGCATTTCGCCTGGCTTTCCTGCATCCGCGGCCGAACGCTCCGCCCTTGCAGTTCCTCAGCGTGCTGAAAGCCGCCGATGTGGCTCCGCCCACGGGCATCGTCCGCGTTGCCGCACAAGCCTCCTGGCCGATGCAGAAGAGCATGAACTGGTCGGGCGGTTATGTGACGCCCCGTGACGGCCGCAGTCTCGTCTCCGTCATGGCGAACTGGACTGTGCCCGCGGTCTCCGCGCCGCCCGGCGGAACGGAGCCGGAATACCAGAGTTCGACGTGGATCGGTCTCGACGGGCAGAAGCTCTATCTCGATTCCTCCCTCCCCCAGATCGGGACGCGGCAGCGCTGGCTTACGGGGCCCGCGCCGCATGCCGAGTATTTGAGCTGGTTCCAATGGTGGGCGCGGGGGCAGGATCTCCCGATTCAGGAGCTCGCACTACCTATCGATCCCTATGACGAGATCAGCGCGCTCGTCACCGTGCTCGACGAGACGACGGTGCGCTGCAATCTGAAGAATGTCAGCAAGGGCATCATCCTGCAGGCCTTCGACGCATCGGCGCCAGCGGGTTTGCGCATCAGCGGCGCCAGCGCCGAGTGGATCATGGAACGGCCAAGTCCGATGGGATCGGATGGGTGGGAACCCTACGCCTTTCCCATCTACACGCCTTTCGCCTTCACCCGTTGCGTGGCCGAATCTGCGGAGCCGGAGAAGCCCGATTTGTGGGAACACGACCTCGACAGCACGCGGCTGATCCGGATGTACGAAATCGACCGCAATCCGACGAGCGTCCGAACGATCTCGACCGCCCGCCGCATCCTGGAGCCGCCACAGCGCCTCGAACTGACCCGCGTCGCGCCCTGAGCCGGAGCCCGGACCACTTGCGCGGCGGACGGCGGCAACTACGCCGGTAGAGATAGCAACGCCTCCACCTCCGCAGCAGTCGGCAAGACCGCACCCCGGCGCGTGACCGAAAGCGCCGCCGCGGCGCTCGCATAGTTCAGCAGTTCGCGAACGGACGCGATATCGAGTTCGGCCAGTGCCGCCGGATGCAGCCGGCCGGTTTGCGCGAGCCGCGCCAGCAGCGCCGCGTGGAAGGCATCCCCAGCGCCGACCGTGTCGCAAACCGTGACGAGCCGCCCAGGCACGGAGATCCGTCCGGCAGCCGAGAAGGCCATTGCCCCTCGCTCCCCCTCGGTGATGACGACCAGTTGCGCGCCGAGATCGAGCCAATAGGCGGCGGCTTCGGCGATGGTGATCTGCCCATCCCAGGCGATCCGCACATCTTCCTCGCTGGCCTTGATCAGGTTCGCGGCGCGATAGAAGCGTTCGGCCGCCGCACGCCAGCCCGCCAGCCCGCCGAGCGCCGTCGGTCGCAAATTGGGGTCGACGCTGATGAACCGCCTGCCCTTCTCGCGCTCGGCCAGCGCGGCGAGGCTCGACCCCACCGGCTCGGCCGCCATGGTGTAGGACCCGAAAGCCAGTGCCTCGACGGCCCCGGGAAGCGTCGCAGGCAGATCGGACGGCAGCAGCGAGCGATCCGCGGCACCCTCGCCATGGAAGCTGTAGCTGGGCTGGCCGCTCTCGTTCGTCGCGATGACGGAGAGCGTGCTGAGCCGGTCCGTCCGGACCAGATAACGGCGATCGACTCCTTCCCGCGCCAGGATATCGGCCAGCAGCGAACCGAACGCGTCGCGCGAAATGCCTCCGAGGAATCCGGTTTCGACGCCGAGCCGCGCGAGCCCGATCACGACATTGAACGGTGAACCACCGGGAACCGCCCGCGCCGGCATCTCGCCACGCTCGGGCGCATCGACGAACAGGTCGATCAGTGCCTCGCCACAGACCAGAATCATGATGTTTCCTCAAATGCGACCTGCCGCAATCTGCAGCACCTTTGAGAGTGAGAAGCTGAAAGTCGACGCCATGCGCCGCGCGGCACCTTGGTCTCTCTTGACGGCCGCCCCCAATTGCGGCGCTGATGATCGGGTCATTTCGCACACGCCTTCACGCGCTATTCCGGGACCCCTCCGGCGGCATGGCGCAGCCCGCTTTGACGCATCTCTGCCAGATCGAGACGATAAAGCACAAAACTCCGGGCAATCGGACAAGACGGCCCGGTGATGCCGTTGCAGATTGCAGCGCGTCAGGCGCTGCCGATCCGACGACTGGCATCGCGAAGAAATTCGATGGAGCCGATTGCGCCGGCACCGTCGACGCAAGGACCATGTTTGGCACACTGAAGGAGACTGACATGCCATTCGTCACAACCAAGGACGGGGTCGAGATCTTCTATAAGGATTGGGGACCGAAAGACGCCCAGGCCATCATGTTCCACCATGGCTGGCCGCTCTCCTCGGATGACTGGGACGGGCAACTGCTCTTCTTCCTGTCGAAGGGCTATCGCGTCGTCGCGCATGACCGCCGCGGCCATGGCCGCTCCTCCCAGGTCTGGGAGGGGCATGACATGGATCACTATGCGGCGGATGCCTCGGCGGTCGCGCAGCATCTCGATCTCAGGAACGCGGTCCATATCGGCCATTCCACCGGCGGCGGCGAGGTTGCACGCTATGTCGCCAGGCATGGCGAGCCGCAGGGGCGCGTCGCCAAGGCGGTGCTCGTCAGCGCCGTGCCGCCTCTGATGGTCAAGACCGACAACAACCCCGGCGGCCTGCCGCTGGAGGTTTTCGACGGCTTCCGCAAGGCGCTCGCCGACAACCGGGCACAGTTCTTCCTCGACGTCCCAACCGGCCCCTTCTACGGCTTCAACCGGCCGGGCGCGAAGGTCGATCAGGGCGTCATCCGGAACTGGTGGCGCCAGGGCATGGAGGGCAGCGCCAAGGCCCATTACGACGGGATCAAGGCCTTCTCCGAGACCGATCAGACCGAGGATCTCAAGGCAATCAGCGTGCCGGCCCTCGTCCTGCATGGCGAGGACGACCAGATCGTGCCGATCGGCGCCGCCGCGCACGAGTCGATCAAGCACCTCAAGAACGGCAAGCTGAAGACCTATCCGGGCTTCAGCCACGGCATGCTGACCGTGAATGCCGACGTGCTCAACGCCGATCTGCTTGCCTTCGTGCAGAGCTGACACCGAGCCTGCGGCTGGTCGATCTCGGCCCGCCGCAGGCCGGCACCGGCAAGCCTCGCCGTGCTTCAGTCTGCGGTATCTTCACGGGCCTCCCGGCGGGCCCGGAAAAGGCGCCACAACGAACGCCCGATAGGCTTGGACGTGAGATGGGCTCCAGCGGGGCGGCGTTCGAGCGTGATCTTCTGTTCGTGATAGTCTTCCAGCCCCGGGCGGTGCCCGACGCTGATGAGCGTCGCATCGGCCAGTTCGCCGTCGAACAGCCCGAGCAGCACTTCCTGGCTCTCCTCGTCGAGCGCGGACGTCGCCTCGTCCATGACGATGATGTCAGGCTTCTGGATCAGCAGGCGCGCAAAGGCGACGCGCTGGCGCTCTCCCCCCGAAAGGATGCGGTCCCAATCGTCTTCCTCGTCGAGCCGCCTGGAGAGATAGCCTAGGCCACAGCGCTGCAGCGCTCCGGTCATCGTCTCTTCGTCGACCGGGCGCTCCGAAGCCGGGTAGAGCAGGATCGAGCGCAACGTCCCGCGCGGCAGATACGGCTTTTGCGGGACGAAGGCGATCGATTGCCCTGCGGGCACGCGGATCGAGCCTGATCCCCAGGGCCAGAGCCCGGCCAATGCCCGGATGATCGTGCTCTTGCCGGAGCCGCTCTCCCCGACGATCAGAACCTTCGCACCGCGCTCGATGGCGACAGTCGCATCCGCGACGACGATACGGCCATTGCTATGGGCCAGCGACAAATTCTCGATATGGATCGCCTCGTCCTCGCTCTCCCCGAGTTCGATCTGCGTATCCGCCTCCATGATCGTGCCGACATCGAGCGCCTGCAGCTCCTCGACCAGTTCGTCGACGCGCGTGACGGAGGCGAACCACTCCGCCAGCCTGACGAAATTGTCGACGAACCAGATTAGCGCCGCCTGAACCGCACTGAAGGCCGCCACGACCTGCACGACCGCGCCGAGCGTCACGGATCCCGCCAGGAATTTGGGCGCGATGAGCAGAAGCGGCACGATCGGGAACAAGGCTCCGTTGGTATTGAGCACGAGGGCGATGATGCCTTGCTGGCGGATGATCCCGAGCCAGGCGGTGACGACGCGCCGATAGTTCTGGCCGGCCGTGCTCAACTCGTCGGCATCGCCGCGGATCAGCGCGATGCTTTCGGCATTCTCGCGCAGCCGTGTCATCTCGGCCCGGAACTGGGCTTCCATCTCGTTCTTGTGCGAGACGAGACCCACGAGCGGCCTGCCGTTCAGATAGGCCGCGAGCGAGGCGATCGCCGCATAGAGCACGGCAGCGAAGGCCATATAGCTCGGAATCACGACCGTGACGGTTCCCAGCGTCACCTCGGCCGAGCCCGCGACCTGCCAGAGGATGGCGGCGAAGGTCGCCGCCGTGATGAAGGCGCTGATCAGCCCGATCGCCAACTCGACCAGTGGCTCGATCGAGAGGCGAACATCCTCGGCGATCCTGTATTCCGGCGCCGTCAGCTTCTTGGTCAGGAACCCCAGGCGGTAATAGCGCTGATCGGCGATCCACCAGCCCGAGACGCGCCGGGTCAGATTCTCGCGCCAGCGCGTCTGGAGCAGCATGCGGCAGACCACAAGTCCCGACACCGACAGGGTCGATGCCACGACCAGAAGAGGCAGCCATCCCGTCGCCGACCATACGCCCGGGACGTCGCGCTTCTCGAGCGCATCGAAGAACAGGCGGTTCCATTCGTTGATGCCGACCGCGCTCGCCGTTTGCGCGGCAATGAAGAGCAGTACGGCGGCCGTCAGCCCCCAGGCCCGCCAGCGCGTCTCCCGGTCGCTCCAGTAGCGGAGGGCGACCCGAAAGAACTGGCGCATGCGTGAACGCTGGGAGGGAGGCGGAGCGTCGGTCATCTGCTGTCCCGCCCCGCGGAGGTCACGAACAATGTTTGGCGGCAAGGCGGGCGCGTTATCGCTCAAGCCCAATGCGCAAAGGGAGCGTCCTTGCAGCGGCGCAGGCGCGTTCTGCCCGGCGTCTCGAACGTCTCGCCATCGACGCGCGCAAGCGATGTTCCGTCGAGGAGGGTAAAGCGCGCGATCCCGTTTGCGTCAGACCACACCGCGACGACATATCGGTTCCCGTCGGAATCCTGGCATCGTTCATATCGCGCCGGAGTGACGCGGACGTCCGAACGGCGCAATTCCATCGCTCTCGAGGGCATGTCGAAACTTCTCCCGCTGCCTGCCTAAACGGTGAAGCCGCAGGCGGGGTTCCATGCCGGAGGATCGGAGCCGGTCGGTCGCGAAGGAGCGAAATGAGGACCGGCGGCCGCGCATGCCTGCCCCGGCAAGCGTGATCGCGCGTCTTCGAGCCGCGCGGCTTCAGCGTCCTTCCGGCTTTTCCAGCGCTTCGGCCATGGCCTGATAGCCGCGCGCACGGGCGTGTCGCAGCGGCGTGACGCCCTGCCCGTCCGCGATGGAGCGATCTGCTCCCGCGGCGAGCAGAGCACGGGCCGTCTCGACATGGCGTGGCCCGCCGTCGCCCAGCACCACCGACTCCATCAGAGCGGTCCAGCCGAGATTGTTGATATGGTCGAGCGGCGCCCCGGCCTCGATCAGCGCGCGAACGACGCGGTCATGGCCGAGATGCGCGGCCGCGATCAGCGCCGTGCCGTCATAGCGGCTGGTGATGAGCTTGGCCGACGCGCCGGATGCCAGCAGCGCCTTCACCATCGGCACGTCGTCGCGCACCGCCGCGATCGTCACCGCGTCATAGCGCTGGTCATCGAGCAGTCCGGGCTTCGCCCCGGATGCGATCAGGAGGCGCGCCGCCTCGGCCCGGCCCTGGAAGGCCGCGACATGCAGCGGCGTGCGGCCATTGCCGTCGCGTGCGTCGAGATCGCTCCCCGCTGCGGCAAGCTGGCGGATGGCCGCGGCGTTGCCGGTCACGGCCGCCGCGTGCAAGCCGCGATAGGCTGCCAGCTCCGCCGGGCTCGGCGCCGTCTGCGCTTCGGCCTGACCCGAGCAGACGACGGCAAGGAGCGCCAGGGCGCCCAGCAGCATTCTCGGCATGGCCGTACTCCTCGAACGACAAGGCAGGCGGCCGCGCGAGCGGCCACCTGCCTGGCGATGACCGAAAGGCCGGGCTCAGCGCAGCTTCGCCTTCACCTTCTCGATGCCGGCATTGGCGCATTCCTCATCGAGATGGCCGCCGGGCGCTCCGCCGACGCCGACGGCACCGATCACCTCGTCGCCGACCTTGACCGGCACGCCGCCGCCGAGCAGCAGGAAGCCCTCGATCGAGGCCATGTGGCGCGCGGCCGGGTTCTTCTCGGCGCCCTCGGCGATCGCGCTGGTGACGTTGCGGGCCGAAGCCGCGGTGTAGGCCTTTTCGCGGCTTGCCGAGACGGTGTGCGGGCCGGCCCGGTCGGCGCGCAGCACGGCCCGGACAACGCCGGCGCGGTCGACGACCGTGGCGGTGACGTTGAAGTTCTTGGCAGCGCAGGCGTCGACGGTCGCCTGGGCGATTTCCTGCGCGACGGCGAGCGGCATGTTGCGCTCCTGCAGGACCTGGGCGCCGGCGACGGCCGGAATGAGAGCGAGCGCTGCGGCGGCGGCAAAAACGACCTTGGACATGATCTCTCCGATGCGGGGCATGGGCGAGCCCTGAGCTCGACCGGGACCAAGCTACCGAACCGCGCGGCGAAAAAAGATCGGTGCGGCGCCGGAGACCTCTCCGTAATCCTACGGAGAGGTCTGCAAGCGCGGTCTGGTCAGCGGACCTGTTGAGCCGCTACCCTTCGAGGGCGATACGGACCATCTCGGCCACCGAGCCGGCGCCCAGCTTCTCGGCGATATTGGCGCGGTGGGTCTCGATCGTGCGCGGAGAGACGTCGAGCGCGCGGGCGATTTCCTTGGTCGAAAGACCATCGGCGACGAGGTCGAGGATCTCGCGCTCGCGCTGTGTCAGCTTCGCCAGCAGCGCCTCTCGCCCGGCACGCGCGGCCTGCGTCCGCCAGTGTTCGTCCAGCGCCGCGAAACCCGCCTCGATCGCCTCGAGCAGCACCTGCTCGTCGATCGGCTTGGTGAGGAAGTCGACGGCGCCGGCTTTGAAGGCGCGACGGCAGGCGGCGACATCGCCATGGCCGGTGATGATGACGGTGGGCATTCGCTCGACCTCGGCCGCCATGCGCTCCAGCAATTGCAGGCCGGATGTCCCGGGCATGCGGATATCGGCGACGACGCAGCCGTCCGGGCGCGCGTTCGGGCGCTCCAGGAAGGCCTGGACACTGGCGAAGGCCTTTGCCGCGAACCCCATGGTTCGCAGCAAGAGCGCGAGCGCATCGCGGACATCGACATCGTCGTCGATCAGATAGACCATGCGGGCAGCAGGCTTCATTCGGCCGCGATCCCCTGCTCGCCGGCGAGAGCCGGAAAGCGAACCGTGAACACAGCGCCCCGACCGGCGTCGCTGCGCACTGATATGCGCCCGCCAGCCGACTCGACCAGGCGCTCGCAGAGCGGCAGGCCGAGCCCCATGCCGCCGTTCTTGGTGGTGAAGAACGGCTCGAACAGCCGCTCCAGATCTGCCTCCGCGATCCCCGGACCGGTATCGCTCACGGCGATCTCGGCCTCGTGCTCGACGAGGCGGGTCGCGAGTGTGATCTCGCGCCGGCCTCCGGAATTGCTCTCCATGGCCTCGGCCGCGTTGCGGACGAGGTTGTGCACCACCTGCTCGATCGCGACCCGATCGACCCGCGCCTGCAGCGGCGACGGGCTGAGTTCCAATCGCAGAGCGATTCCGCGCTCCTGCAGGTCGCGCTGGGTCAGGGCGACGACGTTGCGGACGATCCGGTTGAGATCGTGCGGCCGCGGCTGCGGCTCGCGGCGGGTCACATAGGCCCGCAGCCGCTCCAGGATCTCGCCGGCGCGCCGCGCGTGCCGCACATTCGCTTCGAGGACGCCGATCAGCTCGTCCGGCTTCGCCGCCCCGGAGCGCGCAAGCCGCAGGCCCGCCTGGCTCTGGCTCAGGATCGCTGTGAGCGGCTGGGTGATTTCATGGGCGATGCCGGACGCCATCTCGCCGACCGTGTTCACGCGCATCGCATGGGCCAGTCGCGCATCCTGTTGGTGCAGGCGCATGGCCTCGCGCGCCCGCTGGCTGGCGCGCCGTTCGCGCAGCACCGCCAGAAGCAGCAGCACGGCGAGCCCCGAAGCCACCGGCCAGCCAATCAGCAGCGCAGGCGGCAGGATCTCGGCGAACGCCGGCCGCCGCTCCAGCGTCAGGACGAGCGGCTGGGAGCGGCTGCCCAGTGCCCGCTCGAAGGCGAGCTCAGGCATCGCCATGCCGGGCGGACGCTCCCTTCCCTGCTGGACGATCACGGCCCCGGAGCTATTGCGAAGCGTAAGCGCGGTCTCCTCCGGCAAGCCACTCTCCGGCTCGGCCATGCGCGTGGCGTCGATGACGAGAACCAGCGCCCGCGGCTCGGAACCGTTATCCGGTACACGTTTGACGAGGGCGTAGAAGGGCTTTCCCCCGCGGCTGGGCAGCGTGCTGGCTTGCCCCGGCGAAAGCTCCCGGATGCGCGCCGCGAGCGCGGCCGGATCGAAATCCTTGAGGTTTTCGACTGCTTTCCTGTCGAGCCCCTCCGGCGGAGCGCCTGATCCTGCCAGCTCAACGGCCGCGATACGCGGATAAAAGCGCTGCATTGCCTCGACGACCGCCCGGAACGTGGCGGAGTCCGCGGTCGAACTCGCCAGTACCGCCGCCAGGCTGGTGAGATGCGCGTCATGTTGCTCGGCGCGTTGCGAGATCACGCGATGAAGCGTCGTCCCCTCGCGCTGGAGCGCATCACGCGCACGAATGGCTTCGATCGCCGCTCCCAGCCCCAGGCCGGCGAGCGCGAGCGGAATCCACAGCAGCAGGAATCTGGCGAGTCGGGATTTCAAGGGCACGATCCGGTTCGCCCCGAGCCTACTGCGCCAGCCTGGTGCCGTCACCGTGCTCTGTCATCACGCGATGCGCGGAAGGTCTTGCCGCGGCAACCGCAGCTCAATAGGCTCCCTTCCGACGCGCCGATGACAGGCGCGCACCAGGGGAAACGCCTATGCCAAAAATGTTCAGCAAGCTGGCCGCGCTCGGTCTCGCCGCGGCCGCCTTTTCCGTGTTCGCCGCACCCGCCTCGGCGCAAGCGACGCTCGAGGCTGTGAAGAAGCGCGGCAAAATTCTCTGCGGCGTCTCCCCGACGGCTCCGGGCTTCTCCTATGCCGACGACAAGGGCGTCCGTCAGGGCTTCGACAGCGATATCTGCCGCGCCATTTCGTCCGCCGTCTTCGGTGTGCCGGACAAGGTCGATTTCGTTCCGCTCAACACCAATGTGCGCTTCCAGGGCCTGCAATCGGGCGAGGTCGACATCCTGTCGCGCCAGACGACGATGACCTTCTCGCGCGACACCTCGCTCGGGCTCGATTTCGCGCCGGTCGTCTTCTATGACGGCCAGGGGCTGATGGTTTCGAGCAAGCTCGGCGTGAAGAGCGCGGCTGAGCTGTCGCAGTCGGCCGTCTGCATCCTGCCCGGCACGACGACGCTGCAGAACCTCGAAGACTACTTCAAGCCCCGCAACATCAAGTACGAGGCGGTCGTCTTCGAGAATCCCGACGAGTGGCGCAACGCCTTCTTCTCCGGCCGCTGCGACGTCATCACCACCGACCGCTCGGACCTGGCCTCGGTGCGCGCGATCGCGAACGACCCGAAGCAATACGTCATCCTGCCCGAGACGATCTCGAAGGAACCGCTCGCTCCCGTCGTCCGCCAGAACGACAGCAACTGGCGCGATATCGTCTCCTGGACGGTCAACGCCCTGATCGCGGCCGAGGAATACGGCATCACCAAGGCCAATATCGACGAACAGCTCAAGAGCAAGGATCCCGAGATCCAGCGCCTGCTCGGCGTCAACGGCGATCTCGGCAAGATGCTGAACCTCGACAACAAATGGGCCTACAACGCCATCAAGCAGCTCGGCAATTACGGCGAGCTCTTCGAGCGTCACCTCGGCGAGAAGACCCCGCTCGGCCTCACCCGCGGCCCGAACCAGCTCTGGACCAAGGGCGGACTGCTCTACTCCCCGCCCTTCCGGTGATCCCGGCCATCGCATCGGACCGCAAAGTGGCTTCCGCTTTTCGGAAAATCCGATGCAATACCAAATAAATAGATCGCCGTCGTCGCGTCCGGTGGGACGCGCGGCGATCTGGCGTTCCCTCGATTGACCTGAGACCGCCGGCCGCCGCGCGCGGCCGGTGCGTCTCCAGCACGGAACAGCCCGATGGCCTCTCCAGCATCCAGCCCGCTGCGGCTCATCTACGACGTGCGCGTGCGCGCCGTGCTCTACCAGGTCGTGGCCGTCGTCCTCGTCGTCGGGATCGGCCTCTATCTATTCGGCACTGTCTCGCGGAAGCTCGCCGAACAGAACATCGCGACGGGATTCGCCTACCTCTCGCGGCCGGCCGGTTTCGTCATCAGCCAGTCCTTCATCAGCTACGAATCCAGCGACAGCTACGGCCGCGCCATTCTCGTCGGGCTGCTCAACACGGTCTGGGTCTCGATCTTCGCCGTCATCCTGTCGACGGTGCTCGGCCTGATCGTCGGCATTGCCCGGCTGTCGCGCAATCCGCTCCTGTCCTTCCTCGCCCTGATCTATGTCGAGGCGCTGCGCAATGTGCCGCTGCTGCTCTACCTCTTCCTCTGGTATGCGCTGATCGTCGCGGTCTTCCCGCCAGTGCGGGATGCCTGGCAGATCCTGCCTGACGTCTTCCTGAGCAATGGCGGCCTGATCGTACCCTCGCTGCGCTGGTCCGCCGCCCATACCGGCGTGCTCGCCTCCGTCGCAGTCGGCGTCGCGCTCGCCTTCGTCGTCGCGTCCATCCTGCGGCGCCACCGGGTCGTGTCCGGCCATGCCCGGGCCGCCTGGCCCTTCGTGCTGCTTGCCCTCTTCGCGCCGCCGCTGATCGGCCTGCTGCTGTTCCAGCCGGACCTCGTGGTGAACTGGCCGGAAAAAGGGCGCTTCCGCATTACCGGGGGCCTGCAGGTCACGCCCGAATTCACCGCGCTTCTGGTCGGGCTCGGCCTGTCGGCTTCCGCCGGCATCGCCGAGATCGTCCGCGCCGGCATCCTCGCGGTCGGCCGCGGCCAGTGGGAGGCCGCGCGTGCCGTCGGCCTGCACGACCGCCAGACGATGCGGCTCGTCGTGCTGCCGCAAGCGCTGCGCGTGATCATTCCGCCGCTGACGAGCTCCTATCTCTCGACCTTCAAGAACTCCTCGCTCGCCATCGCGATCGGCTATCCCGATCTGGTGATGGTCTCCAACACGACCATGAACCAGACCGGGCAGGCCATCGAGGGCATTGCGATCTTCATGCTGGTCTATCTCAGTCTGTCGATCACGATCTCGCTGCTCATGAACTGGTACAACGCGCGCGTCGCGCTGGTGGAGCGCTGAGATGTCCGAGCTCACCAACACGGCCATGCTCGGCGTCGAGCGCAGCGACCGGCCCCTGCAGGGCCGCCGCCTCTGGCTTTCGGGGCTGAAGCCCTTTGTCGGCTCCCCGCTCAACGCCGTCATCACCCTCGCCTGCCTCTGGCTGATCTACCGCCTCGTGACCGGCGCCTGGGGCTGGCTCGTCACCCGCGCGGTCACGGAAGGTGGGCCGCAGGCCTGCAAGGTCGGAAACGGGGCCTGCTGGCCCTTCCTGGCCGCGAAGCTGCGCTTCATGATCTTCGGTTTCTACCCTTACGAGGAGCATTGGCGGCCGGCGCTGGCGGTACTGCTGTTCCTTGCAGCTTTGATCATCTCGATGATCCCGCGCTTCTGGTCGCGGCGCCTGCTCTGGCTCTGGCTCGCGGTCGTGCTGGTCTGCGGCGTGCTGATGTATGGCGGCGTGCTCGGCCTCACCGTGGTGAGCACCACGAACTGGGGCGGACTGCCGCTCTCCTTCATGCTCTCCTCGATCGGGCTCGCCTTCGGCTTCGTGCTTGGCGTGCTGCTGGCGCTGGCGCGCTCCTCGAAGCTGCCGGCGATCCAGGTCATCGCCGTGATCATCATCGAAACGGTGCGCGGCGTTCCGCTGGTCTCGATCCTGTTCATGGCCTCAGTGATGCTGCCGCTGTTCATGCCGGATGGCGTGACCATCGACAAATTGCTGCGAGCGCAGGTCGCGATCATCATCTTCGCCGGCGCCTACATCGCCGAGACCGTCCGTGGCGGCCTGCAGGCAGTGCCGAAGGGCCAGCATGAAGCCGCCGCCGCGCTCGGCCTCGGCTATTGGCTGTCGATGCGCAAGATCGTGCTGCCGCAGGCGCTCAAGATCGTCATCCCGCCGCTGGTCAACATCTTCATCGGCTTCTTCCAGGACACGACGCTGGTCACCATCATCGGCCTGCTCGATTTCCTCGACACGGTGCGCTCGGCGATGCGCGATCCGGTCTGGCAGGGCATCGCCGTGCTGGAGGGCTATGTCTTCGCGGCGCTGGTCTATGCCGTGTTCAGCTACGGCATGGGCTCCTACAGCCGCTTCATCGAGCGCCGCCTGCGGACGGATCACAGCCATGGTCGGAGTGCCTGACGAGGCCGGAAACGTGTTCAGACCCTGATTTCGCGCAAAACCGGTCTCCCGGCCGGCAGCCGCGCAATGTTCCAGCAAGCCGGGACGCCGACCACTCCATGTGATTCACCATGGAGGGCGGACGATGCGTTCCAGCTCAGGCCACTCAGCGGCGCTCGCCGGCCGCGCGTTGCATAGCTATATCAACCTCGTGCAGCGAACCACCCGGTTCAGGCCGGTCATTCCCGGGGCCTGTCCGTGGGAGCGCAGCCGCGAGCCGTTCATCGCCCTGACATGGCATGGCCAGCAGATGCTGAGCCTTGCGGCGCTCGAGGGGGCATCGCGCGTGGCAATCCTGGCATCTCTGCATTTCGATGGCGAGGTCGTCGCTTCGGTTGTCGAGAGGGCCGGTTACCGGACCATCCGTGGCTCGGGAACTCAGAGCCGCCCGAAAATTCAGACCAAGCGGGCGATTCCCGCCTTCTTCGAGATGCGGGATGCCCTCCGCGACGGCACCAGCGTCGTTCTCACGGCTGACGTGCCAAAAGTGTCGCGCGTGGCCGGCAAGGGCGCCGTGCAACTCGCCCGCGTTACCGGCCGGCCGATCTATCTCTTCGCCGCCGTCACCAGCGCCCGCTTCGATCTGACCAACTGGGACCGAGCCAGCATCGCCCTGCCCTTCGGCCGCGGCTGCATCCTCTGGTCGGAGCCGCTCTATGTCCGAAAGGGGGCGGATGACCGCGAGGTCGGCCTCATCGCCATGGACATCTCCGCCCGCCTCGACGACCTCCACGCCGCCGCCTATCAATCGCTCGAGCGGGCACGCTAGAGCGTTCGAAGAAATGGACACCGGTTCGCGCGAAGAAAAGGCAGCAAAACAAGGGCTCGGAGCATTTCCGTGGTTCGGAGAAACGCGGAAACACTCCAGGCATGGTTTTGCCCCGTACCGTCAGGGACGGCCCGGCGGCGGACAATCAGCCGGATTGCCGCAGATGTTTGCCGGAGGGCGCAGGATCTCCGGCTCGCCCGCCGGCTCGATACGAATGCGGCTGAGATCGCCCGAGAAGCGCAGGCCGAGGCCTGAGGAAATGAGGACGATCCGCGCGCGCGGCGATGCGAGGATCGTCGCATTGGCGCCGGCCAGGAAATGGGCGCTGCCGCCGAGGCTGGCATAGTCCCCGAACACATCCTCCCGGCGGTCGAGCCCATAGACCAGCATGATCACCCGGCCGTAATCCGCGCCGAGTCCAATGCCGACCGACAGCGCCGACCAGATCACCGGCTCGGGAGGCCCGTCCGAGAAACGCAACTCGCCGCTGCCATGCCGCCCGCCGACAACGAAAGAGCCGCTCAGCTCGCCGCCGACGATATAAGCGTTGGGCTCGCCGAACAGGGCGAACGCCCGTTCGATCGGAAGGCTCACCGTCTTCGACGCAGTATCGAATACCCCCTCGACCAATCGCAGAATATCGTTGCGCGATGTCGTCGGCAGTTGGCCCGGCCGGATCTGTTCCTTCGCCGGCGGTTTGCCCTGTGCCCATGTGGTGGTTTCGATCGGCGCGGCCGCAAGCAGCGCCCCCAGCGCCCAGACCATGAAGCTTCCCATTGCCATGGTGCGCAACACAGACATCAGGTCGGCAGATCCATGGAAGAGTTGAACGGCAACGCTATTACGGTCCATGCAGAGCGAGACAGAGCAGCGCGCCCTGTCCCACAAGCCATACCCGCACAGAGGCTCCGTGACGACCCGCAACATTGAACCGATTTCCATGCGGCTGTCGGCGGCGGCTTCGGGCGCTCATGATCTTCGCGATAGCGGAGGCCTGTGGTGACCTCGCTGTCGCGCGCCCTCACGATCCGGCTGGGCTTGCTGGGCGTCGTCCTGTTCGCGGCCTTCATCGCGGCCGTCCTGGCCTTCACCTTCATCACCGAAGACCCCGGCGCCCTACGCAACGACGTCACCTCACAAATCATCCAGCAAAGCGTGCGGCCGTCGACGGGCAGCGCACTTCAGGTCGAGAAGACCGCCGGGCTCGTGCAGATCGAGCAGGCCAGCCCCCGTCTCTGGTATCTCGTCTCCGATGGACGTTCCGTCGTCGAGTATGCGCCAGAGTTGCGTCCGGGGTTGCCCATCGACATCCGATTGGATGGACCGACGATCGCGGCGCAGATGCGCGTCGGCGGCGACAACGCGCTCGCCTTCGACGTGATCGAGAAGGATGGCAGCCGCGTCATCGTCGCGACCGGCGGCGGCGTGCCGGGCTGGGACCTGATCCTCGGCTATTTCCTGCGCGCGATCGCCGGTCCGGCGTTCGCGATCTCGGTGGTCTTCGGCATCATGATCGCCGCCGCGATCGCGATGTCGGTCTCCTACATCAGTGCGCGGCTCCGCAGCGCCGCCGAAGCGGCGGCACGCATCGATCCGCGCGCGCCGCGCGGCTTGCTGCCGACAGAGGAGACCCCGGTCGAGCTCATGCCCCTGACGACCGCGCTCAATTCGGCGCTCGACCAGATCGCCGGCAACATGGAGGGGCAGCGGCGCTTCATGAACAATGTCGCGCACGAGTTGCGCACGCCGCTCGCGGTGATGCGCAGCCGGGTCGACGCGCTTCCGGACGAACCGGCGCGCCTGCAACTGACCACGGATCTGAGCCGGCTGACCACCATCGTCTCCTCCATGCTGCAGCTCGCGCGCCTTCATGCGACCGAGCTGCCTTTCGAGCCGCTGCAGCTCAACGCGCTCGCTCGCTCCGTACTGGCCGAGCTCGCGCCGCTCATCCTCAGCCATGGCGTGGATGTCGCCCTGGAGGAGGAGGGCGATCTGCACGCGATGATCGATGCCAATGAGCCCACGGTCCGGGCCGCGCTCGCCAACCTCGTCGACAACGCCCTGCGCCATGCCAAGGCCAGATCGATCATCCTGGTCCGCGTCCTCGACGCAGCTGTTCTGGAGGTCATCGACGACGGGGTCGGCATCGCCGCGACCAAGCGCAGCCAGGCGATGGAACCGTTCAACCGCATGTCGCAGGGTTCGACTGGGGCCGGCCTCGGCCTGACGATCGTGCGGGACATCATGGCCGCCCATGGCGGCTCCATCGCCATTCTCGGCAATGAGGGCGGCGGCACCACGGTGCGCCTGGCATTCCCGCCGGACGGCACCGGCAGCGATTGAGGTGCGCCAGAGCCGACTCCGGCTCTAGCGCACCGGCTCCATCGTCTTCAGCATGTAGCCGATGCCGCGCAGCGAGGTGATTTCGACCTGGGCGCCGGCATCGCGGAGCTTGCGGCGCAGGCGCGAGATCTGAGCTTCGAGCGTGTTCGATTCGATCAGGTCGTCGAAGCCGTAGACCGCCTCGATCAGCACGTCGCGGGTGACGACGCGGCCGACCCGCTGCACCAGCGCCTCGAGGATCAGCCCCTCGCGCCGGCGCAGGTCGAGAGGCTCGCTCCCGACGCGGGCACTGCGGCCCTCGAGATCGAGCGAGAGATTGCCCGCCGCAATGACCAGCGATCGCTTGGGGTGGCGGCGCCGCACGATCACCCGCAGGCGCGCAAGCAGTTCTCCCGGCTCGAAAGGCTTGACCAGATAGTCGTCGGCGCCGCCATTGAGGCCTTCGATGACGTCGGTCTTCGCGTCGCGCGCGGTCAGGATCAGGAAGGCCGGGCGCGCCTCTTCCGCGCTGAGCGCCTTGACGATGGAAAGGCCGTCCCCATCGGGCAGCCGCCGGTCGACGATGGCGATATCGAAGGGCGCCGTCCGCAGGGCCGCCAATGCGGCATCGATCGTCGTGGTGCGATCCACGATCAGCCCCGCATTGGTGAGAAGCGACGAGAGGAAGCTCATCAGATCCGGCTCGTCCTCGACGATCAATGCGCGCATGTCGATCCTGTATAGGTGCAGGGATGGAACGTGATGCCGGACAAGGGACGGGAATTCCAGACATCCCGCCCCATCCCTACCAGGGAACGGTCCGAAAAGGACCGAGGATCAGGGCAGGCTTCGCAAAGCCGGCCGCAATAACGAGGTCAGAAGCGGTAATTCAGGCCGGCCTTGACGAGATGCTCGGTGACGCCAATGCGGCTGCGGGTGTTGCTGAACTGGAAGTTCTGCTTGCCGAGCGAAACGTAGTTGTATTCCAGCTTGGCCGAGAGATGGTCGGTGATGGCGTATTCGGCGCCGGCACCGACCACATAGCCCATCTTGCCCTTGGTCTTCGAGAGCAGGCCGTCGCTGGCCTTCAGGCTGCCATAGGCCAGACCGCCCGTGCCGTAGACCAGCACGCGATCGAAGGCGACGCCGGCGCGCGCCTTCAGCGTGCTGACATAGCGCATATCGACGCTGGTGCCCGCCCCTCTCCCCCTGGAGTTGCTGCTCGTGCCGTTCATCGACGCGTCGCCCTCCATGCCGAAGACCATGTTGCCGAGCTGCACGTTGTAGCCGAGCTGGCCGCCGAACAGCACTGTGTTGCGGCTCTTCTTGGCGGCGCCCTCGAAGCGGTCGAAGGCCGCGCCGGAATGGATACCGGCATAGATGCCGTTCCAGTTATAGGTGCGCGGCGCAGTATAGGCCGGCCACTCCTGGGTGCGCGGCAGGGCGCGATCCGCCGCCGCTGCAGGCACAGCGAAAAGGGCCAGCAGGCCAAGACCCGCCGTGGGGATGGTGCGAGACATAACAACTCCTTGCGGCGGCATTCCCTGCCACCGACGCAACTGCCTGCGCCCTGTCTCCGCGGATCGGAGCGGGTCGGCATGCGCAGATTGCGAACGAAGATTACGGCAATGTTGCCCAAGGAAGAGGCAGCGGCGGCGCGCTCAAGCGCCCCCGCCCGGGAAGCCCCATCGCCCGGCATCTCTCGCACCGGGTCGGCAATATTGCGCCGCAGCAGGAGTTGTCAGAGTACGGGTTCGACCTGCTTTCCAAGCTCCTCCACCGGCGGAATCCGGCCGGCCTCGAACCAATAGGCCGCCGCCGCGCGGGACATCGCCGCACCGTCATGCCCGATCCCTGGCACCGTGACGAGCTGCCAGTTGCAGGGCACGCCGAGACGCGCGGCCTCGGCCCGAGCGAAGTCGAGCATGAAATGCGCGCGGCCATAGCGATGCGGCCCCTGCGCCAGCGCCTCGGCCTGCGCCGGCAGGTTCGGATCGTCGGTGACGATGTCGCGGTCGCCGGCGAAGAGCATCATGGGATAGGCGAGCCAGCGTGTGAGCGCACCACGGTCGAGATCGAGCCCGCCGAGCCCTTCCGGGAAGCGCCTATCGAGCGTCGGCAGCGTGTACCAGCCGGGGTTGGAGGCCATCGCCGCCGCGAAGAGCTCCCCACCCTCTGTCGCCAGCATGCGGTGCACGAACTGCCCGCCGGCCGAATGACCGAAGATGCGGATGACCGGGCGGTCGATCACCCCGCCGGCGCGCAAGGCGTCCAGCACGCGCTCGGGCACGGCGTAGAGCCATTGCTCGCGCGGAGCGATGGCATCGTCGGCGGAGACGATCAGGCCGTTGTTGTAGCCTTCGGCCTTCGGGAAATGCGCGTCGGGAAAGGTCGGCGCGACGATCAGCAGGCCGTGCTTCTCGGCCGCATCGACCCAGAAATCGCGATAGTCGTCGCCATTACGCATCATGCCGTGCTGCACGACGATAACGGGATCGTTGGGCTGATGGCGGGCCGGCCGGTAGAAGTTCACGACGAGCGGCCGGTCAGGATGGCGGCGGTCGATGAAAGGCAGCGTGCTGCGGCCGACCGGCGGGTTGAGGGTGGTGGTGGTCATGCGGCCTCCGGAGCCTTGTGCAGATGACATGCGGCGCTGCGCCCGGGCGCGATCTCGACGAGCTTCGGCTGAACCTCGCGGCAGACCGGCATCGCCTGCTCGCAGCGCGGATGGAAGGGGCAGCCGGGCGGCGGAGCCAAGGGCGAAGGCAGCTCGCCCTTGAGCGGCTGGAAAGCGCGCTTGCGCCGGGCCGCCGAGGGGATCGCGGCGATCAGCGCCGCACTATAGGGATGCGCCGGCTCGGCGAATATCTCGGTCGCCCGCCCGACTTCGACGATACGGCCGAGATACATGATCGCGACTCGGTCGCTGATATGCCTGACGAGGCCGAGATCGTGGCTGACGAAGAGATAGGTCAGGCCGTGTCGCTCGCGCACATCCATGAACAGGTTGACGACCTGCGCCTGAATGGAGACATCGAGCGCCGAAACCGGCTCGTCGCAGACGAGGAAATCGGGTTTCACGGCAAGCGCCCGCGCGATGCCGATGCGCTGGCGCTGTCCGCCCGAGAACTGGTGCGGGTAGCGCTCGCGATAGGCGAGGTCGAGCCCGACCTCGCTCAGCGCCTGATCCACCGCCTTGTCGATCTCGGCCCTGGGCAGCAGCTTGTGGACGCTCAGCGCCTCGCCGACGATTCGGCTGACCTTCATGCGCGGGTCGAGCGAAGCATAGGGGTCCTGGAAGATCATCTGGACCTTCAGCAGGAAATCCAGCCGCTCCTTGCCTTTCAGCCCCGCGACAGGCCGCTGCTCGTAGACCACCTCGCCCGCGCTCGGCTTGAGGATGCCCGTGACGACGCGCGCGAGCGTGGACTTGCCGCAGCCGGATTCGCCGACGAGGCCGAGCACTTCGCCGCGCTTGACGCTGAGGTCGATGCCGTCGACGGCGCGCAGCACCGGCGGCGCCTTGCCGCGGCCAGTCGCCATCAGGATCCGCTCCGCCACCGTCGGGTTGCGGCGAAAATGCTTGGTGACGCCCTTGAGCTCGATGATGGGCGCGCTCATGCCGCCTCTCCAAACGGGACCGGGTTATGGCAGCGGAAGCTGCGGGCGCCCTCGGCCGTCGTGGTCGGATCCTGCTCGGCGCAAACCAGCTGGACGCGCGGACAGCGCGGCCGGAACGGACAGCCGCTCGGGCGCGCATCGATGCGCGGCGCGACGCCGTCGATCTGGTTCAGCCGCTCGCCGGGCGCGACATTGGCGGCGGACGAGTTGAGCAGGCCGAGCGTGTAGGGGTGACGCGGCGCATCGAGAACCTGATCGACCGGGCCGATCTCGACCACGCGGCCGGCATACATCACCGCCACCCGGTCGGCGAGCTCGGCCACGACTGCGAGGTCGTGCGTGATCCAGAGCACGGCGGTGCCGGTCTCGCGGCTGAGCTTCTGCACCTCGAACAGGATCTGGCTCTGGATGGTGACGTCGAGCGCCGTCGTCGGCTCGTCGGCGATGATCAGGTCGGGCGCATTGAGCAGCGCGGTCGCGATGGCGACGCGCTGGCGCATGCCGCCGGAGAACTCATGCGGGAACTGCTTCAGCCGCGCCTCGGGCGAGGAGATGCCGACCCGCGCCAGCGCCTTCGAAGCCTCCGCCAGCGCCTCGTCGCGTGTGCATTGACGATGCTCCAGGATCGCCTCGCTCATCTGCTCGCCGATGCTGAGCACCGGGTTCAGCGTCATCAGCGGATCCTGGAAGATCATGGCGATGCGGTCGCCGCGCAGGTCACGCAGCCGCTCTTCCGAAGCGGCGCGCAGATCCTCGCCGTCGAAGCTGATCGTGCCGGCGACGATCTCGCCCGGCGGGTCGATCAGCCGAACCAGCGAGAAGCCGGTCACCGACTTGCCGGAGCCGGACTCGCCGACGAGCCCCAGCACCTCGCCGCGCGCGACGCTGAGATCGACGCCGTCGACGGCGGGCCAGGCACCGTCGAGCGCATGGAAGACGGTCCTGAGACCGCGGACATCGAGCAGGGCGTCGGTCATGAGCGCACGTTGAAGCTGCGGCGCAGCCGGTCGCCGACGAGGTTGAGCGAGACGATCAGCAGCACCAGCGCAATGCCGGGGAAGACCGCGATCCAGTATTCGCCCGAGAGCAGGAACTCGAAGCCGTTGGCGATCAGCAGGCCGAGCGAGGGCTGCGTCACCGGCACGCCGACGCCGAGGAAGGACAGCGTCGCCTCCAGCGTGATCGCGCTGGCGACGCTGATCGAGGCGACGACCAGCACCGAGCCGACAGAATTCGGCAGAAGGTGAGCAATCATGATGTGTCGGGTCGGCAGGCCGAAATTCAGGGCGGCCTCGATATATTCCTTGCGGCGCTCGACCAGCGCGGAGGCGCGCATCAGCCGGGCATATTGCGCCCATTGCACGAGCACGATGGCAAGGATGACCTTGTCCACACCGCGGCCGATCGAGGCGAGCAGCACGAGCGCGATCAGGATCGAGGGAAAGCCGAGCATGAAGTCGACAACGCGCATGATCACGGCGTCGACCGCGCCGCCGAACTGTGCGGCAAGAAGCCCGGCCGAAATGCCGATGAACAGTGCCCCCAGCGTTGCCGAAAGGCCTACCATCAGGCTGGTGCGCAGCCCGTAGAGGATGGCGCTCAGCATGTCGCGGCCCTGTGAATCCGTGCCGAGCCAATAGGTCATGCCGTTCATGCCGGCCTCGCCCGGCGGCAGCCGGTTGTCCATCACGCTGAGGGCGGCGAGGTCGTGCGGGTTCTGCGGCGCGATGAACGGCGCAAGCAGAGCGAGCAGGACCATGATGCCGAGCAGGATGGCCGCACCGCGCGTCGTCGGCCGGCTGCGGATGCGGCGCAGTACCTTTTCGCGCAGGGGCGTGTCGGCATAGGCGGGAACGGCGGGCGCCCTGGTCTTTGCGCTCATGCCATCTCTCCCGTCAGCTTCACCCGCGGGTCGAGCGCGGCATAGAGGATGTCGACGAGGAAGTTCACCGCGACGAAGAGCAGCGTCGCCAGCAGGACATAGGCGACCACCACGGGCCGATCGAGCTGGTAGACCGAATCGATCAGTAGCTTGCCCATGCCCGGCCAGGCGAAGACCGTCTCGGTGATGGTCGAGAAGGCCACGAGGCTGCCGAACTCGATGCCGACCACCGTGACGACCGGGATCAGGATGTTGCGCAGCACGTGGCGGCCGACGATGCGTCGCGGCCGCACGCCCTTGGCGCGGGCGTATTTGACGTAGTCTTGCGTCATCGTCTCGGTCGTGCCCGCGGCGACCAGGCGGATCATCAGCGCCATGTTGGGAATGGCGAGGTTGATCGCCGGCAGTGCCAGATGCTTCAGCCCGTCCAGCGTCAGCAGGCTGGTCCTGAAGCCGAGGACGGAGACAGTCTCGCCGCGCCCGGCCGTCGGCAGCCAGCCGAGCAGCACGGCGAAGAGCAGGATCAGCATCATGCCCTTCCAGAAGCTCGGCAGAGAAAAGCCGAGGATGGTGCTGCCCATGATGATGCGCGAGGGCCGGCTTTCCGGATCGAGCCCGGCATAGAGCCCGAGCGGCACGCCGGTGAAGATCGCCAGCGTCATCGCCAGCAGCACAAGCTCGAAGGTCGCGGGCAGACGCGCCAAGATCAGTTCGATCGCCGGCACGCCATGAACGAAGGAGCGGCCCAGGTCGCCTTTCAACGCGTTACCGATGAAGACGAAATATTGCTGCCAGATCGGCAAATCGAGACCGAGGCGCCGGATCAGCGCCTCGCGCTCGGCCGAGCTGACCGAGGGCGAGACCAGAAGCTCGATCGGATCGCCGATGCCGTAGACGGCGAAGAAGACGACGACCGAGACCGCGAGCAGCACGAGCACGCTCTGGATCAGCCGCTGCAGGACATAGGCGGTCATGGGGTGAGACCGGCTCCGCTACGTGTTGCGAACGGGCGGCCCTGGCGGGCCACCCGTCACTTTCGGGGGACTTGCCCGGCGAGGCTTACTTGGCGGCCGGCTTGACCGACATCGCCAGCATGTACTGGTCGGCGCGACCGGTGACAGCGAGGTTGGACTTGAAGGCCCAGACGCCGCTCTCGAAGTGCAGCGGGATGAAGGCGCCGTCGGCGAGCACGAGCTTGCCGGCCTCCTGCAGCAGCTCGGCGCGCTTGGCGTCGTCGAGCGTGGTCACGGCCTCGCGGATCACCTTGTCGAACTGGTCGTTCTTGTAGCCGCCATAGTTCGAGCCACCCAGCGTCTTGGTCTCGTTCGGGGTCGGCGGCCACTGGCGCAGGAAGGACGCGGCCTCGCCGGTGCCGGAGCCCCAGCCGCCGAGCGCAACGCTGAATTCCTTCTTGGCCCGGCGCGGGAAGTAGATCGCCCGCGTCATCGCGTCGACCTCGGTCTTGATGCCGATCTGGGTCAGGTACTGTGCGACCGCCTGGGTGATCTGGCTGTCGTTGATGTAGCGATCGTTGGTGGTCGACAGCGTGAGCTGGAAGCCCTTGGCATAACCGGCCTCGGCCAGCAGCTTCTTCGCCTGCGCGGGATCATAGGCCAGCTTCGGCGGGTTCGGCAGCGTGCCGAACATGCCGGTCGGCAGGTACTGGTAGGCGGGCTCGGCCGCGCCATCCATGATGCGCTTGACGATGGCATCGCGGTCGATGGCGAGCGACATCGCCTTGCGCACGCGCGCATCCTTCAGCGGGTTCTTGCCGTCCTCGGACTTGACGAAGGGGCTCTGGTCGCGAGCGACGTCGAGCTGGAAATAGATCACGCGGGTCGAGGGCGTGATGACATGGCCGAAGCGCTTGTCGTCCTTGATCCGGCCGAGGTCGCGCGCCGCCGGATTCTCGATCACGTCGTAATCTCCGGCGAGCAGGCCGGCGAGGCGCGGGCCGGCATTGGTCACCGGCAGCAGGCGCACGAGCTCCCAGGGCTCGGCCTTGCCCCAATAGGTCGGGTTGCGCTCGAGCTCGATCGCCGAGCCCCGCACATAGGACTTCAGCTTGTAGGGGCCGGTGCCGACGGCAAGCGAGCCGTCATTGAAGCCGCTGACCGTCGGCCAGGGGCCGGTGACGCCGCAGTTCTTGGCGATGTCGTAGCTGATCGGCCCGTGCTCGGCGATGGAAGCCGAGAGGATGCTGAGCGCCGAGAGCAGGTTCGGCAGCAGCGGCTCCGGGTTGATGGTGTTGATCACCAGCGTGTGCGGATCGGGCGTCTCGACCGAGGCGAAATTCCCGGTGACGTCGGCAAAGGAATCCGACACCTTGGTCTCGTTCTTCAGCGTGCGGCAGAAGGTGAAGACCACGTCCTCGGCCGTGAACGGCTTGCCGTTCGAGAACTTCACGCCGTCGCGCAGCTTGAAGGTCCAGCGGTTCTTGCCGTCATTCTCCCAGGACGAGGCAAGGCTCGGATGCAGCTTCTGCTTCTCATCCTGGCTGACGAGCGAGTCGAAGATGTGCTGCGCCAGAGCGTTGTTCGGAGTGAGGTCATGATAGTGCGGATCGACGGCCGTCGGCTCGGAAGCCAGCGCGATGCGCAAGGTTTGGGCCGAGGCCGCCGTGGCGGACAGGCACGTTGCGGCGAGTGCCGCGACGAACAGGGATTGACGCATGATGGTATCCGCTCCCGCTTGTCGTTTTGACAGGTTTATTTTCGTCCGGTAGCAAACATGAAAATTTTTGAACGTCAACCGGGCGGAGGCACATGTCCCAGGGCCTGAAGCCGTCGACGGATCTCTCGAACCGGATCGCTCGGATTTACCCGTCCCTGAGCAACGGCCATCGCCGTGCGGCCGATTTCGTGCTGCAGCATCCGCTCGACGTCGCGACGATGACCATCGAAGGGCTGGCGGAAGGGAGCGGCACCTCCAACGCGACGGTGACGCGCTTCGTCCGGGCGCTCGGCTATGGCGGCTATGGCGAGTTTCGCGGCGCGCTCTCGGCTGCGCTGAAGTTCGCCCATGCTCCCGTCGACAGCTTCGCCGGCGCCCGCTCGGCCGCCGGCTCGACCTTCGCGACCGTCGAGGCCGCGCTTGCCGACCAGGCCGCCAATCTGCAGGCGGCCCGCGAAGGATTGACGGAGGAAGCGGTGACGCGGGCCGTCGAGCTGCTGCTCAAGGCGCCGCGGGTCTTCATCGCGGCCTCCGGCGCAAGCCACCATGTCGCTTCGTTCCTTGAAGACGGTCTGGCTCTCTACCTCGGAGCGGATGTGATCTTCGCCTCGGCCCGGACCGGCCCGGAGCGTGCGGTGCGCCACATGATGTCGGCACGACCGGACGACCTTCTGGTGGCGATCTCGGTCCCGCGCTACTCACGCTCGACGCTCGACCTCGCGAGCTTCGCCAAGAAGCGCGGCGCGAAACTCCTGGCACTGACCGACGGTCCGACTTCCCCGCTCGCGTCGATCGCCGATGTCACGCTCTTCGCGCCCGCGCGCAGTCGCCTGCTGCCCAATTCTCCCACCGCCGTCTTCGCAATCGCGGACGCCCTGATCGCTGCGGTCGCGCGCGAACGGCCGGATGCGGTCGAGGCCCTGAAGGAATTGAGCGAGAGCCTGCTCTGGACTTTCCAGCAGTAGCGGCCAGAACATTTTCCAGCGAAGTGGATGCCGGTTCGCGTGAAGAAAATGCGATAAAACAAAGAGCTAGAACACTTCCGCGGTTCGGAGACACGCGAAAATGCTCTCGCGGGCCGTCTCAGCCCGTTTCGGACGACCCAAGGTCGGAATCCAGCATCTGGCGCCAGCCGGCATGCAGGACGGACGGGTCTTCGCGGTCGACGCCGTAGGTGTTCAGCACGTGATGGAGATCGTTCATGCGGGCGATCAGTTCGGGTCCCTGACGCAGCCCGACCATGATCATCAGGATCTCGATCGCGATGAGCTGGACGACATAGGCGTCCGTCCCGACCAACATGGTGGCATCGCGCGGCACATCCATCGGCAGCACGATGTGGGCGAGTTCGGCGAGCGGCGTGCGCGCCTGCGTCAGGGCGATGATCGTAGCCCCCCGCGCCCGGCCAACCTCGACGGCGCGCAGCAGTGCCGGCATGCGGCCGACGAAGGAGATCGCGACAAGGACATCGGCCGAAGTCAGGGTCGCGGCGGCGACAAGCTGGAAATGGGCGTCGGAGAAGGCGTTCGCGGTCAGGCCGAGGCGAAAAAGCCGTGCCTGCAGGTCCTGCGCCAGGAAATGCGAGGTCGCGCCGGTGCCCAGGCAGTCGATCCGGCGCGCTCTCTTGATCGCCGCGGCGGCCCGGTCGAGCTCGGCAGGGTCGATCCGTCGCTGCCATTCGGCGATCACCGTGGTCATGCTGCCGGTGACGTTGCGCACCACATCGGCCGCCGTCTCGCCGACATGGACCGAGCGGTGCAGGAACGGCGCGCCGAGCGCCAGCGCCCCGGCGAGCTTCAGCTTCAGGTCCCTGAGACCCTCGCAGCCGATGGCGCGGGCAAAGCGCACGATCGTCGGCGCGCTGACGCCGGAGCGCGCCGCGATCTCCTCGACATTGGCCTTCACCGCCCAATCGGGATCGTCGAGGAAGAGCGCCCCGACACGCCGCTGGCTCTCCGACATGGCGTCGAGGCCGGTGCGGATGGTGCTGAGGATGTCGGAGGCGCCAACGGTATCCTCGAGTCCGGCCGCGCGCGACGTTCCCGTTGGATCGAACGTGCCGGTCATGTCGAAGCTCCGCCGAAACCAGCCGCGCGATCTGATGCCGCCCCGACCTTTCCCAGCCTCGCGAGGTTGACGCAGGTCTGGGAGAAGAACGGAACGGCGGCAGCCATCACAGAGCCTTCCTGAGACGCGGATCGAGCATGTCGCGCAGCCCGTCGCCGAGAACCTGCAACGACAATGCCACGAAGACGATGGCGAGGCCCGGGAAAGCGACGATCCAGAAGGCATCGTCAGCATATTGCTGGCCCGACGCGATCATCGTCCCCCAGGTCGGTGTCTCCGGCGGCACGCCGGCCCCGAGGAAGGACAGCCCCGCTTCCGCCAGCACGGCATAGGCGAAGATGAAGGTCGCCTGGACCAGCACCGGCGAGGCGATGTTGGGCAGCAGATGCACGGCCAGGATGCGCGGGGTCGAGACGCCGATGGACCGCGCCGCCTCGACGAAGGGCAGCTCGCGCACGACCAGCGTCGAGGCGCGGATCACGCGCACGACGCGCGGCGTGTAGACGATCGACAGCGCCAGGATGACGTTGCCGGCGGAGGCGCCGAGCACCGCGACTAGGAAGATCGCGAGCAGGATGTCCGGCAGCGCCATCAACGCATCGACGAAGCGCATGATCGGTGCGTCGAGCCGCTTGAAATAGCCGGCGATCAGGCCGAACGCCGTGCCGACCGTGACCGAAATCATCACCACGGCAAAACCGATGCCCAAGGAGGCGCGCGCGCCCCAGACAATGCGCGAAAAGATGTCGCGGCCGAGTTCGTCGGTGCCGAACCAGTTGACCTCGCTCGGCGGGCGCAGGCGCCGCGCGACACGCATCGCACCGGGATCGTAGGGCGAGATCAAGGGCGCGAGCACTGCGAGGACGAAGACCACCGCGAGGACGAGGGCGGCAACGAGCACGAGCTTGCGCCGGAACAGGCTGCGGAGGAAAGCGAGGACGGGAGAGTTCATCGTCGCTGCCTCAGTAGCGGACACGCGGATCGACGAACGTATAGATCACGTCGATGAGGAGGTTGATCAGGACGTAGATCGCTGCCACCGCGAGCAGCGCCCCCTGAATTACCGGATAGTCGCGCCGCAGCACCGCGGAGACGACGAGATTGCCGATGCCCGGCAGTCCGAACACCGTCTCCGTCACGATCGCGCCGCCGATCAGCAGCGCCAGCGTCAGGCCGAGCACGGTGATGACCGGGACGAGCACGTTGCGAAAGGCATGCCCCAGCAGGACGCGGCGTTCGGACAGCCCCTTCGCCCGCGCCGTGCGCAGGAAATCGGCGTCGAGGATGTCGAGCATGCTGGCGCGGGTAAAGCGCGTGATCAGCGCCGAGTTGACGACGCCGAGGACGGCGGAGGGCAGCAGCAGGTGCTGGAGCCGCTCGGCGAAGCTGGCCTGCGGCGGGCCGTAGCCCGCAACCGGGAACCAGCCGAGCTTGACCGCGAAAAGCTGGATGAAGATCAGGCCGAGCCAGAAGCTCGGGATGTTGGCCGCCAGCATCGCAAGCCCGCTGACCGCCTGGTCGACCGGGCGCCCGCGCCACACCGCCGAGGCGATGCCGGCGGGGATGCCGATCGCCGCAGCGATGGCGAGCGAGAACATCGCCAGGAAGAAGGTCGGTTCGGCGCGCTCCAGAAGCGCCTGCGTCACCGGCCGCTGCAGGAAGATCGACTGGCCGAGATTGCCGCCGGCGACCTCCTTCAGCCACAGGAGGAACTGCAGCAGCAGCGGCTTGTCGAGGCCATAGGCGGCTCGCAGCCGCGCGATGTCTTCCGCCGTCGCTTGGTCGCCCAGCATCAGCGCCGCCGGATCACCCGGCGCCAGCCGCGTCAGGAAAAAGACCAGTGCGGCGACGATGAAGAGCACGAGCAACAGGCCGGCGAACCGGCGTCCGATATGCGCGAGCATCCGATACGCTCCGTTGGCGAAGGCGGACTTGACTGGAAACCGGCCCGGCGTTGCCTGTGCGACACCGGGCCGATGATGGGCCGCTTACTCCGGCCGGATCACTTGGTCAGGCCGACGTTCCAGAAGGACGGCCACGGCATCGCGGCGTAGTCGGTCATCTTGGCCGAGGCGCCGGAGAGCGCGCCGAAATTGCCGGCGCGGATATAGGGCACCTCGTCATAGATCACCTGCTGGACCTTGCCCCAGAGCGCGCCGCGCTTGGCCGGGTCCGGCTCGGCATTGAAGGCGGCGAGCGCGGCTTCCTTGGCCGGGCTCGACCACCAGCCGGGCGCGCCTTCGCCGAGCTGCGGCGGGGAGAGCATCGGCTCGGGCAGGAAGGCCGAATGGGTGATGTAGATGTCCCACAGCGCCGGATCGCCACGCCGCTGGATCAGCGTCGCCCAGTCGACGACATCGAGCTGAACCTTGAAGCCGGCCGCCTTCAGCTGCTCGGCCATGACGAGCGCCATGCGGTGATGGAAGTCGTACTGCTTCGAATTGAGGATACGGATCGGCGTGCCGTCATACTTGGCCTCGGCCAGCAGCTTCTTGGCGCCGGCCGCATCGCCCTTGCTGTACTTGTCCTTGCCGGCCTCTGAGAAGAACGGCGAGCCCTTCGGGAAGTGCTCGGCGGCGGTCGCGAAGAACTTCGGCTCGCCGAAGCCGGCCATCAGCACCTCTTCGAGGTCGAGCGCCATCTGGAAGGCCTGGCGGACCTTCAGATCGGCCATCGGCCCCTGCTTGGTGTTGGTCGGGAAATAGGGAAAGCCGAAGGGCATGGTCAGCACGGCCCGCGCCGCGCTCGCCCCGGACAGCTTCTTGAAGCTCTCGACCGCGAGCTGGTCGGAGAACTGGTACTGGCCCGCGATCACGCCCTCGAGCCGGGTATTGGCGTTCGGCACCGGGATGAAGCGGAGTTCGTCGATCTTGGCCTCGCGCTTGCCCGCATAGCCGGAAGCCGGCTCGCTGCGCGAAGCATAGCCCTCGTGCTTCACCAGCACGACGAACTGGTCGGGCTTGCGCTCGCGGAACTTGTAGGGACCCGTGCCGACGAACTCGGTCAGCGGATTGGCGATCGATTCCTTCGCCATGATCGCGGCGAAGCCGGACGGCAGTGCCAGATGCGCCAGCAGCGCCGGCTCGACCTTGTTCAGCACGATCTCGACCGTGGTCGGCCCCTTCGCGGTCAGGCTGGCAAGGCTCTTCGCCAGGCCCTTGCCGCGCGGCGTCATGTCGAACCAGCGCTTCAGCGAGGCCACCACGTCCTCGGAATCGAGGTCGCGGCCATTGTGCAGCTTCACGCCCTTGCGCAGCTCGATCGTGTAGGTCTTGCCGTCGGCCGAGACGGTCGGCAGCGCGGCGGCGAGCATCGGCTGCGTTGCCCAGTTGGCGTCGAAGGTGAACAGCGGCTCGTAGACATGCTGCATGATGGTGCCGACGAGATCGGCGGTCGACGCCATCGGATCGAGCGACTGCGGCTCGCCGACCATGGCAAGGTTCGCGCTTGAGGCGGCCTGGGCCCAGCCGGCAGCCGGCGCGAGCACGGTCGAAGCGGCGAGACCGGCCGCGAGGCCACCCAGGCCGCGCCGCGTCACGGCAGCGCGAGAGAAGGAATCGTTCTGCATAATCACTCCCCACATGAAACCGCCCTCGGCGGCATTATGAAATTTTATTACCAATACGGATACTACGTCATCGCCCCGCGTGACAAGTCGGAGAGTCGAAATTCGGCATGAATGCCGATTTTCGCTCGATTTCAGCGCTGCTCTTCGGCAGAGGCCCGGTCGCGAGGATGTAATTTAATTCCGGATCTTGAGGCTAGCGAAGCCATGCAGTGCTTCGAGCTCCGCGCCGACGAAACTGGATGGGATCAGGCGGCAATGCGTGCAGCGGCAAAGCGCTCGCGCAGCCAGGCCGCAGCCGGGCCGCAGGGGCGCTGCTTGTGCCAGACCATCTCCAGCGCCACGGGCAGGTCGAAATTATCGAACTGCAGGTCGGGCGTTACGAGGTCGGCCGCCACTGGCGAATGCTCGATGACGTAGCTGGAGACGAAGGCCCAGCCGATGCCCTGCTTCACCAGCTGCAGGATGACCCAGTGGCTCTCGACCCACCAGACCTCTGCCGCGACCCGCAGGCGCTGCTTCTCCGGCCCGTCCCCTCGCGCCGCGATGAGGATCTGGCGGTGCCGCTTGAGATCTTCCCAATCGACGCGGGTGCCGGCCAACGCATGGCCCTTGCCGCAGACGAGCTTGATCGGCACCCAGCCGACCGTCTGGAAGCCGAGCTCAGGCGGCAGCACCTCCTGCCGCCACATCACCCCGATATCGGCCTGCCCGACCAGGACGAGCTGGCTGACATCCTCCATCAGCGGGAAGAGCAGCTCCAGCTCGACATGCGGGAACTGCAGGGCGAAATCCGCGAAGAGCGTACCCAGCAGATGCTCCGGATAGAGCTCGTCGATCGCGACCACGAGCCGCTTTTCGACATGCGCCTCGAAGCCGCTGGCGACACCGACCAGATGCTCGCGCCGGTCGAGGATCACCTTCGCCTCGCGCAGCAGCCGCTCGCCCGCCGCCGTCAGCACGGGGCTGCGGCCGGCCCGGCTGAACAGCGCGATTCCCAGATCCTCCTCCAGATTGGCCACCTGCGTGCTGACGGCCGACTGCGCCTTGCGCAGAGCCCGGCCCGCCGCCGAGAAGGAGCCGCGCTCGGCCGCCGCGACAAAGGCTTCCAACTGCTCGAAAGATACACCCATCTATCTGCAATCCAGATAATACCTAACTTGAGACGCTCAAATTTGGCGATAGAAAGCGGCGCGTCAACGAGAACAACAGGTGTTTTGAATGTCGATGCGCTCCTTTCCCGACCGGGTTCGCCATACCCTGCTGTTCGAGGCGATCGGACTGGCGCTCGTGATTCCCGGCGGCGCCCAGCTGTTCGGCCTGCCGGCGACGCATATGGGCGTGATCGGCGTCGGCTCGGCCACCGTCGCGACGATCTGGAATTTCTTCTTCAACCTTGGCTTCGACCACGCCATGCACCGGCTCGTCGGGCACACGCGGAAGAACATCCCGACGCGCGTCCTGCATGTGCTGCTCTTCGAGGGCGGCCTTCTCCTGCTGCTGCTGCCGCCGATCGCCTGGTATCTCGGCATGAGCCTGTGGGAGACCTTCCTGATGGATCTCGCCATCGTGATTTTCTACGTGGTCTACGCCTTCCTGTTCAATCTGGCCTATGACCGGGTCTTCCCGATCCCCGGGCCGGAGCGGATGGCCGCAGCCTGAAATCCGCAAGGCGGGGCCGCGTGCCCAACCTTTCTTCAAGGGCTTGGCCTCTGTTGCGTCGCGGCCATGGACATTCTCCCGCGTTCGTATTCTGATCGCGCCGGAAACTTTGGACCGACCCGAAGGCGGCGCTTTGGCGCCACGGCGGCAGGGACACCGGAGCGAATGCCGCGGCGCCAAGCCGCGCCCTTGGAGGACCGATGACGCGCAAGATTTACGACGGCCCTGCGGCTGCGCTGGAGGGGCTGCTTTTCGATGGGATGACGATCATGTCGGGCGGCTTCGGCCTGTCGGGCAATCCCGAGAGCCTGATTCCGCAGATCCGCGACTCCGGCGTGAAGAACCTGACGGTGATCTCTAACAATGCCGGCGCCGACGGCTTCGGCCTGTGGATGCTGCTGCAGACCCGGCAGATCAGGAAGATGATCGCGTCCTATGTCGGCGAGAACAAGCTGTTCGAACAGCAATATCTCGCCGGCGAGCTCGAGCTCGAGCTCAACCCGCAGGGCACGCTGGCCGAGCGCATCCGTGCCGGCGGCGCCGGCATCCCGGCCTTCTACACCAAGACCGGCGTCGGCACCGTGGTCGCCGAAGGCAAGCCGGTCGAGGAATTCGAAGGGCACCTCTATGTCCGCGAGACCTGGCTCCGGGCCGACCTCGCCATCGTCAAGGCCTGGAAGGCCGACACCGCCGGCAACCTCGTCTATCGGCGCACGGCCCGCAACTTCAACCCGAACATGGCGACCGCCGGCAAGGTGACGGTCGCCGAAGTCGAGGAGATCGTGCCAGTCGGATCGCTCGACCCCGAGGCGATCCACACGCCGGGCATCTATGTCGACCGCATCATCAAGAGCACGATCAACGAGAAGAAGATCGAGAAGCTGACCGAGCGCAAGAGGGAGGCGGCATAATGGCCTGGACCCGTGAAGAGGTGGCCGCGCGCGCGGCCAAGGAACTGAAGGACGGCTTCTACGTCAATCTCGGCATCGGCATTCCCACGCTGGTGGCGAACTACATTCCCGATGGCGTCGACGTGACCCTGCAGTCGGAGAACGGCCTGCTCGGCATCGGCCCCTTTCCCTATGAGGGCGAGGCCGATCCCGACCTGATCAATGCCGGCAAACAGACGATCACGATCCTGCCGAGCTCCAGCTTCTTCTCCTCGGCCGACAGCTTCGCGATGATCCGCGGTGGCCATATCGACCTGACCATCCTCGGCGCGATGGAAGTGGCGGCCAATGGCGACATCGCCAACTGGACCATCCCCGGCAAGATGGTGAAGGGCATGGGCGGCGCGATGGACCTCGTCGCCGGAGTCAAGAAGGTCATCGTGGTGATGGATCACGCCAACAAGGCGGGCGAATCCAAGGTGCTGGAGCGTTGCAGCCTGCCGCTGACCGGCGCCGGCGTGGTCGACCTCATCATCACCGATCTCTGCGTCATGAGCTGCGACAAGGAAAAGGGCGGCGGGCTCACCCTGATCGAGCTCGCGCCAGGCGTCACCCTCGACGAGGTCAAGGCCAAGACGGCGGCTCCCTTCGCCGTCGCCTCCACCCTCGCAAAGGCCGCGTGAGCGCCCTCCTCAGAACGAGGCAGGCGACCACCGAAGCGATGCTGGCCGTGTTCGCGGACACGGCCACGCTTCGGCATGCGCTCGCCTTCGAAGCCGAGCTCGCACGTGCCGAGGCGGCGGAAGGACTGATTGCTTCCGAGGCCGCCGAGGCGATCGCCGCGCTTTGCGCGACCATCGCGATCGACACCGCCGCGCTCGCCGAGGAAGCCGCGCTCGCCGGCACGCTGGCGATTCCGCTGGTGGCACGGCTTCGCGCCGCCCTGACGGGCGAAGCCGCCAAGGCCCTCCACAAGGGCGCCACCAGCCAGGATGTCGCCGATACCGTACTGGCCTGCCAGATCCGCGCCGCGAGCAGCCTGCTCGACCGCGATCTCAAGCGCGTCGCGACGGCGCTCACCACCCTCGCACAGCGCCATGCCGCGACCCCGGCCATCGGCCGCACACTTCTGCAGGACGCGCTGCCGATCGGCTTCGGCCTGCGCATCGCGCATTGGCAGGCCGGCGTGGTGGAAGCGGCCGCGCGCCTGCGACGCGAGGTCGAAACGGGCGCAACGCTGCAATTCGGCGGCGCCGCCGGCTCGCGCGCCGGTCTCGGCGGCAAGGGCGCGGCTGTGTCGGCGCGCCTCGCCGCCGCGCTCGACCTGCCCGACACGCCGCCCTGGCATGCCCGCCGCGGCGGCATCGCCGGCATTGCGACGGCGCTCGCCATCGCCATCGGCGCGCTCGGCAAGATGGCGCGCGACGTCTCGCTCCTGGCCCAGAACGGTGTCAGTGAGGCCCGCGAACCCGCGATCCCCGGCCGCGGCGGCTCCTCCGCCATGGCCCACAAGCGCAACCCCACCGGTTGCCAGGTTGCGCTTTCGGCCGCCTTGCGGGCGCCCGGCCTCGTCGCCGGCATCCTCGCCGGTCTTCCGGCCGAGCAGGAACGCGGTCTCGGCGGCTGGCAGGCAGAAGGCCCGGCCTTGGCCGAGCTCTTCCTGATCGCAGCCGGCGCGGCCGAGGCAATGGCGACGATCGCGGAAGGGCTTGAGGTCGACGAGGCAGCGATCGCCCGCAATCTCACGGCAGCCGGTCTCGGGAGCGATATCGGCGAGAGCCCGGCCTTGGTCGCCGCGCTGCTCGCGCAGCAGGACTAAGGGACGGACGATGCCTTTTGCAGCAAGCGGCGGCGCCCGCATCTACTGGAAACTCGAAGGCACGGACGACAAGCCGGCGCTCGTGCTGCTGAACTCGATCGGCACTGATCTCGGCCTCTGGGACGCGGCGATCCCCGCCCTCCTGCTCTCCTTCCGTGTCCTGCGGCTCGACACCCGCGGCCACGGCGCTTCCGACGCTCCCGACGGCGACTACACTCTCACCCAGTTGGCTGGTGATGTCGCTGCCGTGATGGACGCTGCCGGCATCGCGCAGGCCGCCGTTGCCGGTGTCTCGCTCGGCGGCATGATCGCGATGGAGCTCGCGCTCTCCCGACCCGAGCGCGTCTCGGCGCTGGCGCTGATCTGCACCTCGGCCACCATGGACCCCGCGGCATGGCAGGATCGCGTTGAAAAGGTCCGCGCCGGCGGCACGGTGGCGATCGCCGATCTCGCCATGCAGCGCTTTCTCTCGCCCGCTTTCGCCATCGGCCAGCCGGCAGTCGCCGAGAGTGTGCGGCGCGGTCTCGTCGCCATGGCCCGCGAAGGCTATGCCGGTGCCGGCGCCGCCATCCGCGACATGGATCTGATCGGCCGCCTTCCCGGCCTCGCCTGCCCGACGCTCGTCGTCGTTGGAGAACGCGATGCCTCGACCCCCTTCGCCGGCCATGGCGAGAACCTCGTCGCGGCAATCCCGAACGTGAAGCTGGAACGGCTCGACTGCGGCCATCTCGCCCCGCTCGAGGCACCCGCTGCCCTGGCAGGCGCGCTGCGTGGCTTCCTGTCGCCCGGCCCGGATGCGGCCGATGCTGCGCAGACCCTGTTCGAGGCCGGGCTGAAGAATCGCCGCCGCGTCTTGGGTGACGCCTGGGTCGATCGCTCGCTTGCCAATCGCACGCCGTTCAACGCCGACTTCCAGGCCATGATAACCCGCATCGCCTGGCAGGAGATCTGGAGCCGGCCCGGCCTCGACGACCGCACGCGGCGCCTGCTGGTCGTCGCCATCACCGCGAGCCTCGGCCGCTGGGAGGAGTTCCGCCTGCATGTCCGGGCAGGGTTGAGCCGGGGCGGCTTCACGCAGGACGACCTCAAGGAAGTGCTGATGCAGACGGCGATCTATGCCGGCGTGCCTGCCGGCAACACCGCCTTCGCCGAAGCCGCGGCTGTGATGAAGGAAATTGAAGCTTCGGCCTGATCGGCGTCAGGCCTTCACCCGATAGTCCGAAGGTGACAGGCCCGCGCGCTTGGCGAAGAAGCGCGAGAAATAGGCCGGATCGGAAAAGCCCAGCCGGAACGAGATCTGCGAGATCGACATCGCCGTGTAGACCAGATCACGCCGCGCCTCGATCATCAGCCGATCCTGGATGACGCGGGCCGCCGAATGGCCGAGCAGTTCCCGGCAGCTGCGTGACAGATGCGGCACCGAGGCGCCGAGCGCTCGCGCGTAGTCAGTCAGCGCATCATGATGCCGGAAGCGCGCCTCGACCTGCTCGACGAAACGGCGGACCAGTTCGGCCCTCGCGTCCCGCGCCGGCTCGGCCACCGCCCGCGCCCCGCGCGTGGCCCGCACGAACCAGGAAGCGATCAGGTCGGCATAGGCGCCGAGTGAAAACTCCCGCACCGGCAGGTTCGCGGCGAATTCGCTCATCGCCAGCCGCATCATCGCGTCGAGACCGGCGAACTCCGCGCTCCCTACCGGCACATGCAGCACTGCGGCGGTTCCGAGCAGGGCACGAGCCTCCGGCTCGCTGGCGAACAGGCGCTTCAGCGAGGTCGCCGCTGCGCTGGCGACGAAGCCGTTGGTGCCATCGAGGAAAGCGAATTCGTGGATCGTCGACGGCGGCAGCAGCAGCACCGACCCCGGCGAGAGACCCTGCTCGCGGCCGTCGACGCGGGTCCGGCCGCCGCCCTGCGCGACCAGGAAGAACTGGAAGAGATCGTGGTGCAGATGCGGCTGGATCGTCCAGCCATGCAATGAGCTGCGCGCCACGATGGGCTCGATATGCAGCGCGTCGGGGAAGCGGTCCGTCAGGCGCTCGCCATAGAGCCAATAGGCGGGGACGCTTCTGCCGGGCATGCTGTCCTCAGGATCGATTTGTCCAAGACAATGCGCGAATCCTCCATTCCGTCAATTGCAGCGAAAGCGTTACTCTCGGCTTGCGGATCGAACGGTGCAAATCGTCGCTTCGTGGGAGGAAAAAAGAATGCGAACGCAGGTCGCCATCATCGGCGCCGGACCTGCCGGCTTGCTGCTCGGGCAGCTTCTGTCGCGTGCCGGCATCGACAACGTCATCCTCGAACGGCGCAGCGCCGATTATGTGCTCTCCCGCATCCGTGCCGGGGTGCTCGAACAGGGCATGGTCGATCTCCTGCACGAGGCGGGCGTCGGCGGCCGGCTCGACCGTGAAGGTATCGTCCATGACGGCTTCGCGCTCGCCTTCCGCGGCGCGCTCCACCGCATCGACCTGAAGGAACTCAGCGGCGGCAAGACAGTCACCGTCTACGGCCAGACCGAGGTGACGCACGATCTCATCGACGCCCGCCAGGCGCTCGGCCGGACGACATTCTACGAAGCCGAAGACGTCGCGCTGCACGATTTCGGCGGCACTTCGCCGCGCGTGACCTTCCGGGCGAGCGGGCAGGCCGAGGAGCTGCACTGCGACTTCATCGCAGGCTGCGATGGCTATCACGGCGTCTCCCGCGCCTCCGTCCCGGCAGATGCGCTGCATATCTTCGAGCGCGTCTACCCGTTCGGCTGGCTCGGCCTGCTGGTGGATCGCCCGCCGGCGGCGCATGAGCTGGTCTATGCCAATCACGAGCGCGGCTTCGCGCTGTGTTCGATGCGTTCGGCCGAGCGCAGCCGCTACTACGTCCAGGTTCCGCTGGAGGAGCGGGTCGAGAACTGGTCGGACGACGCCTTCTTCGACGAGTTGCGCCGGCGCCTGCCCCCGGCGGTAGCCGATGCGGTGATGACCGGCCCTTCGCTCGAGAAGAGCATCGCGCCGCTGCGCAGCTTCGTGGCCGAACCGATGCGCTTCGGCCGGCTCTTCCTCGCCGGAGACGCCGCCCATATCGTGCCGCCGACCGGAGCCAAGGGGCTCAACCTCGCGGCGAGCGACGTACGCTATCTCTTCGACGCGCTGCGCGAGCACTATCGCGACCATTCGGACGCCGGCCTCGATGCCTATTCGTCCCGCGCGCTCGCCCGCGTCTGGAAGGCGGAGCGCTTCTCCTGGTGGATGACGAACCTGCTGCATCGCTTCCCGGAGAAGGATGGCTTCGGCCAGCGCATCCAGCAGGCCGAATTCGACTATCTCACGCAGTCGCGGGCAGCAGGCACCACCATCGCGGAGAATTATGTCGGCCTGCCCTATTAGACCCTGTTACGCAGGGCACGACGAGCCAGCAGGACGGGCAGACCATCTCGTGGCCCACCACCGGGAGACGAATTCACCTTCGAGACTGTTTCGACCTGATGGCTTCCGGCATCCGAAGGCGATGGGCATTGCCCTCAGGCGAAAAATTGCGTTGGTGACAACAAGAGCCGGACGCCTCCGCATGGCGATCCGACCAGGAGCGAACGGCGACGCCCGCCGCACGGCAGAGAACACAGCCGCAGCGGCGCACGATATCGGGAGGTAGAGAACAATGCAGAAGACATCCTTCGGCCGGCTGCTGCGCGCCGGGGCCCTGGCACTCGCGGGCGCCTGGGGCCTGAGCGGCGCGGCCAGCGCCGACACCATCAAGGTCGGCATCATCGGGCCTTTCTCCGGCCCCTTCGCCTTGCAGGGCAAGAACTTCCAGGCCGGCGCCGAGGCCTGGCTGGCGCAGAACGGCAAGACCGTCGCCGGCCACGACATCGAGCTGGTCTATCGCGACCTTCCGACGGCCAATCCGCAGCAGGCCCGCGCTCTCGCGCAGGAACTGATCGTGCGCGACAAGGTGCAGTATCTCGGCGGCGTCTATTTCACCCCGGACGCGATGGCGATCACCCCGCTGCTGAAGCAGGGCAACGTGCCGCTGGTGATCTTCAACGCCGCGACCTCGGCCATCATGAACTCCTCCCCGCTGGTGGTGCGCACGTCCTTCACCACGGCGCAGACCGCGACGCCGATCGGCAAGGCCGCGGTGGACCGCGGCATCAAGAAGTTCGTCTCGGTCGTCACCGACTACGGGCCGGGCGTCGACGCCGAGGGCGCCTTCAAGAAGGCGATCGAGGCCGCGGGCGGCGAGGTCGTCGAATCGATCCGCATGCCGCTCAACACCACCGAGTTCAGCCCGATCATGCAGCGCATCCGCGATGCCGGTCCGCAGGGTGTCTTCGCCTTCCTGCCTTCCGGGCCCCCGACGCTCGGCTTCGTCAAGGCGTTCAGCGACACCGGCCTGAAGCAGGCTGGCGTCAAGCTCTTCGCCACCGGCGACCTGACGCAGGAATCCGATCTGCCGGCGCTCGGCGAGGCCGCCGCAGGGATGGTGACCTCCTTCCACTACGCCGTTTCGCACGACTCCGAGATCAACAAGCGCTTCGTCGCCGCCGCCGACAAGGCAATCGGCGCGCCGGACTTGCTCTCCTTCCCGGCCGTCGGCGCCTATGACGGCATGTTCGTGATTTCCAAGATGATCGCGGCGACCGGCGGCAAGCAGGATGCGGAAAAGGCCGTCGAGGCCGTGAAGGGCCTTGCCTGGGAGAGCCCGCGCGGCCCGGTCAAGATCGATCCGGAGACCCGCCACATCACCCAGACGATCTACCTGCGCGAGGTCGCCAAGGACGCGCAGGGCCGCTGGATCAACAAGGAGATCGCCAGCGTCCCGGATCAGAAGGATCCCGGCCTCGCCAAGTGAAGACCATCTTGCGGTGGCAACATCCGTCGTTCTCGGGCGAAGCGAAGCGCAGACCCGAGAATCTCCTTCAGAAGGAGGCTCTGGTGCCTCCCCGTCGCGAGATGCTCGGGTCAAGCCCGGGCATGACGGCGGCATTGCCCGGCTGCGGCACGCCGAGCAGTAACGAGGCCCGCAGATGCAGACCGCGCTGAGCATCGCCATGGACGCCTTCGCCTATGGCATGGCGCTGTTCATCATCTGCATCGGCCTGTCGCTGACGATGGGGCTGATGCGGGTGGTCAATCTCGCCCATGGCGCCTTCGCGATGATCGGCGGCTACATCGCCTCCTATGCGGCGCGCGACCTCGGTCTCGGATACGGCTTCGGCATCTTGCTCGCCATGCTCGGGACGGTGCTCCTCGCGATCCCGCTGGAGCGCCTGCTCTATCGCCGCATCTACGACCGCAGCGAGCTTTCCCAGGTGCTGATGACGATCGGCATCACCTTCTGCGTCATCGGCATCACCAACTACTTCTTCGGCCCGACGCTGAAGACGATTCCGCTCCCGCCGGAGCTCGCTCGGCCGATCGATCTCGGCTTCCGCAGCATCGCCAGCCACCGCCTCTTCGTCATCGCGAGCGGCCTCGTCGTCGCCGGCGGCCTCTGGCTCCTGATCGAGCGCACCGGTTTCGGCATCCTTCTGCGCGCCGCCGTCGAGAATGCCCCGATGGCCCGCGCGCTCGGCGTGCGCACAGATATCATCTATGCGGCGAGCTTCGCGCTCGCGATCGGGCTCGCCGCCTTCGGCGGCGTGGTCGGCGCCGAGTTCCTGCCGATCGAGCCCTACTACGCGCTGCGCTATATGGTGACCTTCCTCGTCGTCGTCTCTGTCGGCGGCGCCGGCTCGATTCCCGGCGCGCTTGCCGCCTGCCTGCTGCTCGGCGCCATCGACGTCACCGGGCGTTATCTCGTGCCGGAGTTCGGCAATTTCTTCTTATATCTCGCGGTGATCCTGATCGTCTGCGCCTTCCCGCGCGGCCTGATGGGGCGGGCACAGTAGGATGACGGACGCCTCGCTCCCGCGCCCCGCCGCCCGTCGCCTCCGGCCGCTCGGCCGTGACCTGGTCGGCCTTGTCCTGATCGCGCTCGTCGGCCTCGCCGGCTATGTGCTCTTCCCCGACAACCTCGCCTTCCTGACCCGCGTCATCTCGGTGGCGCTGCTCGTGCTCTCGCTCGACCTGATCGTCGGCTATTGCGGCATTGCCTCGCTCGGCCAGGGCGCGCTCTACGGCGCGGGCGCCTATGCCGCCGGCATCGCCTGCGTGCACGGCGTGACCGAGCCCTTCCTCCTTATCCTGATCGGCGCCGCCGCTGGCGCCGTCATGGGCCTGCTCATGGGCGCGGTGATGCTGCGCGCCCATGGCCTGCCACAGCTCGTGCTCTCGATCGCGATCGTCCAGCTGCTGCACGAGGCCGCCAACAAGGCCTCCTCGATCACCGGCGGCAGCGATGGCCTTTCCGGCATGGTCCCCGCGCCGCTCTTCAGCGTCTTCGAGTTCGATCTCTGGGGCCGCGCCGCCTATCTCTTCGGCCTCGCTCTGCTCATCGTCGTCTTCGCGGCCCTGCGCCTCATCGTGCGCTCGCCCTTCGGCATGGTCTGCCGCGGCCTCAAGGAGGACCCGTTGCGCATCAGCGCGCTCGGCATCTTCGCCTTCCCGGTGCTGGTCAAGATGTTCGTGATCTCCGGCGCCGTCGCCGGCATGGGTGGCGCGCTCGCGGCCATCGCGACGCAGGTCGTCGGCCTCGACAGCGTGAGTTTCGAGATTTCGGCCAACGCTCTCGTCATGCTGGTGCTCGGCGGCATCGGCAGCCTCTACGGCGCGCTGATCGGCACCGTGATCTTCATGGCGCTCGAACATATCGTCGCCGCGATCAATCCGTTCCACTGGATGACGCTGGTCGGCGCCGTGCTCATCGCCATCGTGCTCTTCGCCCCCCGTGGGCTTTCCGGCACACTGGACGAACTGGCCCGCCTGCTGACGCGCGGACGCTGGGGAACAGGCCGATGACCGCGCTGTTCGAGGTCTCCCATCTCTCGAAGGAGTTCGGCGGGCTCAAGGTCAATCACGACCTCTCCCTTGCAATGGCCGAAGGCGCGCGCCTCGCGCTGATCGGCCCCAACGGCGCCGGCAAGACCACCTTCGTCAACCTCGTCACCGGCCGCATCAGGCCGAGCACCGGCACCGTCCATCTCGCTGGTGAGGACATCACCGCGATCGGCGCCGTCCAGCGCGTCAGGCGTGGCCTCGTCCGCACCTTCCAGGTCACGCGCCTCTTCCTCGACATGACGCCGGAAGAGCATGTCGTCATGACCATCCTGCAGCGGCTCGGCCGGGCGACGCGCATATTCGCCCGCTTCCATGGCGCCTCCGAAGTTCAGGACGAAGCAGCCGAGATCCTCGCCACGCTCGGGCTCACGGAGGTCGCGCGCCGCAAGGTCGCCACCATCGCCTATGGCCAGCAGCGCCTGCTCGAGATCGCGATCGCGCTGGCGCAGCGTCCCAAGGTACTGCTGCTCGACGAGCCCGCCGCCGGCGTACCCTCCGCCGATACCCCGCGCATCGAGGAGGCGCTGGCCCGCCTGCCCGCCTCGCTCGCCGTGCTGATGATCGAGCATGACATGGACCTCGTCTTCCGCTTCGCGAAACGGGTCGTGGTGCTGGCTGCTGGCGAGCTGATCTTTCAGGGCTTGCCAGCCGACGTCGCCAGGGACCCCAAGGTCCGTGAAGCCTATCTCGGGAATTACGCGCATGCCGGCAGCCACGCTTGACGTCAGGGCCTTAAGCGCCGGCTACGGCCAGACCCATGTGCTGGAGGACGTTTCCTTCTCGGTGCCGGCGGGCGGGCGCCTCTCCATCCTCGGCCGCAACGGCATGGGCAAGACCACGCTGATGGCGAGCCTGATGGGGCTGACGCGCCGCTATGCCGGCAGCATCAGCCTCGGCGGCACCGACATCACCGCGCTCGGCACCGCCGCCCGCGCCCATAGCGGCATCGGCCTCGTCCCCCAGACCCGCGAAATCTTCAAGGGGCTGACGGTCGAGGAGAACCTCTTCGCCGGGCTGAAAGGCCGCACGCGCAGCGCCATCGAGGAAGCCTATGCGCTCTTTCCCCGCCTGCACGAGCGCCGCCGCAATCTCGGCTCGCAGCTCTCCGGCGGCGAGCAGCAGATGCTGGCGACGGCCCGGACCATTCTCGGCCAGCCCTCGGTGCTGCTGCTCGACGAGCCGCTGGAAGGCCTCGCTCCCGTGATCTGCGACATGCTGATGGAGGCCTTCACCCGGCTCGCCGGCAGCGGCGCGATGACGATCCTCTTCGTCGAGCAGCGCCTGGAGAGCGCGCTCGACTTCGCCGAGGATGTCATCGTCCTCGAACGCGGCCGGATCGTCTGGTCGGGCAAGCCCGCTGCGCTACGCGCCGACGCCGCGGTGCTGGAACGCTATGTCGGCGTCGGCGGGCTGCACTGAGCACGCGCGGTTTGGCCGAAGCGAGGCTCGCGCCAAGCTCGGCCGTCATGCTCGGGCTTGCCCCGAGCATCTCGTGCCGAAGGAGGCTCTAGCGCCAATCCTGCTCGAGATTCTCGGGTCTACGCTTCGTTTCGCCCGAGAATGACGGGATCCAGCGTCAAACCACCAGATCGAGCGGCGGCACCGGCTCGCCGCGCGAGACATGCTGCATGTTCGTGAACATCCGCTTCACCACCGGGGCGAAATTGTCGGACGCCATGGCGGCCAGATGCGGCGTGGTCACGAGATTGTCGAGCGTGAGCAACTCGCTGTCGGTCGGGAGCGGCTCGATCTCGTAGACATCCATCGCCGCGCCGGCGATCTCCTTCGCCCTGAGCGCCGTGACGAGATCGGCCTCGTTGACGACACCGCCGCGCGCGACATTGATCAGCACCGCCGTCTTCTTCATTGCCTTCAGGGCCGCCAGATCGATCAGGTCCTTGGTTTCCGGCGTCAGCGGGCAATGCAGCGAGACGACGTCCGCCTGCGCCAGGATTTCGGCCATCGAAGCATGCTTCACGCCCAGCGCTGCTTCTTCGGCGACGTCGAGCGGCGTGCGCTTGCTGTAGAGGATGGTGCAGCCGAAGCCCTTCAGAAGCTTCGCGACATTCTTGCCGATCGCCCCGAAGCCGACGATGCCGACCGTCTTGCCCGAGAGCGTATAGGTATCCGACGGCAACTGACCCGTGCGCCAATGGCCCTTCTTGAGCTCAGCATTGCCGTAGGCGATGAGGCGCAGGGTCGACAGCATCAATCCGATCGCGAATTCGGAAACGGCTACGGCGTTTGAGCCGGTCGTGCGCGCGACCTGGATGCCGAGCTCCTTGGCTGCGGCGATATCGATGTTGTCGTAGCCGACGCCCCATTTGTGCAGCAGCTTCAGCTTCTTCGCCGCCCGCAGCACATCGGCCGAAACGCCGACCTGCCCGGAGATCGCGTAGTCGGCCTCCGCGATGATCTCCTTCATGTGCTCGTCGCCGCGCGCGGTCCCATGCGTCAGCACAAAGCCATCAGGCAGCAGCGCACGCAGCCGGTCGGCCCGCTCGGGGCTGGTCATGTCCAGGAGGACGATGGTCTCGGGCATGGAAAGGTCCGGCAATTCGATCAGATCGTGAAGCGCGCGCCGGCACGGGCAAGCCCGCCGGAGATGGCAACCGGCGTGCCGTCGGCGCGCCAGCAGGCGGCCCCGGTCAGCGTGCCGTCCGCATTGAAGGCGATGGCGTTCATGCCGCCGGCAACGCGCGGCGAGCGCACGATCCGGTGGCCGCGTGCCGCAAGCTCCTGCGCGACCGCTTCAGGGATCGCCTCCTCGAGCTCGAGCACCCCGCCCTCGGTCCAGACCCGCGGCGCCTCGACCGCCTCCTGCAATGTCATGCGATGGTCGATCAGGTTGACGATCGCCTGCAGCGCCGAGGGGAAGATGCGCAGCGCGCCGGGCAGGCCGAGCGCGAAGGCGAGCCTGCCCTCCTTCAGCGCCATCATCGGCGCCATCGAGGTGAAGACCCGCTTGCCCGGCGCGATCGAGAGCGCGCGGCCGGGATGCGGATCGAAGTTGAACATGTAGTTGTTGGCGATCATCCCCGTGCCGGGGATCTGGACGCAGGCGCCGAACAAGCCGTTGATCGTCTGCGTCGCGCTGACGACGTTGCCCTGCGCATCCGCGACGGTGACATGGGTGGTGTCCGCGGATTCGCCGCCGGAAAGCCCGGCTGTCCAGCTCTTCGCCTGCCCCATCGCGATCAAGGCGCGGCGCTCGTCGGCATAGGCCTTGTCGATCAGCCTCGCGACGGGGACCTTGACGAAGGCCGGATCGGCCGTCGCCACGGCGCGGTCGGCGAAGGCGATCTTCAGCGCCTCGGCCAGCAGATGCACGGCATCGGTCGAGCCGAAGCCGAGCGAGCCGATATCGTAGCCTTCGAGAATGTTGAGCATCTGCGTGATATGCACGCCCGAGGACGAGGGCGGCGGCGGGCCGATGATCTCGTAGCCGCGATAAGAGCCCCGGATCGGCTCGCGCAATTCGATCTTGTAGTTCGCGAGGTCGGCCTGATCGATCAGGCCGCCATTCGCCGCCATATAGTCGGTCAGCGCCCGCCCGAGCTTGCCGCCATACAGCGCCTCCGGCCCCTCCGCCGCGATCAATTTCAGGCTCGCGGCATAGTCGGCCTGGACGAGCCGCATGCCCGGCTGAAGCGGCTTCCCACCTGGCAGCAGCATCGCCGCAAGACCGGGATCGCGGGCGAGATCGCTGGCGTTGTCGGTGATGCAGTTCGACAGATAGGGCGTCACCACGAAGCCGCGCTCCGCCAGCCCGATCGCCGGTTGCAGCACCTCGGCCAGCGGCAGCGTGCCGAAACGGGCGAGCGCCTCGCACCAGCCTTTCAGCGCGCCGGGAACCGCCACCGCCTTGGCGCCAACGACGTTCTCGCGGTCGCGGGTGTCGCGTTGCCTGCCGATCTCGTCGGACAGGCAGTCATACATGTCGGGCGTCGCATGGCCCGGCGCGGTCGAGAGATTGTCGATCACGACATGGCGTCCATCCGCGAGGCGGATGTGACTCAGGCCGCCACCGAGAATGCCGACCATCATCGGTTCGGCGACGGTCAGCGCGAAGAGCGAGGCGACAGCGGCGTCGATCGCATTGCCGCCGCCGAGCAGCATCTGCGCGCCCGCCGCCGAGGCGAGCGGATGATTGGTGACGACCATCCCACGCGAGCCCGTGGCCGGCTTCTTTTCGCAGGTAAAGGAGGCGATGCGGGGTGGCGGCGCAGGAACGTTCATGGCCGGCACAGAAACGGTTTTGAGGGCCCGCGTCGAGCCTCTTCTTCAGCATGCGCGCCATGTCCCGGCTTCTCGCCGAAAGCGGCGGGCCCTGCGCCGGCAATGCTTGACAAGCCATGGCCCGAAGCCCCACCTAAAACCCGTTCCCAGGGGGGCCTCGCTAGGAGGCTGAGATTCCGCCGGCCGGGCGTCAAACCCGGCAACGCGGTGACCCTCCGAACCTGATCCGGATCATACCGGCGTAGGGATGCGGGACATGCGGCCGTCACAGGCCCTGATTCCAGCTTGCGCCCATGATCCTGTTGCGATCGACGCTCCCGGCTTGCCAGCGAGCGTCCGAACGGAGTGAGCCGCAGTGACGCAAGCCGAGATCATCGAGGCGCTCCTCGCGTTCATCTCGCTTCCCGATGCCACGGAAGCCGAATTCGAGGCGATGGCGCTGAAAGTCTTCACCTATCAGTTCCGCAACAACGAGCCCTACAAGCGCTTTGCCCTGCAGCGCGGCCGCACGCCGCTCTCGGTGAGACGCTGGCGCGACATCCCCGCCGTGCCGATCACCGCCTTCAAGGATCTGACGCTGAGCTGCAGCCCGCCGGAGGCGGCAAGCCATGTCTTCATGACGAGCGGCACGACGCAGGGCGTGCGCGGCCGCAGCTACCACCCGACGCTCGACGTCTGGAAGCGCTCGATGCTGGTGAACTTCCGCGCGCGTTTCATGCGTGGCCGCGAGCGCATCCGCATGGGCATCCTCTTCCCTGACGAGACGAAGCTGCCGAACTCCTCGCTCGCCACCTACCTCTCGCTCGCCCGGCGCGAGTGCGGCACGCCGGACTCGCAAGTCTTCATCAATGCGGACGGGCTCGACCTGGACGGCCTTCTGTCGGCGCTGGAGCAGGCGGAGACGAGCGGTGAGCCCTATTCCCTTCTCGGCGCGAGCTATTCCTTCGTGCCCGTGCTGGACGCGCTCGCCGCGAGCGGCCGGCGCTTCGCCCTGCCGGAGGGCAGCCTGATCCTCGACACCGGCGGCTTCAAGGGCCAGTCACGGGAGCTCGGCCCTGATGAGTTCTATGACGGGCTCGCAGCCGCCTTCGGCGTGCCGCGCTCGGCCTGCATCAACATGTACGGGATGACCGAGCTGAGTTCGCAGCTCTACGATGACGGAAACGAGACCTGCCCCTCGGTCAAATCCGGCCCGCACTGGATCCGCAGCCGCGTCGTCGATCCGCTGACCGGGGCGGACCTGCCGGAAGGCCAGCGGGGCGTCATCGTCCATCACGACCTCGCGCATTTCAACTGCGTTTCCGCGATCCTGACCGAGGACGCCGGCGAGATCGTCCCGGGTGGCTTCAAGCTGTTCGGCCGCGTCGACGGCGAAGCCTCGAAGGGCTGCTCGGTCGCGGTGGCCGAGTTCCTTGCGGCGGCGCGGGGCTGACCGCCGTGATCGAGCACGCAGGCCATCTGCCCGGCCTGGACCGCGAGGCGCTCCGCTGGCGCGAGGTCAGTCACAGTGCCTGGGGCGAAAGCGTCACTATCGCGCTGCCGGAGCTCGACGGAGCACAGGCCGCGGCTCTCTGCGAGCATGTGCGCAGCAATGCACGCGCCCGGCTGAAGCGGATGGACACCGCCCGCATCGTCACCGCGATCGACGCCGCCGTCGCGCGTCTGCTCGACCGCGGGCACCCGCTCCGACGCAAGGCCGAGCATCTCCTGCCGATCGTCACCGGCTATGATCGCGAGACGGTCCGCCTCGGCCTGACCGGCTATCTCAAGACCTTCCGGCGCCCGCAGCTCCTGCGCTTCCTGGCCGAGGATTTCGCCAATCCCGCCGTGCTCGACGGTTTCCAGCCGACGCCCAAGGGCGGCTACCTGCGCGCCCACGGCCCGGAACTGCTGCTGCATGTCTGGGCCGGCAACGTCCCGGCGCTCTCGCTCTGGAGCCTGATCTGCGGATTGCTGGTCAAGGCGGGCAGCGTGGGCAAGCTCGCCTCGGCCGAGCCGTTGACCGCGGGGTGGTTCGCCAGCCTCCTCGCGGAGATCGACCCGGAACTCGGCGAATGCCTCGCCATCGTCTGGTGGAAGGGCGGCGAAGCGGCGGCCGAACCGGTTTTCCTGCGCGAAGCCGACACCGTCATGGCCTATGGCGGCAACGACACGCTCGCGGCCCTGCGCGCCAAGCTGCCGGTCACCACGCGCTTCCTGCCGCATGGCCACAAGATCGGTTTCGGTGTCATCGCCCGCGAAGCGCTCGACAGCCGCAAGGCACCGGCGCTCGCCCGGCTCGCGGCCCATGACGTCGCCCGCTACGAGCAGCAGGGCTGCTACTCGCCGCAGCTGCTCTTCGTCGAGCGCGGCGGACGGGTCGCCCCCGCCGAATTCGCGCGCTACCTCGCGCAGGAGCTCGGCGCCCTCGTCCATCGCCATCCACGCCGCGCCCTGTCGCAAGGCGAAGCCGCGTCGATCGCCGCATGGCGGGGCGCGCAGGAGATGCGCGCGATGGACGGTGGGGCCGAACTCCTCGGCGAGCCCAGCGATTCCTGGAGCGTGATCCATGTCGAGGCGCCCGAAACCCTGAGCCCGACTGGCCTGAACCGCATGCTCAAGCTGGTCTCGGTCGACAGCCTCGATGAGGTCCCCGCCCTCGTCGCGCCCTACCGCAGCTTCCTGCAGACGGCGGGTGTCGCTGTGGCGCCCGAGCGGCTGTTCCTGCTCGCCGAGCGGCTAGGCGCGGTCGGCGTCAGCCGCGTCGCCCCGCTCGGACGCATGACCGCGCCGGAAGCCGGCTGGCATCATGACGGGCGCTTCAGCCTGCTCGATCTCGTCACCCTGACCGAGATCGAGCAGAGCACTGAGGCCGTGGCGGAAGGGTTCGCACCCTATGTCGATTGACCCTGCCATGCCCGGCTTCGTCGCGATCGAGCAGGTCGGATATAGCTATGACGCGTCCGGCCCCGCCATCGTCGATCGCGTCGACTGGGCCATCCCGCGCGGCGAAATTCATTGCCTGCTCGGCCGCAGCGGCTGCGGTAAGACCACGCTGCTCAAGCTCGCCGCCGGCCTGCTCATGCCGACAGAAGGCTCCATCCGCATCGGCGGTGAGCCGCTGCAGGGCCCAAGCCCGCGAGCCGGCTTCGTCTTCCAGGCTCCCACCCTGCTCGATTGGCTGAGCGCCCTCGACAACGTGCTGCTGCCGATCTCGCTGAAGCGCCGCCCGACGGCCGTCGACCGCGACGCGGCGCTCGATCTGCTCGCCCGCGTCGGACTTACGGACTTCGCCGCACGCCGGCCTTCCGAGCTCTCCGGCGGCCAGCAGAGCCGCGTCGCCGTCGCCCGCGCGCTGGTCGGTAACCCGGACCTGCTGCTGCTCGACGAGCCCTTTGCCGCGCTCGACGCCCTGACGCGCGAGGAATTGCAGGACGACCTGCTGCGGCTCTGCGCGCTCAACGGCACGACCGCGCTTTTCGTAACGCACGATATCGGCGAAGCCGTCTATCTCGGCGACAAGGTCGCGGTGATGGCCACCGGCCAGCTCACCCATGCGCGCCGTATCGAGCTGTCCCGCCCGCGCCACCGCGACATGCGCTACACTCCAGGCTTCACCGCGGCCTGTCACGATCTGCGCGACGCCATGGATGGCGGGCCGCAGGCCGCCACGAGCCGGAGGCCGGCGGCATGACGGCGCGCCTGCCCTCACTCCTGCTGCTGCTCGCCCTGCTTGCCGGCTGGGAAGCCTGGTGCCGGCTCGGCGGCCTCTCGGCGCTCGTCCTGCCGCCGCCCTCTGCCGTGCTCGCAACGCTGTGGAGCGAGATCACCACCGGCCGCCTCTGGCCGCATCTTGCCGTCACCGCCGCAGAAATGGCTCTGGGCCTGAGCATCGGCACTGTCGTCGGGCTCGGCGTCGGCATCCTGCTGGCGGAAGTCCCCGCGCTCAGCCGGCTGCTGCGCCCCTATATCCTCGCGAGCCAGCTCGTGCCCAAGCTCGCGCTCGGGCCCCTCTTCATCATCTGGTTCGGATTCGGCATGACGCCGACCGTCGTGATCACGGCGCTGATCTGCTTTTTCCCCCTGATGGAGAACACGCTGACCGGGATCAGCGAGGTCGATCCCGCCCGGCGCGAGCTCTTCCGCATGCTGGGTGCCGGCCGCCTTCAGACGCTGTTGCGCCTCAAACTGCCGGCGGCGCTGCCCGTCATCATGGCGGGCCTGCGTGTCGCCGTCGTGCTGGCGCTGGTCGGCGCCGTCGTCGGCGAATTCATCGGCGGGCGGATCGGCCTCGGCGCCTCGATCATCGCCGCCCAGAGCGTGATGGATTCGAGCCTGATTTTCGCGCTCTTCATCGTCATCACCGCTCTCGGAATGCTGCTCTATGAGGCCGTGCGCCTGCTCGAGCGCCGCGTCCTGCACCGTTTCTCGAAAGGCTAGATCCCATGTCCACGCTGCGCGCCCTTCTCCTGCTCGCCCTGTCCTGGCTGGCCGCCTCGCACGCTACAGCCCAGCCACTCGACAAGGTCACCGTCGCTGGCTGGAGCCAGCCGATCAGCGAGATCACCAATCTGCTGGCCGAGCCGGACAAAGGCTTCTTCAAGGCCAAGGGCATCGCGCTCGACTACGTGCCCGGCAATGGCGGCGGCGCAGCGCTCCAGACCCTGATCGCGGGACAGGCCGATGTCGCCTTCACCGATCCCGCCGCGCTCTATCTCGCGCTCGACAAGGGCGAGAAGCTCGTCGCGATCTACAACATCTATCCGCAGAACGTCTTCAACGTCGTCGCGCTCAAGAGCAGCGGCATCCGCTCGGCAGCCGATCTCAAGGGCAAGCGCATCGGCGTCTACAGCCTCGCCAGCGGCACCTATCAGAACCTGCTCGTGCTGCTGCATCAGGTCGGCCTGAACGAGAAGGACGTCACCATCCAGCCGACCGGCCTGCTCAATTTCGCGCCGCTGATGCAGGGCCAGGTCGACGCCACGGCCGCGACCGATACCGGCCTGCTCGTCGCCCGCGCCCGAGGACTGGGCGACGCCAACGTCATCGAGGTCCGCGACCAGCTCAACCTGCCCAGCGACATCTTCGTCGTGAAGGAAAGCTATTACGAGCAGAACAAGCCGCTGCTGAAGCGCTTCCTCGCCGCCTATCGCGACGCCGCCGCCTGGATGATCGCGAATCCCGCTGAAGCCGCCCGCCTCGCCGTCACCCGGGCCATCAACGGCCGCGACGAGGCTGTCAATCTCGAGATCATCAAGTTGCGCAACCTCTCCAGCGTCTCGCAGACGACGGAACGCGAGGGTCTCGGCCGCTTCGATCTCGACGCACTGCAGAAAGGTGCCGATACCTTCCGCAGCCTCGGCCTGATCGCCCGCCCGCTCGATATGAAGGCCGTCGTGAAGAGCGATCTCATCCCGCAGAAGGACGGCGCGCCGTGAAATTCCGCGACCGGTCCATCCTCGTCACCGGCGCGAGCCGCGGCATCGGCGCAGCGATCGCGAAGGCCTTCGCCGCCGAGGGCGGGATCGTCATCGTCAACTACCGGACGAACGATGGGGCAGCCGAAGCCGTCGCCGCGGAATGCCGCGCGCTCGGCGGCGAAGCGCTGGCCATCGCGGCCGACGTGACCTCGCCCGAGGCGGTCGCCGCCATGGCCGAGCGCATCTCGGAGGAGGTCGGCCGGCTCGACGTCGTCGTCAACAACGCCTTCGCGCCCTATCGCTTCGACCCGGACAATCGCGCCCGCTTCTGGGAGACGCCCTGGGAGGCCTATGGCCAGCAGTTCGAGGGCGCGGTGAAGGCGACCTACACGGTCTGCCGGGCTATGCTGCCGCTGCTCCAGCGCCGCAGCGGCGCCAGCATCGTCAATCTCGCGAGCGATCTGGTGACGCGCCCGAGCATTCCCTATCACGACTACACCACCGGCAAGGCGGCGCTCATCGGCTTCAGCCGCAACCTCGCGGCCGAGCTTGGCCCGCTCGGCATCCGGGTGAACTGCGTCGCACCGGGGCTGGTCTATCCGACACAGGCGAGCGAGGCGACGCCGGAGGAGGTGCGCGAAATGCTGGTCGCGCAGACGCCGCTGCGCCGCATCGCCACGCCGGCCGATATCGCGGGCCCTGTCCTTTTCCTCGCCAGTGACTGGAGCGGTTTCGTCACCGGCCAGACGCTGCATGTCGATGGCGGGCTGGTGATGGCCTGAGCCGCGGGGTGGTTAGCGACTGCTGATGTGACACCAACTCACGGTGTCATCCCGGACAAGCCGCGTCAGCGGTGCCGATCCGGGATGACGGCGTGTTTCCGCCAGGGCTCATCTCCACACTAGGCCGCCACGCTATCCCTACGCCGCTGGCGGCGTCCCATGGGTATGGAAGCTCTCGATCGTCCTGAGCCCCCAGGCCTGCCCCTTCTTCCGCTCGGTCTCGGTCCAGGTCACGGTCTGCCAGTCCGGATCGAGGATCAGCCGCGCCCCGGCATTCGCGATCTCGACGCGGTTGCCGGCCGGCTCATAGACATAGAGGAAGAAGGTCTGCTGCACGGCGTGCTTGTGCGGGCCGGTCTCGATGAAGACGCCGTTCTCAAGGAAGAGATCGGCCGCCTCCAGGATGTGCTCGCGCTGGTCGACCGCATAGGTGACATGGTGGAAGCGGCCCTGCGCCGGCGTGTGGTCGCGGGTATAGGCGATGTCGTAGCTCTTGTTGTTGACGGTGAACCAGCAGCCGCCGACTTCCCCCGAATCCAGCACGATCTGCTCGGTGATGCGGCTGCCGAGCGCCTTCGGCATGAAGTCTCGGATCGCCGCGACGTCCTGCGCCAGCAGGTTGAGATGGTCGAGCCGACGCACCGCGCAGCCACGGCCATGGTTGCGCTGTGCCTGGTTCTTCAGCGCCGGCCGCTCGCCTTCGGGGGCAACGTACTTGTTGGTGTCGAAATAGATCTCGAAGATGTGGTTGTCGGGATCGCGGAAGCGATAGGCGCGGCCGTGACCGAGATCGCCTTCGCTCCAGCCGATACCGGCCCCCAGCGCCTCAATCGCGGCGACGCGGCGCAGCAGCGCCGCCTCGCTCGAGGCGCGATAGCCGATATGGCCGACGCCGGTGGTGTTCGACGCCGTGAGTTTCAGCGTGTGGAACTCGTAATCGTCCCAGGCACGCAGATAGACCGAGTCGCCCTCGCGTCCGCTCTCGGTCAGCCCGAAGATGTTGACGAAGAAGTCGAGGCTCGCCTCGGGCTTGTTGGTGAAGAGCTCGACATGGCCGAGATGGGCGATGTCGAAACAGGGCTCGCTGCTCATCCCCAGACTTCCTTCGCGACTTCGAGGATGCGCGAGAGCTTGGCCCATTGCTCGTCCTCGGCCAGCACATTGCCTTCCTCGGTGGAGGCGAAGCCGCATTGCGGCGACAGGCAGAGCTGTTCGAGCGCGGCGTATTTCGTCGCCTCCTCGATGCGGCGCTTGAGATTGTCCTTGCTCTCGACCGTGCCGAACTTGGAGGTGACGAGGCCGAGCACGACCTGCTTGTCGCCCTTGGGCAGGAAGCGCAGCGGCTCGAAACCTCCGGAGCGGTCGTCGTCCCACTCCATGAAGTAGCCGTCGACATCGATCTGGTTGAAGACCATGTCGGCCACCGGCTCGTAGCCGCCCGAGGCGATGAAGGTCGATTTGAAATTGCCGCGGCAGGTATGGGTGGTGATCTGCATGTCCGCCGGCTTGGCCTTCAGCGCGGCATTGAGCACGTCGCGATAGACGAAGATCAGCTTGTGCGGATCGTCGCCGCGATCCGCCAGCATCTTGCGCTGCTCCGGATCGCAGAAATAGGACAGGCTGGTGTCGTCGAGCTGCAGATAGCGGCAACCGGCGTCATAGAAGGCCTTGATCGCCTTGGCGTAAGCCTTGCCGAGGTCGTCGTAGTAATCCTCCATCCTGAGATAGGCGCTCGGATCGATCGCCTTTCGCCCGCCGCGATAGTGCAGCATCGACGGGCTCGGGATGGTCATCTTCGGCACGCGGCTGGTGACCGAGGCCAGGAACCTGAAATGCTGGAGATGCGGATGATCCGCGGGAAAGTCGAGCTTACCGGTGACGCGGATGCCGTGGCCCTTGGTCGCGACGCCCTTGAACTGGATCCCCGAGTCGGTCTCGTAGCTCGTGACGCCGGTCAAGCCGTCGAGGAAGTCGAAGTGCCAGAAGGCGCGGCGGTACTCGCCGTCGGTCACCGCCTGCAGCCCGATCTCCTCCTGCTTGCGGACGAGTTTCTTGATCTCCTCGTCCTCGATCCGGGTCAGCTCGGCCTGCGCCATCTCGCCGGCGGCGACCTTGGCGCGGGCCTCCTTCACCGGCGCGCTGCGCAGCAGGCTTCCAACCATATCGCCCCGGAATGGCGGCTTCTTTCTCTGTGTCATGATGTTTCCTCCCGGTTCTTGATGGTCATGCTGCGGCGGCGAGGCCGAGATGATGTTCGAGCCGCGCTGGCTCGGCGATGAGCGTAGCACTGCGCTCGGCCAGGACCACGCGGCCGCGTTCGAGCACGATGGCGTCGTCCGTGAGTTCGAGGATCTTGCGCGCATGCTGCTCGATGACGATGGCAGCAAGCCCTTCCTCGCGGAACAGGGCCTTCAGCGCCTTGAGCAATTCCTCGACGATGATCGGCGCAAGCCCCTCGGTCGGCTCGTCGAGCAGCAATAGCCTCGGGTTGAGCATCAGCGCCCGGCCGATCGCCAGCATCTGCTGCTCGCCGCCCGAGAGCTGGTTGCCGAGATTGGCCTTCCGCTCGGCCAGCCGCGGAAACATGCGGAAGACGCGGTTCACATCCCACGCCCCCGGCCGGGCGACCGCCGTCAGGTTCTCCAGCACGGTCAGCGACTTGAAGATGTTGCGCTCCTGCGGCACCCAGCCGATGCCGGCATGCGCCCGCTGCTCGGGCGAAGCGGTGGAGAGGTCGCGCCCCGCCAGCACGATCCGCCCACCGCGCCGGCGCGTGACGCCGATGATGCTGTTGACCAGCGTGGTCTTGCCGACCCCGTTGCGGCCGAGCAGCGCGAGCGAATGCCCCTCGGCGAGAGTGAGGTCGATGTCGAACAGCACCTGCGCCTCGCCATAGCCGGCGCTCAGCTTCTCGATCTGCAGGAGCTCAGGCGTCGATGCGTCAGACATGGGCGCCCTCGCCGAGATAGGCCGCACGCACGCTCCTGTCGCGCGCCATCTCTTCGGGCGTGCCCTCCGCCAGCACCCGGCCATTGACGAGCACGGTGATGCGCGTCGCGAAGCGGAAGACGAGATCCATGTCGTGCTCGATCAGCAGCACCGAGACGTCGTCGGGCAGTTCGGCGACCGTCTGCATCAATTCGCGCCGCTCGGCCTCCGGCACGCCGGCGGCCGGCTCGTCGAGCAGCAGCAAGCTGGGCCTCGCGGCAAAGGATGCGGCGATCTCGATCTGGCGCTGCTTGCCATAGGGCAACGTCGCGATCGTCCGGTCCATGATGTCGCCCAGCTTGAAACGCGCCAGGATCTCGGCGGTCTGCTCTACGAGTTCCGCATCGCGGTCGAGCGCACGGAAGGGATGGCTGCCGCGCCCGAGCCGCTCGGAGGTGACGAGAGCGATCATCTCCAGCGGCGTCATCGTCGCGAAGAGCTGGTTGATCTGGAAGGTGCGGGCGAGGCCACGCTTCACCCGCGCCTCGCGCGGCAGCCTTGTGATGTCCTCACCCATCAGTTCGATGCGGCCGGAGCTCGGCTTGAGCACGCCTGTGAGCTGGTTGACGAAGGTCGTCTTGCCGGCGCCGTTCGGACCGATCAGCGCGTGGCGGGCGCCCTTTGCCAGCGTGAAGTCGACATGATCCGTCGCGGTGATGCCGCCGAAGCTCTTGACGAGGTCGAAGGTCTGGAGAGCGACGCTCATCATGCCCCTCCCCTTCGAAAGCGAGCGAAACGGCCGGCAACGGCCTTGACCGCGCCATGGATGATCTCGCGCCCGCCGAGCACGAAGAGCACGAGGAAAAGCCCGATCCAGAACATCCAGTATTGCGGGGTGAAGGTCGCGATCGCGTCCTGCAGCAGCTTGAAGGCGATGGCGCCAATGAGCCCGCCATAGAGATAGCCGGCGCCGCCGATGATCAGCACGAGCATCAGATCGGCCGAGCGATGGAAGTCGAGCACGTCGAGCGAGACGAATTGCGTCGTCTGCGCGAGCAGCGCTCCCGCGGCCCCGGCATAGGCTGCGGCAAGCATGTAGGCGGCAGCGAGACGGCGCGCATTCGGCACGCCCGAAGCCGAGGCCCGCAGCGGATTGTCACGGATCGCGCGTAGGGAGAGCCCGAAGGGCGAGTGCACCACACGCCGCGCGATCAGGAACAGAACGAAGAGCACACTGAGCGAATAGAGATAGGCGGTGCGGCCGAAGAGATCGAAGTCGAACAGGCCGAGCACCGGCCCCATCATGATGCCCTGCAAACCATCGGCACCGCCGGTCAGAAAGCCGAAGGAATTCGCCAGCTCGTAGAGGATCAGCGCGACGCCGAGCGTGATCATCAGGCGTGTAAGATCCGTGCCGCGCAGCACGAGCGGGCTGGTGACGAGGCCGAGCAGCCCCGCCGCCGCCATGCCGACGACGAGGCCGCCGAGCGGATCGCCCCCGACATGCTTGGCGAAGAGCCCCGCGGCATAGGCGCCCATGCCGAGGAAGGCGGCATGCCCCAACGACACGATGCCGGCATAGCCGAGGATCAGGTCAAGCGAGAGCGCGAACAGCGCCAGGATCGCGATCTCGTTGAGCAGCAGCAGGTTGCGTGGAAACAGCAGAAAGGCTGCAAAGGCGATCAGCCAGAAGGCGATCTCGGCCGGATGCCAGCGGCGGCCCGCATAGAGAGCCTGTCTGACGCGGCTTTCGAAGGTTTCCGCCCTCATGCCCGCGCCCTCGCGAACAGTCCGTGCGGCCGGATGATCAGCAGCAAGACCATCAGCGCGTAGATGATGAAGGCGCCGACCTGCGGCACGAGATATTTGCCGACGACATCGGCGACGCCGAGCAGCATCGCGGCGAAAAACGGGCCGGTGATGCTGGAGGTGCCCCCGACGGTGACGACGATCAGGAAGTAGATCATGAACTTCAATGGAAAGGTCGGGTCGAGGCCCATCAGCTCAATGCCGAGCGCGCCGCCCAGCCCGGCTAGTCCGCAGCCCAGCGCAAAGGTCAGCGCGAACAGCCGGTTGACCGGGATGCCGAGCCCACGCGCCACCCGCGCATCGTCGACAGCGGCGCGCAAACGGCTACCGAAGCGCGTCCGCGTGAAGCCCCATTGCAGCGAGAATGCCAGCAGCCCGCAGATCACGATGACGAAGAGCCGGTAGCGGCCGATGCCGATGCCGGCGATCTCGAAGCGGCCCTGCAGCCAGGCCGGCAGATGGATGAACTGCTGGGTCGAACCCATCAGCCAGTCGGTGCCGGCCACCGCCATGAAGACCAGTCCGATCGAGAACATCACCTGGTCGAGATGGCTCTTGGCGTACATCGGGCGGTAGATCAGCCGCTCCAGCACGATCCCGACCAGCGCCGCCGCCAGGAAGGCCAGCGGCAGGCACGCCAGGAACGGCACGCCGAGCCGCTGCATCGCCTGAACGGCGACATAGCCGCCGAGCATCGCGAAGGCGCCGTGGGCGAGGTTGACGAAGTTCATCAACCCCATCGTCACGGAGAGCCCGCAGCCGAGGACGAAGAGCACCATCCCATAGGCGATGCCATCGAACAGGATGGTCAGCATGGGCTTCGATCCCGGCTGGCTGTCCGGCCCGTCACTTGCGGGCCTTCACCGGGTCCTTGACGTCCTTGATCGTCTCGAACTCGACATTGTGGAGTTCCGAGCCGACCTTCTGCGTCTTGCGGACATAGATGTTCTGGATGATGTCGCGGGTATCGGGGTCGATCTTGACCGGCCCGCGCACGCTCTCCCATGACGCCCCCTTCATCGCCGCGATCAGCTTGTCGCCGCTGGCGTCGCCCTTGGTCGTCTCCAACGCCCTAGCGATCAGCTTCATGCCGTCATAGCCGCCGACCGCCATGAAGTTCGGCCGCATGCCGGGATTGGCCTTCAGGAAGGCTTCGACGAAGGCCTTGTTCGCCGGGCTGTCATGCGCGGCGGAGTAATGATGCGTGGTGATGGCGCCGACCGCGACATCGCCGATGCCTTCGAGGATGTCGTCATCGACCACGTCGCCGGGGCCGATCAGCTTGACGCCGGCCTTGTCCAGCCCGCGCTCGACGAACTGCTTCATGAACTGCGCGCCGATCCCCGACGGCACGAAGACGAAGAGCGCGTCCGGCCTGGCTTCCGAGACGCGCTGCAGGAAGGGTGCGAAATCGGGGTTGCGCAGCGGCACGCGCACGCTCTCGACCGTGCCGCCCGCCGCCTTGAACTTGGCCGCGAAGGAGGTCTCGGCGTCGATGCCCGGCCCGTAATCGGTGACGACCGTGAAGACCTTCTTGATGCCGTTTGCCGCGGCCCAGTCGGCCATCGGCTCCGACGCCTGCGGCAGGGTGAAGGAGGTCCGCACGATATAGGGCGAGGCCTCGGTGATGGAGGCGGTCGCCGCCGCCATCACGACCTCCGGCACCTTCGCCTGCGTCGCGATCTGCGCCGTCGCCATGGCAAGCGGCGTCAGGCCGAAGCCGGCCAGCACCGAAACCTTGTCGTTGACGACCAGCTCCTGCGCCAGGCGGCGCGTCGTATCGGCATTGCCGGCATCGTCCTTGAGGATCACTTCGAGCTTGCGCCCGCCATGAACCGCGCCTTCCTTGGCGAGGAAGAGCTTCACCGCCGCATCGATCTGCTTGCCGGTCGAGGCGAAGGGCCCCGTCATCGGCAGGATCAGCCCGATCTTCACCGCTTCCTGCGCCAGTGCCGCGCTACCAGTCGTGGCCGCCAGCGTGAGGCCGAGAATTCCACCCAGAACTGTCCTGCGATGCGTCATGTCGTCATTCCTCCCGAAATGTCTGTGGTCCCCTTTTGGCGGGGCTTTTCTTCTGCTTATTCGTCTTCGTCGTCGCGATAGACGAGGCCTGCTTTGGCGAGGCCTTCGCGCATAGCGTACATGTCCAGCCCGAGTTCGCCAGAGGCCAGGCGTCTACGCTTTTCGTCTTCATTGGCCTCGCGCTTGCGGCCGGCTGCCGCGACGGCTTCCGCCTGCAGCCGCGGCACCACCACGACCCCGTCGTCATCCGCGACGATCACGTCTCCGGGATGAACCAGCGCCCCGGCGCAGACCACCGGCACATTGACAGAACCCGGCGTCGCCTTGACCGTGCCCTTGGCCGAGATCGCCCGCGACCAGACCGGAAAGCCCATCTGCGTCAGCACGCGCACGTCGCGCACGCCGGCATCGATGACGAGGCCCGCGCCGCCGCGCGCCTTGAGCGAGGTCGCGAGCAAATCGCCGAACATACCGTCGGTGTTGTCGGTGGTGCAGGCTACGACGAGCACATCGCCCGGCTGCACCTGCTCGATCGCGACATGGATCATCCAGTTGTCGCCGGGCTGGGCGAGCACGGTGACGGCGCCGCCCGCGATCTGCGCGCCGGCGTAGATCGGCCGCATATAAGGCTTCATCAGCCCGGCCCGCCCCATCGCCTCATGTGTGGTGGAGACGCCGAGTTCCCCGAGATCGGCCATCGCCGCGGCCGGGGCACGCTTCTTGGTGCGGATGACGACGGGGGTCATGCCAGCGCCTCCAGCGCTTCCGGGAAGAGCCGCTGATAGGCCTCGCCATAGGTCATCGCCTTGCCGGAGTTGCGGCCACCCTGCATGCCGCGGTTGAGCGCGACACGCGTGTAGTATTCCCAGAGATGCTTCTGCGCGGCCAGGATCTCGAAGGCCTTGCGCTTCTGCTCCCAGACCGCGTCGATGTTCAGGATGACGTTCGGCTTGAAATTGCACTGCTCGGGCTGGTGCGGCTCAAACAGGAAGACAGGCGGGGCGGCATAGGCGCGCTCCGGATCAGGCTTGTGCCCGGCCGCCTGCGCGATAATGCGCGCCTCCTGCGCGAAGCGCGTCGCCTCGGGATGGTCGACATTGTAGGGATCTTCGAGCGCGTGGGTCAGCACGAAGCTCGGACCCAGCTCGTGGAAGATGTCGATGGCGCGGTCCAGCATATCGGGCGTCGTCCGCAGCGGATAATCTCCGGCATCCATGAACTCGATCTCGGCGCCGAGCAGTTCGGCCGCAGCGGCGGCCTCCTCGTGGCGCTGGGCCTTGACGTCCTCCATCCTCACCCCCGCCTTCTTCCAGGCGAACTGGCTCTCGCCGCGCTCGCCATAGGACAGGCAGAGGATCTTCACCCGCATCCCGCGCTTCGCATGCAGGGCGATGGCCCCGCCCGCCCGCCAGACGAAATCGCCCGGATGCGCGGTGATCACCAGACCTGTCTTCTGCGCGTCGGCCATTGCCGTCAGCCCTCTTTCAATCATTCGGCAGCACGGCGAGCGTTGCCCGCATGCGCCGCCATGACGCTCGCCGGCACGAAGGCGCGGCCTTCCATCAGGATGCGCGCGGTGCGCAGCAATCCGGCCCGCTCGACCAGCGGCCGCTCGGCTGTTCCGCCAACCGTCAATGTCACGGTGAATTCGCCAGTGGGATGCTCGACCGAGACTGCGCGTTCGCGCCCCTCGGGCATCGCAGCAACGGCGGCCGCCGGCGAACCCGGCAGCACTGCGGCGGTCGCCACCGTCACCGCGGCGAAGACGCCGATCGAGCCGTGGCATTCCTGGGGAATGAAGCTGCGGGTGCAGATCGCCCCGCCGGCCTGCGGCGGCGCGACGAGTGCAACCTTGGGCACGACCTTCTTGGCGACATCGCCGAGATTCATCAGCGGCCCGGCCGCAAGACGAATGCGCTCGATCCGCGCCTTCAACTCCGTGTCCTTGTCCAGTTGCTCGCGCGGCTCGTAGCCCGTGCGCCCGACATCGGCCGCGCGCATCACGATCACCGGCATGCCGTTGTCGATCAGTGTGCACGGCGCGCCCTCGATCACATCGACAACGTTGCCGGTCGGGAGCAGCGCGCCGCAGACCGAGCCTTCCGCATCGAGGAAACCGATATCGATCGGTGCCGAAGTGCCCGGAACGCCGTCGATACGCGCTTCGCCCGCAGCGCTGGCCTCGCCATCGGGCGTATCCATGGTGAGGTCGGCGATGGTGCCGGTGTTGATCGTGCGGACGCGGACGCTGGTGCGCGCGCCGGTCGCCTTGACCAGCCCCAGCGCCAGCGCAAACGGCCCGACCCCGGCGAGGATGTTGCCGCAATTCGGCGTCGTATCGACGGTTCCCGTCTCGATGCCGACCTGCGCGAACAGGAAATCGATGTCGCAGCCTGGCTCGCTCGAACGCGAGACGATGGCGACCTTGCTGGTCAGCGGATGCGCGCCGCCAAGCCCGTCGACCTGCCGCTTGTCCGGCGAGCCCATCACCGCGAGCAGGAAGGCGTCGCGCGCCGCGATATCCGCCGGCAGGTCATCGCGCATGAAATAGGCCCCCTTCGAGGTGCCCCCGCGGATCAGCATGCAGGGAACGGCGATCTGGCTCATCGCCTCACGCTCCTGCTGCGAAGTTTGCGCGTGCACCGCGTTGCTGGGCGTCGGCAACGGCGTTGGCGAGGCCGGGCTCCAGACCGGCGGCAGCGAGCATCTCAGCCGCCTCGCGCATCTCCGCCGCCCGGCGGATGCCATGGGTCGCGACACGCTCGCGCATATCGGCGGCCAGCGCATAGAAATCGATCGACGGAAACGTCGCGTGCAGGCTGGCGAAGACCGGATCCTTGACGTCCCAGGCCTCGCAGGCAGCGGCGCAATCGACCATCAACGCCTCCAGCCCCTTGATGACGATGCTGCGGCAGAGCTTCATCGCCGATGCACGGCCGAACGTCTCGGAAACCGGCGTCAGGTTCATGCCCAGCCCATTCAGCGTCTCGGCCACGACCTCGGCCTTCGGACCGCCGGCGAGGATCGCGACCTTGAGGCCGGGCTTCAGCACCGGCGCCATCACCGCGGCCTCGACATAATCGGCGCCGCTGGCCTCGACTGCCTTCGCGGCCCGCTGCTTGGTCGAAGGCGCGGCCGAATTCACGTCGACGAAAACCTGACCGGGTCTCAGCCAGCTCGCTGCCTCGGCAGCCACGGCCTCGGCGCGGTCGGCCGTCACCGCCGAAAAGATGAAGGATGCCTGCGAGCAGGCTTCAGCCGCCGACACGCCGCAGCTCACGCCGATCTGCCGCGCCGCATCCTCAAGCCGCTGCCCGGCAGCCCTGCCGAAAAGCAGGTCGTAGGTGCGAATTCCGGCCGCGCCATTGGCCAGGAGGCCGCGCGAGAAGGTTTGCCCGACCTCACCGAATCCGATGAATGCGATCGCCGCCGGTGCCGAACCAGCCATCGTCGCCACTCCTTGTGCGTTTCTTCCCGCAGCAAAGGTGGAGCAGGCTCATTGCTTCATCAAATGATAAGAATGCAGCGATTGATTAGTTTCATTCATCTCACCGCGGCGAGACCGAGCGCTTCAAGGCCTGGCTTAGCAGGGACAGAAGATCGCGCGCCGCCGGGCGCAGCGGCACGGTCTTGCGGGTGATGATGCCGAGCGTGCGCGTCACCGCCGGCGCGCGCAGCGGCACCGCGACCAGCTCTCCGGCATCGAGCACATCGAGTGCCAGCTGCGGCACCACCGCATAGCCGATGCAGGAACGCACCAGACTGACCGCAGTGACGACCCGCTGGACCTCGTAGCGCCAGGTCAGGCTTTCGCGCCGCGCGCCCAGCGCATCGTCGATCAGGATGCGGTTCCCGGTTTCGGCGCTGATGCGCACGAGCGGCTCGCCCTGCAACTGGGCCCAAGTCAGCGACGACGCCTGGGCGAGCGGCATGCTGCGATGGCTGACCAGCACGAAGGGCTCCTTCACCACTGGCTTCAGCTCCAGGTCCCAGCGATTCGCCGCAACAATGGTGACGCCAAACTCCGCCTCGCCGGACTGCACCTTGTCTGCGATCTCCGAAGCCGAGTTGTCGTGGACCCTCACCCCGACGCCGGGATGGCGCTTGGCGAAGGTCGCGATCACCGAGGGCATGCAATGGACGGCGACCGTCGGCAGGCAGCCGACCGAGACCTGCTCGTCGCCCTCCCGGACATCGACCCTGACCTCGTCGAGCGCCGATCCCAGATCCTCGAAGATTCGGCGAGCGCGCGGGAGCAGTGCCGTGCCTGCCGCCGTCAGCGAGACCTGACGCGTGGTGCGCAGGAACAGCGGCGTGCCCAGCGATTCCTCGAGCTTGCGGATGCGGTGGCTGAGCGCGGTCTGCGACAGGTTGAGATGGGAGGCGGCGGCGCGGAAGCTGCCGCGCTCCGCGATGCTGATGAACGCCTGAAGCCCTAGAACATCCACGCGCATGGGATTGCCTGGTCCTCGCGATGGCAGCCGCCGACGGAAAGCGATCCGTCACCGGTATCAGCAACCGCGCGGCTGACAAACCTCCCGCAGCCCTATTCGCCAAACTGACGAATCCAGCCGATCTGCCGGTCGATGCAGCGCTCCCGCTCGTAGCTGGCAATCACCGTCTCGCGGGCGGCCCGCCTCAGCGAACGAGCCAATGCGGGCTGTGCCAGCGCTTCCGCGATGCGTTCCGCCAAGAGCGCTTCCTCATGGAACGGCGCGAGCAGGCCATTGCTTCCGTCGCGGATGACCTCCTTCACCGGCTCCGTATCCGAGCCGATGACGAGGCAGCCACAGGCCATCGCCTCGAGCAGCGACCAGGACAGAACGAAGGGAACGGTGAGATAGACATGCGCGGCCGAGACCTGAAACAGCCGAATCAGTTTCTCATAGGACAGCCAGGGGATGTGGACGATGCGTTCGCCGAGCCCGGTCTCGGCGCACATCGCCTCACGCCAGCTGTTGTCATCGGAACGCGGGCGTCCATAGCCGGCGCCGTCGCCGCCGATCACGACGAAGATGAGGTCCGGATGGCGGGCGGCCAGGATGGCCGCGGCGCGCATGAACTGGGGATAGCCGCGATAGGGGTCGAGGTCGCGGGCGACGAAGGTGACCACCGGCGAGCCAGGCACCAGCACGCGGCCATCGGGCAGCACGAAGGACGCTTCCGCGTCGGACCTGCAGAAGGTGGTGTCGATGCCGTCATGACAGACGGCGATTCGCTTGCGGTAGGCCGCCGGATATTGCTGGCGCTGCCACTGCGTCGGCGCATAGGCGGCATCCAGCGTGTCGAGAGCGAGAAGCTGTGCGGCGTTGCGCATGCGCACGCGATAGCGGTCGGCAGCGGGAACCGGATCGCTCATGCCGAAATCCAGGTCGGACCCCGTGCTGCGATAATAGTACTCGCAATAGCCGATCAGCGCGGCATCGGGCAGCGTGTCGCGCGCGAACAGCAGCCCGCCCCACCCGATGTGTCCGAGGACGACATCGGGTGGGTCAGTGCTCTTCAGCCGCTCCATCAGCCGGGCAACCGCCTCGCCCGTCCGCAGGTGATATTCGGTGGCGGCGAGCGCGGGATGCCGCGTCGACGTCTCCTCCACCGAATAGACCAGCTGACTGACGCCGGGTTGCTCCTGCCCAGGACGCTCCGTGATCAGCGAGACCTCGACGCCCTGGGCGACGAGGCTCGCGATCAGAGCAGCGAACTGACCAGATCCTGCGCGATGAACGAATAGGACATGCATGATGCGAGGAGCACGCCGCCGTAGCGGAGCGCGTCATTCCACCATTGTTCGAGATGGCGCAGGGTTTCGTGGGTGGTGCGCAGGTCGGTGTCGCGGTTGCTTTCGAGCCGCTGGCCGAACTGGCTGGCTTCGTCGAGAAGCCGCAGACGCTCGCACAGCATCTGCCCCTTCAACGAGAGCGAGATTCGCGCCTGCCGACGATCACGAGGCGACGCACCGCGGTCGAGATAGCCACTCTCCACCAGTTGCTTGAGATTGTAGGACGCGTTGGACCCTCCGTAATGCCCACGGTCCAGGAGATCGCGGACCGCGATCTCGCCGTGCCCGATCGTCATCAGGACCATCACCTGCGATGGCGAGATGTCGTCGATGCCCAGCTTGTTCAGCTCCAGGCGCAGGTAATCCAGAAAGCGCCGGCTGACACGTTCGATAACGCGAGCCAGATCGAACGGAGAAATTCCGCGATCCCGCTCTTCTTCGAGGTCATCGGACCCATCCGCCCGATGATGGCCATTCAAGGAACTGCCTAGGAATTGCCCGCCGCTATGCAATTTAAAGTGCATCCCTTACTCCGCCTGATCGAAAAATGAACAATCCACCCCTTTTGTCCCCTTTCTCTACTAAGAGCCTATAGGCAAAGCACATGCCATATTCCTTGGCTAATAATTAAGATTGCATCAATCCAGAGATGGTCGGAAACTAATTCGAAATTCAAAGTTTTGCATAGTTTTGCCTCATTTTCTTTCTTTCGAATCGATGGACTACCTTTCTAATCTGTCATAATCTTGACACCCGCTCCGTATCACGTTTGCCTTGCTGAAAGCGGGCGCGTGTTTGACGGTCTCGCCGCCACACCCCGCACCCCAACCACAATCCTGGAGTCGTGCATGAAGGCCGCGATGCTGGCACCTGACGTCCTGATCCGAAATCTCCAGCGATCCTTCGTTGGCGGCCTCGGCTATGCGGCGTTCCTCAGCCTCTGCGTGAACCTGCTGCTGCTGACCGTTCCGCTGTTCATGATGCAGGTGCAGGACCGCGTCATCGTCAGCCACAGCTACGACACGCTCACGATGCTCCTGATCATCGCCATCGGAGCTCTGACGCTGTACGGCACGGTCGAGTTCATCCGCTCCCTGACATTCCAGACCATGGCCAGCATTTTTGCGCGCCGGCTCAATCTGCCGGCGCTGCAGGCTGCCGTGAGCTCGTCTCTGGAGCAGGGTTCGGGACAGGCGACGCAGGCGATTCGCGACCTGAACGATATCCGCTTCTTCATCGCGAGCTCGGCGATCGCCACCCCGCTGGAAGCGGCCTGGTCGCCGATCTTCCTCGCAGTCCTTTTCGCATTGCATCCGATCTACGGGCTGGTCGGCCTGGCCTCGCTGATCATCCTGCTGCTGCTCGGCGTGCTCTCCGACATGCTCACCCGCCGGATTCTCAAGGAGGCGAACGAGGCGGGGGTCGCCAGCATCAACGAAGTCGGCGCGAGCCTGCGTCATGCCGAGACGATCGAGGCCATGGGCATGCTGCCCGCGCTTTCCAGGCGCTGGCGCGGCCAGCAGCTGGCGATGATCGAGCAGCTCGACATGGGCACCCGGCGCGCCAAGTTCATCGCTGCCGTGACGCGCTCCTCGCGCATGACCATGCAGCTTGCCGTCTATGCAACCGGCGCAACCCTCATCATCCGCAACGAGGTCACCGCCGGAACGCTGATGGCCGCGAGCATCCTGAGCGGCCGGCTGCTGGCGCCGTTTGATTCGATGATCACCGACTGGCGGCAATGGGTTTTGGCGGCCGCGGCCTGGAAGCGCGTGCGCGACCTTGTTCTGGCGCGCAGCTCGCAGCGGCAGACGGTGCCGACCCCGCCCTGCCAGGGCGACCTCGTGGTCGATCGCGTCGTCTTCGCGCCGCCGGGCTCGGAGCAGACCGTGATCAAGAGCGTCTCCTTCACGCTTGAACCGGGCGAGGTGCTCGGCGTGGTCGGCCCTTCCGGAGCCGGCAAGTCGACGCTGGCGCGGCTGCTGGTCGGCGTGCTCAAGCCCAATGTCGGCGGCGTCTATCTGGACGGGCACAGCACCTTTCTGTGGGAGCGCGGCTCCTTCGGCGCGATGGTCGGCTACCTCCCGCAATCGGTCTCGCTGCTGAACGGCACGATCGCCGAAAACATCGCCCGCATGCGCGAGCCCGACCCCCACGCCATTCTGGAAGCCGCGCGAATCGCCGGGGTTCACGAGCTGATCGGCCGCCTGCCGCTCGGCTACGACACCAACGTCGCCGATACCGGCTTCACTCTCTCGGGCGGCCAGCGCCAGCGCATCGGCCTGGCGCGCGCGCTCTACGGCTCGCCGCGGCTGATCGTGCTCGACGAGCCCAACGCCAATCTCGACGCCGAAGGCGAGCAGAGCCTGATCCGCGCCATCGCCGCGGCGCGCGAAGGCGGCGCCATCGTCGTGCTGATCGCGCATCGTCCATCGGTGATGCAGGTCGTCGACAAGCTCCTCGTGCTGCGCGAGGGCCGCGTGCAGCAATTCGGCCCACGCGCGGCCATCGCCGGCATGATCACGCCAGGTGGGCGGATCGACATGGAGCCTCCCGCCAACGCACCCGCCCCGATCCGTGAGGTGAAGGCATGACCGGACGTTCCCTGATCAAACGCCCTGAACAGCCCCTGGTCGCGCAGATCGATGCGGAGCCGCAGGATGAGCGCGTCCCGAGCCTGCGCAGCCTGGTTCTCGCCGGCGCGGCCGCAATCGGCGTCGGCTTCGGCGGATTCGGCGCATGGGCGGTCACCGCGCGGCTCGACAACGCCGCCGTCGCGAATGGCGTCGTCGCGGTCGACAGCAAGCGCAAGACCGTCAGCCACCTCGAGGGCGGCATCCTGAAGACGCTGCTGAAGGCGGAAGGTGAGCGCGTCGCCAAGGACGAACCGCTGCTGCGGCTCGAAGACGCCCGCGCCCGCGCCGAATTGCAGCAATTGCAGGCCAAGCGCATCGGACTGGAAGCAAAGCTCGCCCGCCTGCGCGCCGAACAGACGAATGCGACCGATATCGCCTTCCCCGCCGATATCGCGCGCATGGAAACGCCGATCGCACGCGAAGTCCTGCGGGCCGAGCAGACGTTCTTCAAGTCACGCGGCCAGGTCCAGGACGGCAAGACCCATATCCAGCAGCGCGTCATCGAACAGCATCAGGCCGAAGCCGACGCGCTGAAGGCCCAGATCGACGCCACCATTCAGCAGCGCTCGCTCATCGACGAAGAGGTCCGGATCATGGCCGACCTCTACGAAAAGCGCTACGCCAAGCGCGGCCAGCTCGTCGAACTGCAGACCAAGCAGAGCGAACTCGTTGGCCGGGCGGGCGAGTTCGCCGCCCGCAAGGCCAAGGCCGAGCAGGCTGTGGCCGGCGCCAATCTGGAAATCCTCTCGATCAGCCTGGAACGGCAGAACGACATCGCGCGGGAGATCCAGGAATCCCAACTCATGCTCTCCGAGGTCACCGAACGCATCGTGCAGGCCGAGGATGTGCTGCGCCGGCTGGTCGTGACCTCCCCGCAAGAGGGCATCGTCGCCAACATCCGGATGCGCACCGCTGGCAGCGTGATCGCCGCCGGCGAGGCGATCCTCGACATCGTGCCGGAGCGCGAACCGCTGATCGTGGAAGCGAAGGTCGATCCGCGCGACATTGATGCGGTCCGCGTCGGCGCCAACACCCGCGTGCGCCTGACCGCCTTCAACTCCCGTCTGCTGCCGCCGATACAGGCGAAGGTGACCTATGTCGCGCCGGATCAGCTCATCGATGAGAAGACCGGCGCGTCCTACTTCGTCGTGCGCGCCGAAATCGATCAGGAAAGCCTGCGCGACTACAAGGTTTCGCTGCACGCCGGCATGAACGCCGAGGTCATGATCGTCAATGGCGCGCGCCGGGCGATCGACTATCTGGTGTCGCCGTTCACCGACAGCTTCAACCGCGCCTTCCGCGAAGACTGACCCGCCCGCCGCGGCTGCCGCCGGCAAGCCACGGCTCGGCATGTATTTCGATTTTGGAAGTATATTTACGGCACACTCGAAAGAATTATCTCCGTAAATTAGAATATAAACTGCGCTGCATCGCAAAATCGTCACAACAAATGTCTTGCTGCAACGCACTCATTGAGTAATCCTTAGATTGTCGAGCGACAGCATGACTATGCGGAGCTGTCGGAACCGTTCCTGGACTTTCAGTTCCGCGGCGCCACCGCCGAACGACCGGGATCACCAGATCGCTATGGAGGTGCCGTATGGCGACGATCGAAGGAAGTGCATTCGACGACTTTTTGATTGGGAGTCGGTTCAGCGACGTTATCTTGGCCGGTGCCGGCCACGATATCGTGCATGGCGGCGATCAGGTCGACTCGATCTTCGGCGAGGAAGGCAATGATCTGCTCTATGGCGACGGCGGCAACGACGCCCTGTTCGGCGGCGAGGGCGACGACATCCTCTTCGGCGGGCTCGGCGACGACATCCTCTCCGGCGATGAGGGCAACGACGCCCTCTTCGGCGGCGAGGGCAACGACACGCTGATCGGCGGCGCCGGCGACGACATCCTGCGCGGCAATGCCGGCGACGATGTGCTGATCGGCGGCGAGGGCAACGACCTGCTGCAAGGTGGGCCGGGCGACGACATCCTTCAGGGTGGTGCCGGCAACGACATCCTGCAGGGCGGCGATGGCGCCGATATCCTCTATGGCGGCGCCGGCGACGACATCCTGCAGGGCGGCGCCGGTGACGACATGCTGTTCGGCGGCGCCGGCAACGACGTTCTGCACGGCGGCGCCGGCAGCGACGTCTTCGTCTTCGCCGGCGGCGGCGGCAACGACGTCGTCCTCGATTTCGAGGCCGGCTCGGACATGCTGCAGATCGCGCACGACATCAATGGCACCGGCGTGGCTTCGGCCGAGGACGTGGCGGCGCGCGCCACCACGGTCGGCGGCAACACCGTCATCGATCTCGGCAATGGCGACACCCTGACCCTCGTCGGCGTCCACGCCGAGGACGTGCAGGCCGATCCGCACTCCTACTTCTCGGTCGCCTGATCGCCCTGACGCGCTGTCCCGCCGGCCGTGGTCGGGCGGGACAGCACGCCTCAACAACGTCCCGGAGCGCCCTTTGCGGGGCGCTCCGGGCTCCCCCGTGCCGCAGGAACGCCTCCATGCTTTCACTTGCGCCCGCCCCTGTTGCGGTGACACCCCCGGCCCAGCTCGAACTCCATCGCCTCGGCGGCTCGATCTTCCTGCTTTGCTGGACGCTCGAGGCTTCGCCCTTCGGCAAGCCGTCGATCGCCCTGACCGGAGGAGGCAGACGCCTCGCAGCCGCATCGATTTCGCTCGGATTGCGTGACGGGCGCGAGCGGCTTGCAATCGCCTTCCGTTCCTCCGGGCACGACAGCATCGTCGCGACCCTTTCTGATCAGGGTCCGCAGGGTGACGTAACCGCTTCATTCGACCCCGCACTCGTCCATGGCCTCGCCGATCCCGCCGAGATCCTGAAGGATCTTGCGCCGCAAGCCCGGCTGACTCTGGCCAATGCGCTGGTGCGCGCCTGGCCGCCGCTGTTCGGCCTCTCCTCAATTCCCAACTACCTGTCCTTTCTGCGCCAGCTCCTGCTGACCTTGTTCGCAAAGCCGGCCGCGATGCAGCCCACTGCGGCGCTGGTCGAAGGCCAATGGCTCGTCGAGACCTTCGTGCCTGCAGATTTCGGCGCGTTGCGCACGGCGTCTCGCCTCGACGGTGCCGGCCTCACCCGCCTGGATCTGAAATCGCGCGTCGGCGCCGCCGATCGCAGCGGCAAGCGCGAGCTGCACCTCGTGCTGGAGGAGCCGCCCGTTCGTGGCGGCGGATTGCTGATCCTGCAGAGCGAGCGCTCCCTGATCGTCCGCGCTCTGCCCGGCCGGCAGGCCGCGCCCTCGCTTGGCCGCTGGTGGGCCGGGAAGGCGGCGAGCCGCGACGGCCTGCGCAACTGGGTCGTCGAACAGCTTGCCGGCCTGTCCGAGCAGGGGCGGCTGCTGGCCGTCGAAATGCAGCGGCGCGTTCCGCTCGCCGTCCAGCATGTCCGCCGGAACGATGACCTGCCCGCCGCCGAGCTCGACCTCGCGGTCTGCAACCGCGCCGGCCTGCTGATCGGCGGTTGGCTGCGCGATCCCGACGACCTCCTGCAGGAGGTGCTGTTGCATCGCGGCGCCGGCGAGCCGATCGCCATGCTCTCACGCCTCCAGCGCTTCCCCGTGCGGCTGCCGACCGGCGCGGAAGGCGAAACGCGCACTGCGACGGGCTTCGCCGCCTTCGCCTCCGACTATGCCGGCGGAGCGCCGGTGCTGCAGCCGCGCTGCGAGATCAAGCTGAAATCCGGGACGACGCTGACGCTGCGCCCGGCAGTGCAGCCGGCCGACGCGGCAACGATCCGCGCCCGGGCCCTCGCGGCGATCCCGCCGCAATATCTGACGGCCGCGATGCTGGAGGGGACGCTCGCACCGATCCTCGCCGCCTGTCAGGACGAATTGAGCGAAAGCCGCCCGGAACCGACGGTCAGGGAATTCGGACAGCCTTGGGCCCGCCCGAAGGCCTCCGTGGTGATCCCGCTCTATCGCGTCTACGATTTCCTGCGCGTACAGGTCGCCGCCTTCGCCGGTGATCCCTGGTTCGTCGAGAATGCCGAGCTGATCTATGTGCTCGACTCGCCCGAGCACGAGGCGGAGGTCGCGCATCTGCTCGGCGGGCTTCACCTCGCCTACGGCCTGCCGATGCGGCTCGTCGCGATGCGGCGCAATGGCGGCTTTTCCGCCGCCTGCAATGCCGGTGTACGCCAGGGGCGCGGCGAGGCGCTCGCGCTCGTCAATTCCGACGTGATCCCCAGCAGAAACGGCTGGCTGGCGGCGCTGATCGCCAAGCTCGACCGCCGCCGCAGGGTCGGAGCGGTCGGGCCGAAGCTGCTCTACGATGATGGCTCGCTGCAGCATGCCGGGCTTTACTTCAAGCGCGACAGCAAAGGCACATGGCTCAACCACCATTACTTCAAGGGCATGCCGGGTAGCTATGCTCCGGCCAATATCGAGCGCCCCGTGCCCGGCGTTACCGGCGCCTGCATCGTCATCGCGCGCGAGCTCTTCGACGAACTCGGCGGCTTCGACGAGAGCTATGTCATCGGCGACTACGAGGACAGCGACCTCTGCCTCAAGGTCCGGCGCGCCGGCTTCGGCATCCTCTATGCGCCGGATACGGCGCTCTATCACCTCGAGCGTCAGTCGATTTCCAAAAGCTCCGACTACACGCGCGGCGCCGCCTCCCAGCACAACGCCTGGCTCCAGACCCGGCGTTGGGACGCGCAGATCGATGCGCTGATGCAGGCCTTCGAGACCTCGGCGGCGGAGCCCGCGCTGCAAGGGCCCGCTCCGAGCGAGCCCGACCTTGTTCCCCGCTTCGGCTTCAGGAGAGCGACCGCGGCATGACGGCTATCACAGCCCTGAGACAGATCGCGCCTGAGCCGGCGTCCGGGGACACCCCCATAGAGCCACAGCTCGACTGGCTGCTGGCTTCGCTGCAGACCAACCGGTTCATGCCGCACCCGCCGCCGGACTCGATCTTCGTCGGCGATGGCGACTACCGCGCGATCGGCGCCGAGTTCCTCGGCCACTTCATCCGGATCGGCGGCTTGAAGCCGCACGAGCGCGTCTTCGACATCGGCTGCGGCATCGGCCGCATGGCCATTCCGCTGACGCAATATCTGGACTCCGAACGCGGCAGCTACGACGGCGTCGATCCGGTGATGGAGGGCATCCTCTGGTGCGCTCAGACGATCACCCCGGCCTATCCGCGTTTCCGCTTCCAGCGCCTCGACATCGCCCATCCGCTCTACAATCCGCGGGGCTCGCTGCCCGGCATCGAGGTCCGCTTCGGCTTCGCCAATGGCAGCTTCGATTTCTTGACGATGATCTCCGTCGCCACGCATCTGCCGCCCGACGAGCTCGTCGTCTATCTGCAGGAGGCTTCGCGGCTTCTCGCGCCGGGCGGCCGTCTTTTCCTGACCGCCTTTGCGATCGACGGCACCGCCACCGGCCAGGAACGCCTGTCGTTCAAGCGCTGGCAGGATGGTCCGGGCTGGTACGCCATCGACGAGGCGCCGCTCGCCGCCGCCGGCATCGATCCGCATTTTCTCATCGAGCAGGCGGCGCAGGCTGGTCTCGAAGTCTCGGCGCTGCGTCCGGGCCATTGGCGCGGCATCAGCGCGGCGCACTATCAGGACGTCCTGATCGCGACGAAGCCGCGGGGTCGGACATGACCCGCCGCATCCTCGTCGTCGCGCACAACCATCCCTCGCTGCATCCGGGCGGCACCGAGATCTTCGCGCATGATCTCGCCGGCGCCTATCGCGAGCAAGGTTGCGAGGTGCTGTTCCTCGGCGCGACCAACGCGATCCATCGCCAGCCGCATCCCGGGACGGCACTGCAATCGGTCGGCGACGACGCGGTGCTCTGGAGCGGCCATTTCGACCGGTTCCACATGAGCCAGATCGATCACTACGGCACGCTGCAGGACCTTGCGACGCTGCTCGGCGAGTTCCGGCCGGATGTGATCCATGTCCATCATCTCGTGCTGATCGGCGCCGAGTTCCTGACGCTGGCGCGCCGGCTCCTGCCGGAAGCGACGATCGTGATGACCCTGCATGACTACTATCCGATCTGCCATCATGACGGGTTGATGGTGCGGCCCGCCGACCGCCAGCGCTGCTCCGGCGCCTCCCCCGCCGCTTGCCATGGCTGCTTCCCCGAAATCGGCTCCGACCGCTTCCTGCTGCGCGAGCGCTTCATCAAGACGCATCTGGCCGCCGTCGACCGCTTCGTCGCGCCGAGCCGCTTCCTGCGCCAGCGCTATGTCGAGTGGGGCCTGCCGGCGGAGAAGATCGAGGTCATCGCCAATGCTCGCCCCAGCCAGGAGCCGGCCCCGCACCGGCCCGGCAACGGGCGCCGCGCGAGCTTCGGCTACTTCGGCAATCTCAATCCCTGGAAAGGCGTTCTCCCATTGCTTCAGGCGGCGCAGCTGCTGCGCGCTGCCGGGGAGCGGGAATTCTCGCTGCGCATTCATGGCGGCGCGCCGTTCCAGAGCGAGGCTTTCACCACCGCCCTCGATGCGGCCCTCGCTGGCACCGAAGGTGTCGTCACCCATTGCGGCCCTTATCGCCGCGAGGAGGTGCCGGCACTGATGGCCGAGGTCGATTGGGTCGTGATGCCTTCGATCTGGTGGGAGAATGCGCCCCTCGTCATCCAGGAAGCGTTCCAGCATCGCCGGCCGCTGATCGTCAGCAATATCGGCGGCATGGCCGAGATGGTGCGCGACGATGTCGACGGGCTCCATGTCCGGCCGGGCGACCCGGCCGCGCTGGCCCGCGCGATGCGCCGGGCAATGGATGAATACGGCCTCTGGCAGCGCCTCGTCGACGGCATTGCCAGCCAGCCATCGCTCGCCGAATGCGCCGGCCGCCACCTCGCCCTCTTCGATCGCCTCAAGCTTGCGGAGGCCGCATGACGACAGCCCAGCAACAGGACAGGGAAATCCGCCTGCCGAACATCAGCCCGGCGAAATTGAACGGACGGATCGACGCCCTCGACGGCAGCCGCCTGCATGGCTGGATCTGGGACGAAGCCCGTCCCGACGAAGCCATCACGGTCAAGCTCTATTGCGACGGCCAGCTCGCCGGCGAGACCAAGGCCGATCAGAGCCGGATCGACCTGCGCCGCAACGGCATCGGTGACGGCAGGCACGCCTTCTCGATGGAACTCGACGAGACGCTGGTCGCGGCCCGCAGCCGCCTCACCGTCGTCGGTGTTTCGCCGGCGACCGGCGCCGAACTGGAGCTGCGCCTCCCGGCGGCGGACGAGCTCGCGGCGGAAGCCGCGATCGCCGTACCGCTCGCGCGCTTCTTCGACAAGGTCGAGATGCTGATTGCGCTCAACCGGCGCAGCCAGCTTGCCCAGAAGGAGCTGAACGAAAAGCTCGACCGCATCGCGGCGCGGCTCGAAGAGAATCATGCCCTGGCGGAGGCCACCAAGGCCGAGACGGAGAGCCAGAGCGAGATCGTCCGCCGTCTCGGCGAGCTCGATGTCTTCCAGCTGCGCTTCGACGGCACGCTGCGCGGCTTCGACGAGCGGCTCGATGCGATCCGCAAGGAAGCGCGCGCCCCGCTGCGGCAGGTCACCGTCATTCTCGGCTTCCTGTCGGCGCTGGCCGCGATGATGTCCTTCGTCACGCTGGCCGTGACGCTCTGGGGAGGCTGAGGCGATGAGTGAGGTCATCGTTCCCGAGAGGACTGCGGTCGCCCCGGCTCCGACGGTCGCCTGGACGCCGCTCGGCGAGAACGCCATCCTCGTCCGCAGCACCTGCGACGCCATCCCGGCCAAGGTCCCGGTCGCGGTCGACGGCAATCCGCGCAACCGCGCCCAGACCATGGTGCTGAGCTGGCGTCGGCCCGGAGCCGAGGCTTCGGCAGCGACCGGCTTCCTCTGCCTGGCACCGGCCCCGAGCGTCGACAGCAGCGGCACCGGCGCGCTCCTGATCGGCCGCCCCGGTCGTCCGCTTCGGCTGATCCTGGCACCGAAGCCGCAGCCGCTTCAGGTTTTCCTGTCCGAACTCGCCGACGACGCCGGACAAGCCTTTCCGAGCGTCGTCGACGGCCTGCTCGAAGTGCTGCTGACCGGCGCGCCCAATCCGCGCCGCCTGCGCGCGGTCGCGATGCTCCTGCAAACCGTCGCGCGGCCCGGCGGCTTCGTCGAGGTGATGGGATCGCTCGATGGCGACGGCATCTTCCTGCAGGGTTGGACCTCCCATTTTGCAGCCGGGCGGATCAAGCTTCTGATCGCCCATGGCGGCCTCTCCCCAGCCAATCTCGAAGCCGGAACCTTGGAGCGGGATGATCTCGGCGAAGGCGCCCGCGGCTTCTTCGGCCTGCTCGAGGATTGCCAGGCCCAGCAGCCGGGAGAGATCGAGCGGCTCTATTTCCGCGGGAACGACGGCTGGCGCGCGCTCGAGGTCTATGAGCGCTATGTCCTGCTCGAACCGATCACCGTTCCCGGCCATCTCCGCGACGGGCTCCAGCGCGGCACGGCCCCCCAGGCCACGGCCGACAAGCTGCGGCGCGCCTCCCAGCGCTTCGACGGCCGCGACACTGTCTGCCTCCTGGAAGAGCCGGTCCGCGCCGGCATCGACGCCGTCACCATTGTCGAGAACACCGGTGTTCTGATCATCGGCTGGCTCTTTGATCCGGAGCGCCGGGTCGACGCGGTCACGCTGCGCAGCGGCAGCCAGTCCTGCGCCGTCGACCGGCTCTGGACCCGCGTGCAGCGGCCGGACGTCACGGCGGCCTTCATGGAGGACCCGCGCTTCGGCCCGGCCCTCGCCTCGCGGCGCAACAGCCACGGCTTCATCGTCTTCGCGCCCAAGCTCGTGCCGGAACCCGGCCAGCCGCTCCACCTCGCCTTCGAGGTCCAGGGCACCGGCCCTGCCTTCCTGCCGCTCGAACCCAATCGCGGCCAGGCGCGCCGGGCGCTCGAGCGCATCCTCGGTCTGCTCGACCCGCGTTCCGCGACGGCGAATGCCGTCGTCGAGCGCCAGATCGCTCCGGCCCTGCAGGCTGCGGAGATCGCGCCGCCGCGTGCCGTCGAGACCCTCGATGTCGGCGCGTTCGACCCGGAGGCTCAACTCGGCCTCGTCATCGGCCTCGACCATCGCCAGCGCGAATTGTCAGCGCTCTTCGCGCTGATGGCGATGGACCCGGAGGTCAGGCCGCTGCCGATCGTGCTCGCTGCGCCCTCGGAGAGCTTCGACCGCGTCGGTGCCGAAGCCCGCCGGCTGGCCCGCTTCTACGGGCTCTCGGTGCGTCTCATCGCCGTCGAAGGTGTCGAGGACGCCTGCGACGCGCTGGAGGCCGGTGTCCGCGCCTGCCGCTTCCAGACGGTGGCCCTGCTATCGGGCGCCGCCCAGATCCGGATGCCGGGCTGGCTCGGCCGGCTCGAACGGGCCTATCGCGCGCGCGGCGGCCAATGCGTTGCCAGCCCCACCCTGCTCTTCGAGGACGATTCAATCCGCTGGGCCGGCGCCTGGCTGGAGGGCGAGGGAGCCAGCCGGCGCATTGCCAATCGTTTCGTCGGCTATCCGCTGGAGGCGGTCGGCAATCTCGGTCCGATGGAGGTCGCGGCCGGCGCGAGCGAATGCTGCGTGCTCTCGCGTGCCGCCTTCGTCCAGGTCGGCGGCTTCGCGCGCAACTACTTCACCACGGCGGAGAAGGGTCTCGATCTCTGCCTCAAGCTCAGGATGGCGGGCTCCCCCTCTCTCTGGGTGCCGGATGTCGAGGTCTACGCGGTCGATGACGCCGAGATCGCCTCGCCCCATCTCGGCGCGCTCGCCCAGCTCGCGGACCGGACCAGCTTCGACCGGCGTTGGGCACTCGCCATCTCCAATATGAAAGGCTGAGGATGCGGGTTCTCGTGATATCCCACGGCCATCCCTCGCTCTCGCTCGGCGGGGCGGAGATGGCGTCCTACAACCTGCACAAGGGGTTGCAGACGGGCGAGGGTGTCGATTCCCATTACCTCGCCCGCGTCGGTTCACCGACCCCGCGCCATGCCGGAACGGCGCTGATGAGTCTGCGCCAGCGCGGCGGCGAACTGCTCTACTACGCCGAAGATTACGACCACTTTCTCATCTCCAACCGCGCGACGGAGGAGATCGAGCGCGACTTCGTGCGCGTCCTGAACGATTTGAAGCCGGACGTGGTGCATTTCCACCATTTCATCGGGCTCGGGCTCGAATGCCTGTTCGCAGTGCGCGACGCGTTGCCGGATGCATTGATCGTCGTGACCTTCCACGAATATCTCAGCATCTGCCACCACCACGGCCAGATGGTGAAGACCGGCGCCTTCAAGCTCTGCTACCGGGCCTCGCCGACCGACTGCAACGCCTGCTTCCCCGAGATCTCGCCGGCGCGCTTCCTGGCCCGCGAGACCTTCATCAAGGGTATGCTCGGCCTCGCCGACCATTTCGTTTCGCCGAGCCGCTTCCTCGCCGATCGCTATGTCGGCTGGGGGCTGGCGCAGGAGCGGTTCTCGGTGATCGAGAACGGCATCGACGTCGCTGCCGCCGCGCCGCCGCGGCCGTTGCCCGAAGGCAAGACGCGGCGCTCGCGCTTCGCCTATTTCGGGCAGCTGACGCCCTACAAGGGCGCCGATGTGCTGATCGACGCGGTGACGCGCATCCCGGATTCCGTCTGGGACGAGGATGCGATCCTGCTGATCTATGGCGGCAATCTCGAACGCCAGCCTCAAGGATATCAGGACAAGTTCGCCAAGCTGGTCGAGAGTGCCGGCCGGCGCGTGCGCTTCTGCGGCGCCTTCCAGAACCACGAGATGCCCAACCTGATGCGCTCGGTCGACTGGGTGGTGATGCCCTCGGTCTGGTGGGAGAACTCACCCATCGTGATCCAGGAGGCGTTCTTCCACGGTCGTCCGATCCTGGCGAGCAACCTCGGCGGCATGGCCGAAAAGATCACCGACGAGGTCGACGGCCTGCATTTCCGCGCCGGCAGCCCGGAAGACCTCGTCGACTGCATGACGCGCGCGCTGACCGAGCCCAAGCTCTGGGACCGGCTGCGCGGGGGCATCAAGCGGCCGATGAGCCATCGCGAATGTGCGCAGACGCATCTCGACCTCTATCGCCGCCTCCTGGCCGAACGCAGCCAGCCGGCGCCGAAGCGGCACGATCCGGCCGCGATGATCGCGTGAAACCATAACGAGATAACAGGGGAGACCTGACATGGCCCGCATCCTCGTCATCAGCCCGTCGGGAGAGGTCTACGACCACGACAATGTGCGCTGGTATCGCTATGCCGACCTGCAGAGTCACATCGACCACTACCACAACATCGGCGACGCCTTCGTCTTCGATTCCTCGCTGAAGCTGCTCAACTTCGACAAGCTCGACGAGCTGCCGATCGCGCATGTCGATCCGGCCAGGATCGACCGGCTCAATGCCGAGTACGACTACGTCTTCTTGCGCGGCTCAAACTACATCCATGCGCAGATGAACTGGTCGCGCGCCGCCGAAGTGCTGCGCCGGCTCAAGCTGCCGGTCATCGCCTTCGGCATCGGCGCGCAGGCGCCGGTCAGCGGCAAGCTGGAATTGAGCGAGGACACCAAGACCGTCCTGAAGCTCATTTCGGACTCCACCGCCTCGCTCGGCGTGCGCGGCGCTTACTCCGCCGAGGTCCTGAACAATCTCGGCATCCACAACGTCCGGATCATCGGCTGCCCGACCGCGTTCCGAAACAACAACCCCGATCTCGCCATTCGCCTGCCCGCGCTCGACCAGGTCAAGAAGGTCGGCGTCACGCTGCGGCGCGAGGTCTCGAAGACCTATGCGCAGGACATCAAGCGCTACCTCACCTTCCACCGCGATCTGGTGAAGGCGATGGCTGATCGTTTCGAGGTCACGCTGATGTCGCAGGGCGAGGTCGAGGAGAAGAAGCTCGCACTCGGCACGCCCGAGCAGAAGGCGCAAGCCATGGCGTCGCTGCGCGACAACGCCTGGGCGCGCGACTGGTACATCGATGAGCAGGTCTCGAGCCTTTACCAGAGCCGCATGTTCTATTCCGATGTCGTCGCGGAATATGAGCGGCTGGTGCGCGGGCTCGATCTCGTCCTCGGCTACCGGCTGCACGGCAATCTGATGGCGCTCGCCAACGGCACGCCCTCGATCTACTTCACTTATGACAGCCGCACCGTGGAGTTCGCGGACACCTTCAAGATCCCGAGCGTCGATGTCTTCTCCGGCCAGGACTTTCGGCTGGAGGATTACTGGGAGCAGTCCCGTTTCGACCGATTCAACGAGGCTTACGCCCAGGTCTACGGGCAGATGCGCGACTTCCTGGTCGAGAACCGCGTCGACAACAAGATGGCGGGTCGCACAGCCGCGGAACCGCAGCGGAAGGTGGCATGAGGGGCGCTCGCGCCCTCCTGCGCACGGCGCCGCTGCTTGCGGCGCTGCTGCCGGCTTCGCTCGCCGGTGCCGCGGAAGGCTCACGCTACCGCCTAGAACTTGCGCCGGGTGCGAAGGAAGAAACGGTCTTCGACTGGTCGAAGGAGCGCTGCCAGGAATGGCATATCCCCGATGCGCCGCTGCGCGCCTTCCGCGACGACAAGGGCGAGGTCGTCGCCTTCGCCAGCCACTATCGCAACCGCGCGCTGATCGGCGCAGGCCTCGACCGGATCAAGACCACTTGTGCGATCTCGTTCGAGGCGAAGAACAGCGCCGATCCCAGCCAGTTCAGCGACATGAGCTGGATCGCCGCGACCTGGACCAAGGACGGGCGCCGCGTCTACGCGCTGATGCATGACGAGTATCACGCCGACCGCCACCCGGGCGCCTGCCGGTTCAAGGACGGGATGAGCTGCTGGTACAATGTCGTGACGGCAGCGCGCTCGAACGATGGTGGCGAGAGCTTCAAGGTCGACGACCCGCCGACCGTCGTCGCCGCGCCGGCCTTCAGGCAGGATGCCGGGCAAGGCCGTCATCGCGGCTTCTTCAACCCCTCCAACATCGTCGAGAAGGACGGCGCCTGGTACGCGCTGATCGCGACGACCGGCGGCGAGGGCCAGAAGGGAGGCACCTGCCTCTACCGGACGACCGACATCACCGACGCGAAGGCATGGCGTGCTTTCGACGGCGAGGATTTCACCGTGCGCGCCGTCGATCCCTATCGCGGGGATGCCAGGCAGGCCAAACCCTGCCAGCCGCTCAAGGTGCTGCCAACGGTCGTGGGCTCGGTCACCCGCCACGAGGCGAGCGGAGAATGGCTCGCCATCTTCCATCTCGGCCCCGATCCCAAACAGGGCATCGCGGGTGGACGTGTCGCCTATAGCTGGTCGAAGGACCTGATCAAATGGACGCCGCTGCAAACGCTCCTCATGCACCCGACGATGTGGAGCAAGGATTGCGGCGACAGCGTGCGCTACGCCTATGGCGCCATCGCCGACCCCGCCTCGCCCTCGCGGAATTTCGAAACGACGGGCGATGAGCCCTACCTGTTCATGACCAAGATGCATGTCACGGACTGCAAAATGGGGCCGCAGCGCGACCTCGTCCGCATCAAGGTCCGCATCGTGAAGGAAACGCCATGAATGCGAATGCGCACGCGCAGCAATTCGCTGCGAGCCAGGCCGTGCAGACCATGAAGATCCTGCGCGCCAGCACGCGGGAGGTCGTCGTCCTTGTCGCCCGGGAACCGGGTGGAAGCTGGCCCTCCCTGCGCCTCCTGCTCGACGGCGAGGACTATGCCACGATCCATCCCGGCGCCCTTGTCGCCGGCGATGCGACGGTGGCGGAAATCGCCATTCCCCTGCCGGCCCTCCCCGAAACGCGGCTGCGCTCGATCGCGGTGGCCGATGCCAGGACCGGCGCGCTCGCCCCCGGCTCGCATTTGCGCCCCGTCGCCACGACGAAGGCTTTGCGCGCGCTGGTGATCTACCCGGCGGGCGAGGTCTACGACCACGACAAGGTGCGCTGGTACCGCGCGCCGCTGGAGAAGCTGCTCTCCGATTACTTCAATATCGGCGACATGATCGTCTACGATTCGACGCTGAAGTTGCTCGACTATGCGCATCTCGAGCCGATGAAGATCATGAACCCGACCGAGGCCGACATCGAGCGCTATGCCAGCGAGTTCGACTTCGTCTTCGTGCGCGGCTCCAACTTCATCCACGAGAAGATGGAGTGGTTCCGCGCCGTCGAGGTGCTGGAGAAGGTCCAGCTGCCGGTCTACGCCATCGGCGTCGGTGCGCAGGCCAGCCAGAACCGGGCAATCGATCTGCCCGAGAGCTCGAAGCGCTTCTGGCAGATCGTCGCCGATCGCTGCGCTGCCATCGGCGTGCGCGGCGCCTTCAGCGCCGAAACGCTGCGCCGCAACGGCGTCGGCAATGTCGAGGTCGTCGGCTGCCCCTCGATCTTCCGCACCCGCAACCGCGAGCTCCAGATCCGCGTTCCGGACCAGCGCGCGATCCGGAAGGTCGCCTTCAGCCTGCGCCGCGAGGCCGACAAGAGCTACACGGTCGACCCCGAAGCCTATCTGCGCAACCAGCGCGCGGCCCTGCTCAAGGTCGACGGCCAGAGCGAGATGGTGATGTCCTCGCATGGCGAGCAGGAGGAGAAGGCTTTCTTCCTGCGCGACGAGGCGGCCAAGGAAAAGGCCATCGCCGAATTCGCCAGGACCGGCTGGTGGGACGGGCCGAACGATGCCCGGATGCGCGAGATCTATGAGCGCAGGATGTTCACCTTCTTCGATGTCGAGGATTACGACCGCTTCGCGCAAGGGGTCGATCTCGCCGTCGGCTACCGCGTGCACGGCGTGCTGCCGGCTGTCGCGCATGGCGTGCCCGGCGTGCTCGTCGCCTACGACACGCGCAGCCAGGAGCTGGCGGAGACGCTGAAGATCCCGGTCGTGCCCGAGCAGGCTCTGGCCGAGGGCGGCTGGCGCGCCGTCTATCGCGAGGCGGCGCTGAACGGGCTCGCCAAATCCTATGCCGCCTCCTACGATCGGATGCGCGCTTTCCTCGATCGCAACGGCGTCCCGCACCGGATGTGACCGGAGGAGCCGGGGAATGAAGAAGGTCGCCGTGGTGACGATGCAGTACAACGAGGCGTTCTACGTCTCGCGCTGGATCGACTATTATTCCGGGCTCGTCGGCCGCGAGAATCTCTATGTGATCGACCATGACAGCGACGCGGAGATACGCGAGACCCTGCAGGGCGTCAGCATCGTCCGCTATCCCCGCTCGGCGCTGGACGATCAGGAGCGCGCGCGCTTCGTCTCGAAATTCGTCGGCGCGCTGCTCGAGCTCTACGAGACGGTGATCTATTGCGATTGCGACGAGTTCGTCAGCCACGACCCCCGCCGTTTCGAGAGCTTCGGCGCCTGGCTGGACGCCACCGATTTCGAGTACGCGACCTGCATCGGCTTCAATGTGACGCCGATGCTGCAGGGGGAGAACGCGGCGCTCCTCGACGGGCCGATCCTGCGCCAGCGCGGCCATGTCCGCTTCGTCTCGCCGATGTGCAAGACGTTGATCGTTCGCAAGCCCATCCGCTGGGGCGGTGGCTTTCACCACGCCAATCAGCCGCCGCATTTTCCCGGCGCCTATCTGTTTCACCTCAAATACGCCGATCTGGGCGAGCGCGTGTACCGGCAATCGCTGACGCGCGGGCTCGACTTCACCCAGGTCGACCAGGGCCATCACCAGCGCAGCAGCGACCTCGACCTGCTCAACCTCTATTGCAGCTTCGACCGGCTCGAGCGCCGCGACTGGGATGACGACGCGATCGAGCGCTACTGCCAGAGCTTCATCGAAGGCATCAAGCGCTCGGAGCGCGGCGGCGAGGTCGGCACCATGTATGTGGCACCGCTCAATATCGCCGGCACGGAAGCCTGGCGTCTGCCCGACAGCTTCCGCGGATTATTCTGAGCGGTTCGCCGCGGCCTAGCCCAACTCAGGCAACGGCGGGGCCTGAAGCCAGAGGGTCATGGCCGGCCTGCGCGGCGTGGAGGCTGCGATAGCGCCCATCCTTGCGGGCGAGAAGCTGGGCGTGGCTGCCCTGCTCGACGACATCGCCGTTCTCGACCACCACAATGCGGTCGGCATTGGCGATCGTGGCAAGCCGGTGGGCGATGACCAGCGTGGTGCGGCCGCGCGACAGCTCCGACAGCGATTGCTGGATCGCCTTCTCGGTCTCGGTGTCGAGCGCCGAGGTCGCCTCGTCGAGGATCAGGATCGGCGGATTCTTCAGGAAGATGCGGGCGATGGCGAGGCGCTGCTTCTGGCCGCCGGAGAGCTTGACGCCACGCTCGCCGATCACCGTGTCGAGCCCCTGCGGCAATGCGGCAATAACGCCGTCGAGCCGCGCACGACGCGCCGCCTCGACGATCTCCTCCTCGGTCGCATCGAGACGGCCATATGCGATGTTGTCGCGGATCGTGCCGGCGAAGAGGAAGACATCCTGCTGGACGATGCCGATGTTCGAGCGCAGCGACTTCAGGGTCATGTCGCGGATATCGATGCCGTCGATCAGGATCGCGCCACCCGTGACTTCATAGAAGCGCGGCAGCAGAGAGCAGATCGTGGTCTTGCCCGCGCCGGAGGGGCCAACGAAGGCGATGGTCTCGCCGGCCCTGATGTCGAGATCGAGGCCATCGAAGATCAGCCTTCCCGCGCCGTAGCCGAAGCTGATACCGCGATAGGCGATATCGCCCCGCAGCCGCTCGACGTCTCGAGCGCCCGGCCTATCGGCGACGTCGGGGCGCGTCGCCAGGAAGGCGAGATAGCGCTGGAAGCCGGCGATACCCTTCGGATAGCTCTCGATGACCGCGTTGATCTTGTCGACCGGGCGGAAGAACACATTGACCAGCAGCAGGAAGCCGATGAAGCCGCCCGCGGACAATTCGCCGCGCACGACGAACCAGCCGCCCGCCAACATCACCACCACCTGCACGAAGCGCATCGAGAGGTAGGAGAGCGAGGTCGAGGCCGCCATCAGCTTGTAGGCCTGCAGCTTCGTATCGCGATAGTGGCGGTTGCTCTCGGCGAAGAGCCGGCGCTCGTGGTCCTCGTTGGCGAAGGCCTGGACGACGCGGATGCCGCCGACATTTTCCTCGATGCGCGCGTTGAAATCCCCGACCCGGCCGTAGAGCGCGTGCCAGTTCGTGGTCATGCGGCTGCCGTAGCGGATGGTGACGAACGCCGTGAGGGGAACCACGAGCGCGGTGACGATGGCGAGCGGAGGATGGACCCACAGCATCAGCGCGAAGGCGCCGATCAGGGTCATGATCGCGATAAACAGGTCTTCCGGCCCGTGATGGGCGACCTCGCCGATCTCCTCGAGATCCTTGGTCAGCCGGGCGACGAGATGGCCGGTTTTCTGGTTGTCGAAGAAGCCGAAGGAGAGCTTCTGCAGATGGTCGAAGGCCTTGGCGCGCATCTCGGTCTCGATGCCGATGCCGAGCATATGGCCCCAATAGGTGACGATGACCTGTAGCCCTGCGCTGATGAGATAGGCGACGAAAAGACCTGCGGCGGCGACCGCGATCATTCCGATCTCGCCGGTCGGGAGCAGCCGGTCGATGAACAGCGTCACCGCGACGGGAAAGGCGAGCTCCAGCAGGCCGGCCGCGACCGCGCTGCAGAAGTCCAGCAGGAACAGGCCGCGATGCGGCCGATAATAGGCGGCGAACCGCTTGATCAGATCCATATCGGTCTCCGCGGCGGCCGCTCTCAGGCTGGAAGAGCGATCGGGCGCTGGGTCTGTGGGTGGGCGATGACGCTCATGTCGACGCCGTAGATGCGGCCAAGTTGCTGCGCGGTCATGACCTCCTCCGGCGTTCCCCGGACGATCATCTTGCCGGAATGCAGCGCAATGATCTCGTCGCAGAACCGGGCCGCCATATTGACGTCGTGCAGCACGACGATGACACCGAGGCCCTTGTCCGCGGACAGCCGGTGCACCAGCGACAGCACCTCGATCTGGTGCGCGATGTCGAGCGCGGAGGTCGGCTCGTCGAGGAGCAGGCATTCGGCATCCTGCGCCACGAGCATCGCGAGCCAGACGCGCTGGCGCTCGCCGCCCGAGAGAGTGTCGACCAGCCGGTCCGCGAAGGGCTCGACATCGGTCAGCGCCATGGCTTCAGTGACCTTCTCTCGGTCCTTCGCGCCGAAGCGGCCGAGTGCACCGTGCCAGGGATAGCGGCCGAGCGCGACGAGTTCCTTGACCAATAGTCCCGAAGATGGCGGCGTCTGCTGCGGCAGATAGGCGACCTTGCGCGCGAAGGCGCGGCCGTTCCAGGCGTCAAGCGCCTTGCCTTCGAACCGAATCGTCCCGCCCGAGGGCGCCTGCTGGCGGGCCAGCAGCTTGAGCAGCGTCGACTTGCCCGAGCCGTTATGGCCGATCAGCCCGATGACCTGCCGGGTCGGCAGCGACAGCGTCAGCGGCTCCAGCAGCACCCGGCCGGGCACGCTGAAGGTGACGCCCTCGAGATCGAAGAGGTCGCCCTGGCTGTCGGCGGCAAGCGGGCCGTTCCCGGCCATCGAAAGGGCCTTCGCCGCCAGAGCGCCATCACCGGACGGAAATGCGGTAGCCTTGCTCTGCATGGTCGGCGCGCCTTCGGGATCATCGGTTTTCAGCCGCAGCTTCCTCGGCCTACACCGCCGCGGCCCATGGCGAAAGTGGAGTTGTTTCGTCTCCGAAAGCCAGCGGGCTCGGCCTGCACGAGCCTCGCCCGATAGACGGTCCCAATCCATCGACGCACAGCCCTGCACCGTCACCGTCTCGGTAAACGACCGCTGGTAAGAGGCTCCCTCGTCAGGGCTGTGCTAGACCCGAGCGCATGATCGGCATCCCGTCATCCCCGACGCGGCGCGGCGCACTGGCGCTTCTCGGCGCCACCAGCCTCCCGCTCCCGGCCGTGGCGGCGGGGCTGCGCGTCGCGACCGTCGACTGGTCGGTGCTGGAGACCTTGCTTGCGCTGGGAGTGCCGCCGATCGCGGCACCGGAATTGCGCCAATTCCGCGAAGTCGCGGTCGAACCCGCGGTTCCCGCGAGCGTCACCGATCTCGGCCTGCGCGGCACGATCAATTTGGAGCTGCTCTTGCTGCTACGGCCGGAGTTGATCTTCTCGTCGAGCTTCTATGTCGCCTCCGAGCCGCGGCTGCGCCGGATCGCGCCGGTCGAGAGCTTCTCGATCTACGCGCCGCACCGCTTGCCCTATGAGCCGGCGGTCGCGATGACCCGCAGCATAGGCCAGCGCCTCGGCATCGCCGCGAAGGCGGAGCGCTACATCACCGGGACCGAGGCGGAATTCGCGGAGCTGCGCGAAAGGCTGAAGCCGCTGGGCGCGCGTCCGGTGCTCCCCGTCAATCTCGGCGATGCCCGGCATTTCCGTGTTTTCGGCGATGACAGCATGTTCGGCGAGGTGCTGAAGCGGCTCGGGCTCGCCAATGCCTGGACCGAGCATACGAACTATTCGGCCATGGCCCCGATCGGGCTCGAAGCGCTCGTCCATGTTCCCGACGCCTTCATCGCGCTGATCCCGCCCGTCCCGCCCGGCGCCATGCAGACCCTCGCGGCCAGCGCCTTCTGGAACGCCTTGCCGAACCTGCGCGAAGGCCGGCTCCTGCAGCTTGGCGCCATCAACCCCTATGGCGGCCTGCCGGCGGCGCGGCGTTTCGCGCGATTGCTGACCGACGCCTTGCTCAGGGCGGAGACTGCCCGTGGCTGAGGCGGTCCGAGCACTACGCCCGCCAACCGGCGGACACTCCGGTGCCTGGTTTCTCGCGGCGATGACGGCGGCTGCCCTTTTCTTGGCGGTGGTCGTGACGCGCCCGTCCCTGTCGGCGCCGCCCGAGCTCGCACGAACCCTCGAATCGATCCTGCTTTGGCACAGCCTCGTGCCGCGCGCCGCAACCGCTCTGATCAGCGGCGCGGCGCTCGGGCTCGCTGGCATGCTGCTGCAGCGCGTGCTGCATAACCCGATCGCGGATGCCTCGACGCTCGGCATCGCCTCCGGCGCGCAGCTCGCGCTGACTGCCGCCACGGCTTATGCGCCCGCCCTGCTCGTCTTCTCGCGCGAAGGCGTCGCGTTGGCCGGCGCCATCGCCGCGGTCGCTCTCGTCCTCGGCCTGAGCTGGCGGCGCCGGCTCGATCCGATGACGGTCGTCCTATCGGGCATGGTCGTCTCGCTCGTCTCCGCGGCAGCGAGCGCGACCGTCATTCTCGCCAAGGGCGAGTATGTACTGTCGCTGTTCATCTGGGGCGCGGGCTCGCTCAATCAGCAAAGCTGGGACGCAGCCATGGCGCTCGGCCCGCGTCTCGTGCTGAGCACCCTTGCCACCGCGCTGCTCTTGCGCCCCCTCGCCCTTCTGGGGCTCGACGAGGATATGGCGCGCGGCCTCGGCCTCGCCCTTCATGCGACACGTCTTGCCGTCCTCTGTATCGCCGTATGGCTGGCGGCGAGCGTCACAGCAGAGGTCGGCGTGATCGGCTTCGTCGGCCTTGCCGCCCCCGCGCTGGCGCGCGAACTCGGCACCCGCACCCCGCGACAGATGCTGCTGGCAGCACCCGCGCTCGGAGCCTTGCTGCTCTCGATCACGGACAGCACGGTGCAGTTGCTCGGCTCCGGCTTCAACGATCTCGCGCCGACCGGTGCCGCCACCGCCCTGTTCGGCGGCCCACTGCTGCTGTGGCTGATGCGCAGGGTCCCGCCCACCTTGCCGCCGCAGGCAGCCGATCCCGTTTGGCGCCTGGACCGGACCGCACGCTCGCTCCGGGCGCTCGTTCCGCTCGCCGCCATCATCGCGCTCGTCGCGGCGCTCGGTCTCGTGCTCGGGCGCGGACCACAGGGATGGGAGTTGGCGACGGGTTCTCTCTTCCGGGATCTGCTGCCGTTCCGTGGTCCGCGCCTCGCCGCGGCGGGCTCGGCAGGCGTTCTGCTCGGCGCCGCCGGCTGCCTGATGCAGCGCCTCACCGCGAACCCTCTCGCCGGCCCCGAGGTGCTCGGCGTCAGCGCCGCCGGCGGCGTCGGATTGCTGCTCGCCCTCACATTCTTGCCGGCGAGCCCCTTCGCGATGCTGGCAGGCGTAGCGGGCGGCTCGCTGGCGGTGCTCTTCGTCATGCTGCTGTTCGCCGGCCGCCCGGGCATCGGGCCGCAGCGCCTGCTGCTTGCCGGCATCGCCATGGGCGCGCTCAGCATGGCGGTGGTCTCGACAGCGCTCGCCCAGGGCGATCTGCGTGCCTACATGCTGCTGGTCTGGCTTTCAGGCTCGACCGACCGGGCCGGCGAGATCGAGGCCTGGACCGGCCTTATCGCATGCGTCCTGCTGATCGCGCCTCTTCTGCTCGCGATGCGCTGGCTCGATCTGCTGCCGCTCGGGGACGCCACCAGCCGCAGCCTCGGCCTCGCGGTGGAGCGCAGCCGCCTCTGCCTCGCTGCGCTGGCGGCGCTGATGACGGCGGTGGCCTCGCTTCTGGTTGGGCCCTTGAGTCTGATCGGGCTCATCGCCCCACATCTCGCCCGCCTCGCCGGCTTCGCACGCAGCCGCGACCAGCTTCTCGCCTCCGCCCTGATCGGCTGCGGCGTGATGATCGTTGCGGATTGGCTCGCGCGTCTCGTCGCTTTTCCCTATCAGGTACCCGTCGGGCTATTCGCCGCGCTGATCGGCGGGCCCTACCTGATCTGGCTTCTGAACCGCGGAGGAAGCCGAAATGGCTGACACCGCCGGTCCGCGTGCGAATCGGTTGTGGGAAGGCGGCCGTCAGGCCGCCTTCTTGCCCGCGTCGAACGGGATTTCGATATCGACGGCCAGGGTCGAGACCTGGGCGCCGCGTTCCATGCGGACGGTGACCTTCTCGTCATCGACCTGCATGTGCTTCGAGATCGCGCGCAGGATCTCATCCCGCAGCTTGGTGACGAGATCCGAGTCGCCGACGGCAGCGCGCTCATGAGCGAGCAACACCTGCAGCCGCTCACGCGCGGCGGGCGCCGACCGGGGGCGGGAGAAAAGACGAAGCAGGTTCATGCCGCCTTCCTTCCGAAGATCTTGCCGAAGAAGCCGCGCTTCTCGCCGGGAACGGTGACCGGCAGGGCCTCGCCCCTGAGCCTGCGCACGGCGTCGAAATAGGCGACGGCAGGCGCGCTGCGCTCGTCGGCCAGCGTGACGGGCGAGCCGACATTGGAAGCCCGCAGCACATCCATGCTTTCCGGGACGATGCCGAGCAGCGGGATCGACAGGATCTCGAGGACGTCGTCCACCTTGAGCATGTCGCCGCGCTCGGCCCGGACGGGGTCGTAGCGGGTCAGGAGGAGATGCTTCTCGATGCGCTCGCCGCTCTCGGCCTTCAGCGTCTTGGAATCGAGCAGGCCGATGATGCGGTCGGAATCGCGTACAGAGGAGACTTCCGGATTGGTCACGACGATCGCGATATCGGCGTGGCGCATCGCCAGCGTCGCGCCGCGCTCGATGCCGGCCGGGCTGTCGCAGATCACCCAGTCGAACGAGGTCTTGAGAGCGCCGATGACCGCCGCAACGCCTTCGGCCGTCAGGTTGTCCTTGTCGCGCGTCTGCGAGGCCGGCAGCAGGTAGAGCGTCTCGAGCCGCTTGTCGCGGATCAGCGCCTGCGTCAGCTTGGCTTCGCCCTGGATCACATTGACGAGGTCGTAGACCACGCGCCGTTCCGCCCCCATGACGAGGTCGAGATTGCGCAGGCCGACGTCGAAATCGACGACCACGACCTTCTCGCCGTCGCGCGCCAGGGCGGCGCCAAGTGCCGCCGAGGAGGTCGTCTTGCCGACGCCGCCCTTGCCCGATGTGACCACGATGACCTTGCCCATTGACCTCTCCTGTTGATGTGGACGCGCCTTCGGCTCAGGCGAGTGATCCGACCTTGAATGTGTCGCCTTCCAGCCAGAACTGGACGGCCTTTCCGTGCAGGCCCGGCTCCAAATCCTCGGCGGTCTTGTAGTAGCCGTCGATGGCGACGAGCTCGGCCTCGAGCTTGCGGCAGAAGATGCGTGCCTCGGCATTGCCGATCGTCCCCGCCATCGCCCGGCCGCGCAGCGTGCCGTAGACATGGATCGAGCCGCCCGCGATGACCTCCGCCCCCGACGCGACCGAGCCGACGATCGTGACATCGCCCTCGGCGAAGATCACCGACTGTCCCGAGCGGACGGGCTGGGTCACGACCAGGGACGGCAATGCCTGGGGCACGGCCATGGCCGCCGGGGCGACGCTTTCGGGAGCCGGCGGCTTGCCGCCCTCGTCGGCAGCCGGCGCTTCGATATCCGATGTCGGGCGGCCATCCGCCATCGCCGGCGGCAGATCCGTCCCGAGCAGCGAGGGGCGCGCGCCTTCGATGCCCATGATCCGCACATTGCGCGTGCCGAGCCGGTCGATCAGATCGCGCAGCTGGGGCCGGTCGATGTCCAGCCCGGTGATGTCGAGAACCACGGGCCGGCGCATGAAGAAACCGGTCGAGCGCGAGGCCAGGTCATCGAGCCGGACCAACCAATCCTCGAAGGGAAGCTCGGGGGTCAGGGCCAGCGCAAGGAAGCTGCGTCCCTTGAGACGAATGGGTCGGGATTGGGTTAACACGCCGGTCATCTTGGTAAATTTTCGGTTGCTTCGGTGTATCGAGCGTATGGTTAACAAGCGGTAAATCGGCGCCGCTTATCCACGCGAAGAAGCCGGCATCGCGCACCGGCCGGACCGATCTGTCAGGGTGTATGAAGCGCCTGCGCCGGGCTTCCCGGCATGCGAAAAACCCGGCCAGATCGGCGACGGCAGGCGTGCGGAAGACCTCCGGCTATTCGGCAGGAGCAGCCTTTTGCGACGCCGCGCCTTGAGCGAGGAAATAGAACGCCAGCGACGCCAGCCAGACGACCAGGCCGAACACGGCTGCTCCACCCAGGACCAGCCCGAAGCCGCCCTGCGCGTAGAGGACCGCCAGCATGGGCACCACGAAACCGCTGACGGTGAAGCCGAGGAAATAGCGTACGCTGAACGCCTTGGCCCGATGCTGTGCCGGCACATAACGCGCGACCATCGCATCGTTGACGACGACCTGCCCGTAGATCGCGGTCATCGTCAGGACGAGGCCGAGCAACAGGGGGACGCCCTGGGTCGTTGCCGCCAGCACGAGGCCGAGCGGCTGCAGGAGGGCGAGAGCGACGAACAGGGCTGGCAGCGTGTAGCGGTCGACGAGCCGGCCCATCAGCCATTGCGCCCCAGCCCCGAACACGAAGACCAGCGTCGCCAGCGAGCCCGTCAGCACCAGCGGCAGGTCCAGCCCGAGCCGCTCGTCCAGGACCTTCGGCAAGGAAATGGTCGTGATGTTGAAAGTCATGCCGCCGGCGATGATCGCGACGGCGAAGACGGCGAGAAGCGCCACGGGGCGGCCCACAGGAATGAGCTCCGCCTTGCCGGAGCGGCTCGCATGCGGCGCCCCGTCGCTGGGCACGAGCGCTATGAACGCGACACCAACCGCGAGGCAGACGAGGCCCGGCAGCACAAAGGCCACGCGCCAGCCGAAGCTTGCCGCCAGCAGAGCGGTGACGCCGGCAGCCGACGCGGCGCCGAGATTGCCCCAGACCGCGTTGACCCCGAGATCGCGCCCGAGTTGGCGGGCGTGGTTGACCAGCATCGTCGAACCCACCGGATGATAGATGGCCGACGCCACGCCGAGCACGAGCAGCCAGGCCGCGAAGGCCGCAGGCCCGCTCGCGCTGGCGACGCCGAGACAGGATAGCCCGTAGCCGAGGAAGAATATGGCGAGCATGTTGCGCCGGCCGAAGCGGTCCGAGAGCCAACCCATCGGCAGCGAGCACAGGCCGAAGGCGACGAAGGCGCCCGTCGCGAGACCGATCAGCTCGGCATAGCTCAGGCCGGTCTGTGCCGCGATGGCGATCACGGCCGTGGGATAGATCAGCAGCACGAAGTGATCGAGCGCATGGGCTGCGTTGACGAAGAGAAGCGTGCGCTTGGACAGCGTCTCAGGGCTCATGGCGATGCTCGCGACAGGGACGGCATTCTTATATCTTGACCCGCTGCGCTCTGTTGGGCCGTTATTCTGCATGATCGGGCCAAACGGAGATGGCGATGCGTGGCGACAGCGACGCCTATCAGACGGTTCCGCGGGCCATCGGCGTCATGCCGAAGACCTATGAGGCGGGCGCGACCACCGGCTGGCACAGCCACCCACGAGCCCAGCTTCTCTACGCCACCGCCGGGCTGACCCTGGTGACGGCGGAGGACGGAACCTGGATTCTGCCCGCACAGCATGCGCTCTGGATTCCACCGGGGCTTTTCCACGAGGTCAGGATGCATGGAAGAGTCTCGATGTGCTCGGCCTATGTCGCACCTGAATCCGTGGGTGTCCTGCCGAAGGGATGCCGCGTTCTTCAGGTGACGCCGTTGCTGGCTTCGTCGCTGGCGGCGCTGGCGGCCGAGCCCCTCCTCTATGATGAGAACGGGCGCGGCAGGCATCTCGCCGCGCTGATCCTCGATGAAATCGCGCGCGCGCCGGAAACAGCTTTGACCCTGCCCCTGCCGCGCGATCCACGGCTGCGTCGCGTCTGCGAGGCGTTGTTGAAGGACCCTGCCTCGCCCCTCGACCTCGACGGCTGGGCGCAGCACGCCGGCGCAAGCCGGCGCACGCTGACGCGCGGCTTCCGCATCGAGACCGGCATGAGTTTTGGCGAATGGAGGGCACGTTTGCGGCTGGTTCGCGCTCTCGCCCTGGCGACGGACGGCTGCCCCCCGCACCAGATCGTCCGCGCCGTCGGTTACTCCGATCTGCGGGCGCTGAGGGCCGCCGCCGAACGCATCCTTGGCAGCACAGCCTTGTCATGGCGGTGAATGACGAGGGGATATGCCGTGGATGCGCGCGAATCCATTCTGACAACGGGTCGCATGGGTGTTTTCGATGGCTCGGGGCGTCGACGCTTTCACCGCGCTGCCGACGCGAAGCCCCGCGGCTACAGAGCGCCAAAAGCAGGCTTCGAATGATCCCTTGCATGCAGACATTCATGATCGGTCCGATCGCTTCGCAGTGGCGATCGGAGGGAGGCTTTCGCGGCGAAGCGACAACCCTCGGTCGGATATCCAGCAGACCAATGCCCGCACGGCAGCGCCCCAGAGCACTCATCGTCGGATTGGTCACACGATAGTACCAAACGAGACCCATCGCCTGCTGGAAAGCCCATGCAGCCCCCGGCGTCCATTCCAATTCACCGGTTTGAGTAGCTTCGCGAAAGGCTGCCCGAGGGGCACGATCCAGTAGGTGCCATGCAACGACGAGATCGAGCGCCGGATCGGCGAAGCCGAAACCGCCACCGTCGAGAACTTCGGCACGGCTTCCGACGCGGAAGATATCGCGCAGCCTTCTCAACCTGCTCTTTCCGACCGAGAAGGAAATCCCCCTGATTGGAGTGACCCCGTCGTCGTTTGAAGACGATCAGCGAGATGAGCCAAGCCAACTGAGCCTGATGATCTAGGCTAATGCCTGTGCTGAATTGCAGTGTTGCGTGAGCTTCCGCCGCTGCTCGAAGGAGGAGGACGTGCCGATCAAATGCGAGGCTTCGTCCGGGCGCTTTGCTGAATGGCTTAGTCGAGGATGCTTCGAGCGGAGCGTGATTGCTGGTGCGCTGACCAACGCCTGAGCGACAATGTCGCCTGTGGGCCACAAGCGCCCGTTCGGCAGCAGCCCGGCTTGTCGCCTTCCACTCGACCAGTTCCCTGAAGCATCGATTTGATGCAACTGCGCGGTCGGGCAGACGCGCCCTACAATCTCGCACAGGTGCTGGTGATGGGTGAGGTAGATCGCCTGTCCGGCCTGGGCCATCTCGGCGAAGAGCCGGAAAGCCTCCTCCGCGCGCAACTCCGCTGCAGCACGGATAGTTGCTCCGCTTGGCGTTTTGAAGCCAGCGCTTCCCGGCTTCTTTCCTCAACCCTTCGCAGTGTCCCGCGCCTCCTGGATCGCACGCCAGACTCGGGAGGGGGTGGCGGGCATGTCCAGATGCGTGACGCCGAGAGGCCGAAGCGCGTCGAGGATGGCGTGGATGACGGTCTGGGGCGCGCCGATGCAACCGGCCTGTCCCGCTCCCTTGGCACCGATTGGATTGGCCTCGGTCGCCAATTCCACCATCGATAGCTCGAATGAGGGCAGGTCCATCGCGCGCGGCATTGCATAATCCATGAAGGTTGCGCTCAGGAGCTGGCCGCCATCGGGATCGTAGCGGGCTTCCTCCATCAGCGCCTGGCCGATGCCTTGCGCCAGCCCGCCATGCACCTGCGCTTCGGTCAGCAGGGGATTGATCAACGTGCCGTAGTCGTCGACGGCGACATAGCGCAGCAGGACGACTTCGCCGGTGTCGGGATCAACCTCGACCTCTGCCGCTTGCGCGCCGTTCGGAAAGGTCAGCGGAGCGTTGCGTCGCGCGCCATGGCTGGCAAGCGCCTGGCCTGTCGTCTCCGCGACATGGCGCGCAACATCGACGAGGTCGACTTCGCCGGCCCCGGGGGCACGGAAGCGTCCACCTTCGAAGGTGACCGTGTCGGGAGAACTCTGGAGGAGCTGGCCTGCTGCGGGCTTGCCGGCCTCGACCAGCGCCCTCGCGGCCAGAACCAGCGCCCCGCCGCCCATATGCAGCGAGCGTGCGCCGCCATGGCCGCCGCCGCTGGGGACGAGAGCCGTATCGCCCTGGACAAGATGGAAGCGCTCCACAGGCAGACCCAACTCGCTCGAAAGCAGTTGGGCGAAGCTCGTCTCGTGACCCTGGCCGTTCGACTGGGTGCCGACCGCCATGTCGATGCGGCCATCCGCGCGGAACGACAACCAGGCATCCTCGTTCGGGGCGCCGCGCGAGGTTTCCAGAAAGCAGCCGATGCCAAAGCCGCGCAGCTTGCCGCGCCGACGCGATTGCGCCTTGCGGCGCCGAAAGCCGGGGCGGTCGGCCGCAGCCAGCACGCCGTCGAGATTGCTTCCAAAGCTGCCGCAATCGAGCACGGCGCCGAAGGGCTTCCGATAAGGGAAGCGGTGGATGAAGTTGCGCTTGCGCAAGGCGGCGGGGTCGATGCGCAAGCGATGAGCCGCCTCGTCCACCAGTCTTTCGATCAGATAGTTGGCCTCCGGTTTGCCGGCGCCTCGATAGGCGTCGATCGGAACGGTGTTGGTGAAGATGCAGCGGACATCCATCGTCATCGCCGGGATGTCGTAGAGCCCTCCCACAGCCGGAGTCGGCGCAGTGGTCGCACTGCCCGGACCGAGCGAGGAGACATAGGCGCCGAGATTGGCGATGGTTTCGACCTGAAGCGCCAGGAAACGGCCTTTTTTGTCCAGGGCGAGTCTGCCGGTCGTCAGATTGTCGCGGGCGTGGACGCCGCCGGAGAAGTCCTCGATGCGCTCGGCGAGCCAGCGCACCGGCCGGCGGAGGCGCTCGGCCGCGACGAGCACCAGCGCATATTCCGGATAGGTGACATTCTTCATGCCGAACCCGCCGCCGACATCGGGGCAGGCGACATCGAGCCGTTCGGGCGCGACGCACAACACTGCCGCGAGCTCGCGGCGGATGTCGTGCACCGAGGCGCCGCTGAGCGACAACCGGTAGCGGCCGCTGGTCGGATCGAAGCGTCCGAGCGCGGCGCGCGGCTCGAGCGCGGCCGCCGCGATCCTGTTGTTCACGACCCGGCAGCTCACGACGTGGGCGGCCCGTTCGAAGGCGGCAGCCACGATGGCCTCGTCGCCGAGGCGATAGCGCAGCGCGAGGTTGCCGGGCGCCTGCGGCCAGATTTCCGGCGCGCCGAGCTCAGCCGCGGCTGTAAGGTCGGTGACGGAAGGCAGAATGTCGTAGTCGACGGCGATGAGTTCGCAGGCTTCGCGGGCAAGATCGATCGTCTCGGCCACGACGAAGGCGACGGGATCGCCGACATGGCGGGCGCAGTCACGCGCAAGGGCCTGCCGGGATGGCACGATCAGCGGCGCATCGCCAGCCACCGCCAGCGAGCAGGGAAAGGAGCCGAGATCGGCGATGTCCGCCGCGGTGTAGATCGCGTGGACACCGGGCAGCTTCCGGGCAGCCTCGGTATCAACGGCGAGGATCGCGGCATGAGCGTGCGGCGAGCGCAGCACCATCGCATGCAGCACCCCGGGCACCGCCTCGTCGTCCAGGTAGTTGCCGCGCCCTGTCAGGAAGCGCTCGTCCTCGAAGCGGCGCAGCGAGCGCGGGTCCGACGAGGCTGAATCCACGACGGCCGGCTCCTTCTCGTGGCTCGAAACTTTCGCATGCATCAGGCTGTCACTCGTCCGCCGAGGATAAAGGCCATACTCCAATTCTTGCGCCAATGCCCGGCTCGTTGTTGACGGGGACATCAGGAAATTCGGGAGAAAGCGGCAGCTTCCCGCCCGGCGATGCGTCCGCTGAAACAGCTCGGGCCGACCATCATGCCTTCGAGCGGCTTGATGCCGCCTATATGGCCACCGGCCATTCCCGCCACTTCGCCCGCAGCATAGAGGCCGGGAAGAGCTTCGCCGGACTCCAGCAAGGCGCGGCATTGCCGGTCGGTCTGCACGCCACCCATCGCCTTGCGCCCGATCGGCACGAAGCGGACGGCGTAGAAGGGAGGTTTGGCCAGCGGAGGAAGGCCGGCCAGCGGACGATGTGTCGCCGGTTCGCGCGCCAGCCCGGCAGCGAGCCTAGCATTCCACTGCGCGACCGTTTGCCCGGCGCCTTCCGCATCGATGCCCGAGCGGTGGAAGAGTTCGTCGAGCGTATCTGCCTGCCAAGCCCAGGTCGAATGAGCAAGATGGCGTCTCGCAGCCTCGTTGCCGGTTTCCGAGCCCGGTGGGACATGGTGGTCGTCGACGGTGATCGCCGGCAGCATGGCTGTGTCGAAGATCGCCCAGGCGGTGGCGCCGGGCTGGGAGAGCAGGCGCGGCACGGCGAGGTTACCGCTGGTCGACTGGCTTTCGTCGTGGAAGCGCCCGCCGTCCTGATTGAGCCAGAGCCAGCCGGTATTGCCCCTGAATACGACGCCGCGCTCGCCGGCCGGGTCACGGTAATCGGGGACGCCGGTCGCGTAGCAGTAGAGTTCGTCGAGATGGTCGAAGCGAACGCCATGGCGCTGCAGGATGGTGATCGCCTCGCCCTGGGCGCCAGGGCCGCCGCCCGCCAGGACCTGAGGCACGCTGTCGAGCCGGCGCGCATGGCGGCGGATCATCGCCAGGCTGCCGGCGAAGCCGCCGATGGCGATGACGACCGCCGGAGCGCGTAGCTGCTGCTCGCGGCCCTCTCCGTCGCGGCAGATCACGCCGTTCACCTTGCTGTCCTCGACGACGAGCTCGGTCAGCCGCCAGCGGAAACGCCAGGCCCGCTGCAAGCCGCGCTCCTGCATGCGTTCCCACAATACTCCCATGAGCCCGGCTCCCCCGTTCAGCGGGCGATGGAAGCGTGGAACGCTGTCGCCTTCGAAATGCCTGATGTCGGGAAAGCTCACGCCGAGCCCGGAGAGCCAGTCGATCAGGTCTGTGGAACCACGCTCGAAATAGGAGCGAGCCCAATCGCGGTCGAAATCATGGCCGTTGGCTTCCAGGTCTGCGAAGGCGAGATCGGCGGAGTCGACGATGCCGCGCGTGGCCTGAAGGGACGTCCCCGGCACGCACATGCCGCCGCCTGCCAGCCGGGCGGTGCCGCCGAAGCCGGGAGCTGCATCGATCCCGATGACGCTGGCACCGGCCGCCGCCGCTTCGAGGAAGGCGCTGGCACCGGCCACGCCCGCGCCGACGACGATGACGTCGGCATCCTTGTCCCTCTCAAGCGCCATGGGAGCCCTCCATGCGGTTGGGTGCGATCAGGTCCCGGGTGAGTTCGCCGATGATGCGACTTCCGGTCAGTGCCATCGTGCAATCCAGCTCGGCTTGCAACAGGCCGAGCACATGACTTGCTCCAGCCTCGCCCGCGGCGGCGATGCCGTAGAGCGGAGCGCTGCCGGTGAGCACGGCGTGGGCGCCCAGCGCGAGCGCCTTCGCGATGTCGCTGCCGCGGCGGATGCCGCCGTCGAGGAGGACGGAGCCCTTGCCCCCCGCCACGGCGGCGATGCGGGGCAGAGCATCGAGCGTGCAGGCGGCGCTGTCGAGATTGCGTCCGCCATGGTTCGAGACGACGACGCCATCGCAGCCGAGCGCGAAAGCGCGTTCGGCCTCCTCCTCGCGCATGATGCCCTTCAGTAGGAGCTGATGCGGCCAGCGCTGGCGCAGCCGGGCGATGTCGTCCCAGGTGACGGAGGGGCAGAGCGAGGTGCGCCGGGCGATCTCCTCGTCCACGAGCCCGGGGCCCGGCTGAGGCCTGTTGACGACGCGCGGCAGGCCCCCGGTCGCGAGATAGCGCAGTGCAACACCGATGAGCCAACGAGGATGCAGCAGCATCTCGGTGCAAGCCGCAAGCGAGGGGCCATAGGGCGGTATCAGCCGATCGCGCTGGAGATATTCGCGCTGGCCGAGCACCGGCGTATCGACCGTCACGACGAGGACACGAAAGTCGAGATCGCGCGCCCTGTCGACAATCTTGCCGGTGAGCGAACGGTCCTTCCAGAAATAGAGTTGTTGCCAGACGGTCGCACCGGTCGCCGCGATATCGCCCATGGCGACGGTCGAATAGGTCGAGAGCGTGAAGGGCAGGTTGGCGCGTGCCGCGGCCTTCGCCAGTTCCAGCTCACCGCGGTACCACAGCAGGCCCGCAGGCCCGGCTGGCGCGACCGCGAGCGGCATGGCATGGCGCTCGCCGAAGAGGACAGCTTCGGTCGAGCGTTCAGCCACGTCGACGAGGGTGCGCGGCAGGAAGGTCAGCGCGCGGAACGCGGCGCGGTTGCGGCCCCGCGCGAGGTCATCCTCGGTCGCCCGGTCGATGAAGTTGAACAGGCCCTTCGGGAGGCGTCGCTTTGCGAGGCGGCGCACATCCTCGACGTTGAAGCAGCGCGCGAGCGCCATCGCCTCAGGCTTTCGACATCGCCGTTTCCTGTGCCGTGATGAATTCGAGCAGGACCGGCTGGCCTTCCTTCGTCCTGGCGATGCCTCTATCGATCGCACTGCGGATCTCGGAAGGGTCGGTGATGCGCTCTGCATAGGCGCCGAAGGCGCGCGCCATCTCGCAGTAATTGCCGGTGATGCGGTTGGCTGCGTAGAGGCGGATCGCGTTCGGGATGCTGTTCAGCTCGGTGGCCATGCCGCCGTTGTTGAACAGGATCGAGAGGATCGGGATGCGTTCGCGGGCCGCTGTCTCGATATCCATGCCGGTAAAGCCGATCGCCGCGTCACCCCAGACATTGATGCAGAGCTTGTCCGGGCATGCGAGCTTGGCGCCCATGACGATGCCGAGGCCGAAGCCGAGCTGGGTGGTCTTACCCCAGCCGATGAAGCTCAGCGGATCGCGCGCGACCCAGAACGGCGTGAGCTGGTCGCGCGGCCGCCCGGCGTCGTTGGTGATGATCGTTGGCTCGTCTTGCGTTGCCGCCATCAGCTCCCAGACCACGCGATAGGGATTGATCGGCATCTCCGCCGAAGTCAGCTTCGGCATCCATTCGGCGAGCCAGGCCTCGCGTGCGCCGCGGATGCGGGTGGCGACGGCTGCTCCCTTGTCCGATTGCATACCGCGCCGTTCCAGTTCGCCGAGCAGCGCCTGCAAGCCAAGTTTTGCATCGCCGACGAGGCCGATCTCGGCGGGCACATCCTTGTTGAGATGCGCATGATCGAGCGTCATATGGATGATACGCTTGCCCTTCGGCACCGGCACCGCGAACAGAGTCTCGGTAAAGCTGCAACCGATGCCGAGGATAACGTCTGCCTCGTCGAGGAAGGCCTTCACAGGCATTGGATAGGTCAGGCCGCCGGAGCCGAGCGAGAGCGGATGATCCTCGGGGAACGCGCTCTTGCCGGGCAGGGTGGTGACGACCGGACAGGCGAGGCGCTCGGCCAATGCGCGCAACTCGTCCCAGGCCTGGGCGTAATGCACGCCCTGGCCGGCATGGATGACGAGATTGCAGGCGGAGCCGATCAACTCGGCAGCGCGGGCGATGTCGTCGGGATCGGGCGCCGTGCGATGGCCGCGGACCGGGACGTAATCCTCCGGCTGCGCCAGCTCTGCGGTCCAGAGATCGTTCGGCACTTCTACGAGCACCGGGCCGCCGCGGCCATTGCGAAGCTGGCTCAGTGCGCGGCGCATCACATTGACGACCTCGCCGGGTAGGTTGAGCTGCTCGGCCGACTTGGTGATGTCGCGCATACTCTGGACGGCGTTGAAGTTGGGCTTGATGCCCGCGACGCGCTGCGGATAGCCCTGCGGGATCACGAGCACCGGCACGGAATCGGCATAGGCCTGCGCGACAGAGCCGTAGGAGTTCTCGATGCCCGGCCCGTGCTGCATGGCGAAGACGCCGAACTTGCGGCCCGAAGACAGCCGCGAATAGGCATCGGCCATATGCATGCCCGTGCGTTCCTGGCGCACGACGATCGGCCGGATGCCGGCGAGAGCGGCCTCGTCGATCAGCTTGTTCGTGGGGTAGCAGAACAGTAGTTCCACCCCTTCCTTCTTGAGGATGGCGGTCATGGCCTGGGCGACGTTCATGATGCGGGCACTCCGGTTCTCAGGCCTGATCGGCCGCTGGACGCAAATCGGCGAGGGCTGGCGCCCCCAGCATTCCCATGGTGATCCTGAGTTCGTTGGTGAGGATGTCGAGGATGCGGCCCGCTCCCTCCGCTCCCCCGATCGCCACGCCGTAGAGCGGTGCGCGTCCGACGAGGACGCCGCCTGCGCCCAGCGCGAGGAATCGGGCGATGTCGGCGCCGCGGCGCACGCCGCTATCGGCCAGGATCTCGAGCCGGCCGGCGACGGCATCGGCTATCGCAGGCAGCACCTGCGTCGAACCGGGCGCACAGTCGAGATTGCGCGCGCCATGGTTCGACACGACGATGGCATCCACGCCGTGCGCCAGGGCCGCCAGCGCGTCCTCCACCCGCAGAATTCCCTTGAGCACGAGCTTGCCGCGCCAATGCCGGCGCAACAGCTCCACATCCTCCCAGGTCACGTCGGTCGCCAGGGCCAGCTCGTCGGAAAGCGAGGCGCGGCCGAGCTTGGTGCGGAACTCGTCGGGGTAATGCGCATAGGTCGGCACGCCGCCCGCCGTCAGAGCCCGCAGCATGACCGAGCCCGCCCAGCGCGGATGCAGCACGACGTCGAGCCCGGCTTTCCACGAGGCCTTGAGAGGAATGCCGAAGCCGTTGCGGAGGTTGTATTCGCGATTGGGGCCAACGGCGGTATCGACGGTCAGGACGAGGGTCTCGGCGCCCGCCGCCCAGGCCCGGTCGAGCAAGGCCAGCATGCGCTGCCGGTTCTTCCAGACATAGAGCTGGAACCAGAGCCGCGCGCCTGACTCAGCGGCAATGCGCTCGATCGCGGTGATCGACTGGGTCGACACGCAGAAGGGGATGCCCGCCGCGGCCGCGGCCTTGGCGATCGCGATCTCGCCATCGTGCCAGACGAGACCAGCGACGGCGGTGGGCGCGATCACCAGGGGAAGCGGTTGGCGGTGGCCGAGGATCTCGGCCTCGGTCGAACGTTGCGAGACGTCGACCAACACAGCGGGCGAAAGCCGGATCGCATCGAGCTGGCTGCGATTGCTCGCGATCGAGACCTCGTCCTCGCTGCCGCGATCGACATATTCGAAGAGGCCGCGCGGCAGCCGCCGTGAAGCGGCACGTCGCGCGTCGGCGACGTTGAGGATATGGGCGAAGGCGGGCTTGGCGGTCATCGCGTCAGGATCACCGTGGCAATTTTGCGCCGACACCGCGCTCTCGTGCGCGGACGACGACGAGATGCGCGAGCGCGAGATCGGCGAGGGCAAAACCGCGGAAGCAGAAGAAGGAACGGGCGGCCGGCGCGGTCGGATGGGCGGCGCTCGCCAGCTCGACGAGATCGTGGCCGAAGCGGACCGTCGTCACCGGGTTGCCGTCGATATCGTAGGGCGCCTTCGACTGTTCGAGGCTATCGGTCGCGAGGACATCGAAGGCCGGCATGCTTTCTGGAATCCAGCTTCGGCCGATATCGACGGCGGCGGCGAAGGCATTTGGCTTCATCAGCCTGGCGTCGAGGAATGGCTTCAGCCCCGGTGCGCCCGGAACCATCGAAATGATGATATCGCTGCGCGCCAATAGGGTATCGGCATCCGCAACGACCTCCGCCGCGAGCCCTTGCCCGGAGGCGGCTTGCGCGAGCTGCTCCGCCGAGGAGCGGCTGCGGCTCAGCATGAGCGCCGTGGTCAGGCCGGGATAGAGATCGAGGAAGGCGGTGAGATGGGCATGGGCCTGCAGGCCGCAGCCGACGAAACCGATGATCCTGGGCGCGGCCGGCGCCATCCGCGCGGCGGCGGCGGCCGAGAGCGCGGCGGTGCGGATCAGCGTGATCTCGTCGCCCTCTAGCACGGCCAGCGGCGCCCCGCTCGCGTAGTCGCTGACGCAGATCAGGGCGTTGATGCCGGGCACCGGACTATCCGGGGCAACCGGTGCCATCGAGACCCATTTCAGGGTGGCGATCCCGTCCGCCTGCGAGGCGGCCGTCATCGCCTGGAAGCCATGGCCGGGGCCGAGCCCCAGCGCGCTCTTGGGCAGGCTGCGGTTGAGGCCGGCGGCATGGTCGCGGAAGGCGCGGAGCACGGCCTCGCGCGCCGCGCCGGGAGCAATGGCCAGGGCCTTCACGTCATTGCGCGAGAGATAGAGCAGGTGCTCGCTCATCGGGCGAATCTCCGGGCGGAATAGGGGGTGGGATCGAAGGGCGGCTCGCGACCGTCGATCAGCGCAGCGACGAGCTTGCCTGTCGCCGGAGCCTGGGTGAGCCCGGTATGGGCATGGCCGAAAGCATGCAGGATATCGTGCGAGCGGGACGCGAAGCCGATGCAGGGCAGGCCGTCCGGCGTCGAGGGGCGATTGCCCATCCAACGGTCGACTTCGGCCGTATCGAAGCGCTTCGCCTGTTCGGGAAACATCTTGCGGGCATAGCCCAGCAGGATTTCGGCGCGGCGCCAGTCGGGCGGTGCGGAGGGATCGGCAAGTTCGACCTGTCCGGCGAGCCGCAGCCCTTGCGGCGTCGAGACGACGCCCATCTGGCCGTCCGAGGGCATCAGCCCGGCGCCCAGCTCCACATCCGGCTCGGGGATGACGACATGGTAGCCGCGCTCGGAAATCAGGGGCACACGGTCGCCGGCGAGCCGGGCCAGGGCGGCCGAGCCGATGCCGGCCGCAATGACGGCGCGCTGGCAGGCGACGGGCCCCCGATCGGTGGCGACGCCGCTCAGCCTGCCGACCTCGAAAGCGAAGCCGGTGGCAGTGGCGGTGAAGCGCTGTGCTCCGCGGCTGACCAGAAGCTGGGCGAGCGCGGCGCAATAAGCGCCGGGGTCGATGATCTGGCCGGCATCGTCGAGCCGAGCACCGAAACGATAGGCCGGCGACAGCTCCGGCTGAAGGCGACGCAGGTCGGCTTCCTCGACCTCGCTGAAGCGCACGCCCAATTCTTGGCGCATCGTCCAGATCCGGCTCTCCGCAGCGAAGGCGGCTCGATCCGGATAGACATAGACCAGCCCTTGCTGCCGGATCAGGTGGCCGACGCCGGCCTCGGCGGCATAGGACTGGTGATCCGCCACCGTGTCCTTGCAGAGCGGGTAGCGCTGGCGTGCGCTCGTCGTGATCCGATCCCAGTCCCGGCCGGCGGCGATGAAGCGGGCGAGCCAGCCGGCATGCCGCGGCAGGTCCCGCCACCGCACCGTGAACGGTCCGGTCCGGTCGAGCAGGAAGCCGGGCACCTTGCGCCAAAGTCCGGGCAGGGAAATCGGTGCGATCGCGCCGGGGTTGATCCAGGTTGCGTTGCCGTAGGAGGCCGCCTGCCGGCCGCCGGGCTCGCCCGGTTCGATGAGGAGGACATGATGGCCGCCGCGCTGGATCTCCAGCGTCGCGCACAGGCCCACGATTCCGGCGCCGATTACGGCGACGGTCAGGGGCGCATCCTTCGACATGGATCGCCTCAGCCGCGATTGTGGAAATGGCTGAGGAAGCTCTTGGTCGCTTCCTGCTGAGGCTGGCCGATCACCTCGCGCGCCGGCCCCTCCTCGACGATCACCCCGTCGCGCATGAATACGACGCGATCGGCGACCTCGCGGGCGAAGCCGATCTCGTGAGTAACGATGATCATCGTCATGCCCTCAGCTGCGAGATCGCGCATGACGCCGAGGACTTCGCCGACAAGCTCGGGATCCAGAGCGGAGGTCGCCTCGTCGAAGAGCATCACCGCGGGCTCCATGGCGAGCGCGCGTGCGATGGCGACGCGCTGCTTCTGGCCGCCGGAAAGCTTGCTGGGAAAGACGTCGACCTTGTCGCTCAGGCCCACTTTGGCGAGCAACTTGCGGGCGAGCTCCTCGGCTTGCGGCTTCCGCATCGCCTTCACGGAGATCGGGCCTTCCATGACGTTCTGGATCACCGTCATGTGCGGGAACAGATTGAAGTGCTGGAAGACCATGCCAGCGTTCGAGCGGAAGCGCGCCTGCTCGCGAGTGCCCGGCAGCTTCGAGCCGTCGCCGAAGGCGAAGCTGTCGTCGCCGATGCGGATGCGGCCGCCCTCGGGCATGACGAGCAGGTTGAGACAGCGCAGCAGCGTCGACTTGCCGGAGCCGGAAGGGCCGATCAGCGCGACGACCTGCGCTTCCTCTACCCTGAGGTTGATGTCGCGCAGCACCGTCAGCGAGCCGAAGCTCTTGCGCAGGCCGGAGACCTCGATCTTGTAGCTCATCGCTGCGCCCTCAATTGCTATGGGCAAGCCGCTTCTCGGCTTGCTTGACGATCGCGGTCAGCGGCAGCAGCACGATCACATAGATCGCAGCGACCACCGTGTAGACTTCGAGCGCGCGGTAGGTGTCCATCGCCGCCACCTGGCCCTGATAGAGCAGGTCCGGGACAGCGAGGACCGAGACGAGCGAGGTGTTCTTGAACTGGATGATCGACTGGTTCATGAGCGGCGGGATCATCCGCTTGATCGCCTGCGGCAGCACGATGCGGCGCATCACGCGCGCCGGGGTCATGCCCAAAGCCAGCCCCGCCTCGCTTTGTCCGGGATCGATCGAGACGATCCCGCCGCGAATGACCTCCGCGTAGAAGGAACCGCCATACAGCGTCAGCGTCACGATCGCGGCGGTGATCGCGTCCAGCTTGATCCCGGTCAGGATCGGCAGCGCGTAGTAGAACCACAGCAACAGCACGAGCAGCGGCGTCAGCCGGAACATCTCGATATAGGCCCAGGACAGCCAGCGTAGCGCCGGGGAACGCGAGAGCTGCGCGATGCCGGCGACCAAGCCCACGATCAGGCCGAGGATCACGACCGCGATCGTGATCCCGATCGTTACGCCGGTTCCGGTGAGGAAGATCCAGCGGTAGCTCCAGACGATGTCGAAGTTCCAAGTATAGGACATGCCAACCCTGCCCGCGCCCCGCGCGGCCTGAAGCCGTTCACAAGAATGGATGGGCTTCCCGCGGGCGGGCGCGGGAAGCCGAGGAGGCCTTAGAGAGTGATCCCCGCGGGGATGTCCTCGGGCTTGACGCCGACCTGATCCAAGCTCTCGACGACAGCGCTGCGGACGAGGCCGAGGCCGCGGGCATAGCCGACCCAAGTGTTGACGAAGAAGAGCCAGGTCTTGTCCACCTCGCGGCGGACGGCCGCATTCGATGTCGATCCGAAGAACGGTTGCGGCACGACAACCTTGCCGAGGCTGGGATCCGCTTTCACGGCACGCACGCCGCCCATCCAGAAGATGCACTGCGCATCGACGCGGCCGCTGCGCAGCGCCAGCATCGCTTCATTGATGGTCTTGAAGCGCGTGATCTGAGCCTTGGGGCACAGGAGCGTAGCGATCTGGTCATGCGCCGAGCCGACGTCGACCGAAATCTTGACCTCCGGCTTGTTCAGGTCGGCCCAGCTCTTCGGATCGAAGCCCGGCTTGGCGATGACGACCAGTGCGCTGTCATAGACGCCGTTCGAGAAATCGACCGCCATGGCTCGTTTCGGCGTCGGGTTGAGGCCGAACATGATGTCGATCTTGTCTGCCTGCAGGTCGAGCACCGCGTTGCCCCAGGTCGTCTCGACAAGCTCGAGCTCGACGTCCATGTCCTTGGCGAGCGCCGAGCCGATCGCGTAGAAATGACCGCTCCATTTGCCGGAGGCCGGGTCCTTGATGAACCAGGGGGCACTCGAGGTCACGGCGCCGAGCCTCATTTTCTTGCTGGCGATGATGCGGTCGAAGGTGTTCTGCCCGGCGGCCTGCGCCCTTGCTCCGTTGGAAGCCAGCGTCAATGCGCCGGCTGCAACTGCGCCGGCGCCGATGAGGCCTGCCAGATCCCTGCGTGTCGTCATTTTCACTCTCCCGGCGTTGTGAGGCGAACCTCGTTATGTCTGGTGAGGCAGGCTCCCGCTTCCCCTGCGGGCTTTCCGTGATCTTCCGCCCCTCACCGGAGGCGGCAGCGGATTTTTCCGTCGTTTTCAAACCGCTTTCGGCGCGAGCAGAACACCCGGATTCATCAGGTTTTGCGGGTCGAACAGCGTCTTGATCTTATTCATCAACTCGTAGCGCAGCGGATCGGCGAGACGCTCGAGCTCCTCCGTCAGCTTGCGGCCGACGCCGTGTTCGGCGCTGAAGGTGCCGCCGAAGCGCGCCGCGGCGTCATGGATGTCGCGCTCGACTTCGAGTGCGAAGGCGTCCTGATCCGGCAGCGACGCCCAGAAATCGCGCTGGAACATCAGGATGTAGTGCACATTGCCATCGCCGAGATGGCAGACGACCTGCGTGACCGCCTGTGGGTAGCGCTCCGCTGCGACCGTGTCGGCCGCGGCGATGAAGGGGGCGACATCGGAGGAGCGCACAGCGACGTCATGGACGATGCCGATGCCTTCCTTCTTGTTGGCTTCGGAGACCGAATGGCGGACGTGCCAGAATTCGGCTGCCTGCTGCTCGGAGGTCGCGACGACCGCGTCCACGGACTCGCCATTTTCAAGCGAAGCGCCGACGACCTCTTCGAGGATGACCTGGAGGTTCGTGGTCGTATCCTCGCTGCCGAGCTCGATCAGCGCGGACCAGGCGGGTATCTCCGCGAAGGGAAAACGCACCCGCTCAACGTGCCGGCGCACCAGTTCGAACTGCGAGGCGGAGATGAGCTCGAACGCCTGGATATAGGAGCCGGCACGGTCCTGGAGGGAAGCCAGAAGCGCGACGGCCGCCGCCGGATCAGCGACGGAAACCCAGGCATGAGCGGTGTTCGGCGTCTGCGGATGCAGTCGCAGCGCCGCGCCCGTGATGATGCCGAGCGAACCTTCCGCTCCGATAAAGAGATGGCGCAGCATGTAGCCGGTATTGTCCTTGCGCAGAGCCGCGAGGTCCGCCAGCACGCGCCCGTCCGGCAGCACCACTTCCAGCCCCGCGACGAGATCGCGCATCGGGCCGTAGCGGACGACGCCGGTGCCGCCGGCATTGGTCGAGATCAGCCCGCCAATCTGGGCGCTGCCCTCGCTGCCGAGATGCAGCGGGAACTGCCGCCCCGCTTCGGTAGCGGCGCTGTGCAGATCGCCGAGCACCACGCCTGCATCGACCGTGGCGATGCCGGTCGCCCGATCGATGGTTCGGATGCGGTTCAGGCGGCGCAGGGATAGCACGATGCCGGGCTTGTCGCTGCGGTCGCTTTCCGGCACGGCGCCGAAGCACAGCCCGGTATTGCCGCCAACCGGGAAGACCGGCTGCCCCTCGGCTGCGCAGAGCGCGACCACGGCCGCGACCTCTTGCGTCGAAGCTGGCTGGACCACGGCGAGTGCGTGGCCGCGCCGACGCTGGCGCCAGTCCGTGAGCCACGGTTCCATCTCTGCCGGATCCGTGATCAGCCCCTTGTCGCCAACGATGCTGTGAAGCGTCTCGATCACGAGCCGGTCTCCGCTCAGGCGAGGCTGACGGCTTTGGCTCGCTCGGCGGCAACCTTGAGCTTTGCCAGCGTTTCCGGGCTCGGCCCGAGCAGCGGCAGGCGGACCCCGCCTACCGGCCTGCCGGCGAGCGCCATGTATTCCTTCAGGGGGCCCGGGTTCGTCTCGACATAGATGGCATCGACGACCGGGTCGATCTTGTCCTGGAGCTTGAGCGCTTCCTTCAGCTTGCCTTGACTGGCGAGCTCGAAGATCTCGATCCAGATCCGGGGATAGATCGTCGCGGAAGCAAGCACGCCGCCGCGCGCGCCAAGCGCGACATGGGTCGCGAAGAGCGGTTCCTCGCCCGAGAGGATCGCGATCTTATCGCCCGCGAGCTTCACCGTACGGATGAAGTCCGGCATGTCGTAGGAGGAGTACTTCATTCCGATGATCGAGCCGTCCTCGGCCATGGCCTGCACCGTCTCGGCGAAGGCGGAGACCGTGGTGCGGCGCGGGATCTGGTACAGCATGACCGGCAGGTCCAGCGCATCGCGATAGCGGGCAAACCAGGCACGCATGCCCTCCTGGGTGCCGGGCGCGTAGTAGGGTGTCACGGTCATGACCGCCGAGGCGCCGACCTTTGCGAAGTCGCGGCCGGCCTCCAGCGCATCTTCGTAGCCGGTCGCAAGCACGCCGGGGATCACCGGCTTGCCGTCCGCCACGTCGACGCAGGCAGCGACGATGTCGCGGCGCTCGCCACGCGAGAAGACGGGATATTCGCCCGTGCCGCCGATCGGCACGATGCCGGCGGCGCCGGCGGCGAGCTGGAACCGCACCAGCGCCTGGAGACCCTTGATGTCGACCGCGCCATCGGCGTCGAGCGGCGTGACGATCGCGGTATACAGACCGCCGAGAGTGTCGTGCGTAAGCGTCATTTGAAGCATCCCCGCAGTGATGCTGCCGGTTCCAGCGTGTCGGCCCCTCGCCAACCGCGCCCAGTTCCTTGCCGGCGCATCGTTGGGAATGGAGCCTCTTTCAGGGGCGTGGACGTGTCAACACAAAAATACAGAAATGTCGGATACGAAAATTATTGAACCATACGCAATGGCATTCTCTTTCCCTCCGCGCACCCAGAGATTATGACAGGAGTATCCCCATCGGGGGGACGAGGAGAATCGGCATGCCGGAAATCTCGCTGGCGGAACGCGGGGATATCGAACCGCCTGAGGCCTGGCAGGCCGGCGACGAGCCGCGCGGCGGGGTCGATATCGGCGCTCGGCTGCTCAAGCTGCGTAAAGGTCGGGGCCTGACGCTGCAGGACGTCAGCGCGATGACGGGGGTTTCCGCCTCGGCCTTCTCGAAAATTGAACGCAACGAGCTTTCGCCGACGATCTCGACGATGCAGCGGATCGCGCATGGGCTCGACGTCGAATTGGTGACACTTTTGTCCAGCGGCCAGGACAACGGCACAATTAGCTTCGCCGGACGCCGCAGCATCAGCAGAGCCGGCAGCGGCAGCAAGCATACGACCGGCACTTGCAACAACGTCCTGCTCTGTGCCGATCTCAAGAACAAGCGCGCCACCCCTATACTGACGACGGTGACCGCGCGTTCTCCGGATGAATATGCAGCGTGGGCAAAATCCGAGGCGGAGATCTTCGTGATGGTCCTCGAAGGCACGCTCATCGTGCACAGCCGCCTCTACGAGCCGCTTGAGCTCAACAAGGGCGATTCCGTCTACTACGATGCCACTACCGAACACACCTGGACCTCGAAAGGGGTCTCCAACGCCGTGGTTTTGTGGGTACTCGTCGATCTTTAAAATCGTTCCGGCTCCGCCATCATCGAGCAAGTCGGCCTCGCGATGGCCGCGAGCCCAGCGTAATGGCCGCGGCCGCGCGGCTCATTCGCGAGACGGCGCAGCCCTGTTCAAACGATTGGTGGCGGCGGTGGCAGATGCGGCCGTGCAGAGCGCATCCCAGTCGTCAGGCGGATTGCCATCGTCCAGCATGCTCTTGAAGACATTGTAGGCATCGGTTTTTGAGCCATAGGTCCGCAAGCCGTTCTCGTCATTCACCCGTGCGAAGATGAAGGCGGGGCCGTTGGGCCGGCGGGCACCGTCTCGGTGACGAGCTTGACCAGAGCCGCATGTAGCTTGGCATCGGCCGATTTCTGATAGTCGTCGGGCCTGTTCGCCTTCTGTGCCTCGACTGCCGCGATCAACTTTTCCCACTGATCGAGCACGAGGGGATGCGCGAGGATGGTCCAGCCATTGATGGTCATGGTCGGAGCGAGACATCACCCTCGATCACGGCATCGGGATCGACCAACATGCCCTTGGTCAGGGCCGTGGCGCATTCGAGCGTCACCCTCGAAGATGGGTGCCACGTGGCGGCATGACGATCGCGTCGCCGACAATGCGCGGGCTACCGACCAGTCTGTTCGACCAACTTGTCACCTCGAGGGGTGGAATTGCGAAAGCGCTTCCACCCCAACAAGCAGCGAATGTGACGCACTTTCACTCCGACAAGGCAACTGCTAGACGGGTGGCGATCGCGCGTGCACGGCGCAAACAGGTTACACACAATATGCTTCTTCGCGTTGGCACCCGCCGCAGCCCCCTCGCCATGACGCAAACCAACTTTGTAATTGGTTCAATTCAGGCTCTTCACCCTCATATCGAATTCGAGATCCGGCCCATTTCGACGGTCGCGGATCGTGACAGGATCTCCGAATTTCATCAGTTCGGCATGATCGGCGTCTTCACCACGGAGCATGAGGAGCAGTTGCTGCGCAAGGACGTCGATTTCGTCGTCCACTCCCTCAAGGATTTGCCGACCGCTCTGAAGGACGGGCTCACGCTGGCATCGGTGCCCAAGCGCGAGGACCCTCGCGATGTCCTCTGTGGCTCGACCCTCGACGACTTGCGGCCGGGAGCAAGAGTTGGAACCGGATCGCTGCGTCGCCGCGCCCAGATCCTGAGCCTGCGGCCGGATGTGACCGTCGTTCCCATCCGCGGGAACATTGGCCCCCGGCTTGCCAAGATCGAAGGGGACGATGCGCTCGATGCCGTCATCCTGGCGCAGGCCGGCCTGGAACGCCTCGGCCTCGGCGGAAAGACGACCGAGCTTCTCGACCCTCACCTGTTCCCCTACGCCGTCGGCCAGGGCGCCCTTGGCATCGAGGCGCGCAGCGCGGATAGCGAGATCGTCGAGATCCTGCGCTCGATCGAATGCAAGACGACCCGGGCCGAGGTCGATGCCGAGCGTGAGATGATGCATGCGCTGGGCGCCGGCTGCAGCCTGCCCGTGGGCGCCTTCTGCAACTGGAAGGAAGAACGCCTGATCCTGCAAGCCCAGATTACCTCTCTCGATGGCGAGGAACGGGTGGTTGCCATCGAGGACGAACCTGGAGACCGGGCGCGAGAACTCGGCCTCGCTGCCGCCGAAACCCTGAAAGTCTGCGGCGGCGAGAAGATCCTGCACTCGAGCTACCGGGAATTCTGCAGCCACTTCAAGATGCTGCAATCCTGAAGAAGCCGCCTCGATCACCCGGCCTTCGCATGCGCCACGGCGTCCACCGCCGCGGCGATCGCCGCTTCGGTTGCCTCGATATCGGCTAGGCTGTGCGCGGCGGAGAGGTAGCAGAGACCACGCGGCAAGGTCAGCACCCCTTCCCTGAGGAGAGCGCCGGTGAACGAGAGTGTTTTCTCCTTGTCGACCTGCGCCGTGTCACGCAACGTCTCGATTGCCGCCTCGGCGGCGAAAATCTGCAAGGCAGCTCCTGCCTGCCGAGCGCGGACCGGAACACCCCTCAAGGCGGCCCGATCATTCAGGAAGCGGCACAGCCGGCCGGCAAGCGCGTCCATCCGAGGATAGATCTCGCTGCGCCCATCACGCAGCTCCTCAAGGCAGGCAATGGCTGCCGCCACGGAGAGCGGATTGCCGTTGAAGGTGCCTCGATGCATCAGGCGCCCGCTGGAGAGAACATCCATCGCTGCACGGCTACCTGAGACCGCGCTGATGGGCAGGCCGGCGCCCAGCGCCTTGCCGAGGACGCTGAGATCGGGCGTCACGCCATAGCGCTCCTGCGCGCCACCGAGACCGAGACGAAAGCCGGTAATCACCTCGTCGAAGATGAGCAGCGCGCCGCAGCGCTTCGTCGCGGCCCGCAGCCGCTCCAGGAAGCCGGCAGGCGGCTCGAAGCAGCCGCCGTTAATCGCGGCCGGCTCGACGATCACGGCCGCGTAGCTGGCGTCGAGCAAGGCCTCGAGCCCGCCCGCATCGCCCCAATCGGCCAGCGTCACCGTTCCGGCCGCCTGCGGATCCTGTCCCAGCGCCGATGGACCATCCTGCCCAATGGCGCTGCCGATGTGGAGGCTGTCGAACCAGCCGTGATAATTCGCGCGGAACTTGATGACCTTAACCCGGCCGGTCGCGGCGCGTGCTACACGCAATGCGAGCTGGATCGCCTCGGTTCCGGTGCTGACGAAGCTCGTCTGCTCGGCCGAGGGAACGCAAGCGGCGATCAACTCTGCCAGTCGTGCCTCGCCGCGATGGACGCTCGCGGTGCGCAAGCCGCTGTTCAGCTCATTTTGAACGGCTGCGAGGACGGAAGCGGGCGTATGCCCCAGGATCAGCGGGCCATAGCCGAGGGCGTAGTCGATGAAGCGATTGCCGTCGACGTCGACGACATGGGCGCCCTCGCCGCGCTCGATCGCGATCGCCACGGGATGCTGCGTTGCGCGCGGCGTGGACGAGACGCCGAATGCGAGATGCGACAGCGCCTTCTCGCGATGCGCGTAGGAGCCAGCAAATCGCTGGCGGTCTGCGGCCTCAAGGCTATCTCTCATCACCCGTCTCTCATCGGTACCGGAGTCGTTTGATAGGTATCAATGATATAAATATAATACAATATATTATCGCGAGCCGGGGCCTGATTGGTATTCCAGACCATACATGCTAGCGATTCCGCGGATGAACCGGGAAGGGCAACTCATGGCAAGACCGCAGACGGGTACGGCGGAGCGGCCCGCGTCGGAGCGAGACGTCATCCCGCTCTATCACCGCGTCTACGTCATGCTGCTTCAGAAGATCATGGACGGCTCATATCCGGCCGGCGCCCCGATCCCGAGCGAGGACGACCTCGCCGAGACCTTCAGCGTGTCGCGGGTGACGATCCGCAAGGCGATGGAAAGACTGGAGCGCGAAGGGCGCGTCCTGCGCCAGCGCGGGCGCGGCACCTTTCCGCTGACGCCCGCCAACGAGACGGGCGAGCCGGCGAGCCAGTTACTCAACAACCAGATCTCGCTGGCCCGTAAGACGAAGATCGCCTTGCTCTCCTATGAGTTCGTCCGGCCCTCGCCCTTGCTCGCCCAGACCTTCGGCATCGTCGAGGGCACCGAGCTGCTGCGGATCGAGCGGGTGCGCGGCGACGAGCGCTCGCCGATCTCGCATACCCTCTGCTATCTTCCTGCAGATCTCGCCCCGCTGGTGCCGCGCACGGCGATCTCCTCGCTGCCGGTCTCCGCCACGCTCGCAGCGGCCGGCGTCAAGCTCGCCCGTTTCGAGGAGAAGATCACGGCCGTGCTCGCCGATTCCGACGTGTCGCCGCATCTCGAGATCGCGATCGGCACGCCCCTGGTGGCGATGACCCGCCAGGTCCGCGACGAGGACGGGCGCCTGATCGAGTTGCTTCAGGCGCTCTACCGGCCCGACCGCTACGAATACCGCGTCCAGTACTCGATCGATGGCCAGAATCTAGGCACGCCGTGGAAGGCGATGATCACCGACAGCGGCGCCGCCTAGACAACCGTCGTTCGAACGGTCATTCCGGGGCGTCGCGAGGCGCCGAGCCCGGAATGACGGCGCCCTTTCTTCGGAAGCGATCCGCGCCCCTTCAGCGGCGGATGAACGGATTCGGGATATCCGTCGCCGTCGAAATCCAGACGCTCTTGGTTTCCATGTACTCCCGGATGCCGGCAATGCCGCCCTCGCGGCCGACGCCGCTCATCTTGAAACCGCCGAACGGCGAGGTCGTGCTGGTCGAGCGGTAGTTGTTGACCCAGACGGTTCCGGCGCGGACGCGGTTCGCCATGGTGAGCGCCCGGCGCATCGACTGCGTCCAGATGCCGGCGGCGAGGCCGAACTGCGTGTCATTGGCGATGCGGACCGCATCGTCCTCGTCGGTGAAACGGATCACCGAAAGAACAGGCCCGAAAACCTCTTCCTGCGCGATACGCATCTCGTTCTTCACATCGACGAAGATGGTCGGCTTGTAGAACAGCCCCTTCGGATAACCTGGGACCGAAGCCGGCTCGCCGCCCGCGACGAGGCGGGCGCCCTCCGACTTGGCGATCTCGACATAGGACTTGATCTTCTCGAGCTGCGGCCTGGTCGAGATCGGCGCGACCTGTGTAGCCGGATCGGAAGGGTGGCCGAATTTCACATCGGCGATGAAGGCTTTCAGCCGCTCGACGAAGGCATCATGGATCGTGTCCTGCACCAGCAGGCGCGAGCCGGCGACGCAGGTCTGGCCCGATGCCGCGAAGATGCCCGCGACGGCGCCCTTCACAGCCTGGTCGAGATCGGCGTCGTCGAAGATGATATTCGGCGACTTGCCGCCAAGCTCCAGCGTCACCCGCTTCATGTGGCGGGCGGCCTTCTCGTTGATCATGCGCCCGGCCTCCGGCCCGCCGGTGAAAGCGATGCGCTCGACGAGGCGGTGGCTGATCAGCGCGTCGCCGACCTCCGCGCCATAACCGGTGATGACGTTGACGACGCCCTTCGGGAAACCGGCCGCTTCGACCAGCTTGGCAAATTCGAGCAGCGAGGCCGAGGTGAATTCGGACGGCTTCAGCACCACGGTGCAGCCCGCGGCGAGCGCCGGGGCGAGCTTCAGGCTCGTCAGCGGCAGCGGCGAATTCCATGGCATGATGCAGGCGACGACGCCGATCGGCTCCGGCTTGGTGTAGTTGAACACGCCGGGCTTGTCGCTCGGGATCACCGTGCCCTCGATCTTATCGGCCAGCCCGCCATAGTAGTAATAATAGTTGGCCATGTAGCGCATCTGCATCGACAGCTCGGCCAGCAGCTTGCCGTTGTCGCGCATCTCCACGCGCGCCAGCCACTCGGCATTCTCGGTAATGAGGTCGCCGAGCTTGCGCATCAGCGCGCCGCGACCCGAGGCCGAGAGCGCCGGCCAGGCCCCTTCCGAGAAGGCGCGATGCGCGGCCTGCACCGCGGATTCGACATCAGCTCCATTGCCGCGCGGCACCCAGGCCCAATCCTCGCCCGTCACAGGATCGGAGGTCTCCAGCCAGGTTCCACCCACCGGATCGACGAAGGTGCCGTCGATATAATGCTGGTAGCGATAGCGCTGGTCCGCATCCTGCTTGGTCGGGCGGATCGCGGGCGAGATCGGATCGAGCGAAAGCATGGCGGCTGTCATCGGAGGTCCCTGGAGATCACGGCGGTGGGGTGCCGTTGACAGATATGTATCATCATCATATCAAAAATACCAATACGCTTATCACAGGGGGATGGGCCCTTCTTTGCGGCAGCGCAAACTGTCAACGAGATCGGGAGCGACCCGTTGGGTATCCGCAAAAACGAGGGGACCAGTATGAACACCGCAAAGTATGCCCGCTTGGGATTTTTCGCGCTCGCCCTGATGACGGCAGCAGCTCCGGTCGCGGCACGCGACCTGATGGTCGTCGGCTTCGGCGGCGGCTTCCAGGACAATGCCCGCAAGCATCTTTTCCAAGGTTATGCCGCCGAGAAGGGCGTGAAGGTCGCCGACGACGTCTATAACGGCGAGATGGCCAAGATCTATTCGATGGTGAAGTCGAACGACATCACCTACGACGTGATCATGGTCGAAGCTCCGGAGCTCGCTCGCGGCTGCGAGGATGGCGTGTTCGAGAAGCTCGACTGGAGCGTCATCGACCAGAAGAAGTTCATCCCCGGCGGCACCACCGCCTGCGGCGCCGGCGCCGTCGGCTGGGGCGTCAGCCTGTTCTACGACCAGGCCCGCACCCCGACCGGCCCAGCGAACTATGCCGAGCTCTGGGACGTGCAGAAGTTCCCGGGGAAGCGTTCGCTGCGCTCGGGCGCGAAGATGACGCTCGAGGTCGCGCTGCTCGCCGACGGCGTGCCGCCCGCCGAGGTCTACAAGGTCCTGGCGACGCCGGAGGGGCAGAAGCGAGCTTTCGCCAAGCTCGACCAGCTCAAGCCCCATGTCGTCTGGTGGAAGTCGGGCACGCAGCCGCTGCAACTCGTCGGCTCCGGCGAGGCCGCCTATGCGGTCGGCTATGTCGGCCGCACGATCCGCGCCAATGAAGGCGGCGCTAAGTACCCCGTGCAGTGGAACACGCTCCTGTTCTCGTTCGACTACTGGGCCGTCGTTCGCAACTCGCCGAACAAGGCCGACGGCATGAAGCTCATCAACTACATGACCGACGAGAAGCCGCTGACGAGCTTGGCGCAGGACTGGGCCGTCTCGCCGGCCAACGCCTCCGTCGCCAACAATCCCGAAATCATCAAGAAAAACCCAGGCATGGTCGCCAACCACGCCAAGGAGGGCCTCTTCATCAACACAGATTTCTGGGTTGAACACGGCGAGGATCTCGAAGCCCGCTTCAACGCCTGGTTGGCGAAGTAAGCCTCCCATCCGGCGCGAGGGCTCGGCATGTCACGACGGAACCTGTTGGCGGCGGCGCTGATCGCGCCCCTCCTGCTCCTGGTCACGCTGAGCTTCCTCGTGCCGCTTGGCGCGACGCTCTACCGGGCGGTCGAGGATTCAGAATTCTCGACCGCCCTGCCCCGCACCGCCGCCCTGCTCAAAGCCTGGGACGGCAAGGAGTTGCCGCCGGAAGAAGCCTTCCGTTCGCTGATCGAGGAGTTGCGCCTGGCGCAACAGGATCAGGCGGCCGGGGCCGTGCTCTCCCGGCTCAATTTCGAGGAAACCGGCTTGCGCAGCCTGCTGCTGCAGGCCAGCCGGGCCTCGGCCCGCCTAGCCGAACCGTTCAAGGACTCGCTGGTGGCGCTCAACCCGCGCTGGGGCGACCCCGCCCTCTGGCGCCTATTCAAGCGCGCGACCGGCCCCTGGACCTCGCTCTATCTGCTGCGCTCGCTCGACCTGCGCCCCACTGACCAGGGCGTCATCCGCGCCCCCTCCGAGGACGCTGTCTTCCTGCCGCTGTTCTGGCGCACCTTCGAGATCAGCCTTGTGGTGACGCTGATCTGTGCGCTGCTAGCCTACCCCGTCGCCTATACGCTCTCCATCCTACCCCAGGGCTGGGCCAATGCCGGGATGATGCTCGTCCTTATCCCGTTCTGGACCTCGATCCTGGTCCGGACCACCGCCTGGTTCATCATCCTGCAGCGGGAAGGGCCGATCAACGCGCTGCTCATGGCCTTCGACATCGTCAACCAGCCGTTGGCGATGATCTTCACCCGCTTCGCGGTGTATCTCGCCATGGTGCATGTGCTGCTGCCCTTCGCCATCCTGCCGCTCTACGGCGTGATGAAGGGCATCAAGCCCGACTATATGCGCGCCGCCGCCTCGCTCGGCGCGCCGGGCTGGCGCCGCTTCCTGCGCATCTACCTGCCGCTCACCATGCCGGGCGTCGCCGCCGGCTCGCTGATGGTCTTCATGCTCTCGGTCGGCTTCTACATCACGCCTGCCCTGGTCGGCGGGTCCGGCGACCAGATGGTCAGCTACTTCATCGCCTTCTTCACCAACACCTCGGTGAATTGGGGCATGGCGGCCGCGCTGGCGACGCTGCTGATGACGATGACCGGCTTATTCGTCGTCGTCGCCCGCCTCGTCTTGCCCGGCTTCCGCTCCGGCGGCGTGAGGGTCTGACGATGGCCGGAGCACCCGCCCCCGCCCTGCGCAAGAAAGCCTCCGCCGGACGCCTCGCGCTCGCTTTCGTTACGAGCCTGATCCTGCTCTTCCTCGTGGCGCCGATCGTCGTGGTCTTCCCGCTCTCGCTCTCCTCGGGCGAATTGCTGGTGCTGCCAACGCCGGGCTATTCGCTGCGCTGGTACGCCGATTTCTTCAGCTCCAGTCGCTGGCTCGCTGCGACCTGGAACAGCTTCGTCGTCGGGATCGCTACCATGGTGCTGGCGACGCTGCTCGGCACGCTCGCCGCCTTCGGCCTCTTCCTCGGCCGCTTCCCCGGCAAGGCGATCCTGCTCGCCATCCTGTCGCTGCCGATGGTCACGCCCGTCATTGTCACCGCCATCGCCATGTATTTCGCGCTCTCGCTGGTCGGCCTCGGCTCGACGCTCACAGGCCTCATCCTCGCGCATACGGTGCTGTCGGTGCCCTTCGTGCTGCTGACCGTGCTCGCCTCGCTGCAGACCTTCGACCAGAACCTGCTGCGGGCCGCCGCCAGCCTCGGCGCCAATCCGGTGGTGAGTTTCCGACGGGTCGTCCTGCCGCTGATCGCGCCGGGCGTGGCGACCGGAGCGCTCTTCGCTTTCGCCACCTCCTTCGACGAGCTCATCGTCGCGCTCTTCATCGCCAGCCCCGGCCAGTTCACCCTGCCGCGCCAGATGTATGCGGGCCTGCGCGAATTCCTGAGCCCGACCATCGCGGCTGCCGCCGTGCTGCTCATCCTGTTCTCGGTGCTGCTGCTGGCCCTGAACGAATTCATCCGGAAGCGCGCCCAGGCCCGCGGGGCCTCTCCCTCCGGACCTACCCCATGAGTGCGAGCATGTGCGACCCGATCATCGTCTTCGACAAGGTCACCAAGAGCTATGACGGCGCGACGCAAGTCGTGAAGTCGCTCGACTTCGCGGTCGAGCGCGGCGAGTTCGTCACGCTGCTGGGGCCTTCCGGCTCGGGCAAGACCACGACGCTGATGATGCTGGCCGGCTTCGAGGACCCTTCCGGCGGCACTATCACCTTCGACAAACGCCCACTCAACAACGTGCCGGCCCATCGGCGCGGCATCGGCGTGGTCTTCCAGAACTACGCCTTGTTCCCGCATATGAGCGTGGCCGCCAACCTCTCATTCCCGATGGAAATGCAGAACGTCGGCCGAGCCGAGCGCGAGGAGCGCGTGCGCGGCGCGCTCGACATGGTCAAGCTCGGCCATCTCGCCGACCGGCGGCCGACCCAGCTCTCGGGCGGCCAACAGCAGCGCGTCGCTCTGGCCCGCGCTCTGGTCTTCCGCCCTAAGCTCGTCCTGATGGACGAGCCGCTCGGCGCCCTCGACAAGCAGTTGCGCGAGCATATGCAGATCGAGATCAAGCATATCCACGAGCAGCTCGGCGTCACCGTCGTCTACGTCACGCACGACCAGGGCGAGGCGCTGACCATGTCGAACCGCGTTGCCGTGTTCCACCACGGGCGCATCCAGCAGCTCGCCTCGCCGGCGGAGATTTACGAGAAACCCGCCAATGCCTTCGTCGCCTCCTTCATCGGCGAGAACAACAAGCTCGACGGCACCATCGCCGCGCGCGACGGGGGCTCCTGTCTGCTGCGCCTCTCCGATGGCAGCCAGGTCCGCGCAGTCGCCGGCGCCGATCTCCCGGTCGGCGCGTCGGCCGTTCTGGCGCTGCGGCCTGAGAAGGTGCTGATCGGCCCGGCCGCAGCGGACGAGAACCGCTTCGAGGCCGAAATCGAAGAGCTGATCTATTTCGGCGACCACACCCGCCTGCGGCTGAAGCTCGGCGGCTCGGATAGCTTCACCGCCCGCGTCACCTTCCGCGACGGCTTGCCCGCGCTGCAGCGGGGCGAGCGCATTGCGGTTAGCTGGGCTGCGGCCAACTGCCTCGCACTCGGCCCCGAAGAGACTTGAGCACGTCGACGTTTTGGCCTTGCCGAAACATATTAAGTAGCATACTTAATACAATTACGTGGCGCCGAACGCCGCTGCGGAGGACTCCATGACTGCCAGCCTGAAAACGCAAGTGATCGTCGCCGGCGCCGGCCCCGTCGGGCTTGTCGCTGCGTTGATCCTGGCGCGCGCCGGAATCGACGTCGTCGTGCTGGAAAAGCGCGCGGGGCTCAACACGGCCTCGAAGGCTTCGACTTTCCACCCGGCGACGCTGGAGATCCTCGACGATCTCGGCGTACTGGAGCCGATGATGGGTCAGGGCGAGATCGTCCGGCGCATCCAATACCGCACGCCGGAAGGCCCCTTCGCCGAGTTCGTCCTCGCCGATCTGGCGGACCGCACCCGCTTCCCCTTCCGCCTGCATCTCGAACAGGCCCGGCTGACCCCGCTGCTGCTGGCGCGGATCGACGCCCGCGACAACGCGCAGGTACTGTTCGATACCGGCTTCGAAACCCTGACACAGGATGAGAACGGCATCACGGTTACTGCCGACCGGGGCGGCGAGAAGCTCACCATTGCGGCCGATTACCTGATCGGGACGGACGGGGCCCGCAGCACCGTGCGCGACGCGCTCGGCCTCGCCTTCGACGGCATGGTCTATCCCCACAAGATCCTGCGGGTCATGACGCCGGACGATCTCGACAACGTACTGCCGGGCATCGCCGCCATCACCTATCTCCACAACGGCCCGAAGTCGCTGAGCTTCCTCAAGATGCCGGATTGCTGGCGCATCATCATCCGCGTACCGGAAGAGGTAACGGACGAGACTGCGCTCCAGGACGGCTGGTTCGCCGAGCGGTTGCGCGAGGTGCTGCCGAGCTGGACCACGCCGCCCGCCGTGGGCGGCCGCGACGTCTACGGGGCGAGCCGGCGCGTGGCATCGCAATACCAGGTCGGGCGCGCTTTCCTGGCCGGTGACAGCGCGCACGTCACCAACACCCGCGGTGGCATGAACATGAATTGCGGCATCCATGATGCCCAGGCCTTGACCCATGCCATGATCCGCGCCCTGCGCGACAACAGGCCCGCACTGGTCGCAGCCGCCGCCGATGAGCGCAAGCGCGTCGCCGAGGAGATGCTGATCCCGCGCACCGACCGCAACGTCGCCGGCGGGGAGGGCTGGTTGCAGAAGGTCCGCGAACTCGCGAGCTCGCGCAGCAGCGCAGCCGATTATCTCACCACGGCCGCCATGCTCGACATGCTCGAGCGCCCCGCCAGCGCCGCCGCCTGAGGAGGCCACCATGGATCTCGCCGAACTCGCCACCCGGCCCGCGCTCGGCCTGCTCGTGCCGCCGGCCAATCCGACAGTCGAGCCGGAGATGAACCGGCTGATCCCGTCCGGCGCCCGGCTCTACGCAACGCGCCTGCCGGTGATGCCCGATACCACGCTGGACCAGCGCAACCGCGCCTACATCGCCTCCTACGAGCCGGCGCTGAAGAGCTTTGGCAGCCTGAAGCTCGACGCCGCCACCGTGGCACTGACCGGGCCGAGCTACCGGCTAGGCGCCGGCGAGGACGATGCGCTGGCGGCGCGCCTCTCGGCCTCGGCCGGCTGCCCGGTCGAGACCGCGAGCGGCGCGATCCGGCATGCGCTGAAGGCGATCGGCGCGAAGCGCATCTGCCTGTTCTCGCCCTATCCGGCCTGGCTCACCGAGGAGGCCGCCGGTTACTGGACCGGCGCCAGCTTCACCGTCGCGCAGGTGGTCAAGGTCTCCGAGACCTTCCGCGCCTATGAGCTGACCACGGAAGAGGTCGAGGCAGCCCTGTGCCAGGTCGAGACCACCGGCATCGACGCCATCGTCATGAGCGGCACCGGCATGATCACGCTACCGGCGATGGCGGCGCGCCCGGAGCGTTCGAGCCCGCCGCTGCTGTCGTCCAATCTCTGCTGCGCCTGGTGGATGATGAAAAAGACGAGCGTCGCGCCCGGCCCGGCCTTTGCTCGCGCCTGCGCCCAGCTCGCCGCGGCCTGAGGCTGCCGTTTTACCCAGCCCCTGCCGGCCGGCGCCGGCGTGACGAACCCGATCCCGCCATAGAAGCCCTGACCCGTGAAGCCGTCTCCGTCTTCGCCGGGCTCTGCAAAACCGCAGGGAATGCTTGCTGCCGCCGGACGGCCGGCCGGTTGCGCTCCAGCTCGTTGGCGCGCTATGCCGAAGCCGTGGTCCTGCGGGCGAGCCGTTCCTTCGAGGCCGCGCGGCCCTTGGCCCGTCCGCCGCTGTGCTGAGTTGCCGCCGCCCCTCCCGCATCCGCCGCGCCGATCTCTCAGCGCGAGCCGGAGCCGCCTTTGGGGCAGTGCGCAACGCATTTGATCTCGACCAGCAGGCCGGGATGGGCGAGCTCGGAGACGCCGATCCGGGTCCAGGCATAGCCTTCGCGCGGCACGAGGCGGTTCTTGACCTCCCGGAACACGTCCATGTGGCAGGCCATCCCCACGTGATAGGTGGTGACGTCGACCATGTCGGCGAAGCCGCAGCCGGCCGCCTCGAGGACGATCCGGACGTTCTCCCACGCGGCGGCGAACTGCTCCGCCGGGTCCTCGATCACCTGAAGGTCGGGCGTGCGACCGACTTGCCCGACCACGTAGACGATCTCGCCGACACGCACGGCCGGCGCATAGCCGGCCCGCTCGACGATGGCGCGCATGGATTCCGGGACGATGATCTCGCGGTCGGCCATAAGGTCCTCTCAGGCGTCATGCTCGGGCCTGCCCCGAGCATCTCAATCCGAATGGGGCTCTGGAGCGTGCTCGTCCAGAGCTTCCCGGCTCTCCGCTGCGCTTCGGCCGGGAATGACGCCCCGGCCTCGGCTTCAGCCCTGCACGCCTGTCGGCAGATCGTCGCGTATGGCGAGACCACCGAGATAATCCTTCACCTCGGCTGACGGAATGACGTCGGCATATTTGCAGTTGAGGTCGAAGAGATTGATGGCGTGGCTCGCCTGGAATCGGTCGAAGGCCGTCTCCTCCGGGATCACCACCTTGAAATTATAGGAATAGGCGTCGACCGCGGTGGCGCGCAGGCAACCGGAGGTGGTGCAGCCGGTGAGGATCAGCGTGTCCACATCGAAGAAGTTCAGATGGCTCATGAAGATCGTGCCAAAGAAGCAGGACGGCTTGCGCTTGCCGATGCGGATATCTTGCGGTCGCGGCGCCAGCGGTGCGACGGTCTGCGTCGCATGCGTGCCCTCGGTCGAGGTCTTTTCGGTGCCGCGATGGTTCTTGCCGACCTGCACGCCGGAATCGATCATGTCCGGCCGGCGGGCGCTCTCGGTGTAGAAGACCGGGATGTTCTTCTCGCGGGCCATCTCCAGCAGCGGCACGATGTGCTCCACCGCCGCCCAGGCCTCAGGGCCGCAATGGGTGCGATACTGCTTCAGCCCTTCGAGGATGTCCTCCGGCTTGTCGCCGCAGAAATTGTACTGCACGTCGATGATGAACAGCGCCGGGCGCTTGCCGAAGCCTCCGCGCTTGCCATAGCCGGCCTGAGCGTAGACTTGCTTGTCGCGCTCGGTCAGGAAATCGTCCCAGATACGTTTGGTCATGGTCGTCAGCCTCAAATTTCAGGAACGGTGCAGGTAGCGGCCGGCGGGAGTCGCGCGGGCTTGGCGGTCGACGGCGCCGTCGCGGGCGATGGTGCGGCCGCGCAGGATCGTGCGGACGGACGCGCCCTTGAAGGTCATGCCTTCATAGGGGGAGTAGTCAGAGAAGGATTCCTGCGTCGCCGGGTCGATGGTGATCTCCCTATCGGGATCGACGACGACGAGGTCGGCATCCATTCCGACGGCGATGCCGCCCTTGTTTGGGATCGAATAGAGCTTCGCGACATTGGCGCTGGTGACGGCGGCGATGCGCTCGATCGGCAATCCGCGCTGGTGCACGCCCTCATGGATCAGCACCGGCAGCAGCGTGCCGATGCCGGGGAAGCCGGCCGACGCCTTCCAGATATCCGGGCCCTTGGTCTCGCGCTTGCGCGGCACATGGTCGGAGCCGACGGTCGAGATCGTGCCGTCGCGCACCCCTTCCCACAGCGCCTCGACATCGGCGGCCGGGCGCAGCGGCGGGTTGACCTTACCGAGGAAGCCTATCGGCGACTGGCTGGTCAGCGCGAGGTAATGGCTGCAGGTCTCGACATGGATCGGGGCGCGTCCGGGCCGCTTCGCCCGGCGCACGATCTCCAGGCTCTCTGCGCTGGACATGTGCACGATGTTGACCGGGCATTCGGCTTTCTCGCCGAAATAGATGACGCGGAAGACGTTCTCGGCTTCGAGGAAGCCGGGGCTCTGCTCGTCCCAGACAGGCAAATCGTTACGGCCTGCTTCCTTCAGCGGCTCGCGGAAGACGGGGATGACCTCGACATTCTCGCAGTGAACGCCGACGACGCCGCCCTTGATGCGCGCGCCCTGCAACAACGCCCGGTAGAGGAGGCCGTCATCGATCTCGGTGAAACCCTTCGCGGCGCCGGAAGCGCCCTTGTACATCAGATAGACCTTGATCGAGGTCACGCCGAAGCGCTCGGCGCATTCCGGCAGCGTGTCGATATGCAGCTTGCTGGTGACGCCGAAATGGAAGCCGAAATCGATCAGCGACTGGCTCTCGCCGCGCTCCTTCCATGGCCCGGTCGACTGGCGCAGATCGTTGGAGCGATGGAAGGTCATCATGCCGGTGACGCCGCCGATGGCGGCCGAGCGTGACTCCGTCTCGAAATCCGTCTCGTTCGAGCCGAAGCCGATATGGGTATGCGGGTCGATCAGCCCCGGCATCACCCATTTGCCGCGGCAGTCGACGACTTCCTTCGCCTGCACTTTTTCGCTGGTCGCCAGCAGCGCGGCGATGCGCCCGTCCTTGACTGCGACCGAGCCGGTACGCACACCCATATTCGGGAAGACGATCTCGCCCCCCTCCAGCAGCAGATCGAAACTCATGGATGCTCCGTGACCAGGGTCGGCGCAGGATGCCGGGTGAAGAAGGCGAGGACTTCCGCCATGACACCGCCATGGCGCAGGCAGGCGCGCTCGCTACGCGTCGAGACATTGGCCGTGACCGCGAAGCGGATCGGGCCGGCCGTGCCGGTCGCGGTGACGATGGCCGGCGCGGTTCCGTCGATGGCCTCGGCCAAACCCTCGATGTCGAAACTCTCGCTGCCGTCGAGGCCGAGCTGGCGCCAGCCCGTGCCTTCGGCGAAGCGCAGCGGCACCACGCCCATGCCGATCAGGTTGGAACGGTGAATGCGCTCATAGCTCTCGGCGATGACGGCCCGCACCCCGAGCAGGGCGGGGCCCTTGGCCGCCCAGTCGCGGCTGGACCCCATGCCGTAATCCTTCCCGCCGAGCACGATTAGTGGCACGCCGCGCTTGGCGTAAGCCGTTGCGGCCTCGTGCACGGAAACGACCTCGCCTTCAGGCAGGAGGCGCGTCCAGCCGCCCTCGCGGCCGGGCACCATCTGGTTCTTGATGCGCAGATTGGCGAAGGTCGCGCGTGCCATCACCTCGTGATTGCAGCGCCGTCCGACATAGGTGTTGAACGCCTTCGGCTCGATGCCGAGCCCGATCAGATAGCGCCCTGCCGGACTGTCGATCGGAATCTCGCCGCTCGGCGAGATATGGTCGGTGGTCAGCGAGTCGCCGTAGGCGCCGAGTGCGCGGGCACCATGCAACGCTTCCGGCACGCCCTCCCGGGCGCGCTCCCGGGCGAGATCGAGGAAGGGCGGCTCGACCAGATAGCTCGATTGCCGGTCCCAGTCGAAGCGCAGGCCGGTCGGCGCCGCGAGTTCCTTCCAGAGCAGATCGGAGGGCGTGTCACCATAGACCTCGCGGAACAGGCGCGCGTCGCCGGCCCGCGCGGCAAGCGCGGCGATCTCGGCCTCGTCCGGCCAGAGATCGACAAGGCGGATCGGCGTCGGCGCATCCGGTCCGTTGAGCGGCTCGTCTTCGAGGTCGATGTCGATCCGCCCGGCCAGCGCGAAGGCGACGACCAGCGGCGGCGACATGATGTAATTGGCCCGGATCTGCCGGTGGATGCGGCCCTCGAAATTGCGGTTTCCCGAAAGCGCGGCGGCCGCGACCAGCCCGCCCGCGTCGATCGCCTGCGCCATCACCGGCAGCAGCGGCCCGGATTTCCCGCCGCAGGTGGTGCAGCCATAGCCGACCACGCCGAAGCCGAGCGTTTCCAACGAAGCCAGCAGGCCGAGTTCTTCGAGATAACGCGTCACCACACGCGAACCCGGCGCGAGCGAGGTCTTGACCCAGGCCGGCACCGTCAGCCCCGCCGCGATGGCGTTGCGCGCCAGAAGCCCGGCGGCGATCATCACAGCCGGGTTCGAGGTGTTGGTGCAGGCGGTGATGGCGGCGATCGCCAGCGCCCCGTGACGCAGCGTGGCCGGACCGTCGGGCGTCGCAATCGGGACGGCGGTTTCGGGATCGGTGGCAAAACCGCCCTCCGCCAGCGGCTGCGGCAGCCGGCCGACGAAATCCCTGGCGACGGCGGTGAGATCGAGCCGATCCTGCGGGCGGCGCGGGCCGGCCACGCTGCGTCTCACCCCGGCAAGGTCGATCTCGATGACGCGGGAATAAAGCGGATCGGGCAGACCCGGCTCGCGGAACATCGCGTTGGCGCACGCATAGGCTTCGACGAAGGCGGCATGCTCCGGCGATCGCGTCCGCGCGATATAGGCGATGGTCTGCGCGTCGATCGGAAAGAAGCCCGCCGTCGCGCCGTATTCCGGCGCCATATTGGCGAGCGTCGCCCTGGATGGCACCGACAGCGTCGCCGCGCCCGGGCCGAAGTATTCGATCACGGTCGAGACCACGCGCTCGCGCCGTAGCCTCTCGGTGACGGTAAGGACGAGGTCGGTCGTGGTCGCGCCCGGCGGCAGCGTGCCGGTGAGCCGGACGCCGACGAATTCAGGCACCGGAAAGACATAGGGCTGGCCGAGCATCGCGGCCTGCGCCTCGATGCCCCCGACGCCCCAGCCGAGCACTCCGATGCCGTTGACCATCGGCGTGTGGGAATCGCCGCCGATGACGAAATCCGGGCAGGCGACCTCACCGAACGGCGTATCGACGCGCGTCACGACCGAGGCGATATGCTCCAGATTGACCTGGTGGATGATGCCGGTGCCGGGCGGATAGACCCGTACGGAGCGGAAAGCCTGCTGCGCCCATTTCAGGAAGCTGTAGCGCTCGCCGTTGCGCTCGAACTCCCGCGCCATGTTGCGCGCCATCGCGTCAGGCGTGGCCGAAACATCCACCTGCAAAGAATGATCGACGATGACGTCCACGGGAATGCGCGGCTCGACGGTCGTCGGATCGCAGCCCGCCTCGGCCACCGCATCACGCAGCGAGGCGAGATCAAGCAGCACCGGCAACCCGCTGGAATCCGGCAAGATGACTCGCCCGACGCTGAGCGGCACGCCGACGCCGTGGCTCTCGCGCCAATGCAGCATCGCCTCGACGGCATCCGCGCCGATGTTCGGATCGCAGAGCCGCCCGCGTTCGAGGTTCTCGACGAAGACCCGGCAGGCATAGGGCAGATCGGCAAGGCTCACTCCGGCCCGCGCCGCTGCGGCGGCGACGGAGACGTAAGTGCCCGCCACGGCATCGACCGCCAGCGGCTCATCGGTCGTCATGACGTCGGGCATTTCGCCGCTCGCATCGTCCAACAGGCCCGCACCCCGTGAAAGTGAGCCATTTAATGTCAACACTTTTGTAAACGTATCTTATGCAAGACGTTTTTAGCTTCCCCTCGATTTCAAGTCAAACGCTGAATGGCGCCTTCGCCCTCCGCACAACTGATCCTTCGAAGGAGCATTTTCGCAAAACTGTTGACACATTTTCCGCTCGCTCCTAACGTCACCGCGATGGAACTGCAGCTCCTAGCCACAGGTGACAGGCGTACCGAGACGCTCGGCGACGAGGTTTTCGGCCGCATCCTCGATCTGATCTACAGCTGCGAACTCGCCCCCGGAATGGTCGTCAACGAGTCGACGCTCGCGACGCGCTTCGGCGTCAGCCGCGGCCCGGTCCGCGAGGCCATCCGCCGCCTCCAGGGCATCCAGCTCGTCTCGCGCGAGCCCTTTATGCGGGCTCGCGTCGTCTCGCTCTCGCCGCAGGCGATCCTCGAACTGTTCCAGATGCGCGAGGCGCTCGAAGGCTATGCCTGCCGGCTGGCCTCCCAGCAGATGAGCGATGCCGAGATCGATGCGCTGATCGCCGACCTCGAGGCCGCCCATTCCGGGCAGAAGCCGGAGGATATGCGCTTCGACTTCCATGAGCGGATCGTGCGCGGCAGCGGCAACAGCCGCATCATCGATAGCCTCTGCGGCGACCTCTACCACCTGCTGCGCATCTACCGGCGCATCTCCGGCGCCGTGCCCGAGCGCAAGGAGCTCGCCTTCACCGAACACTGGCAGATCCTGCGCGCGATCAAGATGCGCGACCCCACCCTCGCCGAATCCCTGATGCGCTCGCATGTCGGGCGCGCCGGCCGACATGTGCTGGCCCAGGTTCCCGAAGCCTCAACCAACGACGCCGCCGGCGCGGAGAAACGAGCATCATGATCGCCAAACGCGAGATTTCGGCCCCCGCCGCCTTTCGGGCTCTGCTCAATTCCGGCGAGTTCATCGTCTCGCCCGGCGTCTTCGACGGCTACAGCGCCAGGCTGGTCGAGGCCGCCGGCTTCAAGAGCGCCTGCACCAGTGGCGCCGCCATCGCCAACGCCATCCTCGGCGTCGAGGATCTCGGCATGATGGGGCTGAACGAAAACGTCAACCATTGCCGGCATCTGGCGCGCGCGATCTCGATCCCGCTGACCTGCGACGCCGACAATGGCTACGGCAACCCAATGAACGTGCACTACACCGTGCAGATGTTCGAGGAGGCCGGCGTTGCCGGCGTCAACCTGGAGGACCAGGTCAGCCCGAAGCGCTGCGGCCATATGCCGGGCAAGGAAGTCGTCTCGCGCGACGAGATGGTGAAGAAGATCGAGGCCGCCTGCCTCGCCCGCCGCGACGATGATTTTGTCATCATTGCCCGTACGGACGCGCTCGCCGTCGAGGGGCTCGACGCGACGCTGGAGCGCATCCGCGCCTATGTCGCGGCCGGCGCCGACGCGATCTTCCCCGATGCGGTCAAGACCGAGGACCAGATCGCCCGCGTCGTCGAGGCGGCCGGCGGCAAGCCGGTCTCGATCAATATGGGCTTCGGCATCCGCCCGCGCCCGACCACGCCGCTGATCCCGCTGCCTCGCCTCAAGGAACTCGGCGTGCGCCGCATCAGCCTGCCGCGCATGCTGCCCGCCGCCGCGATCAGGGCGATGCGCGAGGCGCTGTCGGTGATGCGCGGTGTCATGGAGACCGGCGTGCCGGCCGACCGCTCGGACCTGCTCGTCGGCATCGACGAGATCTGGAACCTGATGGGCTTCCCGGCCATGCAGGCGCTGGAGAAGCAACTCCTGACGGTCGACAGCTACGCGTCGAAATACGAGGCTGCGGCAGTCCCCGCCTGAGGCCGGCGCGGTGGGCCGCCGTTCACTCAAGGCGAGAGTGAGGCAGAGCCGCCGTTCGGCGCTGTCGTTCCAGACTTCATGACGCCGAATCGGCCGTCACGCAGATCGAAGAGGTCGACGAAGCGGATGCCGGCGAAAGCACTCAGAATCTGCTGCTTTACGAAGCTGGCCCTCTATTCTGCCTGCACCCAGGCGAATGCTCATGCGCGTATGCCGGAAGCGTCCCGCAACGCATCGCCTTCGGTATCCTGGAAGAACAACACGCCCGAGCAGTAGCGATGGGATTGCGTCGGGGCATTCGTCCCCGTTCTAGCTCCGATAGCGTTCGATGACGGACATGTCGGGCTCGAAGCCGATGCCTGGTTTATCGGGAATGCCGATGGCTCCGCCAACCGGCAAGGTCGGATCCAGGCCACACCAGGCTTCCGGGCGGACATAGAGGAATTCGAATACTTCGCAGGTGTCGATAGCGGCGGCGAGCTGCAGGCTCGCCCAATAGCCCGGCCCGAAATAGGGCGAGTGCGGCGCCAGGCGCTTGCCGGCGGCGCGCGCGAGCTGCGCGACTTTGACGAACTCGGTAACGCCGCCGACTTTCGTGACGCTCGGCTGGACGATGTCGAGCGCCGGCACGAGGCGGCCGAACTCGACCGCCGTGCAGGCATTCTCGCCAGCGGCGATGGCGATCCCCTCGGCTGCGATGGCCCGCCAGGGTGTTGGATCTTCAGGAGGAAAGGTCGGCTCCTCCAACCAGTTCACATTGCTCTCCGCAAGCACCGGCAGCATGGCGCGAACCTGCTCCAGCGACCACTGGCAGTTGACGTCCACGGTCAGCCGGGCATCCGACCCCGCCCCCCGGCGGCCGGCCGCGATCGTCGCCGGCAGCACTTCGTGCAGCTTCACTTCGTCATAGCCGAGCGCCGTGGCCTCAGCCGCGAAGTGCGCGACGCGCTCGGCATCGCCGTAGCGGACAAGGCTCGCATAGGCGCGGATCCTGTCGCGGCGGGGCGGCCCGATCAGGCGCGATAGCGCCAGACCGGCGCGCTTGCCCGCGATATCCCACAGCGCGATGTCCAGCCCCGAGATCGCGAACATGGTGATGCCATAGCGGCCGAACAGGGCCAGGGCCTGCTGAGCCGCCAGGTTGACGGTCTGCGGATCCTGCGAATTCCGCCCGATCACCGCCGGCGCAACCAGGTCGCGAACCGCGACGGCGGTGGCGTTCTGGCACATATAGCCGAAGGCTTCGCCCCAGCCGACCAGGCCCGAGCCGGTTTCGACCCGGACCAGGACGATGTCGAGATTGCTCCACCGGGTCGGCGTGATGCCCTGCCCCTTGCCGCCGTCGTCGAACGGAATGCGCAGGACAATCGGTTCCACCTTGGTGATCGGATCGGACATGGCCTTCTCATCGGGTCAGGAGCCGGCCCGACGCGGCCGGCCCGGCGAAACAGGGCTCGGATCGCCGACGGCCTGCCGGACATGGCAGACCGGGCACGGCAGGCTGATCAGGCTCGCTTGCCGATTTCCTCATCCCATCTGCGGAAGGCCATGACCATCTGATTGGGTTCGAGAGGCAGTTCGAAGGGCGTGTCCGCGATCAGCTTCGCATATTCGGGGCGGCCGAATTCCGCGATCGCCGCCTGGCTCTCGGGCGGGGCCATCGAGAGCGGGACGTCCTTCACCGCAGGGCCGGGATAGAGGTAGCCCTCGTCATAGGTGAAGGCCTGCGCCGGCTTGGTCAGCATGAACGCCATCAGGTCGAGCAGGACGGCGATCTTGTCGTTGGGCAGCCCCTTCGGGATCGCCATGTACTGGCCGTCGATGACCCAGCGGAAATTCTTCAAGGTTGAGATCCGCGCCTCTTTCGGGACGACGCCGAGGACACGCGGATTGATGTCCCAGCCCGTCGTGGTGGCGATGATGTGGCGGGTGCCGTCGCCGAGCTCCTTCATCACCGCGGAGGTGCCGGTCGGGTAGTATTCGATATAGCGGCCGAGCTCCTTCAGATAGGCCCAGGTCTTGTCCCAGCCCTTCATGGGATCCTTCGGGTCGCTGTCGCCAAGGATGTAAGGCAATCCCATGATGAAGGTGCGGCCCGGGCCGGAATTGGCCGGCCGGGCATACATGAACTTGTTGGGATGGGCCTTGGCCCAGGCCAGCAGCTCTTCGAGCGAGCCGGGCGGGTTGGGCACGTGGTTCGGCAGGTATTCGAGCAAAGGCCCTGAGGGATAATAGGCGACGACCACACCCTGGCCGCGAGCCAGGCCCTGCATCATGGCCGCGCCCTTTTCATAGATCTCGTCGAGATTCGGCAGAGCGGGCTTGTGAGCCGCGAGCAGATCGACCCACAAATTCTGCTCGATCCCCGCCGCCAGCGCATCAGTGCCGGTCAGCACGAGGTCGATGTCGACGCGACCGGCAACTTGCTGCGCCTTGATCTTGCCGGGCAGTTCCGGGGCCGGCGCCTTGGTGAAGGTCATCCGCGACACCAGGCCAGGCTTCGCCTGGCGATAGGCCTCGAATGCCTTCTGGGTCAGCGCGAGATTGCCGGCCACGTCGACGATATTGAGATTGACCGGGGCCTTCGGCAAGGCGAGTTGCGCCTGCGCAAGGCTCGGCGCCAAGGCGGCAAGCCCTGCCGCCCCGCCCAGGAACTGGCGCCGAGATGGGTCCGTCATCGTCATCCTGTCATCCTCCCAATGGTTGCCGCCGGAGCGGCACTGTTGCGTGGCGTCTTGTGGCGCCATCGTTTCTTGCGCGGCATTCCGAGCCGATGCGGCTGGTTGCCGGCTCACCAGTCCTCGATCCGCGCGGCGTCGCCGACGAAGCTCCCCTCGGCCATCGTGCCGCCGATGACGCGGCTGGCGAGCCGGCCGGGATCTTCCGGCGGCACGGCCGCCATGACGGCCTCCGCATAGTCGTCGGCACTGTCCTGCGGCCGGTACCCCAGGCGCCATGCCGCGGCATTGTCGAAGAAGCTGCGGGAATTGTCGGACACGCCGTAGACGACCGCGAAGCGCAGGGTCTCGTGCTCCAGGCCGATCCGGATCAACTGCACGAGATCGCGCGGGCTCGTCCAAATGGCCAGGCGGCGGCGATCGACCGGCCGTTCGCCCATGAAGCCGACCCGGATGGCCAGGACCCGCAGCCCGAACTGGTCGGCAAAAAAGGCCCCCGCCTGCTCACCGAAAGCCTTGGTCAACCCGTAGCGGCTGTCCGGACGCAACAGGACATCGGAGCCGACCCGCCTGTGGCGCGGATAATGGCCGACGACGTGATGCGAACTGGTGAAGACCACCCGCTCGATACCAGCGGCCCGCGCAGCGTCGAAAACGTTCCAGGCGCCCTGAACGTTGCCGGCGATCTGTTCCTCGATCCCGGCCTCGGTGGTGCAGCCGGCCAGATGGACCACGGCCGATGCGCCGCGCAGGGCATCGGCCAGCGCAGTTTTGTCCGCGATGTCTCCGAGGATAGCTTCCTCATTCTCCCCGAGATCCGTGATGGCATTGCGATCGAACAGGCGCAGACGATGGCTGCCGCGCAGCAAGGGGCGGATCGCACGGCCGACGACGCCACCGGCCCCGGTCATCACGATGGTCTTTGTCACGGATTGGTCTCCCGGTCTGTGGCCGGCCCTGCGCCTCTCCGTCCGGGGCCAAGCTCGACCCAGGCACTGAAACGCGCACCGGCTCCGAGCAGGCGCGTGCCGGTACCCGCGACGCCAGCCGCGTCCAGGTTGAAGCCGTTCGCGACATGGGAGACCGGCTCGACGCAGAGATAGGCATCGTCGTCCGGGCGATGCAGAACGAGATGGGAAAGCGCGGGGTCTGCCGCGACATGGACACAGTGCCCATCGGCATGGCTGATTTCCAGCCCGGTCCAGTCCGAGAGATAGCTGGTCCGGCCATCGACGGCGTCGGCTGGCACCACCTCGCCGGTCGCGACATAATCCTCGTCATACAGCCAGCGCCGCCGGGCGTCGTGACGAACCTCCGCGTCCTCCGACCAGGCCAGATAGGGGTGCCAACCCAGCCCAACGGGGAAGGGCTCGGCGCCACGGTTCTCGATGCTCAGGCTGACGCGCAGGGATTGCGGCGTGAGCTCGAAGGATTGCCGGGCGAAATAGGGCCAGGGCCAGTCGCCATCCGGCTCGGCGGAAAGCGTCAGTTCCGCCCTCGCCCGATCGCAGGCTTCGACCTTCCACGGGCGCAGATGCGCCGGTCCATGGAGGCTGTGCGGGTCGGCGTCCGGGTGCGGCGCGACGGACCACGCGCGCCCGGCATGGCGCAGGCAGCCATCGGCGATGCGGTTGGAATAGGGAATGAGCGGATAGGCACCGCCCTTCGGCCAGCGCCGGGGTTCGGCCGGCCAGTCGCGCAGGGGCACGACGAGATCGCGCGCGGGAGTGCTGGACAGGTCGCGAAACGTGGCGAGGCGTCCGCCCGCGGCAGGCGAGAGGGTCGCCTCGAGCGCGCCGGCCCGCAACACCAGCCTGTCGTCCTCACGGACGGACAATGCTGGCTCCGTGCCCTCACGCGGTATCGCAGGAAGCTCCATGGTTTCAGCCATCCCGCCGATCTCTTTGGCTAGGCTTGCGGACCGAGGTGATAACCGCGGCCGGCATAGTCGAATTCGACGAGTTCGCTGATCGGCAGGCTGGCATCTGCGGCAGAGGCGTAATAGGCCCGGATTTCCCGGATCAAGCCGCTCTCTTCGTCGAAGACATACCATTCATCGCCGCGCAGCGCGGTCTTGGCCCTGGGCTTCCAATGCGTCCATTCGATCACCGCCTCCGGCGCGGTCGGCGAGCACAGGATCTTTTCGATCGTCCAGCGCGAGCCGAGGTTCTCGACGCACCAGACCCATTTGCGGGCGATCACATCGGCGGTCCGCCAGGGAATTTCGGGCAGGCCAGGCGGAAAATAATGGACAGCGTCGGGCGTGAAGCATGAGACGAGCATGGCGTAGTCGCCGGCATTGCAGGCTTCGAAATAGCGCCGGATCGCCTTTTCCATGAAGGCGGGGGTGATCTCAACCATGGCTGGCCTCCGCACGAATGCGCGTGATGTCCTCTTCGCGGGAGCCGGCTTTCTGCCAGGCCTCGAAATCGGCGCGGGTCTGCGGCGTCGGCGGATAGACGCCATAGAGCCCCTCGCCGGAGGCGATGCGCCTGACCAGATAGCCTTCCAGGACGTCGCGCTTCTCGCCGGCATCGGCGATCTCGGCGGCCAGACGGCGCGGCACCACCGTGACGCCGTCACCGTCGCCGACCAGGATGTCGCCGGGATAGACGGCGACGCCGGCGCAGGAGACCGGCACGTTGAGATCGGCTGCATGATGGGTCGAGAGCCGGGTCGAGGCGACGACCTCGCGGGCATAGGCAGGGAACGCCATCGCAGCGATCTCCTGGCCGTCGCGGAAGGCGCCGTCGGTGACGACGCCGGCCACGCCCTTCACCATCATCCGCGTCAAAAGGACGTTTCCGGCCGAGGCGGAGGAAATGTCGCCGCGGCTGTCGATGACGAGAACCTGGCCCGGGCCGATCTGCTCGACCGCCTCCCACTGGAGATTATCGGGGTTCGGATAGGGGGTCAGGGTCGCGTAAGTGTCGATATCCTCGCGAGCCGGAATGAAGCGCATCGTGAAGGCCTCGCCGGCGAATTTGGCGGCCTTCGGGTTCAGCGCCTTCAGCCCGACCAGGAAGCACTGGCGCAAGCCGCGGCGGAACAGTTCGGTGGTGAGCGACCCGCTGCTGATCGTCTTCAGCCGGTCGATCACCTCCTGCGGGACGGCGACGGGATGTTGCGTGGATAAGCTCATGAAGCGCTGTCCGGCCTGCGAAGGAGTTCCGTTCTCAAGTCGGCGATGCGGTCGTCCGCACACCGGCCTTGACCTTTCTGACCTACATATTGATCCTCGGAAAGCTTGGAGATCGGCGCTGCGCGTCCACAGTCTCACAATATGGGATCGCTCGATGGCAGAACCGCAAGCGGACGCGTTCCGATGGATGCCGGACGATCGCCGCGAGCAGCCGGCCGTTCCCGGCACGGCCCTGATCGGCAAGGCCTTTCGGCTGATCGACCTGATTGCGGCCGCCCCCGGCCTGATCTCGGCGGCCGAACTTGCGGCGGCGACGGGTTGGCCAAAGGCGACGCTTTACCGGATCCTCGCCTCAGTCACGGCGCACGGCTTCGTTCGCCTCGACCCGCAGTCCCAGGGCTATACGCTCGGCTATCGCCTGCTCGAGCTGGCCCAGAATGTCTGGGTCGCGCCCGACCTCGCCGCGGTCGCCAGCGTCGAGCTGCAGCGCCTGCGCGACATGACCGGGGAGACCGCCTATCTCGCCGTGCCCGATGACGGCATGGTTCTGGCGCTCGGCAAGTTCGAAAGCCCGCACGACATCCGCTCGGCCGCGCGCCTCGGCGTGCGCAAGCCTCTGCACTGCACCAGCCAGGGAAAGGCGATCCTGGCCTTCCTGCCGGAAGCGGAGGCCGAGGCCATGCTCGGCCATGGGCCCCTGGAGCGCTTCACGCCGCAGACGATCACCGATCGCGGCACGCTGATGACGCAGCTGCGCATCATCCGGGCTCGCGGCTATGCCGTCGAGGACCAGGAAATTCTGCCGGGCAATCGTTGCGTCGGGGCGCCGGTGCTCGATTCTACTGGCCAGCCGATCGCCGCCATCAGCGTTGCCGGGCCGGTCTATCGGCTGACGAGCGAAAGAGTGGCGCAGCTCGGCCCGGAGATCGCGAATGTCGCCCGCAATATCTGCCTGGGGCTCAGGGGCGCGCCGACGCGGCAACCGCAGGCAGGCATGCCCTGGCAGCCGCACGCCCCGCACGGCAAGCCCGTCTTCTACGGTGCCCATCCGGTCTGGGACCCGGAGCGCTCATCCCTTGTCTGGGCCGATCGGCTCGGACCCACCCTCTACATGACGGCGGGATCTCGGACGGCGGCAATCCGGCCGGAGCCCGGCGCACCGATCGACGGTCTCGCCGTCACGGCCGAAGGCGACATCGTTCTGCTGCTCGGCGGGCGCATGCTCAGGATCGACAAGAGGGAATGCGTGCTGGATCGCACCGTTCCCGAGCTTGCCGGCGCCACCGCCATGGCAACCGATCTCAACGGGCAGCCATGGGTCGCCGTGCACCAGGGCGACGAAACCCGGATCGGCAAACTCGGCGCTGATGGAACGCTCGAAATATGGGCCCTGCGCAAGCGGATCGGCGCGATCGCCTGGTCGCAGGCGAGCGGCAGGCTTTTCGCCTCTGACCCCCAGAGTGGCACGATCTATCTCCTTGAGCGCGGTGGCGCGGCGCCCCGGCTTTTCACGCGCATACCGCGTGTCTCGGGCGAACCGCGCAGCCTTGCAGTGGACGCGGATGATCGACTTTGGGTTGGTCTCTATGACGGCTGGAGCATCGCGCGGCTGACGACCGAAGGCGAGATTGAGCGGCTGCTGCCGCTGCCAGTGCCGCGTCCGACCGGCCTTGCCTTTGGCGGTGAGGGCAAGGACCGGGTCTACGTCACCACTGCGCGGATCGACCTTGCACGCGAGGTCTTGGAAAAAGCGCCGTTGTCCGGTCATTTGCTGGTTGCGCTAACGACTGCCGGCTGATCTGCCGGCGCGGGGAGGCTAATGCGCCTTCAGCAATTCGCGCTCAGCACGGTTGAGAAACGCATGAACAGGCCCGTCCGGATCATGGGTAAGGAGCGATTCCGGCCTGAACAGCAAACCGCCTACCGGCAGCGTTTCATGCTCGAGTGCCAGCACTTCCCTCGCAGGGCCCTGCGCGATTTCGCGTAAACAGTCTGGAACTTGGCCGGAAAGGACGACCCGGCGGTGGTAGCAGCCGACGACGAACGACTCGGCGCGGTTCGGCAGCAGCCATGAAGGGCCAGCCGATAGCAGCGCCAAAACGCGCTCGCCATGGCGCGGTGTGTCCGCCGGCGGGGCCTTCGCGCCGAACAATTGAGCGAGCGCCACCATGCCGTGCCCCAGCGCCAGCACCGGACGCTGAACCGCGAGAAGGTTGGCGAGGACCTCGCGCGCGGTGTCTAGCCCGATATCCGACAGATCCGGGGAGACGATATAGGCTCCCTCTCTCCACAGGGCCCGCGAGCCTCCTGTCAGGGGCTGCAGGGCGACATCGGCCCCGGCCGATTTCAGAAGCGCTGTCAGGGTCTGCGCGAATGGCACGCCGCCCAGGATCGTGACCGGTATCCGGGCGCTTTCGGCCGGGCGCGCGGGGCTTCGCGGCGACGGCGCGGCCTCGAGCTCAGCAGGTTGCGCCGATGCAAGGTCGAGCGTGCGCAGGAGCGCGCCGGCTTTCGTCACGGTTTCGCGTTCCTCGTCGATCGGGTCGGAGGAATGCAGGATCGTCGCGCCGACCGTGATTTCCGCCGTTCCGCCGGCAAGCCGCATCGAGCGCAGCACGATGCCGGTATCCATTCGGCCATCGAAGCCGAGCCGCCCGATGGCGCCGCCATACCAGCGCCGCGGGGCTGCCTCGTTGGCATCGATGAAGGCGATCGCCTCGCGGCGGGGCGCGCCGGTCAGCGTCACCGCCCAGACATGCGCGCGAAAGGCGTCGATCGCATCGCGGTCTGGACGCAGTATCCCCTCGACATGGTCGACCGTATGCAACAGATGCGAGTAGGTCTCGATCTGGCGGCGGCCCAGAAGGCGGATCGAGCCGGGCTCGCACAGGCCGGCCTTGTCGTCGCGGTCGATGTCCGTACACATCGTGAGCTCGGCCGCCGACTTGGAAGAATTCAGGAGCTCCAGAGCCCGCTCGGCATCCGCGATGGCATCCTCTCCGCGCCGGACCGTCCCCGAAATCGGGCAGCTTTCGACACGCCGGCCTTCGACGCGCACGAACATTTCCGGCGAGGCACCCACCAGCGCTTCGCTCCCGAGATTGGCCAGGAACTCATAAGGGCTCGGATTGATGCGATCGAGCAGGCGAAAGAGGGCATCGGGCCCTGCCGGAAGCTCGCGCCTGAAGGTTTGCGCCAGGACCACTTCGAACAATTCGCCGGAGCGGCAGGCTTCGACCGCCCTGCCCACCATATCGGAATAAGGCTGTTCTTGTGCCGCAGGTGCCGCCGTCCGGCTCCCCAGAGCGGATGGATTTCCCGTACGCGCGAGACCTCGTGTCGATTGCGAGCCCAGAGCGAAGTCATAGGTGACGATCTTGGCCTGGCCGGTTTCTGGATGATCGGCGACGACGATCCGATCCGGCAGATAGAGGACCATGTCGTCGTGGTCGGTCTGCGGCCGGGCGTGCCGCTCCAGCCCCAGCGTATGGAATGCCAGATCGAAGCCGAACGGGCCAAAAAGGCCGAGATGCGGGTCGTCCGAGCGGAACGCCGCGACAAGGCTTCGCAGGGTTTCGAAAAGGGTCTCGCCCGTTGCGAGGCGCCCTTCGACGACATCCGAACCCGTCTCCAGATCGGCGATGCCGCCCTGCGCGAAAGCGGCGGCGATGGCCGGCAGGATAATGCTGCCGCGCTCGTTCAGCGCCCGGCAGATCAGGCGATCCGCGCGCAGCGAGAGCCGGAGCGGCGGGTCGACAAACCCGAGCCAATGCGGGCGGTAGCGGCCGGGAAACGCGAAATTGCAACGCAGCAGCAGACCCTGCCGCGTCCCGAGGCCGTCGATCAGCGCATCGAGCCCTTCCGGCGCATCGATCGCTTCCACGCTCCGCGTCACGGCGAGTCCGGATGGCGTTATGAAGCTGTGCGTCACGTGGGTGATGTCCGGTTGTAGTCGAGGTGCCGCTCAAGGCGGGCGGCCACTCTCGAAAGGCCAAAGCAGATTGCAAAGAAGAACAGGCCGGCGAAGAGATAGGCTTCGGCCGAATAGCCGTTCCATTTCGGGTCGGCGACCGTGAGCTGCACGACGCCGAGCAGGTCGAAGACGCCGACAACGAGGACCAGGGTCGAATCCTTCAGCATCTGGATGAAGGTGCTGACGATGTTTGGCAGAGCGGCACGCAGCGCCTGCGGCAGCACGACGAGGCTGAGGCAGCGCCAATAGCCCAGCCCGAGGGACCGGGCCGCTTCGGCCTGCCCGGCCGGGATGGTGCGTAGCGCCCCCCGGATGACCTCGGCCATATAGGCCGCGGCGTAGAGACACAGGCCGACCACCACCCGCGTGAACAGGCCGATGCCTTCGCCACCCGGCACGAAGAGCGGCAGCAGCACCACGGCCGTGAACAGGATGGCCAGGAGCGGCACGCCGCGGATGACTTCGACCGTCATGTTGGCGAGCCCGCGCCAGAGCGGGCTGTCGGCCTGCCGGCCGAGCGCCAGCACGATCCCGGCCGGTAGCGACACGACCATCGCGGTGATCGACAGCAGCGCCGTGACGAAGAGACCGCCCCACTGGTCGGCTTCGACCGGAGCCAGACCGAACACGCCGCCGGCCGCCAGCAGGAGGGCCGCCGTGATTCCGATCGCGGCTCCCGCAAAGGTCACGGCCATTCTCCGGCGCATGCCGGGAAGCAGCGGCAGCGCGAGCCAGCCGAACAGCAGCAGGAAGCCAATATTCAACCGCCACCGGGAGGGGGCCGGATAAAAGCCATAGATAAATTGCGGCAACCGCTCGCGGATGAAAAGCCAGCAGGCGCCGCGCCCGTCGCAGCTCGCCGCTTCGCCCCAGGGGAAGGCGGCGTCAAGCACGGCCCAGCGAAACAGCCGCGGGCCGAGGAGAGTGCCGAGCGCCAGGAGTGCCGCGAGCAGGAGGACGCTTCCCACGCGCCATCGCCGCTGCGTGGCTGACCGAGCTGGCCGATCGGCGGTAGTCACGGATGGGCAAGCCGGGGTCTCGGTCATGCGCGCCAGCTCCTGGCTTCGCTGCGATGAATCAGACCGGAAATGCTGAGGCTGATCGCGAGATAGACCGCCATCGTGATGCTGATCACCTCGACGGCCTGTCCGGTCTGGTTGAGCGTGGTCTTGCCGAACACCTGCATCAGATCGGGAAAGCCGACGGCCGCAGCCAGCGATGAGGCCTTCACGACGTTGACGAACTGGTTCCCGAGCACCGGCAGGGCGGCGCGGATCGCTTGCGGCAGAACGATCAGCCGCAACGTGGCGAAGCGGCCGAGACCGAGCGATTGGGCCGCTTCCCACTGGCCACCCGGCACCGAAACGAAGCCGCTCCGAAAGGCCTCTCCGATGAAGGCGGCGGCATAGATTGCAAGCGCCGTGACCAGCGCGGCGAATTCGGGGGGCAGGGTGAGGCCGCCGGTTACGTTGAATCCGCGTTGAACCGGCAGGTCCCAATCGGCGGAAGCTGCAGCCGCGAGAAGGAGGAGCACGCCTGCGATTGCGAAGGCTGTCCTGACCGCAGATCGCTGGAAAAGGCCGATCGGCCAGGGCATACGACGCGCCATGGCAGCGATCAGGATCGATATTGCTCCGACGACCAGACACGCCACGCCGAGGGAATTCAATCCCGGTGCCGCAACCACGATCCCGCGATTGTTGAGCAGCGCGAAGCTGCCGAGATGAAGCGACTGCCTGACGGGCGGCAGCGCGCCGAACACCATGAAATACCAGACGAACAGCTGCAGCAGCAGCGGCGTGTTGCGGACGAGCTCGGTCGCCGCGGTCGCCAGCGTGCGCAAAGGCGGATCCTCGGATAGGCGAGCGATCGCGAGGCCGAGCCCGAGGCACGTCGCCAGCCCGATCGCCACGGCCGAAACGACGAGCGTGTTCAGCAGGCCGACGATGAAAGCGCGGGCATAGCTCTTCGTCGCATCGTACGGAATCAGGCCGAAACTGATGTCAAAGCCGGCCGTATCCCAGAGAAAACCAAAGCCCGCGTGGATGCCGCGGGCCCGAAGCGTGAAAATCGCCATGACGGCGAGCGCCGCGACGATGCAGGCCGTCGCGACATAAACGCCATACTCGATCCCATGGCGACGCATGAAGCTCTTGCCTGCGTCTCGGGAAGCCGCCGCCATGGGATTCATTCACCGCGCGTCGCGAGGCGTCACTGGAAGGACGGCGCGAACAGCAGCCCGCCATCGCGCCAGAGGCGGTTCAGGCTGTTTTCGCGCGGGATGACGATCGCGCCCTTCGGCCCCAGGTTGCGCTCGTACATCTCGCCGTAATTGCCGACGGCCTTGATGACGCGCCCGGCCCAGTCCTTGTCGAGGCCGATCAGCTTGCCGAGATCGCCGTCAGTGCCCAGCAGCCGGCGGATCTCCGGGTCGGTCGCATTGGCCGCGAGATCGTCCACCTTCGCCGTGGTCACGCCCAGCTCTTCGCCCGCGATCAGTGCATTCAGCGTCCAGCGTACGAGATTCGCCCATTGGTCATCGCCCTGGCGCACCACGGGGCCGTTGGCCGCCTTCGAGATCGTCTCGGGCAGGATGACATGGGCACTCGGGTCTTTCAGCTTGGCGAGACGGGCCGAAAGCGTCGACTTGTCGGTTGTGAAGGCGTCGCAGCGTTCCGCCTCATAGGCGGCGACGACCTGGTCGGCCTGCTCGAACACCACCGGCTTGTACTTCATGTTGTGCTGCCGAAAGTAGTCGGCGAGGTTGCGCTCGGTCGTCGTCCCGGTCTGGGTGCAGATCGTCGCCCCTTCCAGCTCGCGGGCGCTCTTGATCCCTGCCGACTTGCGGACGAGGAAGCCCTGGCCGTCGAAGAAGGTGACGCCGGGGAACGACAGGCCGAGCCCGGCCTCTCGCGACATGATCCAGGTCACGGAGCGAGACAGGATATCGACCTGGCCCGACTGAAGCTGGGCAAAGCGCGCTGCGGGCGTCGCCGGCAGGTATTTCACTTTTTCCGGATCGCCGAGAACCGCAGTCGCCACGGCCCGGCAGAAATCGACATCGAGGCCACTCCAGCGCCCCGACGCATCGGCGGCGAAGAAGCCGGGAAAGCTCTCGCCGACGCCGCAATTGAGCGTGCCGCGCGCCTTCACGGTGTCCAGCGTGCCCGCGTTCGCAGGGTTCAGCAGCGGGGCGACCAACAGGGCCGCAGCCACGGCAAGCTCACGTAATTTCATTGCATAATTTCCCGGAACAATCACGACCGCGAGCGCGGGTTTAAGCAGCTCAATCTGGTAAGGCAAGCATCGCTCGACGAACGCCGGGCGCTTGCGATGATCAGCCCTTGAGGAAACGTCGACCGGCTCGTTCTCTCGCTAGGAAGCCGCACGAATGCCTACCGCCAACCTTTTCCGGACGTGGATCGTTGGCGGCAGAAGCCGCCTGTATTGAGTTGCACTGAAGAGCGACGAAATCAGCCGTTCGTCGCATCCTCGGCTGGAGCTTCGCGCCATTTTCAGACGCTGGCTCGACGTCAGAAAGCGGACCTTCCGGACAGTGGCGCTTTGGATCCGGTCTCGACAGACACGCTGCCAATTACTGCGGCCTGGGTTGCCTCGATCTGCCCCGAGGCGGGGTCGTAGTGGTTCCATTTTGCTGCACGAAATGTACCGCGAAGCTTGGCGTGCCATGGCGCTCTTGGCGCCTCGGTCGTCGAAGTCGGAGTGGGGTCCTCGGTCGTAGAAGCCGCCACGGTCGGCATTTCGATCGGGCTCTTACGCAGCCGTCCTGGCCGGCTCGCCTTCCTCGCCCGTTACGGTCGCAATTTGCCCACCAGGAACGAGACAAAGCGTCGGACCTTCACCGCTATATGGCGGCTGGCCGGATAGACCGCTTGCAACTGTATCGTGGTGATGTCCCAGTCAGGCAGAAGGCGTATGAGCCTGCCCTGCGCGGCGCCACCGTCGCCGGCCTTGGCATCGGCTGCATGCCGGATTTCCTGGCGCGCGATGGGCTGGCGGACGGGAAATGCGCACCTTGCTCGACGCGCGGATCGATGCTCCCGGCCATTTCAGCCTGATCTGCCCTCCACCCGCAACCTCTCGCCGAAAGTCGAGGTCTTCGTCGATTTTATTGGCGACGCCTGTTTTCAATCCGCTGCGAGACACTTCCCCAAGCAACGGTCGACCCGAGTTGAGCCAGCCCCCCGTTCTTTACGCTGTTCCAGCCGCGTTCGGAGCATCGCCTGGTCGGTATCATGCCCGACCTCGTCGATAGCTTTTTGTCGCTTCTAGCGCTTGGACAAGCGCCGCACATTCGAGCGCACCTTCGTCCTGTATCCGCGAATGACTTGGGTGGAGGGTGTTCCGGTTGCGAGCTTGCCGGCCGCCCGTTGAGCGGCGGAAACCTTCTCTGTCACCATCAACTTTGCCTCGCGACTGGCCGCTCGGCCGCCCTTGGAAAGTCTGATTGTGCGCAGCCAAATCGCTTGCTGCGCTTCGAACGCGAGCATCGACATCTCGAAGAAAATTTTGAACATCTGAGCCGCGCTCCTTGCGACATGTTACTACGCGAGCCGGAGCCTGTTGTTCCACAAGCCGCCACGCGATCATTCCTTCGGACGTTTGTCGAACCTCGCTTGCCAGATCACATCGCGCAAAAGCCGGACATTGGGCCTTACCGGCAAGCGGACGTTTATGGATGAGCCGCCCGAAGCCTGGCTCGGGCGTTCCACTCCGAACTTCTCAACCGAAGCTTGCCATCAGGCTCGCACCAGAGATTTCGAATTTGGTGTTTTCACTTGCCGCAAGCCTCAGAAATCGTTCGAAGATTGGCAGCGCACGCGATGGCTCCTTGAGCAGAGCCGGAAAGCCCGCCTTGTTGCATTCGGTGGCGCGGAACTCGATCGCAGAGATGCCGCCGCTGTCGATGTGGATGCGGCTTACCAAGGACCACGGGTCGATCTGCGAGAAGATGACCTGCTGATCAGGCGTTGCGTTGTCCCAATCCTGTTGGGCGATATGATTGCCAAGACTGTAGAGAATAGGCTTTCCCTGATAGGTTTCGAGACCTGCAGGGCTGTGAGCGTGATTGCCGAGCACCATGTCAGCACCTGCATCGATCAAAGCGTGTCCAAGCGGGCGTTGATACTCCGCCAGCGGGTCGCCGCGCCCATAGCCCCAATGTACGCTGACTATGAGCACGTCGACATGCGGCCGCAGGTTTGCAATCGCATCCCGAAGACGATCGAGATGGCCAGCGGACACCTTGCTGCGCATCCGCATCGGCGCGCCAGGCTCGGTGGCAAGCAGGATAGGATGAATCTCTGGCCACTGCTCGATCGCCAGCGGCGCGATACCGGGCCGTGTTTCGGTCGCAGCATAGTCAGGCGGTAACAAGCAGGACACGGCGAGCGTGCCGATCCTGCAGTCGCCCATCTCCCGGATGTCGGGTTCGAAGGATGCGTCGAGGCTAACTCCTCCGCCGACTGTAGACACTCCGGCCTCATTTAAGTGCCGAATGGTCTCCAGAAATGCGTCCGGTCCAAAATCACAAGTGTGATTGGTCGCGACCGTGAGCAGGCCGAATCCCGCTCGTCCTAAATCACCTGCAACGGCTGGATCGACGAGATAAGCGATCGGCGCATCGCTACGATATCCGCGGCTAGCGAACTGAACTTCGCAAGCCCCCCAAACGAGATCGCTCTCGCGCAGATACGAAAGCGTCTCCTGATAATCGCGATCGATCGCTTCACCATCCGCGTAAATCCTGCTGCGGACGACGATATCCCCCACTGCGCCCAGCACTGCCATTGTTGCTTCACCCTATAATATTTTTTTGATGCACCATATCGATGTCAGAAAATTGCGGGCGTCAACCCCCCTGCCATTCTGCCTGAGACCCTTGTTGAGGGCGCTTGACTCGCCTCGCAGATTCGTGATGTTTTTTTAATGCATTATAAGTCGGGCCTGTCCAGCATATGCTGGCGAAAGGCCGCTGAGGGGAATTTCACATGGCCGAAACATCATTGGTGGGTGTCGCCGCCCGCTCTCGGGATGCGCTGCTGGACGGTGCCTATCGCAGGATCTTCTGGCGCCTGATCCCGCTGATCATGGTTCTTTGGGTGCTTGCCTGGGTCGACCGCGTGAACGTCAGCTTCGCGAAGCTGCAAATGGCGGACGAACTCCGGTTTTCGGAGGCGATCTATGGTCTTGGTGCCGGCATCTTCTACATCGGATACTTGCTGTTTGAGGTCCCGAGCAACTTGCTGCTGCAGAAAATCGGGGCACGAAAGACGATTGCGCGCATCGCCATTGGCTGGGGAGCTGTCTGCATAGCGATGGCATCCGCGACAACGCCCGCGACCTTTTACGTGTTGCGTTTTCTACTCGGCGCTTTCGAGGCCGGCTTCTTCCCAGGAGTGATCTTGTACCTCACTACATGGTTCCCGACGGAACGCAGGGCAAAGGTCTTCGGCATTTTCATGTCTTCGGTCGCCTTGTCGGGCGTGATTGGCGGCCCGCTGGCCGGGCTGATCATGACATCGATGCAGGGCTGGGGCGGGCTTTCTGGTTGGCAATGGTTATTCATTGTCGAGGGTGCACCGACCATCCTTATCGGGCTCGTCGCCCTGCTTTGGCTTACTGACCGACTGGAGCAGGCACATTGGCTGACCAACGACGAGCGCTTCGCGGTTCGAAGCGATCTTGATCGTGACGCGCGAATGCTGGGCCAGCGGGAGCACGCGCTTTCAACGGCGCTGCGCGACCCCCGCCTGTGGATTTTCACGCTTGTCTACTTCTGCGTTATCGTCGCGAACGCCACCGTCGCGTTCTGGGGGCCAACGATCATGCGCGAGGCCGGATTTGCAAATGTGGCCACGATTGGCTGGCTGGTCTCAGGCGCTTCGCTCATCGGCTCAGCAGTCATGATCGGCAATGGGCTGATGGCCGATCGCACCGGGCGTCCGCTTTGGCAGTGCATCGGCTCGCTGGCCGCGGGCGCACTAGGGTTGGCTGGCATTGCCGCCGTTCTTCATTCCTCGCCACAGCTCGTGTTTGTCATGTTCGCGTTGGCTCTCGCGGGCGCTTACGGTGCAATTCCTGTCTTCTGGCAACTGCCGAGCAAGCTCTTCGCGGGGACCGCCGCGGCAGCAGGCATCGCGATCATCAACTCGTTCGGCAACCTCGGCGGCTTTCTTGCCCCCTATGGCCTGGGCCTGCTGAAGGACGCCACCGGCAACATTGCACCTGGCCTCATGGCTGTCTCGATTGTCGAGGCTTTTGCGGCGTTGGTGCTGATCCTGATCGTGCGGCGCTTCTTCGCCGGACGCAGTGCTTGACGTGCTGTCTCAACGAGGCCGACTTTTAGGCAAGACACGCAGTCGCGGTACATCACGTACCGCGATTCGCAACCCGCAGAGGACAGGGTGATGCTGGCGAAGACCGATGCGAAAACGGAGGGAAAGATCTCCCTGGCCGATCGCGTCTATGAGGAGCTGCGAGCCGCGATCGTTCTGGGGGAGATCGCTCAAGGGTCTGTCTTCAATGAATCGGACCTTGTTTCTCGCTTCAAGGTCAGCACGTCGCCATTGCGCGAGGCACTATCGAGGCTCAGGCAGGATGGCCTTGTTCGCGTCATTCCTCGTCGCGGCTACAGCGTAACGGAGCTTACGCTCCGCGACTTTCACGAGCTGATCCAGATGCGCCTGATCCTGGAATGTTCGGCGGCAGAACTTGCCGCCCCCCGCATTGCCGACAGCCATGTCGAGACAATGCGGCGATTGTCATCCGTGGAGTTGGAAGTCGGCAATCAAGCGAGCTACCGCGCCTTTATGCGAGCCAATCAAGAATTCCATGAGGGAATTGCGCAGATCGCGGACAACAGCAGGCTCTCTCGTGCAATCGGCCAGACCATGGACGAGATGCAGCGTCTACTGTTTGCCGACCTTGGCGCAGTCGAGGATGGCGATGAGGTTCGGCACGATCACGACGAAATCATCGATGCTCTCGCGCGACGAGATGCTGCTGCTGCGCGGGACGCTGTGGCCCGGCATGTGAAGGTTTCAAGAGACCGTGTCGTCGGCCGCATGATGCGACGACATAGTGGCTTTGCTGACAAGCCTGTCTTTTCAGCCTGAGCGACCACAACATTGCCGGTGAGGCAAATTCTGGACCGGCCTGATGAGACGTTTCATAGCGGCGTTGCGCCAACTACGGATATTGAGAGGTTGCCATAAACCAGACATTGTTATCGCGGCTCGGCTAAGAGGGCTGCTCCATCCAGCGCCTCGTCTGCACAGGCCGAGCGAAAGATCTCGATGAAGTGGCTGTGGAATTGGCGCGGGGCGACGACAAGGCTCCTGCACTGGAGCGGATCACCGTCGCCGTCGATCTCGGTCGCGAGGCATCCGGCCTCCCGTGCGATAATCACCCCGGCGGCGAGGTCCCAGAGATCGAGCTTTGCGCCTGAGGTCCAGAAGCCGTCGAAGCGGCCTTCCGCGACATAGGCAATCTCCAGCGCGGCCGAGCCGGGGCTGCGGATGCCCGAGACGCGGGGCATGATCGCGGCCATCTCTCGGGCCGCCTTTTCGGTGTCGCCCTTGCCATTATAGGGGAAGCAGGTTCCAACGACCGCATGGGCGAGGGACTTGCGGCTGGAGCCATTCAGCCTCCTGTCGCCGAGATAGGCGCCTTCTCCGGCTGCGGCCCAGGACATCTCGCCGCTGAGTGGATTATAGGTCACGCCCGCCGTGACCTCGTCGCCTTCCATCAGGGCGAGCGAGGCCGAGAATTGCGGCATGCCGTGCAGGAAATTGTTGGTGCCGTCGAGCGGGTCGATGATGATCCTGAGCCCGTTGCCTGCATCCGGGGATGCGGCGCCCTCCTCGCCGAGCACCGCGACCTCGGGCAGTTTCTCATTGAGATAGGCGACGATCAGGCGCTCGGATTCGATATCGGCGGCGGAGACGAAATCGGACGGGCCCTTTTCCAGGATGGGCAGGGCCGAGAGACGGGCAAAATTCTCGGCGAGCGAGGCGCCGCCGATGCGCGCGGCCTCTTTCATGGCCTCGACGATCTCGCGACGGATCTGGGGCTTGGTGGTCATGATGGCTAGCCTGGCTGAAATGGATGCTCTGGTCGGTCGGCTCAGGCGGCCGGCATGATCCCGGTGCGCGGGGCGGCGATCCGGTTCAGCGCCACCTGATGCAACTCGGGATTGGCCGCGGCGAGGCAGTGCCCGCTCGAATGCAGGGTCAGCGGGGCACCGTCCCAGTCGGTGATGACGCCACCGGCATTGGCGATAACCGGAACATGGGCGAGCACGTCGTGCGGGGTGGTGAAGCGGTCGATCGCGATGTCGATCCCGCCCGAGGCGAGCCGCCCGTAGGAATAGCAGCTCCCGCCATAGACGCACCAATGCACCGACGAGCGCAGGGCCTGGAAGACAGGCAGGGTCTCGGCGTCATAGAGCTCGATATTGCTGGTCGCGAGAACAGATTCGGCAAGGAACTTGCGGCCGGAGGTCGCGACGCGGATGTCGTTCAGGGTGGTCGGGTAACCCTCGGCGCCGATCCAGCGCTCTCGCGTCATCGGCTGGTCGATGACGCCGAGGATCGGGGTACCGCGGCGGGTGAGCGCGATCAGGGTGCCGAAGACCGGGATGCCGGCGACGAAGGCCTTGGTGCCGTCGATCGGGTCGAGCACCCAGACATACTCGGCATCGGTCGCCTGCGCGCCGAATTCCTCGCCCTGGATGCCGTGCTGCGGAAAAGCCTTCTCGATGCGGCGGCGCAGTTCGGTCTCGACGCGACGATCGATCTCGGTGACCGGGCTGTCGTCGCCCTTGGAGACGAAGGCGTTGTTGTGGCGGGCGGCATTGCGGATGATCGTGCCGCTCGCCTCGGCCAGCCCTTGGGCGAAGGCGATGAAGTTCCTGATATCGCTAGTCGGCATGGCGGACCTGTCCGGGAATTGCAGCTGCGCTCTCGAGCGGGCGCTGGTGCTTGCCGAGCGCGTATTCGAGGTATTTGAAGCAACGCGTGATCACGAGCGTGATCGCGAGGTAGATCAGCGCCGCCATGATGAAGACCTCGTAGGGGGAGAAGGTGCTGGCGACGATGGTGTTGGCGACGCCGGTCAACTCCATCAGCGTGATCGTGCTGGCGAGCGAGGTGCCTTTCAGCATGCCGATCGCCTGGTTGCTGTAGGCGGGCAGCATGAGCCGGAGCGCGATCGGCAGCACAATCAGGCGCTGGACCTGGAGGGCGGACATGCCGCAGGCGTTCTCGCGAAGCATGTCAGGCGCATGCGGCTCATCTATCGCGAGCGGGCGCCGATCCTGGTCGATGCCCTCAGGCAAACCCTCGGAGACCGGCTGCTCATTCCCGACGTCACAGCAGGATTGCACCTGACGGCCCATGCGCTGGGACCACTGGACGACGCCGCCATCACCAATGCGGCGAGGCAGCGCGGCATCGATGCGCCAGCCCTCTCGCGCTACCGCTTGCAGGACCGGACGGCGACAGGTTTCGTCTTCGGCTTCGGCAATACCGTGCCTGAACGCATAATCCCGGCCGTGCGGCGCTTCGCCGAGGTCATGGCTGCCGCTTAGGGCTCCTGGGAATCGATCGTTTCACCCCGGCAGCAACAGGGCCGGGTCAGGAGGACCTGATGATGGACAGGGGTGGCTTGGCCGCGCGGCTGATCGGGGATCATGATCGGAAGGAGAAGTTCCGCCCCTTCGCCGCGGCTAACGGCATCACCTCGCTCGATGATGCCTATGACGTGCAAGAGCACTATGTCTCGCTCTTGAAGCCGCGCTGCGGTGCAGCCGTCGGCTACAAGATCGGCCTGACCTCGCAGCGCATGCAGGTGATGTGCGGCATCGACCAGCCGATCGCCGGCGTCGTGCTGGCCGACCGGCTGCACCATTCGGGCGCGCGCGTCGCAATCGCCGATTATGGCCGCATGGGTCTCGAATTCGAGATCGCGGTGCGCATGGGCAGCGATCTTCCGAGCGGAGGCCCGGCCTGGACGCCGGAGAGCATCGCGGCCCATGTCGCCGGGGTCTGCGCGGCCTTCGAGATCATCGACGACCGCGCGGCCGACTATGCCGAGCTCGACGTGCTCTCGCTTGTTGCCGACAATTCGTGGAATGGCGGCGTGGTGCTCTCGGAATTCCGCAGCAGCTGGCCGGCGCTCGATGCCGTCTCCGGCGTGGTCAGCCGCAATGGCAGCGAGCTCGACCGCGGCCATGGCCGCGACGTCCTCGGCCATCCCTTCGCGTCGCTCGCCTGGCTGGCCAATGCGCTGGCGGCGAAGGGGCAGAGCCTGCGCGCCGGCGAGATCGTGATGACCGGAAGCCTCGTCACCACCCGTTTCCCCACCGAAGGCGAAACCTATCGCTTCGAACTCGCTGGCGTCGGCGCCGTCGAGCTCGACGTCACTGCCGCGGCTGCCTGAGCGCCGGAGACAAAAGCCATGACGCATCGCCTCGCCGCCCGGATGAGCCGGGTCAAGCCCTCCGCCATCCGCGAGCTCCTGCGCCTCGGCGCCGATCCCGACGTGATCTCCTTCGGCGGCGGCTATCCCGACGCCTCGCTGTTTCCGATCGAGGGGCTGGACCAGGTTTTCCGCAAAACGCTCGCCGAGAACGGGCAGGAGGCGCTGCAATACACCGTGTCGAACGGCATGCCGCTGCTGCGCCGCCAGATCGCCGAACGGATGACGCGGGATGGCGTGCCCTGCACCGCCGACGAGGTCCTGATCCTGCAGGGGGGCCAACAGGGGCTCGACCTCGTCGCCAAGATGCTGATCGACAAGGACGACATCATCGTCGTCGAGGACCCGACCTTCCTTGGTGCGCTGATCGCCTTCAACCCCTGCGAGCCGCGTTATGTCACGGTCGGCATGGACGGGGACGGCATGGATGTCGAGGCGCTCGATGCGGCGCTGAAGGCTAATCCGGGGGCGCAGTTCATCTACACGGTCCCGGATTTCCAGAACCCGACCGGCGTCACCATGAGCCTGGCGCGGCGCAAGCGGCTGGTGGAGATCGCCAACGCCCATGACCTGATCATCCTCGAGGACTCGCCCTATCGTGAGATCCGCTTGGAGGGCGAGCGCATCCCGCCGATCAAGATCGGCCTGAGGCGACGAAGAAGCGCCAAATGCCGGCATTGGATCAATGCCGGAAAGCGGACGCCTGCTCCCGCGGCTCCTTGCTACGTCGGACAAATTAGCTCCAGACGTAGGCAAGGGCGAAAATGTCGCGGTTTAGTTTGGGCCGGCCGGGAGCATTTTGCGCGCCGTGGAGGTCAACCGCCTTCCGCCGTCGGCTTCGACGACAACGGTTTCGCTGAAACCCAGCCCCCCGGCCGAGACGTACATGTGAAAGACCATGCCGGCTTCGAGACGCCAGCGGGCATTCGGCAGGAAGACACGGGAGAAATCGCTGGTACGAGGCGTGCGGCCGTACAGGCCGAGCGCATAGCCGGTGACGTTGTCGTACACTGGGCGCAAGCGCTCGGTGAGCACGCCGTCGCGCAGGATCGCGTCGATATCGCAGGCGCGCGCTCCCGACCGCATCGCAGCGATCTGCCGGTCCTGCAAGGCCACGAGTCGTTCGGCGACCGGCGACAGGCCGCGCCGGTCCGTGCCGATCAGCAGCGGCCGCATCAGCCGGGCGCCGTAATTGCGCACCTTCGGGATCAGCTCGACATGCAGGATGTCGCCGTCGCCGAGCGGATGGGCGGTCATCATGCCGTGCAGGAATTCGTGATTGCCCACGCCCGGCACGATCGGCCCGGTCTCCCCGCTATCGGCGCCGTTCTCCAGGAAGCAGGCCGCGGCGATGGCGGCCGCGGCGCGCGGCGAGATTCCCGGTTCGGCCTGCGCGGCGATGGCGGCCATCGCCTTGTCGGCAATGCCCGCGGCGTCCGCGATCAAGGCGATTTCCGCCGGCGACTTCACGGCCCGTAGCAAGTCGCTCGCGCACGGCAGGTCGATGAAGGACGCATCGGGCAGCAGCGCGCCGAAGCGTTCACGCGTCTGCATGGTGAAGCCATACGAAGCGTGATCGGCACCGATCCCGGCCTGCGCGAAGCCGCGGCGGCGGATTTCCTCGGCCATCACGGCCTGCGGCTCGGCCGTGTCCGGGAAGCCGACGATGTCGGTGAACCAGCAGGCATCGCGGCAGGGCCCGGCATCGAGCTCGCGCAGCACGAACCAGGGCTCGCCCTCGCGCGGCAGGAAGGCGGCGCGGTACATCGTCTCGGAGACGGTGTAGCCGGTCAGCCAGGCCAGGAACTCGGCATGGTCGACGAGCAGCAGTTCGGCGCCCGCTTCGGCCATCGCGAGGCGGGCCTTGGCGACCCGCCCTGCGAACTCCTCACGCGTGAAGAGTGGCCTCACGCCACCTCGCAGATATCGAGGATGGTCAGCATGTAGATGCGGACCATGTCGAGGAAATCGCGGATCTCGACGCGCTCGTCGGGCATGGTGTTGTAGCGCCCGCCCGGCCCGCAGACGATGCCTTCCATGCCGGCCTCGGCATAGAGGTGGCCGGCATCGGTGCCGAAGAAACCCGGCGGCTTGATCGCCCCCGTCGGCTGCGTCTCCCCACGCACCGCCTCATAGGCGGCGTTGACGGTCTTCACGATGCGCGCGTCCTTGGCGACCTCGAAGGCCGGCATCGACTGATGCCCTTCCTTCTTCTCGATACGGATCGCGGTCTTCAGACCCGGGAAACGCTGCTCCAGCGCGGCGAGCTCGTGTTTCATGTCGGCGAGCGCGCCCTCTTGCGTCTGCCCGGGCGCATAGCGGCCAGAGCCCTTGAGCTTGCAGTAATCCGCCACCTGCGGCGCGCGCCATTCGTGTAGCTCCTTGCCCAGCGCGCCATGAACGACGCCGACATGGACGCGGTTGATCGATTCATGCTCGGGCGAGGGCGCGCCGGAAAACGTCATCGCGTTGAGCCGCGGGATCAGGTCGCAGGCTGCCATGATAGCATCGACCGCCTGCTCGCGCTTGGAGAGGTGACGGGTATTGCCGGTGAGTTCGATCACGAAGGAGAAGGCGCAGGCGTGCATCGTAACGGCCTGCACGTCCGTCGGCTCGCTGTTGACGAAATAATCGGCGCGGATGCCGTTGCGGATCGCCGCCACCGTGCCGACGCCGCCCTGCAACTCGCCGACGACATAGGTCAGGATCACATCGCCCTTCAGCTTCACCCCGGCATCGAGCAGGGTCTTGACCGCGCAATAGGAGGCGGCATCGCCCGCCTTCATGTTGGAGACGCCGATGCCGTAGATGAATTCGTCGTCGACCAGGCCGCCCCAGGGATCGACGGTCCAGCCCTCGGTCGCCGGATTGGTGTCGAGATGGCCGTTGAACAGCAGGCTCTTGCCCCCGCCGGTGCCCTTCCAGCGACCGATGGCATTGGCGCGGCGCCCCTCGTCGAAGGGTTGCTCTTCGGCCTCGATGCCCATCGCCTTCATCTGGCCGACGACGTGGCGGACCAGCGCCTTCTCGCCCTCGGTCTCCGAATAGCTCTTGTGCTTCGCCCAGTCCGAGAGGAGCGCGAGGCAGGCCTTCTCGTCGAGCGAATGGATCAGGTCGCGGGGGTTCATGGTCATGGCCTCGAATGTCAGGCGGCCGTGGCCGGGGCGGGCACGGCTTCGAGCAGGGATTGGGTGTAGGGGTGGAGGGGGCCGGTCGAGAGCGCCGCTATATCGACGAGATCGACGAGGTCGCCGCGGTACATCACCGCGATCCGGTGGGCGATCTGGCGCACCAGATTGAGATCGTGGGTGATGAAGAGATAGGCCGTGCCGAAGCGCTTCTGCAGATCGACCAGGAGCTCCACCACGGAGGCCTGCACGGAGACGTCGAGCGCCGAGGTGATCTCATCGCAGATCACCAGCTTCGGCTTGGAGGCGAAGGCGCGCGCGATGGCAACGCGCTGCTTCTCGCCGCCGGAAAGCTGGTGCGGATAGCGCTCGGCATAAGCCGCCGGCAGTCGAACCTGCTCCAGCAATTCGCCTATCGCAGCCGCGTCCCGGCGGGCGCCCGGCTCGCCGTAGAGCGCAAGCGGTCGCGACAGGATCTCGCGGATGCGCTGGCGCGGATTGAGCGAGGAATCCGGATGCTGGAAGATGATCTGGACGTCGCGGCGATAGGCCCGGTCCATATCGCCGAGGCCGGTGATGCGGCGGCCGGCGAAGCGGATCTCGCCCTCAAAGCGATTGAGCCCCGTCATCGCCTTTGCCAGCGTCGACTTGCCCGAGCCGGATTCGCCGACGATGCCGAGGATTTCGCCCGGCATCACCGACAGGCTGACCTCGCGATTGCCAGTGAATTGCGTATTCGCCCGGCCGAGCAGGCCGGCGAGGAAGGGCTTGCGGCCATAGAGCACGCTGACCTTCTCGACCTCGACCAGCGGCTTGGCCGCTACGGGTGCCTCCGTGTCGACCAGCCGGTGGTCCGGCCGCGGTACGGCGGCCAGCAGCTTTTTCGTATAGGCGTCCTGCGGTCGAGCGAAGACGTCGCCGACGGCGCCCTTCTCGACGATTCTGCCACGATGGATCACCGCGACCTTCGTGGCGATCTGCGAAACCAGTGCGAGATCATGCGAGATATAGAGCGAGGCGACGCCGGTTTCCTCCTGCAGTTCCTTGAACAGGTCGAGGATCTGCCGGGCGGTGATAACGTCCAGCGCCGTGGTCGGCTCGTCGAAGATGATGCATTCCGGCAGGCAGGCGAAGGCGGTGGCAATGACGACGCGCTGCTTCTCGCCGCCGGAAGCCTCATGCGGATAGCGCCGCATCATCTGCCGGGGCACCTTCAGCCCGACATGGGCGAGGCGCTCCTCGCCCTCGGCCCAGGCCTGCCGGCGCGTCAGGCCGCGATGGCGCACCAGCACCTCGGCGAGTTGCTCGCCGAGCGGCAGCGTCGGGTTGAGCGAGGTGCTCGGGTCCTGGAAGACCATGCCGATGCGCTTGCCGCGGATCGCGTCGATCTCGGCTTCGGATGCCTTGAGCAGGTCCTGCCCGGTCAGGCGGATGCTGCCCGCCTCGCGGGCGGTCGCGGGCAGGTAGCGCATGATCGCCCAGGCGAGCGAGGTCTTGCCGGAGCCGGATTCGCCGACAAGGCCGAGCACCTCGCCCTTGGCGACAGATAGAGACACATCGTCGAGGGCGCGGGTGAAGCCGGCCGGCGTCGCGTAGTCGAGACCATAGCCGGCGATGTCGAGGATCGGTTCGCTCATCGCTCAGGTCCTCGGGTTGAGCGCATCGCGCAGCCCGTCGCCGAGCAGGTTGAAGCCGATCGCGACGAGCGCGACGGCGAGGCTCGGCCACAGGATCATCCAGGCGCTCAGATGCATGAAGCGGCGGGCTTCGGCGACCATCAGCCCCCATTCGGAGGCCGGGGGCTGGGCGCCCAACCCCAGGAAGGAGAGCGTCGCGAACAGCATTACGGCGAAGGCGACGCGGATCGTCATCTCGACGATTATCGGCGCCACCACATTCGGCAGCATCTCGCGCCAGACGATGAAGGCCGCGCTTTCGCCCCGCGCGATCGCCGCATTCACGTAATCCTGCTTGCGCACGGCGAGTGCGACAGAGCGCGTCACGCGGGCCATGCCGGGCGCGAAGGCGAGCGCGATCGCGAGCAGTGCATTGCTGCTGCTCTTACCGAGCAGGTTCACGATCAGCAGCGCCAGCAGCAGGCTCGGGATCGACATGATCGCATCGACGGTGCGCATGATCGCTTCGTCGCTGCGCCCGCCCAAGAAGGCCGAGACCGTGCCGATGACGGCACCGACAAGCGTCCCCAGCGCAGTCGCCAGCACGGCCATGACGACGGTGGCGCGGGCGCCGTGCAGCAGCCGGCTCAGGATATCGCGCCCGTATTGGTCGGTGCCGAGCCAGAACTGGGCGCTCGGCGGCTTATAGCGCATCAGCGGCGCCATCTTCTCGGGGTCGTAGGGCGCAAACCATGGCCCGACGATCACGACGAGCAGGATGAGGCCGACGATGACGAGGCCGAGCGCGCCTTGCGGCGAACGCAGCATGCGCTTGAGGATCTCAATCATACTGGATCCTCCGGTCGAGCCAGGCATAGGCGATGTCGGCGAGGAAATTGGCGATGGCATAAGTCGTCGCCATGATCAGCGCGCCCGCCTGGATTGAGGGTAGGTCGCGCGCCTGGATCGCGACGATGAGCTGGCGCCCGATGCCGGGCAACGCGAAGATCTCCTCGACCACGATGACGCCACCGAGCAGATAACCGACATCGAGCGCGACGATGGTGATGGTCGGCAGCAGCGCATTGCGCAGCGCGTGCTTGAACAGTACCTGCCGCTTCGACAGCCCTTTCAGCCGGGCGGCGCGGATATAGTCGGAATGCAGCACGTCGACGAGTTCCGACCGCACCATGCGCGAGACATGCGCGATCAGGATCAGCGACACCGTCAGCACCGGCAGGACGAGGTGCTTCAGGCCACGCAGCGGGTCCTCGGTCAGCGGCACATAGCCTGTCGCCGGCAGCCATTGCAGCCAATCGGCCAGCACAAGTACGACCAGCGTCGCCGTGACGAATTCCGGCAGCGAGACGCCGATATAGGAGAGAAAGCTGACGCCGAGATCGGCCGCCCTGCCCCGCCTGACAGCCGCGACGATGCCGAGCGGGATCGCGACCGCCAGCATCAGCAGAATCGAGAACAAGGCGAGCAACAGCGAGCGGCCGAGCGCTTCCAGCATGGCCGGCGCGACCGGCTGGCCGGTGCGCATCGATACGCCGAAATCGCCCCTGACGACCCCGCCGAGCCAGTGCAGATACTGCATCCAGATGGGGTTGTTCAGCCCCATCTTGACGCGCAGGGCGGCCAGCGCGTCCGGCGTCGCATTTTCGCCCAGCATCATGACGGCGGCATCCGCCGGCAGGATCTGGGTGATCGCGAAGACGATCAGCGACACGACGAGGAGCGTATAACCGATCAACAGGATCCGCTTGAGGATATAGGCCGGCGACACGCCCGCTGCCCCGCTTCGTTCAGCCGCGCTTCGGCGCGTTGGCGCCGAGCGAGACGAAATCGAGCCGGAAGACCGCGCCGCGCGGATGGAGCTGATAGCCCTGCACCCATTCGCGCTGCGCGCCGAGCAGATCGAAGAAGGCCGGGATGATCGATGGAACCTCGTCATACATCAGCTTCTGTGCCTCGGCGTAGAGCGCCCGGCGCTTGGCCTCGTCGACCGTGGCGCGCGCCTCGAAAATCAGCTTGTCGAACGCGGTGTTGTTCCAGCGCGTCTCGTTCCAGGCGGCGTTGGAGGTGTAGAGCAGAGAGAAGATGGCGTCGGCCGTCGCCTGCATGTTGTAGAAGCCGACATAGAACGAGCCCTTCTTCCAGACCTGGTCGAGATAGGTCGCGTGCGGCATGGTCTCGACCTTGATGTCGAAGCCGGCGGGTTTGGCCATCTCGCGTAGCGCCACGGCGAGCTGGGTGCGCTGGCCCGGCCGGTCGGATGCGATCAGCGTCGCCTCGAGTCCTTTCGGATAGCCGGCTTCCGCGAGCAGCGCCTTGGCCTTGGCGATATCGGCTTTCTTGGCCGGCAGGTCGGCGTAGAAGCGATAAGCGGGGCTTAGCGGCGTGTCGTTGCCCGGCGAGCCGAAGCCCTCGGTGACAAAATCGACCATCGCGGCGCGGTCGACGGTGAGCGCCAAGGCCTGGCGGACGCGCACGTCGTTGAAGGGCTTCTGGTCGCAACCGAAATTGACATTGCAGAACTGGCCCGAAGGCACGCGCAACGCCTTGACGCCGTTCGCCTTCTGCAGGCGCCCGAATTCGGTCGGCGGCGTCGTGGAGATCAGGTCGGTGTCGCCCACGATCAGCGCGGAAGCCTCCGCGCTGACATCCGGGAAGACCACGACCTCGATCTTGTCGAGATAAGGCCGGGCCTTGTCGTAATAAGCGTCGTTGCGGGTGACGACGATCTGCCGCTCCGGCTCGAAGGAGACGAGCTTGAACGGACCGGTGCCGATCGCCTGGCGGTCGAGCTTCTCCAGCCCGCCCTTGATCACGGCGGCCGGCACGATCTTGGCGTTGGTGTAGGCCAGCGTCACCGGCAGGTCAGCGAAGGGCGCCGAGAGCGTGAAGACGACGGTAGTATCGTCCTTGGCCGCAACCTTGGCGATGGGGCCGACATTCTGGCGCGCCGGCGAGGCCGTCTTCGCATCGAGGATAGCCTCGAAGGTCGCAACCACGTCGGCGGCCGTGCAAGGCGAGCCGTCATGGAAGGTCAGGCCCTTGCGCAGGACGAAGGTCCACTCGGTCAGATCGGCCGAGTTGGTCCAGGATTCGGCCAGATCAGGCTCGGCGCTCATGTCGACCTTGAGCCGCGTCAGACCGGAATAGAGCAACTCGGCAACGAGGTATTCCGGGTTCACGCGGGTGACGAGCGGATTGAGCTTCGCAACCGCCTGGTCGACGCTGACGCGCAGCGTGCCGCCTCGCCGCGGTGTCTGCGCGAAGGCCGGCAGGCCGGATATGGCAAGGCCGCTCAGAGCAGCGGAGGCGGCGAGGAAATCGCGACGATGGATGCTCGGCATGGAACGCTCCTTCAGCTCTGGGACGAGGGCAGATCGGGGTTGATGTCGGGTCTGAAATCGACGGCGAGATAGGCGAGCACGGACTTCGCCAGCGAGACGATGTCAGGCACCGTCGTGTATTCGCCGGGCGAATGGATGTTGCGGTCGGGCCGGCCGAGGCCGCCGAGCAGCACTTCGCTCTGCCCGGTGGCGCGCTGGACCCAGCCGAAATCGGAACAGCTTGCTGCGCCCCATTTCCGGAATTCTTCCGGCGCATAGCCGAAGCCAGCGCCCATGGCAGCCTGCCAGCGCGGCCAATGCGGCCCCGCCGGATCCGCGGTCGGCATGAGATGACCGACCAGCGCCGTTTCGACCGAGAGGCCCGGCATGGCAGCCGTGCTGCGGCGGATCACCTCCTCGATCTCAGCGAGCGCCTCCTCGAAGCGCTCCTCGGGCGCATAGCGCCGGTTGACCGTCAGCTCGACGAGAGCCGGAACCTGCCCGCCGGCCGTTCCACCCGAGATCGCGGCGAGATTGAGCTGGGCCGCGAGCGGCGGCTTGCCCGGCGGCGGCGGCAAGGCCGAGATACGCGTCGCGACCTTTTCCTTCAGTTCCGTCAGCGCATTGAGCAGCGGCAGCGCGGCGTCGATCGCATTGAGCCCGGAACCCTTGCGATTGCCTTCGCCGGCATGGACGGCTTGGCCGTGGATCCGGACGAGCAGGTTGAACAGACCGAAGCAGCCTGCCCAGATCCGCGCCTCGGCACTGCCGTTGAAGTTGAGCGTGTGATCGGGGAGCCGGCCCTGCTCGGCGAGATAGCGAATACCGGGATAGAGACCGCCCTCCTCGTCGGTGCAGAAGAGCAGCATCGGATCATAGGCGAGCGCCACCCCGCAGACCCGCGCCGCCCGCAGAGCCAGCAGCACGGCGGCAATGCAGCCCTTCATGTCGGCAGCGCCAAGCCCTATCAGGCGATCGTCATCGCGTTCCAACCGCAGCGGAGCAGTTTCCCACCCGGCGGCGGCGGGCACCGTATCGACATGGAAATAGAGGCCGCAGGCTGGCCGACCGCTCGAGTGGCTGGCGATCAGATTCGTGCGCGGGCCAGCAGCGGGGCCATTCGGAACGCGCCAGAGTGCCTCGGGGACAGCCACGCGCTCGGTCGCAAAGCCGAGCGGAGCAACGAGTTCTTCCATCAACCCGGCGAAATCATCGTAACCGAGGCCGGGCGGGAAAGAGGTATCGACCGCGATCATCCGGCCGAGATCGGCGACGGCAGCGTCGACATGGGCGGACATCCAGCCGCCTGCCTCTGCCAGCGCAGTCTCATGGTGTCGCGGAGAGGAGGTTCCCGCCATCGCTCAGCCCAGCGAAGCCGCGCTTGTCCAGCGCCGGCACGATCTGCGATGGAGCACTTGAACCGCCGCAGCTGGCAATACCATTTGCGGGCCCCCCTCTTTCATATAAACTATATAGAAATAGGACAGACTGGCATGCCCCCTGTCAATGCCAAAAAAGCGACGAGCGCTGGCGCCGGAACAGGCAATGGCGCCGGCGCGGCTGCGCCGGTTCTGCCAAATTTCGGCGCTGGCGAGGCGGCGCCGCTCTATGAGCGCGTGAAACGGCATATGTCGGAGGCCATCCTGGTTGGCGAGTGGCCGCCCGGCATGATGCTGCCCAATGAAACGGCTTTGGCCCAGGGGTTCGGGGTCGCAGTCGGCACGGTGCGCCGGGCCATGAGCGATCTCGTCGCGGAGGGGCTGCTCTCCCGTCGCCGCAAGACCGGCACGGTCGTGACCGGGCGCACCCCACATCACAGCCTGCGCTTCTTCTTCCAATATTTCCGCTTGCACCGGGCCGATGGCAGCCTCGTGCACTCGACCAGCCAGTTCCTGGGCGTCGAGACCCTGCCCGCCACGCAGGCACAGGCCGAAGCGCTGCAGATCAGGACCGGCGGTGTGATCAAGGTCCACCGCATCCGCCATGTCGACGGCCGCCCGATAATGCACGACAAGCTGGTCATGGCGGAGGAGCGGCTGCCGGACTGGCCACACGACACCGCCGAATTACCGCCCTTGCTCTATCTCCATCTGTTGGAGCGCTACGGCATCCGGATCTCCGCGGTTCGCGAGCAGATCACCGCCGACCTCGCCGGCGACGAGGATATCACGCTGCTCCAGTTGGGCGGACGTGAAGCCGTGCTCACGATCGACGAGGTCGCATACGATCAGGCAGGCGTGCCCACGATCCTCGGGTGGCATCGCGCGACGACTGCCGCGCACGCCTATGTCAACGAAGTCAGGTAGGTCCATGCCAGAAACTGACATAGCGGAAGGGCCTTGAAGCCGACATTCAGGCGCCCGGCGTCTGGAAGATCGCAAGCGCCCCGTTGTGAACGGGACTGTGGATCGGCGCTCATCCGAAGGCCACTCTTCCAATGGCCATCGTCACTGCCGGGCCCCTTGCCACACGGCGTCATGTCCTCGCGCGGGCCAGCCTCGGCAGAGCGATGGCATGAGGCCCCGCTCTCGATGATCTCGCAGCCACTGCCGACCGACATTGCCAGTGCCTTCATCGCGCCCCTTTTGGAGCGCTGCCCATCGTGTCCTCGGTAGCCCCCTCTCGGTTGCGATCTCGGCACGATCGTTGCACGATCCCGGCTCTCCTGACGACCGGATCGGATCTTGGCCCGTACCGACCTGCGCAATTCGTCCCGCTACTGGCGCGACCCTCGGGTTCCGGGCCTGAGCTGTCTCGTCGCCGACTTCACCAGTCACGACTATGCGCCCCACAGCCACGAGGCCTTCGTCGTTGCGGTGACAGAGGTCGGCGGCGCCGAGTTCAAGAGCCGGGGACGGAGCGACGAGGCCGGGACCTCGACGCTGCTCGTGTTCAATCCCGACGAGCCGCATTCCGGGCGCATGGGCTGGAGCCCGCGCTGGCGCTATCGCGGGCTCTACCTGACCCGCCCGGCGATCGAGACGCTCAATGCCGCGCTCGGGCTCGATGCGACCGCCTATTTCTGCCGCAACAGCTTTCAGGATCCCGATCTGGTCGAGGCCTTCCTCGAGCTGCACCGCATTCTCGACGATGGCAACGACCCTTTCGAGGAGCGCGAGCTGTTGCTGCGCAGCTTCGGAGCCCTGATCCGGCGCCACGCCGCCGGCGAGCCCAGTCTGTCGCTGCCGGCGCGCGATGCCAACAAGGCCATCCACGTCCGCCAGATCATGCGCGAACGTCACATGGAGGAACTCACGCTGGAGGAACTCGGCGCCACGGTCGGGCTCACTCCGTTCCAGTTGATCGCGGTCTTCAAGCGCACCACGGGCCTGACGCCGCACGCGTATCTTACGCAACTGCGCCTGAAGGCTGCCATCGCCGCGCTCGGCCGCGGCACGAGCATCGCCGCCGCCGCCCTCGATGCCGGCTTCTATGACCAGAGCGCGCTGACGCGACATTTCAAGCGCAGCTATGGCATCACTCCGCTGCAATGGGTGCGCGCGACCACCGTCTGATCCGCGTTCTCAATTTCCGCCAATAGCCGCGCGGTTCGGCGCGCCAATCTCGTCCCCGAGCAGATGCCCTGTCGGCACTGCGGAAAGGATGAGATTCATGTCCCGCTACTTCTGCCTCGACAATCCGGAGGTCCCGACGCTCGCGACTGAGGTCGTCGAGGCGGGACCGGGCTGGGTCGTTCTCGCGGAGAGCCCGTTCTATCCCGGCGGCGGCGGGCAATTGCCCGATCGCGGCGCACTGGCCTGGGCCGGTGGCGAGGTCGCGGTCGCCGGCTTCGAGAACGAGGGAGGCCGGCTTCGGCTTATGCTCGGCGACCCCATCGAACTACCAGCCGGCGCCGTGGAAGCCCGGGTAGATCCGACTTTTCGCAAGCTGATGCGCGCGCTCCACACCGATCTGCACATCGTCAACGCGGTGGTCTTCCAGAGCTTCGACGGAGCGCTCGTCACCGGCGTCCAGATGAACGAGGACGGCACCGCGCGCATCGATTTCGACCTCCCGGATGCTGACAACGACCGCCTGCGCGCGATCGAGGAGCCGGTGAATGCGCTCATCCGGCAAGACCTCGCCATTCGGCAGGACTATCTGCCCGAGGCCGCGGCCTTCGCGGAGCCGGGGCTGATCCGCTCGCGCTCGGTCGCCCCGCCGCCGACCGCGGACGGGCAGGTGCGCGTCGTCGAGATCGTCGGCCTCGACCGTCAGGCCTGCGGGGGCACCCATCTCGCCTCGACCGGCGGCTCGCCGCCGATCCGCATCCTGAAGATCGACAACAAGGGCCGGCACAACCGGCGTCTGCGTATCGGCCTCGCGGGCGCGCTGTGAGGTCGGCGATGCCGATCCTCCGGCGCATCTGGGACCAGCCGCTGCTGCTGCTGCCCCTGCCGCCCCTCTTCTGGGCCGGAAACCTCGTGCTCGGACGGGCGCTCGCGGACACGTTCCCGCCGGTCTCGCTCGCGGTCGGGCGCTGGCTCGTCGCGCTCGCCTGTCTGGCGCCCTTCGTGCTCGGCGCGCTCAGCGCGCAGCGGCAGGCGCTCTTTCGTGCCCGCTGGCTCGTCCTGGCCTGCGGCGCCTTCGGCATCGCCGGCTACAATGCGCTCGGCTATCTCGCTTTGCAGAGTGCCCCCGCCGCCAGCGTCGCCTTCCTCAACTCGACCCTGCCGCTGATGGTGCCGCTGGCGGCTTTCGCACTCGGGGTAGAGCGTGTCTCGGCCCGCACGCTTGCCGGCATCGCCATCTCCTTCCTGGGCGTGACCTGGATCGTCGCGCGCGGCGAGCCCTCGAGCCTGTCGCGGCTGGGCATCAGCGGTGGCGAGCCGCTGGTCCTGCTCGCGGTCGCCAATTACGCGGTTTATTCGGTGCTGCTGCGCCGGCGGCCCGCCGATCTCGATCCGCTCCTCTTCCTGGCGGCGACGATGGTGGCGGGGCTTTTCGTGCTGCTGCCGTTCTGGATCTGGGAACTCGCACGCGGCGCGGCGATCCCAATCGCGCCCGGCCCGCTCGCCGCAGTGCTCTATATCGGCGTCTTCGCCTCGCTGCTGGCCTTCGTCATCTGGAACCGCTGCGTTGCGACGCTGGGTCCGAGCGTCACCGGGGCCTCCTTCCACCTCGTCGCCCTGTTCACCGCCATGCTCGCCTTCCTGCTGCTGGGCGAGTCCGTGCGGCCGTTCCACCTCGTTGGTGCCGCGATGATCCTGTGCGGCTTCGGCCTCGCGGCGACGAGCGGCCGCCCTTCCCCATCCCGAGCCGCCGGAGCGCTCAAGCCATGACCGTCTTTTCTCACGACGACTTCGCCGACCACGAGCAGGTGGTGTTCATCTCTGACGAGGCGGCGGGGTTGAAGGCTCTGATCGCGATCCACGACACCGCGCTCGGCCCCGCGCTCGGCGGCTGCCGCATGTACCCCTATGCCGACGAGCAGGCGGCGCTGCGCGACGTGCTTCGGCTCTCGCGCGGGATGACCTACAAGGCCGCCGCCGCGGGCCTCGATCTCGGCGGCGGCAAGGCGGTGATCATCGGCGATCCCAGCCGGCAGAAGACGCCGGAGCTTCTCATGGCGATGGGGCGGGCGGTCGAGCGGCTCGGCGGTCGCTACATCACGGCCGAGGATGTCGGCACCTCGGTGGCCGACTTCGCCGAGGTCCGCAAGGCGACGGGCCATGTCGTCGGCTTGCCGATCGAGCTCGGCGGCAGCGGCGACCCGTCGCCGACGACGGCGCTAGGCGTCTTCCACGGCCTGGACGCGGCCGCGCGGCATCGCTGGCGCGCGACGAGCCTGTCCGGGCGCTCGGTCGCCGTCCAGGGGCTGGGCAATGTCGGCTGGCATCTCTGCCAGCTTCTGCGCGAGGCGGGGGCGTCGCTGGTGGTCAGCGACGTCGACGAGAGCCGTGTCGCGAAGGCCGTTGCGACATTCTCGGCCCGTGCCGTGGCTCCCGAGGCGATCTATGCCGCCGAGGTCGACATCTTCTCGCCCTGCGCCATGGGCGCCGTGCTGGACGATGCGAGCATCGCCCGGCTGCGCTGCGGCGTCGTCGGCGGGGCGGCGAACAATCAGCTTGCGCGCGAGGAGCATGGCGAGCAGCTGCGCGCCCGCGGCATCCTCTACGCGCCGGACTTCGTGATCAATGCGGGCGGAATGATCCGCGTCGCGTCCGAGCGCGCCGGCTACGATCAGGATTTCGTCGATCGCGGCGTCGCGGGCATCGGCGACACGCTGGGGGCGATCTTCGAGAGCGCGGAGGCGGACGGCCTGCCGACCCAGACGGCCGCGCTGCGCCTCGCCCAGGCCCGGCTCGGGCGGGCTCGAGCCGGACAGCACGCGCTGGCAGCTTGAGCGATGAGCGCGACGGTCTCCCTGCTCGAGGAACTGGTCGGCTTCGACACCACGTCGAGCCGCTCGAACCTGGCTCTCATCGGCCGTGTGGCCGACCGGCTCGACAGCCTCGGTGCCCGCATCCGGTTGAGCTATGACGACGCTGGCGCCAAGGCGAACCTCCTCGCCAGCTTCGGGCCGCGGGCGCCGGGCGGCGTCGTCCTGTCGGGGCACACCGACGTCGTTCCGGTCGCCGACCAGGACTGGACCTCCGACCCGTTTCGTCTGGCCGAGCGCGACGGCAAGCTGCATGGCCGCGGCGCCGTCGACATGAAGGGCTTCGTCGCGGCCTGTCTTTCGGCGGCCGAGGGCTTTGCCGGCGCCGGTCTCGCCCGGCCGGTCCATCTCGCGCTGTCCTATGACGAGGAGGTCGGCTGCCTCGGGGTTCCCCGCCTCATCGACGACCTGCTGGCCCATGAGGAGAAGCCGGAGCTTGCGATCATCGGCGAGCCGACCGGCATGCGGATCGGCGACAGCCATCGCGGCTTCCTCGGCTTTCGCACCCGCTTCGAGGGCAAGGCCGCGCATTCGAGCGACCCCGGCGCCGGCGCGAGCGCGATCTATCCGGCTGCCGATTTCGTCGGCTTCCTGAAGACCATCGGGCACCGCACGGGCGTGGGAGCCGACGCGACCACGGTCAATATCGGCCAGATCGAGGGCGGAACCGCGATCAATATCGTACCGTCCCTTTGCGAGGTGCTCTGGGAATTCAGGCCGGTAACGGCCAGCGACGCCGCCGAGATCGAGGCGCTCGCCCGCTCCTATCTCGCGCGCGCGATGCCGGACGATGTCCGCCTGTCGATGCGGCGGGACATCCATGTCCCGCCGCTATGCGCGGGAGGCGACGAAGGTGCGCTCGCCGTCGTGGCTGCGCTCGGCGGCATCGCTCCGCCCTTCCCGATGGCTTTCGGCACGGAGGCCGGCTTCTTCCAGGGGGCGGGCATTCCCGCCGTCGTCTGCGGGCCGGGCTCTATCGGGCAGGCTCACCAGCCCGACGAATGGATCGCGCGCGCCGAGCTCGATGCCGCCGACGCCTTTCTCGCCCGTCTCACCGGCTGGGCCCGACGCCAGCACGCCTGAAAGCCCGGGGCCTCGACGCCAGGGGCATGTTTTCAAAGAGGGGATCACCATGACAGAACTCGCCGCCACGCATGCCATTTCCGAATCCAAGGCCGGGAGGACGGCCGACACGATTTCGAGCCGACGGGCGGTGATTGCAGCCGTCGTCGGTAACACGCTGGAATGGTACGACTTCGCCGTCTACGGCTTCTTCGCGCTGACGCTCGCCAAGCTCTTCTTTCCCGCGGGTGACGCCACGGTCTCGCTTTTGCTGACCGTCGCCACCTTCGGCGTCGGCTTCGTGATGCGTCCGGTCGGGGCGCTCGTGCTCGGGACGCTCGCCGACCGGCGCGGCCGCAAGGCGGCGCTCTCGCTGACGATCCTGCTGATGGCGCTCGGCACCGCCATGATCGGCTTCGCGCCGACCTACGCGACGGCCGGCGCCTGGGCGCCGGCGATCATCGTGCTCGCGCGGCTGATCCAGGGCTTCTCCGCCGGCGGCGAGATCGGCGGCGCCACAGCCTTCCTGGTCGAGCATGCTCCTCCCAAACGCCGCGGGCTCTATGCGAGCTGGCAGCAGGCAAGCCAGGCCGGGGCTCTGCTGCTGGGCTCGCTGACCGGCGCGCTGCTCACCGGCTTGCTGCCGCCGGCTGAGCTTGAGGCGTGGGGCTGGCGCGTGCCGTTCCTGATCGGGCTCTTGATCGCGCCGGTCGGTCTCTACATCCGCTCGCGCGTCGACGAGACCGAGGCCTTCAAGGCCATCCTGCGCGAGCGCGCCGCGCGGCCCGAGTCCGACTTCTCGCCGCTGCGCGACACGCTCGGCCAGCATCGTGCCGCCGTGATCACCGGCTTCGGCATCACCATCGCCTGGACGGTCTGCACCTATTTCTTCCTGGTCACCATGCCGACCTATGCGGTGCGCCAGCTCGGCGTGCCGCAGAGCGCGAGCCTTCTCGCCAACAGCGTCGGGCTCGTCCTGATCGTGGTGCTGGCACCCGTCTTCGGCGCCTGGTCCGACAGGGTAGGCCGGCGTCCGATCATGCTGGCTTCAGTGGTCGGGCTCTTCCTGCTGAGCTGGCCGGTGCTCTTCTGGCTGACGGGGCAGCCCAGTGCGTTCAACCTCATGCTCGCGCAGATCGTGTTCGCCGTGCTGATCGCCGGCTTCAGTGGCCCCGCGCCGGCGGCGATGGCCGAGCTCTACCCGCCCGCCATGCGCTCGACCGGCCTGTCCATCGCCTACAATCTCGCAGTCACCGTTTTCGGCGGGTTCGCGCCGTTCATCACCACCTGGCTGATCGCCCAGACGGGAAGCGCCCTCGCGCCGGCCTGGTATGTGATGCTGGCCGCAGCTATTAGCCTGAGCGCCTTGCTGATGGGCAGAAACCTGCTGAAGGCGTCATTCGGCCGCTAATTGGGGATCGCGCGACCAATCCGACGGGCGGCAGATCCGGGAGCTCGGCGGCAAATCGCAACAAGATTGCGGACGGAAGCCAAACCATGTGGCAACGGGACTTACTTGTCATGTTGGATTCGGTAGGGCGCACAACCAGACACCGCGCTTTGGCCCGAGAGCGGGCATATCCAACGCGGTTATCCTCGTCAGGGCCGCTAGTATGTCGGAGGCGTGATGGCGCTCACGATCTCGCTCGGCTCATTCGCGGCATTGCGGAATCGGTGCGGCTCCCGGCTGTCGAAATAATAACCATCACCGGTCTGCAAGATCGACGTTCGGCCCGCGACCGTGACCTCGACCGCGCCGCGGATAACGAGGCCACCTTCCTGAGCCGAATGGGAGAAGGCCTCGCCCGTATCGGCCCCCGGAGCGTAGGTCTCGTGCAGCATCAGCATCGAGCGGTTGGGAAATCCGGTTCCGATGACGCGGTAGGAGATGGCGTCGGCGCGGCCGATTTCGGCCATCTCCGCAGCTCGGCAGAAAGGATTTGGCGGAGAAACGGCATGAAAATCCAGAAAGAAGCCGGACATGGTCGTTCCGAGCGCGTCCAGCACGGCATGCAGCGTATCGAGCGAGGGACTGATCAGATCCCGCTCGATCAGGGAGATGGACGAGTGGGAAACACCTGAGCGCAAGGCGACGGCGCGGACGCTGAGCTTGCGGCGCTGGCGAAGCTCCCTCAAACGGTCGCCGATTTTCATGGAAGGCCTCCTTCACCAAGCCCTGCATGTGAGCGCAATTGGTGAGGATCTTCAACAGGCCCGCCGGCCCTCCTTGCCTTGTCGTCGCGTGCCGCTGAAGCTTGCAGCTCTCTCCTGCTCACCGGAACACGCTGCATGTCCAAGTCAGATCCCGCCCTGGAACGCCGGATAACGCGCATCAAGGCACCCCAGCGCAGCGCCTGGAGCGACAACACCCCCGTCGAGACAACCGTGAAAGCCGTTCTGGAGGCAGTGCGGCGTGATGGCGACGCCGCCTTGCGCCGCTATTCGCGCGAGTTCGACAAGGTCGATATCGAGGCGTTCGAGGTCACGCCGGCGGAGCGCGCCGCTGCGCTCGATGGACTGGAGAAGCAGACCCGCGCCGATACCGAATTCGCGATCGAACGGGTGCGGAGCTTCGCCGAGGCGCAGCGCCGGACCCTGCTGCCCCTCGACATCGAAGCGCTGCCGGGGCTGCATCTGGGCCACCGCATCATCCCGATCGCTCGCATCGGCGCCTATGTGCCGGGTGGGCGTTACCCGCTACTGTCGGCGCCGATCATGACGATCGTGCCGGCCAAAGTCGCCGGCTGCGACGAGGTTATCGCCTGCCTGCCGCCCGGAGCCCATCCCGCAATGGTCGCGGGCTGTCACCTCTCAGGGGCGGATCGGATTTTCCGTATCGGCGGCGCCCAGGCGATCGCGGCGATGGCGTTCGGCACGGAGAGCATTCCGGCCGTCGACAAGATCGTCGGGCCCGGAAACGCCTATGTGAACGAGGCCAAGCGGCAGGTCTTCGGCCAGGTCGGGATCGACCAGTTGGCCGGACCGAGCGAGATCTTTATCGTCGCGGATGAAACCGGCGATGCCGTGACGATCGCAGTCGATCTGCTGGCGCAAGCCGAGCATGACGTTCGTACCCGTGTCGGCCTCATCACCACCGATCGCGCTCTGGCCGAGAAGGTCCTAGTCGAGATCGAGCGCCAGCTCGGTAATCTCTCGACCGCGCCGGTGGCCGCCGCCGCCTGGCGCGACTATGGCGAGATCGTCGTCTGCGCTGACCAGGCGACGATGCTGGCCTACTCGGACCATATCGCCGCCGAGCACCTGGAAGTGCACACGCGCGATGCGCAGGCGACGGCCGCGAAGCTGCGCAATTACGGCTCGATCTTCGTCGGGGTCGCCGCCAGCGTGGTCTATTCCGACAAATGCTGCGGCACGAACCACACACTGCCCACCATGGCGGCCGGGCGCTACACCGGCGGCCTCTGGGTCGGCTCCTATCTCAAGACCTGCACGCATCAATGGCTCGACGAGCGCGGCGTCGCGGCCGTCGCTCCGCCGGCCATGCGCCAGAGTGCGAGCGAGGGCCTGGAAGGACACAGGCGGGCAGCGGCGCTGCGGCTCGCCCCGGCGCAGTTGCTGAGCGAGATCGGAGCCTGACCGGCGACAAGATTTTCCGGAAACCCTCTATCGCACCACGAAAAAGGGGGTTCCAATGAGGGCAACACCGATCCTGTCCGCGAGGGGCGGAACGGATCGCTGCAGCAGAAGCAGGGAGACAATCCATGACGTTTCTGAAGTCCATACTCGGCAACACCGCGCTCGCGGCGGGGCTCGTCATTGCCGGTCTCGGCGCGGCATCCGCCCGTGACCTGACCGTCGTATCCTGGGGCGGCAACTACCAGGACGCGCAGCGCAAGATTTACTTCAAGCCCTTCGCGGACAAGACCGGCAAGCCGGTCCTCGACGAATCCTGGGACGGGGGCGTCGGCGTCGTCCAGGCGAAGGTGAAAGCGGGAACGCCGAACTGGGACGCGGTACAGGTCGAGGCCGACGAGCTTGCCATCGGCTGCGCCGACGGCCTTTACGAAAAGCTCGACTGGAACAAGCTCGGCGGCAAGGACAAGTTCCTGCCGAGCGCGGTGAGCGACTGCGGCGTCGGGGCGATCGTCTGGTCGACGCTGCTCTCCTACGATTCCGAGAAGCTGAAGACGGCGCCGACCTCCTGGGCCGATTTCTGGGACACCAAGAAGTTTCCGGGCAAGCGCGCCCTTCGCCGGGGGCCGAAATACGCGCTCGAATTCGCGCTGATCGCCGACGGCGTCGCGCCGAAGGACGTGTACAAGGTGCTGCGCGAGAAGGGGGGCGTCGATCGCGCCTTCAAGAAGCTCGACGAGATCAAGTCCGACATCGTCTGGTGGGAATCGGGCGCGCAGCCGCTGCAACTGCTGAAATCCGGACAGGTCGTGATGACCTCAGCCTATAACGGCCGCATCAGCGGCATCAACAAGACCGAGGGCACCAAGTTCAAGACCGTCTGGCCAGGCAGCATCTACGCAGTCGACAGCTGGGTGATCCTGAAGGGCAGCCCCAACAAGGACCAGGCGATGGACTTCATCGCTTTCGCCAGCCTGCCGGAGAACCAGTCGAAGCTGCCGCAGGACATCGCCTACGGCCTGCCCAACAAGGCCGCCGCCACAGCCGTTCCGGCCGATCTCGCCGTGGATCTGCCGACCGCGCCGCAGAATCTCGAGAACGCGATCGCGATCGACGTCGATTACTGGAACGACAACATCGAGGACCTGACCAAGCGTTTCAACGCCTGGGTCGGCAAATAGCTCGGCGACGAGGGCGGCAACCTGCCGCTTTCGGTTCGCAGGTCTTCATGCAGCGAAGCCCCGGGTGCGCCAGAGCGTGCCCGGGGCCGTTCCGGCCGGCCGGCGTGGCGCGGCCATTCCCTCACGTTCCTCGCCGCGGCCGCAACGGCAGCGCCTTATTCGTCACGGGAAGATTGATCTTTGCGAGCTCCGGATCCGTTCATTCATTTCGCGGCCATCAGCAAGGTATTCGGCGCGGTAACCGTGGTCGACTCGCTCGACTTCCATGTCGCGCGGGGAGAGTTCGTCAGCCTCCTCGGCCCTTCGGGCTCGGGCAAGACGACCCTCCTGATGATGCTTGCCGGCTTCGAGACGCCGTCCGGCGGGAGCATCCATGTCGACGGGCGGCGCGTCGAGCATCTGCCGCCGCACAAGCGCGAGATGGGCGTGGTCTTCCAGAACTACGCTCTCTTCCCCCATATGACGATCGCCGAGAATGTCGGCTTTCCGCTCAAGATGCGCGGCGTCGCCCGGGCGGAACGCGAGACGCGGGTGAAGCGCGCGCTCGACCTCGTGCGCCTCGGCCATCTCGCCGACCGCAAGCCTTCGCAGCTCTCCGGCGGCCAGCAGCAGCGCATCGCGCTCTCCCGCGCCCTCGTCTACGAGCCCAAGGTCGTGCTGATGGACGAGCCGCTGAGCGCCCTCGACAAGCAATTGCGCGAGCATATGCAGCTCGAGATCCGCGCCCTGCATCGCGACCTCGGTCTGACGGTGATCTTCGTCACGCATGATCAGGGCGAGGCGCTGACCATGTCCGATCGTGTCGCCGTGCTGAACCGCGGCAAGATCGAGCAGTTCGATACGCCCTCGGGCCTCTACGACAGGCCGCGCACACGCTTCGTCGCCGAGTTCATCGGCGAGACCAATCTGCTTGCGGGACGAGTGTCCCAGCGTCAGGGCGAAGCCGGGACGGTCGCGCTCGCGGCCGGCGGGAGCGTGACCTGCGACAGGGCCGGAGCTTTCGAAGCCGGCCATGACGTCATGGTCTCGGTTCGTCCTGAAATGCTGCATCTCGTGCCGGATGCTGCGGCGAACGCATTGCCGGTGACCATCGAGGACCATGTCTATCATGGCGATCACATCCGCCTGCACCTCGCCTACGGCGAGAACCGCCTCGTCGCCAGGGCCGGGCGCCGCGATGCGGCACCGCCGATCGGCAGCAAGGCCTTCGCCAGCTTCGCGCCCGGCGACTGCTCGCTGGTGGCGCCATGAGCGCACGCCTCAAAGCCTTCCTCCTCGTGACGCCGATGGTGGTCTTCCTCGGCCTGTTCTTTCTCTGGCCGCTGTGGATGATGATTTCGACCGCGGTGCAGGGCGGCACGGTGCGCCTCGCCTTTCCGCAGACGGCGACCGCGATCACGAGCTGGGATGGCAACAGCCCGCCGTCCGCGCCGTTGCAGGCGGCGCTCATCCGGGATCTGCGGGCCGATACGCCGCAGGAGCGCTTCGGCGATGCGGTGCGCACGCTCAACAGCCAACAGGCCGGCTTCCGCACGCTGCTGCCCCGCACGGCGCGCGCCGTGCGGGAGGCCGGTGAGGCCGACGTGGTCGATCTCGCCGCCGTCGATCCGCGCTGGAGCGACCAAGCCTACTGGCTGGCGCTGAAGCGCAGCATGCCGGCCTATACGGACGCCAATCTGCTGGCGGCGGTCGACCTCAAGCGCAATGACGACGCGCGGATCGAGCCCGTGGAAGCCGACTTCGCCGTCAACCGCGCGATCATGCTGCGCACCTTCATCATTGCAGCGCAGGTCACGCTCCTCTGCGCAGCGATCGGCTTGCCTTTCGCGATGCTGGCGGCGAGCGTCAGCGGCTGGAAGCGCAATGCGCTGCTAATCGCCGTGCTGCTGCCGCTATGGACATCGCTGCTGGTGCGCACCGCCGCCTGGCTGATCCTGTTGCAGGACAACGGGCTCATCAACCAGACGCTGCGCGCGATCGGGCTGATCGATTCGCCGCTTTCGCTCATCTACAACCGCACCGGCGTGCTGATCGCCATGACGCATGTACTGCTGCCGCTGATGGTGCTGCCGATCTATGCCAGCCTGATCGCGATCCCGCGCAACCTGATGCCAGCCGCTGCGGCTCTGGGCGCCCCGCCATTGCAGGCCTTCCGGTACGTCCTGCTGCCGCTCGCCATGCCCGGACTGCTCTCGGGCTCGCTGCTCGTTTTCATGGTGGCGCTCGGCTACTACATCACGCCGGCGCTCACCGGTGGAGCCGGCGACCAGATGATCAGCTCGGTCATCGCCTTCTACGCCACCGGAACGGCGAACTGGGGCATGGCGGGCGCGCTCGGCCTGTTCCTGCTGGTGCCCACGATGGTACTCTACATCGCATACAGCCGGCTCTCGCGCACGCCGCTGGTGCAGACATGAGCGGCGTTTCGGTCCGCCCCGGCGGCGCCGCCTTCAACGCGCTGCGGCTCGCCTTCGCGGCACTGGCCGTCGCCTTCCTGCTACTGCCGCTCGTCGCGATCCTGCCGCTCGCCTTCACCGACAGCGTCTTCCTCGTCTACCCGATCAGCGGACCTTCGATGCGCTGGTTCGGCGCGCTCGCGGAAAGCCAGGCCTGGACGCGTGCGATCGTCAATTCGCTGATCATCGGCACGGGCGCGACCATCGTCGCCACAGTGGTCGGGACGCTGGCGGCGCTGGGCCTCAGGCGCGAACTCGTGCCGTTCTCCGGGCTGCTGCGTTCTGTGTTCCTGTTGCCGATGGTGGTGCCGGCGGTCGTGCTCGGCGTCGGCATGCAGATCCTCTACGCCCGCATGGGGCTGGCCTCGAGTTATCTCGGCGTCATCATTGCGCATGCCGTGCTGTGCGTGCCCTTCGTGCTCGTCAACGTCGCGAGTTCGCTCGCCAGCATCGATCCGGCGCTGGAGCGTGCCGCGTCCAGTCTCGGAGCCTCGCCGGTCAAGGTCTTCCAGAGCGTGACGCTGCCGCTGGCCATGCCGGGCATTTTGACCGGCGCGGTCTTCGCCTTCGCCACCTCGCTCGACGAGGTGGTGATCACGCTCTTCGTCGCCGGCCCCAACCAGACGACGCTCGCCCGCCAGATGTTTTCGTCTTTGCGTGAGAACATCAGCCCTGCAATCGCAGCAGCGGCCTTCATCATCATGATCCTGACGTTCGTGCTGCTCCTGACCGTCAAGGGCGCTTCGCTGTACCAGGCTTTGCGCAAGAGGCAGAGGATCGAGATCGGCTAGCTCGGGCATCATTAGAAGCCATCTGTCGCTTCGGTACTGGTCTGCGCAATAGCGGGATCTGGGCCCCGCTCGAAAGCAGACTTCCAGAGCTCCCGTGTCCGCATGACCGAAAATCGATCCAACTCAACGGAGGTGGATCAATGCCCGGTCCCCGGCCGGGCATCTTTCGTTTGTAGAATCGCGCGCTTCCGCTCGCTTGGCGTTCCGTCGAGACGCTGGAGATCCATCGTGCAAGTGGGGAAGGAGGATTGATTGCTCGGTTCAGATCTGTGCGAGCCCCCGGCAGCGCCCGAAGACGCTCTGTCTGCCCGCCGAGAAGATGATGACCTCGTGGGTATCGGGCGCCTGTCCACGCACCTCCATACCGGGCGAGCTGATGGGCATGCCTGCGACGACGAGGCCCGTCGCCTTGGGGCGCTCGACCAGCAGGCGCTTGATCGCCTCAGCCGGCTTGCTGCAGCCCTTATTCGGATAGTGCTTCGCGACGCAGGCGCGAGCCTCCTCGTCAGTCTGCTCGAAGCGCTCGCGCACCGGGACCATGCTGGCACAAACCACCCGCCGCGCCGTCGCGAGGCCATAGGCCAGCGTCTTGTCGCGGCCATCGCCGGCGTCCCCGAGGCCGTCGAGGATGCCCTCGATGCCCTTGACCTGACTGGTCAGCGACGAGCCGAACATCGGAGCCTTGCCTGATCGCAGACAACCGAACTGGGAACCGCAGCGGTAACCAGCCGCTTGGCGCTCTCTTCCTTGACCCTGCGGGCGATGTCCTGGGTCCAACCGCAACGCTTCGCGCGCTTGATGACGGCGACAGTGGAGATGCCGGCGCCGTTGGCGATATCGCGGACCGAGAGGACGCCGGCCCGGTATTCTCGCTATTCGGCTTCCCGATCAGTGGGTTTCCGCTCACGCAGCGTCTAAGCTCCGGCAAAATGCGCGGGGGGCACTATGGAAACGCTGATCCGGTTCGTGCTTGGCAATCTGACGGTGCTGATGTTCCCAGCGGCATTCGTCGCGGCCGCCGTCTCCAAGAGACCGGCACCGTACGAGGAGCGGCTGCTGGATTGGCTGCTTCTGCTTTTCCTGGGCATTGGCAGCATCTGGTCCGGGATATTTCACGTCTTCTTCCCGGCAATCGCCTCGAAGTCGATCGGGTGGAGCCCCAGCCCGTTCGAGACCGAGATTGGCATTGCCGACATCGCCATGGGGATCACCGCAATCGTTGCCTTCTGGCGACCGGTTCAGTTCAAAGGTGCGATTATTCTCTACGCAGTGGTCTTCTTCATCGGTGTCGCGATCAATCACGTCTACGATGCCGCCGCCGGCAACCTGGCAGTCAATAATTTCGGCTTGCTGCTAGTCTCTACGATTGTGAGCATCTTCCTGCTGCCCTGGCTCTACTTCAGGGCCCAGTCACGTGAGGCCGCCCGATGACCGATGTAAAGGCAGAGCCTGCAATCTTCGACGCGGCGCCAGCGCACCCGGAGGAAATCCGATCGGTGTTCGACCTGCGCGTTGGCAATCACATCACGCTGCAGGGCAAGTTGCGTATCACGCCGGCTGGACTGGTCTGTTCCGGGCTCGCGGTTGCCATGATGGGCTTCGGGCTCGGGTACATCGCCCGGTCCTTGTCGCGGCGAAACTGGTGAGCTTCTTCGAACTTCGGAACCGGCCAAGCCATAATGCAGCCCAGACCTACGCCGCCATTGGATGGCGAATTCCGGCTATCAGTCTAATCGGAAGGCCATGAGCCTAGCCTCGCCGCCCTGACATTGCGACACCAATGCAGCGGCCCGCTCTACGGCTCCCCAGTCGAGTCGATGGGCGTGCGGTCAGTCAATCCACGCATCCCTCAGGCGTGCGTCAGCCTCGCCGACAGTTCGCCGATGCTATCAAACGTCATGTCCGGCTTCGCTGCCCGCAACGCGGAAGCAGCATTGTAGCCGAAAGTCACTGCGCCGGCGGCGATTCCAACGCTTCGGGCAGCTTCGATGTCACGAACTTCGTCGCCCACGGCGATGGAACCTTGCTTGCTGGCCCCGCTGCGTTTGATGACAGCCTGAAATTTGGCGGCCTTGCCCCAGAGGGATGCTCCACAATTGAAATGGCTAACGTGGACAGCAGCAGAGCCGAGCTTCTCTCGAATTGCTTCCTCGCCATTCGAGCTCACTATGGCGACCTGAATATTGGATGCGGCCAAGCTGGCCAGCATGTTCTCGACGCCGGGAAATAGCCGCACCTCATCGCGGCTGTCTGCGCTCAGCTTGCGCATGTGCACGGCTATCGAAGGCATTCTCCAAAGGGGAACCTGAAGTCGCGCCACGATTTCTCGCGAACCTAACCCCCGAAGTTCTTCGATCTCATGCTCTGCGACCTCGCGAAATCCAAACCGCCGGGCAGTCTGATTGAGTACCGAGCAGAACCACGGGAAGCTGTCCGCCAGTGTTCCATCGTAATCGAATATGGCGAGCGAAAAGGGAGGCATAATGGCTCCTGAACTTCAGGTGTCATTGCCCCGAGCCGTCGAAGCGGTCAACCAGCCGCGCGCTAGCCAACCATGAGGCCGCGCGGGAATGTCGCCCCCCTCGCCGCGTCGAACTTTAAAATCGGCACCGGACCATGCGGCGGGCCCGCCCGCATCGGCACTCCGGGCCTTGCGGTGACGCGCGAAGCGGTCCGAAACGATCGAGGAGGCCTGGCGGCCATCCTTCCGGGGAGGCCGATCCTCGCAAGCGGCCTCTTCGAACTCTGAAAATGGTAGGCCGATGTTCGGCCTCACCTTCAGCCGCGGCGGAATAGCCTCAGAAGATCTCGTTCTTGATGCCCTTCACCAAACCGATGGTCGCTCCGACAGAGGCGCCGACGCCGAGGCCGAGCTTTCCGCCGTAGCTGCCGATTTCAATACCCTTGTCCAAATCGGTCTTCACCGACTCTCCGATGCGCCCCAGGGCATCCTTCAGGCCCGCGCCGTTCACGCTGTCCAGCGTCTCGTCGTCCAGAGCGACATTGTCTCGGTTGGCGTTCATCGTTGCGCTCCTGCTCATCGGGCTAGGCCCGTTGTTTCGTTGAGCAAGGTGTAGTCAGGCCGGCTTACAGAACGCTTACAGGGATAGCGGAGTTCTCGTCGAACTCCGAAGCCAGCCTCCCTGGCGGGCAGGAACATAGTGCTCCAGGGCCGGGTTGATCCACCACATCAACCTGCCAAGGAGGGCGCCATGATCAAAGCTGCGATAGTCGCAGGTTTCGCCGTTGCCGCGCTTCCCACCTTGGCCGCGGCCGAGCCCAACCGAGTTGGGCCTGCGTGTGAACTGCCGGGGCAACCTGTTGTTGACCCAGGCGTGCTCCGGACCGAGTTCTCGCCGGCTGCTGAAGCGCCAAAGGAACAGGTGATCGATATGACCCTGTCATCGCAGCAACTCAACGCGATCCGCGTCGGACCGAAAGGCAGCACCCGCTAGCGGGTCTGAAACGTTGCCGGCGAGCTGTTCAGTACCCGTTCAAGTCAGTCCGCGCGATCATTCGTCATCCGACAGCCGACCCGGCGACTGCCAGGAACCGACCATCCGGGTTAATGACGGACGATGCCATGAACCTCTCGCGCTATCTGCTGCCGGTTGCCGCGCTCGCGATGATGACGGGTTACGGCTTTGCGCAAACACCCGTGCAGATGACCCCAGACACAAAGCCCGCGATGACGGCCCCTGCGCCCGCAGCGCCGGCCAAAAAGGCTACGACAACCTCCGGTCAAAGGACCGCCAAGTCGAAGGCCTGCTCTGATCAAGCGGATCAGAAGGGCCTTCACGGGAAGGCCCGAAAGCAGTTCCGCGACGAGTGCAAGAAGGCCTAAGCTCGACGCGGCTGGGCGCCATCCTGAACGTTGGGTGGCGCCTCTGTGGCCAGCACTTCGCGGCCGCGAGCTCTGAATGCCGTAGTCACCCCGGAATCGTGAATCCGTACTTTCCGCCCAATGCTTTGAAATCGGCCCGGCTGATCATACCGCCGTCCGGTTTCACGTACTGAGGCATGGCAGCGTAGTTGTCTTCGATCGTGTTCGGCTTCAGTGAGCGATCGAGCGCCGGCCCCGTGTTCGTGACCACGTAGCAGCCGGTGATCTTCGCCAGCTTCTTGCAGAAACCCAGGCCGCTGCCTCCGATGTTGCAGGCAGAAAGCCAGATCACTCTGAGGCTGTTGATCCGCATCCATGGGAAGCAGACCTCCACGTTGTCCTCGAAGAGCATCTGCCCGATCGCGATGTAGGCCTTGTAGGGTGGCTTTGCAGAGAAGCCGTGGCAGTTGAAGACGACGTGTTTGTCGCCCTCCTTCACCATGCCCACCATATCCTCGTTGCTGGCGCCGTTCCGGATGTATGGATTCCGGGTCAGGCTCGTGCGGAACAGCACTCCCTCCCCGTTCAACCCCACTGAGGGGCCAACGAGAGTGACCAGCTTTTGAGGAGGAACACCGCTGCTCATGGGATAGCCCCCGCCAGGAGGTTGAACCTGATCAGGGGCGTCTCGGATAGACGTCAGCCAAATGGATGACGCGGCATCGTCGCAGGGGCCGTTTCGCGCTGAGCGCTGGCCGGGAGGTGCCGTCCTCGACACATTTCGTAACAATGGCCACGGCAAAAGCCCGACCCGCATAGTCGGCGCTGTGCGCTTTAGCTGCGATTGGCCTTTTTGGCCGCGCTCAACTCTTCCAGTTCGGAAAGGGCGTAAAGGGGCCACCGCCCGCGCGGCTCGTTGGGCAACGGCGGCGACAGGATCGCCGATTCGTGGTCGGCGAGTTCGTAGCGACGGCGCGTCATCAAGCCCCCATTGGAAGCCTTGAATCACGCAACAGCCTAAAACCCAAAAGGACTTATGAGTTTACGGCCTAGGGGGCGGCGCCCGCGATGCGCTCGACAACAAGTGATCGCCCGCGCCCGGGCCGAGGCTGCTCCTTCGGTCAGTGCCTGCCGGATGCCCGCGTCTCCGCATGGCGAGTTGGCTGACCGGCGCGACCGGAAACGGAAGCTTTCGGTCCAGGTTTGACCGTTGGTTTCTCCATCGTCTTGCCGGAGCCCTTGGCGGCAACGAGCGCCGCATGGTCCTGCGTGGTCTGCGCCGCATAGACCATTGCGAAGGACGCGACGGCCTCGTCGAATATCCCGGACCCGCCCATGTAGCCCGCGATGGCTGCCGCATCGCCGGAGCGGACATGCGCGCGCGCTAGCGTTCGGCCGCACAATTCTGCATATGCCGTCAGGGCTTGGCCCTCGACCACTTCGGCGATCGATCCCAGACGGCGGTTCTTGAGTTGCCGGACGTAGAACTGGCGCCCGCTGGCACTGTCGTCCGCCCACCCCAGGAACACGTCACTCGCCGCCTGCAGCATGCGCTGGCCTTCCACCACACGCTGCCCCTGATGGGGCTGCGCCGGGCTCCTGCCCTTCGTCAGCCGCGTGAGCACGGACGCCTGAGCCTCCTTGACCTGCAGGAACAGCGGCTCATCGTCCGCTGTCATGAACAGGCCGACCACGCAGAAGGTACCGACGCTGCCGACACCGACGACCTTGAAGGCGAGGTCCCGCAGGCCGTAGCGCGTAACCAGCACGCGGCGCTCCGGCGGCAAGGTCTCGCGGTAATGACGGAAGACCTTGTCGGCCTGCAGCGTTCGCGTGCCGTCGTGTTCCTCGGGAAGATGGTAGATCAGGGGCGGCCGATCCTCGATGTGCCAGGAGCCGTCGGCGGTGGCTTCGAGATGGGGAAAGTTGTCATCCTGCTGCGGGTTGTTCCGCGCTTTGGCGAGGAGGCCCTGCACATGCCGGCGCAGCGCCGGATCATCGATCCGCGCCAGTTCCTGCCCGAGTTCCGTGCGCGCCTGCCAAGCCTCTATCGGAGCGAGCTTGGCAAGCCTGCGCAGCCGGCGGCGGTAGGCCGCGACCGTCGCGGTGACAGTGAGACGGGCGGCCTTCTTGGAAAATCCGGCGTCGAGCGCCGCTACGGCGATACTCGCGGCCAGGCGCTTGAGGTCGACGGAGAAGTCGATGCCCGGCAGCGTTTCGTCGAAGTCGTTGATGTCGAAGAGGATATTCTCCTCCGGGGTGGCGAAGACGCCGAAGTTCATGAGATGGCAGTCGCCGCAGGCCTGCACGTCCAGCCCGGCCGATGGAAGATCCGCAAGATCCGCCGCCATCACCGCCGCCGCACCGCGCAGAAAGGCGAATGGATTCTGCATCATGCGCTCGTAGCGAATGGACAGAAGCTCCGGAATGCGGCTGCCATCGGTCTCGGCGAGAATGGAGACCGCGTCGCCGCCGTCGCGAAGCGACCATTGAGCATGGCTCTCGCGCGGAACCTTGCTGCGCAGGGCCTTGCCGGCGGCGTAGCGCTCGGCACGGGACAGGAGGAGTGGCTTGGTCGGTTGATGTCGTGCCATCGGTGACCTCGATCCTGACGTTTCGGCCCGCACGGCTTTCTCGTCAACGGGCCCGCCCCTGCCGGCGATATCCCGCGATCCGGCTTCGCATTCCGGCATCCCATGGAGAAAGGTGAGACGCCTCGCGCTGGTTCGTCAAATGACGCAACCGTGATCGCAAAACACTCGTTGCTCGGACACTGGCCAATTCCGAAACACACAAGTATCGGCCTTCGCCGTGGTGCGTATTCGGAAAGCCATTGCCAGGCCCTGCCCAAGAGGAGCATAATTTTCATTCTGACCCAAAGGCGCGATGTCGGGAGGGCTCGGAATGAACGGCACCGGAGAAAGACGGGGCAGATGGAGCTGGTGGTACCTGCTCTTCGTCATCCAGTTCGTCGCGGTCCTCTGGCCGCCCTTCTACAACCGGGCTGAGCCCGCCTGGGCAGGCATACCGTTCTTCTATTGGTACCAGATGCTCTGGGTGCTGATCGGGGCCGCCCTCACCGCCATCGTCTACTTTGCGGCAAAGGATTAGCTCGCCTCACCAGACCTTGCGCCTGAGGACGACGAGTTCGGGGAGCGTGTCATGCAGAACGTGAACTGGACCGCCACCATCGTGTTCGTGGCATTGTTCGGCTTCATTACATGGCTTGGCTTCGCCGCCGCCAACTGGCGCAAGGGAGATCTCGATCTCTTGCACGAATGGGGCCTTGGCGGCCGCAGATTCGGCACCTGGGTCACCTGGTTCCTGATCGGCGGCGACCTTTATACCGCCTATACCTTCATCGCCGTGCCGGCCCTCGCCTTCGGTGCCGGCGCGGTGGCATTCTTCGCCGTACCCTACACGATCGTCATCTATCCGATCCTGTTCCTCGTTTTTCCCAGGCTCTGGCACGTCTGCCACAGGCACGGCTACATCACCGCCGGCGACTTCGTCCGTGGCCGCTTCGGCAACCGCTGGCTGGCACTCGCCGTGACCATCACCGGCATCGTCGCGACCATGCCCTATATCGCGCTGCAGCTCGTCGGCATCCAGGTGGTGATCGGCGCGCTCGGCATTTCCGGCACCGGCCTTGCCGCGGACCTGCCGCTGATCATCGCCTTCCTCATCCTGGCGGCCTTCACCTATTCGAGCGGCCTGCGCGCGCCGGCCTCGATCGCGATCGTCAAGGACATCCTGATCTATGTCACCGCCTTCACCGCGATCATCGCCATCCCGATCCAGCTCGGCGGCTTTGCCAAGATCTTTTCCGCCGTGCCGGACGCGAAGATCCTGCTCGAGACGCCGGCTCCGGGCACGACAGGTGCCTACAGCACTTACGCGACGCTCGCCCTCGGATCGGCTCTCGCGCTGTTCCTCTACCCGCATTCCATGACCGGCATCCTCAGCGCCAGCAGTGGCCAGGCCGTCCGGCGCAACGCGGCCATGCTGCCGGCCTACTCCTTCCTGCTGGGTCTTTTGGCGCTGTTCGGCTTCTTCGCGATCGCCGCCGGCGTCCGCGCCATGCCGGAATATGCGGCGGGGTTTGCCGAGTTCGGCAATAATTTCGCGGTGCCGGCGCTGTTCCTGCACAGCTTCCCGTCCTGGTTCGTCGGCGTCGCCTTCGCCGCCGTCGGCATCGGGGCACTGGTTCCGGCGGCGATCATGTCGATCGCCGCCGCTAACCTCTACACCCGCAACATCCACCGGGAATTCATCAACCAGAACCCCACCGACCGGCAGGAAGCGCAGATGGCGAAATGGGTCTCGCTGATCGTCAAGCTCGGCGCGCTCATCTTCATCCTGTTCGTGCCGACGCAATACGCCATCCAGTTGCAGCTCCTCGGCGGCATCTGGATCATCCAGACGCTGCCGGCGGTGATGCTCGGCGTCTACACGCGCTGGTTCGACTCCTGGGCCCTGCTGATCGGCTGGCTCGCCGGGATCGTCGCGGGGACGCTGATGGCCGTCGCGTCCAATCTCACGCCCACCTATCCACTCAGCTTCGGCGGCCATGTCTTCCCAGGCTATACCGCCGTCTACACGCTCGTGCTCAACCTCGCCATCGCCGTCGTGTTGACCTTGGTCTTCAGGGCGTTGAAGGCACATTCAGTCCCTGCCGACGAGACGATTGCCGCCGACTACTACGGCTGACGTTCTCGCGGCCCGACCCGAACTTCACGAGCACGGCAGGCGCAACCGCAGGCCCTGCGAGCCTCCGCACCGGAGCTTGCAAGGGAGTAGCCCCGCCGGCCTTCCAGGCACGAAGACGCGCATCAGCCCGCTGCAGCCGCGGCCCGGAAGCGGCTGACGAAGTCTTCGAGCGTGGCGCGATCGGTATCCGAGATGGCCCAATAGGAGAAAGCGCCGTCGGTCCAGCGGAGCAGCGAAAAGCCGCCGGCGGAACGCTCCGCCGCGACTGGCATCGCTGCGCTTCCGCTGTCCTGCGGCGCGGCCACGAGGGTGATCAGATGCTCACGGTGCTTGTAGACGAGAGCCGGCACCGGCTTGTCCCCGATCACTTCGACACGGCCGCCCAGGAGCGAAAAGCCGTCCTTCGCCAGGTCCGGCGCGGCGGGAGACAGGCCAATCCGGGCGTCGAGCCAGGGCTTGACCGTGTGCCGGTCCGACGAGGCGACATCCACCGGGCTTGCGGCAAGCAGGCTGCGGCGATGGCTGCTGGCGATCGCCGCCGCAAAGCTGTCGGGCGCACCACGTGTCATCGCCCATTGGGTCGACCCACTCGCCAGAACCGTGGTGATGAGGACCGACGCCGCCATGGCGCGCCAGCCGAACGAGCCGAAGCGGGGAATTTCCGGCTGTCCCGCTTCTCCGCGACGAACGCCAAGCGCCGCGATGCGAGCCTGGAATGCCTCGCTGATGTCGGGCCGAGGCAATCTGCGAATGGCGGCCTGCGCCGCGGCGATACGGGCGTGCTCGGCCGCCAGCGCCAGATCGTTTGCCATACGCCGCTCCAGCGCCAAGCTCGTGGCCGCATCGAGTTCGCCATCAACCAGAGCGTGAAGCAGCAACCGAAGATCCGCAGGGTCCAGCGGCAATCCCATCGCTTCCTTCATCGGTTGCCCCCAAGTTCCGAGATCAGCAGCCCGCGCGCCCGCGACAGGCGCGACATCACCGTGCCCAGCGGCACATCGAGCATCGCCGCGATCTCCCGGTAGCTGAGGCCGTTAATATCCCGCAGCACCAGAACCTCGCGGAAACAGTGCGGCAGCATGGCGATCGCCGCTTCCAGCGCCGCCGCGTCCGCCTTGGCAATCAAGGCCGCCTCCGGCGTATCGACGCCTGTTTCGGCGCAGGCCCCAAGGGCGTCGAGATCGGCAAGGTCGCCAACGGCAACAATGCGACGTGGGTGGTTTCGCGCGAGCCAGGCGTAGGACACATTGCGCACGATCGTCAGCAGCCAGGCTCGCGCATTGCCGCCCGCATAGCCTGCCAGCCCCTTATGCGCCTTCAGGCAGGCCTCCTGCACCACGTCCTCGGCGTCATCGGCATTGCCGGTCAGCCAGCGGGCGAGCGCCAAGGCATCGGAGAGATGGGGCAGGACCACCTCGCCAAAGCGTTCCGCCGAGGCTTTGTCGCTCAACACCGCGGCATCGTCCGGTTCTCCGGGAACGGCTCGCCCGGCCACTCTCACGGGGTGACGGTGATGGTACCCTGCATATGCGGATGAAGCGCGCAAAAATAGGGAAAATCGCCGGTTTTCGTGAAGGTGAAGGCGTAGGCATCGCCCGTGTCGAGCGCCTTGGACCGAAACGAAGCATCGTTTGCAACGACGAGATGGGGAATGTCGTCATCGTTCTCGAAGGTCACGGCCGTCCCGACCTTCACCGTGAGGGTCTTGGGGGCAAAGGTGAAGTTCTCGATCTTGACGTGGGCGGCATCGGCGCCCCGAAGCGGGTTCTGCGTCAAGACGATGAGGCCGAGACCGACGAGCGCGGAGGCAAGCCGTCGAGCATTGAGGCCTGTGCGGATCATGGGAGGCGTCCTTGTTTGCGCCACGGGGGTCAGCTTCCCGCGAGCGTGCTGTCGATGATCGCGAGTTCCTCCTTGCCCCGCTTCACTGCGACATTGGTGATGCCGAGGAGATTGCGCAGCTGGCCGGGAGGCACGGTCATCGGCCCGGGCGATGGCGCGGTGCCGGGCGCCGGCTGCGGGAAGGCGGTCGAGAGGGCCGTGTGGAAGGTGACGTTGCCCTCCACCTTCTGCATGATCTGATGGATATGGCCGTTGAGCACGGTGACCGAGCCGAAACGCCTGAGCAGAGCAAGCGCCTGCGACGCATCGTCGGTGCCCCAGCCCCATTCCGGGTAGACCGCCCAAAGCGGAATATGGGCGAAGACGACGACGGGCGTGGAGGCACTGACAGCCTTCAGATCGTCGGCCAGCCAGGCGAGTTGCTCTGCCCCCAGATTGCCGAGGCCTCCGGCCTTGAGATTCACGACATTGACCAGGCCGACGAAGTGCACGCCATTCTGGTCGAAGGAATACCAGCCGGCCCCCCGTGTGCCGGCGCCGTAGCGGTCGAGGTAGGCGCGCCCGTTGTTCTCATCGATGACATCATGCTCGCCGGGCACATAGTGCACGTCGAACCCGGCGCCGCCGATGACCTGCGCGGCGGTGTCGAACTGCGAAGCCGTCGACAGATGGGTGATGTCCCCGGTGTGGATCATGAAGGACGGCTTTTCGGGCAGCGCCCGAACCTTGCCGATCGCCTCCTTCAATGTGTCGATGGCATATGGATTGGCGGCCTTGTCGAAGCCGATATGGCTGTCCGAGATTTGCAGAAACGTGAAGCCGGTGGATGCCCCTTCAGCCGCGCTGGCCTCGCCAAGTAGGCCGAGCGATACGGGCACACCGCTCGAAACCGTCCAGAGAATGCCGGTGCCCGCCCAGATCATGCACTCGAGCGCATGCCGGCGGTCGATAGGTTCGCCATTGCTGTCGCGATGATGAGTCATGTCGGTCTCCTGCAATGCCGCCGATGGCAGATGCTGAGAAGACCGGGAGAGAAGCGGGTTTATTCCCGTCCCCGCCGCGCCGGACGTTCACAGGGGCGTGATGGCATGAGGTCGGGGGATTGTACCGCGCGTCCGTGCATTCCTGCCAATGGGCGCGACGTCCATACAGGTGGCGCTCGCCTGGCTGTTCCGGTGGGCTCAGAGCATTCTTCCAGCGCTGAATGCGAGCGAACGACGGGCTGGATTGTTGTTGCGTATTGTTTGCCCGGTCACACCGGCGAGGCAGCGACGCGCGCTCGCGCCATCGCGACCGGGCTGAGCACACCTATGCGCACGACGCGCATCACCAAGGCTCCAGCGGAATCTCTGCCTGGCTGAGCCTTGGTGTCCGGTGAGGGCTTCGATCGCCCAGCTACGACTACTCCGGCTTTCGGGCTTCCTGCACAGCCGGGACCCTACTGGCGGCGAAAGCAGCCGTCGACGCTTCAAGCGGTCCGATACGGACTAGTTGATCGACTTGATGCTGCCAAAAATGGCATCGAGCGCTTTGCCGTGTGTCTCGCGTTCCTTGTCATTGCCCCACACCGTAAGCATCATCACCCGATTGTTGGTGGCCGGCATCAGGATCAGGTCGACAGTCGTCGGGCCGTTTTCGTCGGCCGTCCGGAACTGGAACACGGTTGAGTCGATGCCATTGATCTTCATGTCGGCTTTGATCGGCTCGACAGCTTTGATCTTGTTGTCGCGCATCCATTTCTGGGTGTCGGACAGCATCTTGTCGATTTGACGTGCGTTTGCCGATTCAATGGACAAGAAGATTGCTTCGTCATCGGGCCGAGCCTGAAAGCCGAATTCGATCTCCTCGGTCGACCAATCATCCGGCAGAGCGATTGTGATCGTAGGATTTTTGGCCGGAACCGCGAAATTCTTGGCGAAGGCTGGAAATGCAAGGAGACCAAGCGCCAAGGCGCCCGCGGCAATACGAGTGAAGAACATCGGGAATGGTCTCTTGCGCCAAGTCAAGAAGATGGCCTGCAGCGCGCAACCCGAATACCGAGAATGAACGACCTTACGCAATGGGAAGCCGCGAAGAAATATAATGTCCGGCCAGGCATCAACGGAATAACGAAAGCGGCATCCCGACGAAGCCCAAATGCATGCAGGCCAGGGCAACGATGACGCCATGGGCGCGAATCTCCGCGCCCCCAACTGCACCCGGATCGAGGATCGACGCGGCACAGAGGCCCCAGCGGAATTGCCGCCTGCATCAGCCATCGATTGCAGCCGAGGGCCTCGCCCGCGCGCGCTTGCGGAGTTCTGGCTTGTTTCAGCCCGACCTCAACCGCGTACGATCTTGGGGCAAATGCAGCGATAATGGCGGCCGCACAGAAGCGATGCCAACACTATCGCCCACTTAACGGAAAGCCTTGGTGGAGCTGAGGGGAACCTAAGCATAGTCCACACCGATCCAACTCCAGTCGACTTTTCTTCATATTTTCGCTTATTCTGCGTCGTTCTGGCTGTTTCAGTCCAGACCAATCCGCTATCATCCGGCGCAATCGTTGGGGTGAATGTTGGGGTAAATGATGGCTCGCGCTGTCAAGAAACTTTCGGTAAGGACGGTCGCAGCAATAACCGAAGCCGGTCGGCACAGCGACGGTGATGGGCTCTACCTCGTCGTCGATCCCGGCGGCGCACGCAGATGGCTCTTTATGTTCCGCTGGCAGGGCAGACTAAAAGAGATGGGATTGGGCGGTTTTTCGCGAGTTTCGCTCGCGGAGGCTCGGGAGCTAGCCGCCGCTGCTCGCCGCCAAGTTCATTCAGGCACCAATCCAATTGAGGCCCGGCGGGTTGCCAAGGCCGAAGAGAAGACTGCTCATGCCGACCGAACCTTCGGCGCGTTCGCCGACGATCTTGTCGATTCCATCAAGGTCGGATTCCGGAACGAAAAGCATCGTTGGCAGTGGTCCCATACCTTAAAAACGTATGCGGCGGCGCTTTACCCACTGGATATCGATACCATTGAAACCAAGCATGTAGTCGATGTGCTCAGGCCGCTTTGGTCGACCAAGCAAGAAACTGCCTCTCGGCTTCGCGGACGCATTGAACGCGTACTCGACGCCGCCAAGGCGAACGGGTTGCGCTCCGGCGATAATCCGGCTCGCTGGCGCGGCCACCTCGATCAGTTGCTACCTCGTCGGCAGAAGCTGCAGCGCGGACATCATCGGGCCTTAGCCTATGAAAAAGTGCCCGAATTTATCACGGAATTGCGCAAGAGAGCCGCGGTAGCCGCTCTCGCGCTCGAATTCACGATCCTCGGCGCCAGCCGGTCTGGAGAGGTAATAGGCGCAAAGTGGACCGAGATTGATCGGAAATCTAAAATCTGGACGATCCCGCCGGAGCGGATGAAAGGCAATAAGGAGCATCGCGTGCCGCTGACAGCCCGGATGCTGGCCATTTTGGACGAGATCGAAAAGGTGAAGACAAGCGAGTATGTTTTTCCGGGGGGACGGAAGGACAAGCCGCTTTCCAATATGGCGATGTCGATGCTGCTGCGCGACAGGATGAAACGCACGGACATCACAGTTCACGGGTTCCGCAGTTCATTTCGAGATTGGGTAGGCGAGAAAACGCAATTTCCGTGGGACGTCGCAGAGGCAGCGCTCGCCCACATAGTCGGCAATGAAACCGCGCGCGCCTACCGACGTGGAGACGCTCTCGAAAAAAGACGCGAGCTGATGCAGGCTTGGGAAAAATTTCTGACGAATCCGGCTTCCAGCCTTCAAGCATCTATGGAAACCAATGCGGCTTAACGGGCGCGCCCCACCAAAACGGCCACCTATTTCGCAAGACGCGAAGCGAATACCGTAGGTATCCGTAATATATGTCACCTCTCCAGCGCGGGAAACAAATCTGCCGCGACCGAAATCCCGCAGAATGACGCAGGAATTACACCGCAGTGCGTATTTTTACAACTAATACTCATGCCTATATACTTTACTTATGATTTAAAATGACGCTAATTCTATGGCTAACATTTATATTTAGGCTAGCATTACGACTTTACTCTGAAATAAACGACATTAAAGCACGAGATTGCGGGCATTATACAATCTTGACATCCTGCCATAGTTCAATTAAATGAAGAAAAATCGGATTGATTATTAGAGAGCCTGCAATTTCTTTGTTGTCCTAAGCAATCGACTTCTCAATCACGAAAGGAACCCAATTAAAGGACTCGATAACCTATGGCAGAAGAGCGCAAAAAGTATTTTCCCCTAGCATATGACATTAATGGCCTAGCCAGCGCCTGTGGGCGAGGTCGATCTACAATCTTTGAAGAGATCGCCGCTGGCCGCCTCATAGCCCGAAAGGCTGGAGGCAAAACCATCGTGTTGTACGCTGACGCCATTGCGTGGCTAGAAGCCCTACCCATTCGCGAACCGTCCCGTTCCGCATTACAAGTGACGGCATCTGCTTGAGCGCGATCCGCGCCGCCAAAGCCGACTGGAGCCAACACGCCGCTTCCTCGTTTTCGTTCAAGTCCTCTAGAGCGTAGCACCAGCGCCGGGGATCGTGGCTTGATCGGAGAGGCGACGGGCGTGTGCGGCCACAGAAAAACTGTCTCTTCCAATTGAAACGACAGGTTTAGGCGCCCCGCGTAGCGTGGCGTCCAAAGATAATATTGCCAAAAAAATTTCTAATATAAATGGAGAAAAAATGACTTATAATAATCGATTAACTATTGGTGGGCATTCAGAGCCATTAAATCATTCATTTTACTACGATAGCGAATTAATATCGAATAATTCTATCATACTTCATGATGCGCCTGCCGGTGCGGGGAAGACGTATGCCAGCTGCAAGATCGCTAGCCAACTAGTACGATCCGGAGAGCGCGTTCTATTTGTTCAACCGACTAAAGAACTTATCGGCAAAACCATCAAGGAATTGAAGACTATGAAAGGAGATGTCAGAATTCACCGTCTCGACGGGGATGTCTGTCAAAAAGTTATTGCACGTATATCAAGTCACTTAAGGAAAACTGATGCTGACGGCCAGGTCCTGTTCATTACGCAGGATGCCTTCATGCAACTTCCCTATGTCCATAAACCGGACCATTGGAATCTAATTGCCGATGAAATTCCTCAGGTCCATAAGGTATTTAACCTCAGATATAAGAAAATACACAGCCTGCTGACATCGATTTTAACAACAATTCCAGTCGATGACGTTTGGTCGCAGCTCGTAATCGGAGACCACAAAGGCCTGTTGAAACTCGAAACGGATATGAAATCCGACAATGGCGTCGCGAAGTTCAAGGAGGCCCTCTCTCTAATTAAGTCCGCTCATTGGTCGACGTATGTCAATACGAATGAATATTCGCAATATGTGGCAAGCGACTCGAAAAAGGAAACTGCCCCCGTTCTGTATGCCGAGATGAACCCTTCAATCATGTCAGGCTACAAGTCGGTTCGTGTTGCAGGCGCAGAACTTAAAGAAAGTCTCCTGTACAAAATATGGCAAACAAAAAATATCAGATTTAAAGAAGAACAACTATCCGAGTTAAAATATTACAGCCACCAGAACGGAGAGAGCGTGAATATCTACTACGCCACTAATACAAATTGGTCAAAGGAAAAGCGGAATAAACATAAAGACGACATTTGGATTCCACTTCTAAAGAAAGTATCTGACCTGTCGGAGAACAAGCGATTTTTGTATCTAGGTAATAATGATACCGGTGATCTATTCCCCCATAGTGACAACGCTACAAGACTTCCAGGCATGCCTCACGGCCTGAATGACTACACGAATGTGGACATGGTTGCCTTTCTGGCGGCTTACAATCCGAGTCCCCAACAGGCTGCATTCCTAAGATTTCGCGGATTGACCGACGAAGACATCATTCGAGACATGTATTACGTGAAAGCTTATCAGGCGATTCTGCGTGGAGGTATCCGCAATCCGAAAAAGGCGGAACCGCAGATCGTTGTGGTGCCAGATCGCGGTCTTGCCGAGTGGCTTCAATCCGTACTGCAGGGCTCCAAAATCGAGTGGCTTGGATTAGGCCCTCCGGAAGATTCATTCAAGAAAGCCGGTAGACCTCAGATTCATACGAGTAGCGCGGAGAGGAATCGAAAATACCGACAGCGGCTGTCGACGAAAGACCATTTGGCTGTTTGGCAAAATCTCATGGACAAAATCCCAAATCATGGTGAGGACGGTAAGGTTAAATGCAATGAATTCTGTGACGAAATACCTTATATCTATAGGTATAACGTCCCGCAATTTCGCGCATGTATTTGGGATTTCCTTTGGTCTACGCATAGTTCGAAATACATAATTGCCTCATCTCACGACATGTTTATTGATAAATTGAGAGAGTATCACCAGAGAACTGTGCCGTCCAAATGCGCTAATCAAGTGATGACGATGGGATGCCCAGCTCTTCATCCGACTAATATGCGGACGGAATCCAATATCGTTTGTGCAAATGGGATAATGCTCGATAATGACGAAGGCGATCTGACGCCTGAGAAATTTGCCGAATTATTCCCTCATACAGAAATGATACTTTTCAATACGTATTCTTGTACGTCTCTTCATCGCAGATGGAGAGCGTACATTCCAACGGAATTCATCATGACGCCACCAATGTATAAGAATGTTATTGAGCAAATACTGAAGGCTGTCGAGAAAGAGGGTTACAACCAAAAGGGGACTGGAGGAAAGAAAAAAGACGGGTTTGATCGAAGCAAAAAGAACTGCGCCGATCTGATGTATCTACCATGCCAGGCAAGGGAGAAAAGCGCGAGTTTCTTTCTCGAATTTCGAGGCCCGGAACGCAAGCCTCTCGATCCTACTCAGTGGGTCAACTTTGACGAAGAGCCTGAAATTATTCGGGAATTCGTTGTCAGCTCCTCATCCGGTAAGACCTGCAACGTTCACAGTGACCTTCTCCAAGAGGAGATCGATTTCGAGATCGAACGCTGGCGAGCCGGAAATATCCCCAAGCAGAGGAATGATGCGTATTCCACCTTGTATTATGCCCTCAAGCGCAGATGCATAGCGTCCGAGAGGGTTGAGGAGATAATGACCAATGAAGCTCTTCTGTGCTCAACCAAACGTCTAAAAGACCAGAGGTTAGGCCAGCTCAAGAGATTAATACGACTGTCAAAAAGGTAAGAGCTATCCAGTTCTGCCGCCCTTTGTCACATCGGTAGATTGATAAATAAATCTGTACCGGTTCTCTCCGGTATAGACGGAGGCGAGATGGACACCGGAGACACGCGGATTAGAGTCGAAATTCTCTGTGATCAGCATTTGGTTGATCGCCTACACCTGATCACGGCCTCAACCGGTGCATCTAGAAATTTCCTGATCAGGAAAGCCATCAGGCTGTATCTGGACAACCGGGAGAAACCGGTCTCCCAGCAGTCCCAGGCGCTGATTGGCCAAGCCTGAAAGGCATCAACTTGGGACGCGGATTTTTGCGAGAGTAACAGCGCGGGATCAACCTTGTCATTCAGTCCGATCACCGCACTGCCGTCGACGAGGCGTCCTTTCGAGGCACCAGAAACCGGCGTTCTGCCGCTCGCACTGATGCTAGAGCCCACTTGTGCTCGATTGTATAGCACGGCTACGGTCTATTAGGGAGGCTACCGAGCCCCTCGTGCGCGGAAGCCAAAGCCTGCCCTATCCTTGCCTTCTAGGCATGGACGGTGATGTTAGGTCCTTCCGTCAATTAGGGCGGTTGGAGACGATGCAGCACTTTAACAGGGCGGATGTCGAGCCTCCTTCCTGCCTCACCGACGAGCGGTCGTCCCGGGCTAGGGAGATGTTGGAAAGCATCTTCGCGGTGGACGCGGCAAAGCTCGAGCAGACCCGAGTGCAAATGTCGCCTTATGAGATCGAGGATTCCGAACTCGGCGAGGCGGTGCGGAAACTCTTCCATGACCGATGCGCCTTTTGCGAATCAAATGCCGAGGTCAGGCCGTACCGATTCAGGCCTCCCGAGGAGGCTGGGCCGTCATCGAGCGTTGCCCCCGAGTTTGCCCGCCTGAGCCACCTTTACTACACGTGGCTCGTCAACGACTGGGCTAACATCTACGCAATTTGTGACGATTGTCGACCACTAGAGCCCTCTGTGTTCCCCATGCGGACGGGGCCCCGGATGCCGTTGCCGGAGCGTGCGCAGGTCGAAATTTACACGCGCAGCTCCTCAGGCGTTTGGCCGTTCCCCGGAACCGAGCGGCAGGTATTCCTCGACCCGTGTGGCGACGAAAACTTTCGGCTGAACCTAGCCGCACTGCCCGACGGTCGGATTGTAGGGCTTTCGGAGCGGGCGGATGCCACCGTCCGCCACTTTCGGCTTAACCGCGCCGACCTCGTGTCTCGACGTGGTAACAGATTCCATCAGTATCTTGATGAACTCCCCCAGTTAGCTAGCCCCGGCTATCCAGTCGATGGTCCCTTCAGGTTCGCGGACCTGGAATATGGCGGGACGTGGTACGTGCTCCTATACCAATTGGCTCGGAGGATCGGAAGTGGCCCCTCTAGCTCTGTACGCCTGACACCGAACAGGATTCGGGAATATTACGCACAGCGAATAGGAGCCGCAAACTTTAGAAAGCAGCTGGCCGAGGCGTTGCTTTCCCTGAATGCTGATCCCAACTCGCTTCGTCGCCCCTCGAGGCGACGACGTGTGGTGATGCGCGGGAAGGCGCGACCAGTCTCCTTTGATATCTGCAACTTCAAGTCAGTGGACCACTTGCGGCTAGAGCTGCCGCTGCTCGGCGGGGAGCTGTCGCAAAAGGTCGGTGTCGCGCTCGCCACTGACGAGGTCATGAAGCGAGCCCATGCCGATCACCGCGCTCCCGCGTTGATGATCCTTGGCGAGAACGCCGTCGGAAAAAGCTCAATCCTCGAAGCAATCGCCTACCTTCTGGCGGGCGAAGCAGCTCGCTCTGATCTCGACCTGCCGTCCGGCTCGTTGATGCTGGATCCGGATCTGCTCGGAGGCAGCGGCGAGCTGCGCGCGGCTAAGCTGACGGCCACGTTCGAGGACGGCAGCAGCGTAAATCTCGAAATCAGTTCCGGAAAGCTCGCAGGCGACCGCGAAGACAACGAAAGCCGCACACCAGTGTTTGCCTACGGTGCGTTCAGGATTTTTGCCAACGACAGCGTCGGTCAGCGGGCGAGCTCCTCCGTAATCTCAATCTTCCGCCCGGAGAACGTTTTACCCAATCCGGAAAGGTGGCTGGTCTCAATTTCCGAGAAGCCGCTCTTTTCTGAAGTCCGACGCGCCCTGAACCAAATTTTGGCGATTGACGACGAGTATGACGGCATCACGATCCAGGAAGGCAGGTGCCTGCTTATCACTAGCGGCATAGCTGACGACGGATCGCGCGTGACGACCCGTACACCGTTGAACCTCGTGTCGTCGGGTTTCCGGTCGGTCCTCAGTATGGCCTGCCACGTCCTGCGCGGGCTCGCTGAGGCGCAGGACGCGAGTAGCGCTTCGCTCGCGAACGCCAGAGCCGTTGTCCTGATCGACGAGATCGAGGCCCACCTCCATCCTCGATGGAAGATGCGGGTCGTCCAGGGACTGCGCAAGGCGCTGCCCGGCGTTACCTTCATCATGACGACTCACGACCCTCTCTGCCTACGCGGACTGTCGACGAGCGAGCTCGTAGTGCTGCGAAGAGCTTTCAGGCGTGGCGATGCCGGGCTCCCCTCAGCGGTCGAGCAGTTGGAGGATCTCCCACCCGTCTCCGCACTCACAGTGGAGCAGCTGCTAACGTCCGACTTCTTCGACCTGTTCTCCACCGACGAGGTCGGCACCGAAGTCACGCTGGCCAGGGCGGGCGATCTTCTGGCGTCCGATCCGCGCGACGAGCAAGAAGTTTTGGCTCTCCGAGACCTCCGCCGTTCAATAGGTGAACAGGTAGCTCGGGCACTCCCAATCGGATCCACGGAAATTGAAAGGCTAGTCCAAGAGGCAGTCGAGCAGTTCCTGAGGAGTAGGGCGACCGCTCCGGCGGCGGAACGCCGGGGTCTGCGCGAGACGACCCGTGCGAAAATCCTCGATTTGCTCGGACGCTACTGAGGTGAGGAACGTCGAGCGTGCTGGAGTCAAGGCGCCGGCCAGCCTTACAGGTCCAGGGAAATCCGGCGCGAGCGAACTCGTGCGAGCACGAACATTCTTCGGCGGACCGGTCCAATACGATGCTAAGGGCAGGCGGAAGTCGTTCAATTTCAAAGCTTACAAAGAGGATGACGTCCGGCACACGCTGCAGCTGCTGTTCCACAGCAAGTGTGCCTACTGCGAAGCCAGTTACGAGGCAGTTGGCCCCGTGGACATCGAGCATTTCCGACCCAAGGGCGAGGTGGAGGGCGAGCCGGCACATCAGGGCTATTGGTGGCTGGCCGCAGATTGGGGGAACCTTCTGCCCAGTTGCATCGACTGCAACCGACGCCGGTTCCAGCCAACCCCGCGCGACATGCGCAGCCTCACTGCGATGGCGGATACCTCTCGAACGGGCGGCGCCTACGTCAGCATCAAGACCGGCAAGGACTCATGCTTCCCCGTCGAGGGCGCACGGGTCATGGCAGAGCCTTCCGAACGCGACCGTGCGCGTCTTCTCGCCTCTGAACGCGCGCTGCTCCTGAATCCGTGTGAGGACCGGGCAGAAGAGCACCTGCGGTACTGGATCGACCGGCGGGACCACATCGGACTGATCTTGCCAGTAACTGGAAATGGTGTGGCCCCGGCTCTCCCGGCGCTCACCGATGACGCTAATGCCATCATTGCCCACGCGCAGGTCGCCAGCATGAGTATACGTGGCGCGCTGTCAATACAGGTATTTGGTCTCAATCGACTGGCGCTCGTCCAGGAACGTACCAGGCTCCTTCGCCGGCTGGAGTTCTTGGGTGCGCTCTTGGTCGATGCTTCGACGCTCGCGGACGATTTGGAAGACGCTCTTCCCCAAGCCGGGACCGTCGCGAATCTCATCCAAGCGGCGATAGACCGGCTAAGGGCGATGGCTAATCGGACAATGGCAGAAATTGTGGCGATGGCTGATCCGCGAGCGCCGTTCTCCGAACTGGTGAGGGAGTGGATTGCCGTTTTCAAGGACGAGCTGTAGGCAGCGCCATCGTCACCGATCTCCGAAATAGCGCTTTCGGAAGGGCAGCTTTCTGCCTGCACCTTCTGAACGAGCCGTTCTGCTTCCGACCAAGATCGGGCATGGCGTTCAACTGAAGCTCTGCCAAGGTTGCAAAAGGATGCGCCCAACGGTCATGCGGGCGCAGTCGACTTCCGCCAGACACGATAGAGCAAGCTAAGTCGCCGCACCCGTTCGATCATGCAGCCTTGCTGCGTACCACCTCCCACTCAACGAGTGACATTTGCGCAGCGGCGGGATCATCAATGATCCGATAGATCGTCTGGCGGCTCAGTCCCGTCGCTTTGGCAATGGCGCTTACACCAGCCTTTTGCTCCAGGAGGTTCAGAACCCCGGTCAGCTGCTCTGCGTTGAAGCTCGGCTTTCGCCCCTTGTAGCGCTTCTCACCCACGAGACTCTTGGCATGAGCGATGCCAGCGATCTGCGCGGCCTTCGTCACCTCAGCATGCGATTGGGCTGCTGCAGCCATAAACCCGATGAGTGCATCACGGACAGCCATCTGCATTGGGTCCTTGGTAGACCCATCGAACGTCATGTTGTTGATGATGGTTCGAACGATCACGCCTCGACGCATGAACTGCTCGATGGCCTGCTTGACGTCATCATAGTTGCGACCGAGACGGTCGATCCATCGAACCACCAGAATGTCACCGGCTCTCAGGATATCATAGAGCCGCCTTCCCTCGGGTCGTTCCTCCAGCTTGGTCTTGACCCCGGAAACTCCGTGATCCGCGAGAACACGATCTAGCTTGAAACCCGCAGCTTCAGCCTGCGTCTGCTGATGCTCGATGGTCTGATCGAGAGTGCTTACCCGCGCATAGAGAACGGTCTGCATTAGGCTCCAGAAACGTCCGTTGAGATCATGACCGATAGATTCCATGACCGTTGATAGGAGTCAACCCTTACGGACATATTTGATGACCCAACGCACGCTGACCGTTGGGCCATACTTCAGCGGACATAGCGGCGATAATACGCCGCGCAGCTGCCCGGAAGCAGTCGCCGTATATAGGGGCTTTGCGCGTCCCTATCCCCATTGGCGGCCGATTCTGCCTCCCACGAAATGAAAATCCTAGTTACAGACTCCTCGAAGGCAAGCATCTTAGTTATTTGCAATTGGCATCAGCGGGAGGCCAAGCTCCTGCAAAAACGCGTTGTGTTTCGCCGTGGCTTTCCGAATTTTCTCGTCGAGCTCAACCAGTTCCTTATGCGTCGCCGCCAGTTCGATCTCGTCCTCACCCACAGCCGTACTGATGTAGCGCGATATGTTGAGGTTGAAGCCTTCCTCAGCAATTCGGTCCATGCTCACGCGCTTGGAATAGCGCTCCTCTTCCTTTCGGAACTGGTACGTGTCGATGATCTTGGAGATGTGATCATCGGTGAGCTGGTTCTGGCGCTTGCCCTTCGCGAAATGTTCGGCTGCGTTGATGAAGAGCACGTCATCCGGCTTCTTGCACTTTTTCAGAACAAGGATGCAGACTGGGATGCCGGTCGAATAGAACAGGTTTGCAGGCAGGCCGATCACCGTGTCGATGTGCCCATCCTTCAGCAGCTTCGTGCGGATACGCTCCTCTGCCCCGCCTCGGAACAACACCCCGTGCGGCAGGATGATTGCCATTACGCCCTCATCCTTCAGGTAGTGGAAACCGTGCAGGAGGAAGGCGAAGTCAGCGGCTGACTTCGGCGCCAGCCCGTAGTTCTTGTGCCGCACATCGTCGCCCATCGCTTCAGTCGGCTCCCAGCGGAGGCTGAACGGCGGGTTGGCCACGATGGCATCGAAGGAAGGCTTCTTGGCGGGGTTCAACTCGCGCAGAATGTCCCAGTCATTGTTTAGGGTGTCGCCGTGGTAGATATCGAACTCAGTGTCCTTCACGCCGTGCAACAGCATGTTCATACGGGCGAGGTTGTAGGTGGTGATATTCTTTTCCTGGCCATAGATTTTACCGATGCCGTGCGGCCCCATGCGCTTGCGCACGTTCAGCAGCAGCGAACCTGAGCCGCACGCGAAGTCAAGCACGCTGGCGAGCCGTTCTTTTCTGCCGGTCGCAGGCTCCTGGCTGTCGAGCGTCACGATCGCAGAAAGGATGTCTGACACCTGCTGCGGGGTATAGAACTCGCCCGCCTTCTTGCCGGAGCCGGCGGCGAATTGTCCGATCAGATATTCGTAGGCATCGCCCAGCGCATCTACATTCGAGGAGAAGTCAGCGAGCCCTTTAGCGATCTCGGTGATGATGGAACATAGCTTCTTATTCTTGTCCGCTTGGGTCCTGCCGAGCTTTTCTGAGTAGAGGTTGATCTCCGAGAACAGGCCGCCGAATGTGCTCTGGAACGACTCGTTCTCGATGTATTTGAAACCTTTATCCAGCGTCAGAAGTAACTCGTCGTTCTGCATGCGCGCCATATAGGCGATGCTGGTCCATAGGTGTTCCGGCTTAATAACGTAGTGCGCCTTGAGGCGCATCTGCTTTTCAAAAGCCGCAACATCGTCAGGGTTCTCCGCGTACCAAACCGAGAGGGACGAGCGCCCGCCATTGCCGATCGCGTTGGGATCGGGATAGTCGCGCCCCAGCTCCTTCTTCGCCGCCACCTCGTAATTGTCGGAAAGGTAGCGCAGGAAAAGGAAAGACAGCATGTAATCGCGGAAATCGTCCGCATTCATCGCACCGCGCAGTTGGTCGGCGATGTTCCAGAGCGTTTTGCCAAGCTGCTTTTGGTTTCTGTCGTTCATCGTGCGGATGCTCCCTCAGCGGTTGGTGCAAGCGCGAGGGCTGCGGTTTGGGTGGCGACTACTCCTGGCAAAGCAAATTCAAACCGCGCGACAAAATCCCGCAGGATCCGACGGAAAAGTTCCTTGTTGTCCTCGCCCATCTCTGTGGGTTCATGGATAGCATAGGCGCCGTGGCTCAAAAGATTAAGTGCGCGGTTGAAAAGTGCTTTGTCTTCAGCGCTGTCGAGCGCCTTCAGGCAAAACGCAATACTCGGGTGTCCAAAGAAAGACGCCGTCTTCTCCATGACACTGCGCAGGGCGTTGAAGTGAAAGGTGTAGAGTTTTCCCTTTGTTGGGTCGGCTGCTCGCTGCAATTCAGCGAGCGTTGCCACGTGGTGAAAAAATGGTGTGTCTTCCGTTGTTTGTAGCGTGTATTTTCCATCTTGACTCGGGCGGTGCAGAAAATAGCGTCGATGGTCAACTGAAGGCGCATCATCAATCTTTCTGCTCATTTCGTTGCACATCACGTTAAAGAACAGCGCGTGGTGTGAAGAAAAGATCACCCTGATAGGGGTGGGTGCACCGTCGGCATTTTTTCGCGTGGCTGCCCGACGAATGAGCTTCGCTAGGTCGCAGGCGACAGAGATTGCATTGTTGTCGTCAAGCGACGAGATCGGGTCGTCGATGTAGAGGTACTTCTTATCCTGATAGGATTCATGTCCATCCAACATCCGTTCGCAGATGGCCATGAAAATGCACCAGATGAAGATGTTCTGTTCGCCCCGCGACACCTTGATGTTGGCTTCTCCACCCTTTCGGAAGCTGACGAAATCAGGCTTGGAGATTATATCCTTGCCCTGCTGAACGTCCTTGTAGGTGAAATCAAATTCAAAGTCGGTGTAGCGGGAAAGGTAGCGGGCGATGGCTTCGTCCAGCGCGAGTTCCGTCATTGCGTTGAAGAAGGACGACCTCTCGTTTAGATGCAAGCGGCGCACGCTGTCGCCTTCGAGGTCGTTCTCCCAGAAGAACAGATCCTCAGTGAAGGCGTTGAAGTACAGCGTGTCGGGCGTGCCGGTCGGGTTCCTCTTGTTCTTGCGCTTCCCCGCGTCCTTGAACTCCATCGACAAACGGGTCTTACCGGTGCGGTTGTAAGCATAGATCAATAGCAGGGAAGCTGGTCCTGTGGGATTATTCAAATCGTCACGAAGCCGCGCCACCAGGCTTTTCAGGTTCTTGTAGGTGCTCACGCGCCAGCCTCCCTAACCTGGGGGAAAAGCTGCTGCATCAGCCCCTTCTTGTAGGTCCTGAAGGTTTCCAGCCTTCGGGTCTCGGCAGCGATAAGCTCGTCAACGGAGGTGAGGCAGTCGGCGATGCTCTGCTGTTCTTCAATCGAAGGAACCATTAGGCCTATGTTTTGTATGGTTGTTAGATTCATCCCAGCCTTTGTTCCATTGTCAGTTGACGAGTGGAACAGCCGTTGGGCTTGGTCGGACGCAAGAAAATAGGCGACAAACTTGCTGCACAGTTTGCTCTCTTCAAAACGCACCAAGGCGATGTGCTGATTGATATATGCTGGCGATGGCACCCTTTCGTCGACATATCCAATAATCCCAATATCCGCCGTAATTGATATCAACAAATCATTTGTCTTCAGCTGAGTGCGGATGCCCTCACTCACGTTACTCGGCAGCTGGACAAACTTCTTATCGCTTAAATCCATGTAAATGGACTCGCGCGAAAGATTTGTGATGCGGATAAACATTTCGCCCGCGTCAGCGTAGAACGCCGCCCATCCCCTCGAACCACTGGTTACAAAGGGCTTGAAACCACCTATGGTTGATTTAGCCCACTCGCCCGCCCCTTCGAACGCTGGGAAACGGAGGCGAGGTCGAGTTTCGGCAGGTATCTTGATGCCGTTCTCGACGCGCTCAGGTTGCGGGAAAAGCTGCTGCATTAGGCCGTTCTTGTGGGCCTTCAGCGCCTCCACCTTCCGGCCCTGCGCAGCAATCAAAGCGTCCGCCGATTTTAGACAGTCGGCGATCTTTTGTTGCTCCTTCAGAGAGTTCGGGCCCGATGGGACCGGCACGGGCAAGGCCAATAGGTCACGATCATTGATGCTCAGCGATCCGTGGGCGCGGGCACCAACTTCAATGAACTTCCGCAACCACCGCCCATGTAGATTTCCAAGAAACAGGTAGTTCAAATAGCTCGGCCAAATCGTATCTTCCTGAACTCGGAAGCACGTGAATATGCTGTTTGGAACGGCAGCAAGCTCGTCACCGGTGTAGAGAGCAATAAATCCCTCTGGGTATTCCTTTGTCGCGCTCTTGTTATAGGCGAAGTCGTTTTTCTGAATCTGCAAATAATTCTTGTAAGAATCACCAGCGATGATCCGCCCGAACTTCTCCATCTGGCTGACAAGGCCAACGCCAGAAGTGACGCTCATCGGGACACATTTCTTGTCCCCAACCTTCTTGGCTCTGATCGACGCCACAGATCCGAGAGCAACATTATCCCAGGCCCCGGCTTCGTGAAACTCAGGGAAGCGCCGTTCCGGCAACGCAGCCCCGCCGTCTGTCGCGGCCGATGATTTCCGCTTACTGCTCATAAGCGCTCAGCCCCGCAATCTCGCGCCCACCAGCCCGCTTGAGCAGCAAGGGCATCAGGTCGGCCATCAGGTCCAGTTCCTTCAACCGTCGCGCCTTCCAATTCAGACCAAGGATTTCCATTAGGTCGGTCAGCGCCTCTCCGTCAAAGATCATACGTTGCAGGATGGTGTCGACAAAGGCTTGCAGCGCCTCCTTCGCCAGCCCATGCTTGCCCGCAATGTCTGCCACCTCCGCCGCGTTCTTTTCCGCCTTGAAGCGGCTGTAGCCCTCGCGGATGGCCTTTTCGCTTAAGCCCTCGCCCGCTTTGAGGGTGTTGATGTAGGCGGCGATATCCTCGCGCTCGTCCATGAACTTGGCATCGGACTGGATTAGGCCGATCAGCTGCTCGCGGCTCATCTTCTGCTTGCCGGGCGCGCTTTCCGAATAGCGGGCGATCAGGCCCATGATGTAGTCATAATCGATGATGGCCGAGGCGAAGAGTACGAACTCGAAATCCAGCTGGTCTGCTTCCTGCGTCGGCTTGTCCGCACCCTTACCTTGCTGGGTCCGAAGGCGCTGCGCCGCTTCCAGATAGGCACCGCGGAAACCCAGAAGACTCTCGCGCGGCAAGAGCCGTTCGATCGTAGAAGCGCTTTCCGGCGTCAAGTCAGTGTACTGGTCAAGTTGGGTCTTGAGACGCTGGACCTCCTTGAAATACTCGATGAAGGCCGCACGTGCAGCGTCGCCCTTGAGGTTGGGAACGGCTTCGGGCGCGGAGGCGAGGCCCTGCGACTTCATGAAGTCGTCGAGCTTTTGCACTGCGGTTTCCAGCTTTTGGATGACCACAGGGGCCTTGTCGACAAGCCAGATTTCGCGGGCTTTTTCGGCAGCAGCTTCGCCAGAGAACAACGCAATGGCGGCATCAACCGCACCCTGCTGCTGGCGGAAGTCGATGATGTTGCCGTAGGGCTTTGTGGCGTTCAGCACCCGGTTAGTGCGCGAGAAGGCCTGGATCAGGCCATGATGCTTTAGGTTCTTGTCGACGTAGAGGGTGTTCAAGAACTTTGAATCGAAGCCAGTCAGCAGCATGTCGACGACGATCGTGATGTCGATTTTGTGGTGCGGCTGGTTGGGGTAAGCCTTCTTCAGGTCAGCATCCGGCCATTGCTGATCTTTGATGCGCTTCTGTACGCCCTGATAATAGAGGTCGAATTCAGCGATCTTGTGATTGGTGCCGTAGTTGGCGTTGTAGTCGGTAAGGATGGCCTTAAGAGCTTCCTTCTTTTTTTCGGGCTCAACCGCATTGTCTTCCTTCTCCTGAGGCAGGTCTTCCTGAATCTGCTTCACGTCGGGATCGCCGTCAGCCGGCGGGGAGAAAACGCAGGCGATGTTGAGCGGCCGGAAGCTGGGATCGGCGGCCAGTTTCTCAGCCTGCATGGTCTTAAAAACGGTATGATACTCGATGGCATCATTGATCGACGACGTGGCGAGCAGGGCGTTGAACCGGCGCTGCCCGGTGGCAGCGTCGTGCTTGGCGAGAATCGCTTCGATCACCGCCCGCTTGGCCAGCGGTTCGCCCGGCTTGGGCACGCTCTTGCCCTGCGGCTTGTAATAGTCGACGTGGAACCGAAGGACGTTGCCGTCCTCGATGGCGTGGGTGATCGTGTAGGTGTGAAGACGCTGCTGGAAGAGGTCCTCCGTCGTCTTCATGCTGGCCTGCGTGTCTTCGATCTTCTGCTGGGCCGCGTTTTGATCGAAAATCGGCGTGCCAGTGAAGCCGAAGAGCTGCGCGCGCGGGAAGAACTCCTTGATCGCCTTGTGGTTCTCGCCGAACTGCGACCGGTGGCATTCGTCGAAGATGAAGGCGATGCGCTTGTCGCGCAGGGGCTCCAGTTGTTCCTTATAGCTCTTCTTACCGTCCTTCCTCTGTTGTTTATTGCGCTTGCTGTTTTCGTCCAGCGCGAGGCCCAGCTTCTGGATCGTGCAGACAATGACCTTGTCGGCGTAGTCGTCTGAAAGCAGGCGACGAACGAGGGACGCGGTGTTAGTGTTTTCCTCGACGCAGCCTTCCTGGAATTTGTTGAACTCCTCGCGGGTCTGCCGATCCAGATCCTTGCGGTCCACGACGAAGAGGCACTTTTCGATGTCCGGATTGTCCTTTAGCAGCGTTGACGCCTTGAACGACGTGAGCGTCTTGCCGCTGCCCGTCGTGTGCCAGATGTAGCCGTTGCCGCAGTCCTGGGCGATGGAATCGACGATCGCCTTTACCGCGTAGACCTGATACGGCCTCATCATCAGGAGCTTCTGGTCGCTTGCGACCAGAACCATGTAGCGGCTGATCGTCTGGCCGAGCGTGCACTTCACGAGGAAGGTCTCGGCGAAGCTATCGAGATGGACAATCTTCTTGTTATCTACATCGGCGAACTCGTAGACCGGCAGGAAACGCTCCTCGGCATTGAATGCGAAGTGCCGAGCATTGTTGTTCGCGAAGTAGAACGTCCTATCGCGGTTGCTGACGATGAAGAGTTGAAGGAAACACAGAATTGTCTTCGTGTAGCCGTTCCCCGGATCGTTCTTGTACTCGACGATCTGCTCCATAGCACGACGTGGGCTGATCCCGAGCGTCTTCAGTTCTACCTGAACGACCGGCACCCCGTTGATGAGGAGAACTACGTCATAGCGATGGTGGCTGTTGTCCGTGTTGATGCGGAGCTGGTTGACGACTTCGAAGGAGTTTTTGCACCAGTCCTTGATGTTGACGAGCGTGTAGTTGAGCGGCGTGCCGTCATCACGAATGAGGCTGTTGCGCTCTCGCAGCGTGCGTGAGGCTGTGAAAACGTCGGGCGTGACAATTTCTTCGAGAAGCCTGGCAAACTCGGTGTCAGTAAGGCGAACGCCGTTCAGCGCTTCAAATTTCTGTCGAAAATTGTGTTCTAGCGAAGTGCGGTCGCGGATGTCGGGGCGATACTCATATTTCAGATCTTGTAATCGTGTGACGAGCGACTGCTCCAAGGCGCGTTCGAATATGTTCATGGTGAGAGCATCGCTCCGCAGCCTCTGACAGCGCATCAGTGAATCAAGCTTTGGCGCTTGTATCCGTAATCTGAAGCGAAGGGGAGGCTGCCGTTGCCTGCTGCTTCAGTCTGATTTTAACGCCCAGCGAAACGGGGATGGGATTGGAAGCTAATCGATAGGCGGGCAGGCAGCGATCGGCGGGCCACGGAGGCACCCTGAAGCGTAGAGTTGGGTCTGTTTGCCAATCGGCCAATGATCTACTGAAATCGGCTCCATAGCTGACCATCGCCTCGCCGGGGGGCATGTCTGGGCTTCACGCGAGTCCTCGCTTCTACGAGATTGCGAGGTCATGGATGCGGCTGCGAGCGAGAAATGGACCCAAAAACCAACCTATCTGCTCCCACTTCTGCTTCCACTGGCATCACACGCGAAGACCTGTACGAGCGCGTCTGGGCCACGCCGATCAACCACTTGGCCGAAGAGCTCGGGGTGAATCACTATCACCTCACGCGCATCTGCGAGGTGCTGAACGTGCCCCGGCCGCCCGCCGGATATTGGCAGAAGAAGGCAGTTGGGAGGGAGGCGCCCCGTCCTGACTTGCCCGCTGCATTGCCCGGAGACCAGGCCCGTTGGACCAGAGGCACACTCCTCTCAGCGCCTCCGCCGAAGCGCGCGTACCGTCGTATGGAGCGGAAAGCTGCCAACCGCCCTCACAAGCCTACGCGCCATCCCATGCTGATCGGCGTCGACGAGTCTTTCAGAAAGTCGCGCAGCGACGAGAAGAACGAGTTTTTGCGCCCTTACAAGCATCTCCTACCTGACATCGTAGCTTCGGCTGACCATCTCTCTGCCGCGCTCGATATCGCAAACCAGATTTACGACGCCCTCGATCAGAAGGGGTATCGCGTCATGTTCGCGCCTGCCGACCAAGAGATGCGGCGCAGGCACGTGGATGAGCAGGAGGTCCCGCGCAAAGACCGCAAGTATGGGCGTTATCAGACTGGCAGCATCTGGTCGCCGCGCCGCCCCACTGTCACCTACGTTGGCACTATCCCAGTCGGCTTAGTGCTGACCGAAATGACCGAGCGCGTGACGATGCGGTATCTCGACGGCTCTTACGTGCGTGAAGATAGCAAGCTGGTTCGGTCCGCTCGGCCCTGGCAGCTCACTAACTCCTGGACGACGGAGCAAGACCTGCCCTGCGGCCGGTTTCGGTTCGTCGCGTACTGTCCGCTCGCCAACATCGAATGGTCGACAAGCTGGCAGGACACGCAATCGGCTGACCTCAAGTCGCTTGTCCACTCGATAGTCTCACGGTTGGAGAACTCCGAGACGGAACTCCAAACTCTGATCGTCGCAGAAGAAAAGGCTGCAGCTCAACGGCGGAAGGAGCGGGCTGAGGCGCATGAGCGGTACCTCCGCCAAGAGGACCGCCGGGCCGTCGAGCGAGCTTTGGCGGAGAGCAAAGAGCAGCTCGCTGACATTATGCAAAAGTGGGCAGCCGCAACAGCCGTCGAGCGCTTCTTTCAGGAGGCTGAGAAGCGGATGGAGCAGGTCGACGATGAACGCCGGGCCCATATTCAGACACGCTTGGCTTTGGCGAGAGCGATGCTAGGGGAACAAGATCCTCTTGCATTTCTGTCGGATTGGCTCGCTCCCGACGAGCGGTATCAACCGAAGTATCCTCAGGCGTGAGAATTCTGGATCAACAAGCTCGATGGTATCTGCGCGGGGTGCCCAAAATGCCCCGGAGATTGGCGCCGAATCCAAATCGATCCAGATCAAACCACGGATAATGTTGGGGTAAATTTTGGGGCATTTCCCCCAAGGCCTCGCAAACCGTGACTGAAATCAATCACTTAGCGAAAAGCCTTGGTGGAGCTGAGGGGATTCGAACCCCTGACCTCTGCAGTGCGATTGCAGCGCTCTCCCATCTGAGCTACAGCCCCAAGGCGCTGGCCTTCTAGGCTGTGCGCCGCGTGGATGTCAATCACTTCCGCCATCTGTTTTGGCGCGAGCAGGGGATATTCCGCGAACCCTCTCCGGTCAGGCTTAAAAGGAAGATCGATGCGTGCCGTTCTCGACGTGGTTCTGCTCGCTCTGCAGATCTATGTGTGGCTTCTGATCGCCTCGGCTGTGCTGAGCTGGCTGATCGCCTTCAACGTCATCAACACCCGCAACCAGTTCGTCTCCACCGTCTGGGACACGCTCTACCGCATCACTGAACCGGCTCTGCGCCCGATCCGCGAACGCCTGCCCAATCTCGGCGGCATCGATATCTCGCCGATCATCCTGGTATTGATCATCTACTTCATCCAGAGCGTGATCGTCCGCTACATCTACCCCAACGTGTTCTGACCGCGCCCGTCCTGCAAGCGACGCGGCTCTCAGGCTGCGACGACGCATTCGACGCCGCCATGAGCGGTATGCAGTATGGCGGCCTCCGCAATCGCCCGAGGTCGCCAGCATGGCCGCAGCCGCCCGCCCCTATCGCAGCCAGAACTGGGTTCTGACCAAGCCTTCCGCGCGCGGAAGGCACGGCATCGTCGTCTCCCAGAGCCGCGAGGCCGCCGAAGCCGGAACAGCGATCCTCGAACAGGGAGGCAACGCCGCCGACGCCGCGGTTGCGGCCTGTTTCGCGCTGGCCGCGGTCGAGCCCTGGAACAGTGGCCTGGGCGGTATCGGCTTCGCCGTAGTGCTGAAGGCCGGCGAGAGCCGGGCACAGGTCGTCGATTTCGGGCCAATCGCCCCGCGGCGCGCCGATCCCGCCGAGTACCCTCTCACCGGGGAGATGAAGAAGGATCTCTTCACCTGGCCCGAAGTCGTCGGCGACCGCAACATCCACGGCCCGCTCTCCTTCTGCATCCCCTCCTCCGTCGCCGGCTATGCGAAGTTGAAGGAGGCCTTCGGCTCCGCTTTGCCGCTCGCCGAGATCCTCGCCCCCGCTGTCGCGCTCGCGAAGCGCGGCCTGCCGGCCGATTGGTACACGACACTGAAGGTCGCCTCCTCGGCTTCGGTGCTCAGGCTCTACGAAGAGAGCGCGCGGATCTATCTGCCCGGCGGGCTGCCGCCGGTGCCGCCCTATCAGGGCACGCCCGGCTTCATGACATTGGGCAAGCTGCCAGAGACGCTGGAGCGGCTCGCCGTGGCCGGCCTCGACGACTTCTATCGCGGTGACGTCGCCCGTCGTCTCGCAGCCGACATCGCCGCCGTCGGCGGCGTCGTGGACGAGCAGGATCTGGCGGGCTGCGAGGCGCAGCTGCGCGCCGCGCCGACGATCGACTGGCGCGGCAGCCACCTCGTCCATACCGCTGGCGGCCTCACCGCCGCCCCGACGCTGGAGCGCGTCATTGCCGGCATGGCAGATGCGCCGATTGACGGCGAGGGTCCTTCAGCCGCCTGGTTCGCGCAGCTGTCGCGCGTGATGCGGCAGGCCTATCGCGAGCGCCTCGACGGCCTCGGTGCCGCGACGGCTGCGAAGGAGCCCGGCGATACCTGCACCACCCATCTCACCGTGGTCGATGGCGAGGGCAATCTCGTCACCGTCACCACCACCCTGCTCTCCTCGATGGGCAGCCGCGTCGTGCTGCCCTCGACCGGCGTGCTGATGAACAACGGCATGATGTGGTTCGACCCACGCCCCGGCAGCGCCAACGCGATCGCGCCCGGGGCCCGGCCGCTCTGCAACATGTGCCCGGTCGTGGTGACGCCAAAGGATGGCGGCTGGCCGCGCCTTGCGGCCGGCTCCTCCGGCGGGCGGCGCATCCTCGCCAGCGTCTACCAGACGCTGGCCTGGCAGCTCGATTTCGGCATGGGGACCGAGGAAACCGCGCATCAGCCGCGCATCGACGTCTCCGGTCCGGATTCCGCCAGCGCAGATCTGCGGCTGCCGGCCGGGACGCTGGCCGTTCTGGAACAGGCCGGCCCGACGACGCTGGCCGAACACGCCGTCATGCCGATCAACTTCGCCTGTCCCAACTTCATCCGGGTCGATCGCGACGGCGCCGAAGGCTCGAGCGACGCCGCCTCGCCCTGGTCGGCGGCGGTGGCGGCGCAACGCTGACACAGCGAAGGCGGGGCGGCACATGCCCGCCCCGCCGCGAATCTCCGGAGACGGTCTCAGACCCGCTTCAGCCCCCAGGGATAGGGCGCCGAGCCCGGCAGCATGCCGGTCAGGTTCTTGCGGTAGGCGGTGCGGATCACGAACTGGCCGAGCGGGATGGTCGCGCATTCCTCGAGCGCCAGCCGGCCGAGCTCGACCGCCGTCTTCTTCTGCGCCGCCTCGTCGGGGGCGTAGAGCCATTGCTCGGCCAGGCCCTCGGCCTTGTCGCTCGTCCACCAGCCGAACCAGCCCTTCTCGCCCTGCCCGCGCACGAGGTTGGACAGAGCCGGATTGCCCCAGCCGACAGCCGACCCGGTGGTGTGGAAGATGCTCCAGCCGCCCTTCTCGACCGGCTCGCGGCTGTTGCGGCGCTGGATCACCGTGCCCCAGTCGCTCGCCGCCATCTCGACATTCATGCCGAGCTGCTTGAGCAGTTCGTAAGTCACCTCGCCGAGCGGACCGATATCGGGGAAGTCGGTCGGATTGATGATGACGACCTTCTCGCCCTTGTAGCCGGACTCCTTGAGGGCAGTCTTGGCCTTCTCGACGCTGCCCGGCATCAGGTCTTCCTGCTCGCCGGTATAGTAGGGCGTGCCGCGCCACCAGAGATTGCGGCAGACCTGCCACATCGAGGTGTCGTCGCCCTGGGCGGCGCGCATGTAGTCCTCCTGCTTCACCGCCATGCGGACGGCGGCGCGCACCTTCGGATTGTTGAAGGGCGGCTGCAGGTGGTTGAGCCGGATGATGGCGCCGCGGCCTGCCTTGTCGATGACCTCGCGCTTGATGTCGGGGCTCTGGGCCAGCATCGGCTGCAGGTCGGCAAGCGGACGCTCCCACCAGTCGACCTCGCCGGTGGTCAGCGCCGCCGCCGCCGTCGCCGGGTCGGGCAGGATGTGCCATTCGATCCGCTTGAAGTTCGCGACCTTGCCGCCTGCATTTCGGCTCGGCGGCTCGCTGCGCGGCTTGTAGCCGTCGAACTTCTCGTAGACCGCGCGGCTGCCGGTGACGAACTCGCCGGCAACGAACTTGTAGGGGCCGGAGCCGATCATCTCCGTCACCTGCTTGGTCGCGTCGGTCTGCGCCAGCCGCTCCGGCATGATGAAGGGCGGATTGTCGGCCTTGGAGAGCAGGTCGAGCATCATCGGGAAGGGCCGGGTCAGCTTGATCTCGATGGTGCGCTCGTCCGGAGCGCTCCAGGCCTCGACAACCTTGGTCAGCAGCTGCCCGTAGGGATCGCGCTGGCACCAGCGCTTCATGCTCTGGATGCAATCGGCCGGTTTCACCGGCGCGCCGTCATGGAAAGACAGCCCCTCGCGCAGCTTGATGCGCCAGGTCTTGCCGTCGGCCGAGACTTCGTGCCCCTCGGCCATCTGCGGCTGCGGCTTCAGGTCCAGATCGCCGCCATAGAGCGTGTCGAAGACGAAATAGCCGTGATTGTTGGTCACGGTCGCCGTCGTCCAGATCGGATCGAGCGCCGTCAGGTTGGCCTGTGGAACGAACTTCAGAACCGTGGCGCTCTGCGCGGCTGCGGAACGGGTCAGGCTCGGGCCGGCAATGGCGAGAGCCGCCGTCCCAGTGAGAAAATCGCGACGCTTCATATGTTCTCCCCTCTTATGGTTGGCAGTCGGTGCGTATTGCTTAGGCAAACCCCATGAAATTCGGGCTCTCGCTGATCGGCCGCGCCTTGGCGAGCATGGCCAGATCCGGAACCGGGCGCGCCGTCAGCGGATCGCCCGCCAGTGCGGCCTCCAAGGCGGCGGCCACCGCCAGCACCTTGGCGTCGCCGCCGCGCGGGCCGACAATCTGCAGCCCGAAGGGCATGCCGTTGCGGTCGAGGCCGACGGGCAGCGAGATCGCCGGATGGCCGACGACGGTGACGGCATAGGCGAGCGCCAGCCAGTGGAAATAGGTCCGTGTCGCCTTGCCGTCGATCTCGGCCGGGAACAGCTCGGTCCAGGACCGCGGGCTCAGCGTCACCGCCGGCGACAGGATGACGTCGTAGCGCTCGAAGAACTGCTGCCAGCGATCATAGAGCACCGTCTGGTGCTTCATCGCTTTGGTCACGTCGAGGGCGGAATAGCCCAGCCCTTCCTCGACATTGGCGCGGACATTCGGCCCGACCATCTCGGGCGTGTCGCGCACCTTGTCGAGATGGCTCGCGAGGAAGCCGACGGCGCGCAGGACCTCGAAGACCTCGTCCGTTCCCGCACAATCCGGCGTCGCTTCCTCCGCGGCATGGAAGAGATGGCTGAAGGCGCCCGTCTTCTCCGCAAAAACCTGGCTGATGTGACGCTCAGTCGGCGCGAAGCCGAAATCCGGCGTCACCGCGACCTTGAGCGACGCCAGGTCGATCGTCGCCGGCCGGGCGAAATCCTCCGCCCGGCGCACGGCCTTGCCGTGAATCGTCGTGGCAAGAGGATCGCAGGCGCTGTCCGACACCATGGTCGAGAGCAGCAAGCACAGATCAGGCACGTTGCGCGCCATCGGTCCCAGCACCGAAAGCGGGCTCCAGCCCAGTGCGCGCTTGTCGCTCGGAACGAGGCCGGGCGTCGGCCGGAAGCCGACGATGCCGTTGAAGGCCGCCGGATTGCGCAGCGAGCCGCCCGTATCCGAGCCGGTCGCGATCGGGACCATGCCGGTCGCCAGCGCCACGCCCGAGCCGCCGGAGGAGCCGGCTGCGCTCTTCGAGGGGTCGAAGGGATTTCCGGTCGCGCCGTAGACGGCATTGCGCGTATTGGCGCCCGCGCCCCATTCGGGGCTGTTGGTCTTGCCCGCTATGATCGCACCGGCATTGCGCACCGAGGCGACGATCAGCTGATCCTCTTTCGGCACGAAATCGCGATAGAGCGCGCTGCCATAGGTGGTGCGCAGGCCCGCGACGTTCTCCAGGTCCTTGATGCCGACCGGCAGGCCGTGCAGCGCACCGAGGCTGTCGCCGCGCGCCGTCGCCTCGTCCGCGGCAGCTGCCGCCTTGCGCGCCGCCTCGTCGTCGCGCGCCACCATCGCATTCACGGCGGGGTCGACCGCATCGATACGGTGGATGCAGCTTTCGAGGAGTTCGCGGGCGGACAACTTCTTGGCGCCGATGAGGGCGCGCGCAGCGACGGCGCTGAGATCGCAGGGTTCAGACAAGGCTCGGTCTCCGTTGCGCACGGCCCCTCGCTAGCGCTATGCCGCACGAGCCGGCGCCTCAGACTAGGCGACGACAGCCATATGTCCATGCGGCGGCGGCGCATGGCCGCCCCTTCCGGGAGAGAGGGCTCATGAGCGACCCGGCCGCCCGGCCCTGGCGGGAAACGAAGGAGGGGATCGCGCTAGATGTCCGCCTGACGCCGCGCGGCGGGCGCGATGCGCTCGACGGCGTCGAGACGCTCGCGGACGGCCGCATCGTCCTGAAGGCCCGTGTCCGTGCTGCCCCGACGGATGGCGAGGCGAATGCCGCGCTCATCCGCTTGCTGGCGAGCGAGCTGCGGCTGACCCGCTCGCAGCTTGCCATCGTGGGCGGAGCCACCGCACGACTGAAAACCGTGCTCCTTCGAGGCGAAGTGGCCGCCTTGTCGGCGACGCTCGCCCTGTGCCTCGGCGGGATCGCCTAGACGGTCTCCGCGATCCCGCATCGCAACATCGACTTGACGAAAGCCGCTGTTTCCTGTTCCAGAAGGGCCATGGACAAGCCTGCTGAGCCGTTCCCGCAGCGCCTGACGGAAGGCTACCGTGCCTTCCTCGACGATCGTTTCGTCCGGGAGCAGAGCCGATATGAAGAGCTCGGCGAGCACGGGCAGACGCCGAAGATCATGCTGATCGGCTGCTGCGACTCGCGCGTTTCGCCGGAAGTGATCTTCGATGCGCGGCCGGGCGAGATGTTCGTTGCCCGCAATATCGCGAATCTGATCCCGCCCTTCGCGCCGGACGACCAGCTCCACGGCACCTCGGCGGCGCTCGAATATGCCGTGCAGGCCCTCAAGGTCCAGCACATCGTCGTGCTCGGCCACGGCCGCTGCGGCGGCATCCGCGCCTTCGCCGACGACAGCCAGGAAGCGCTCTCGCCGGGCGATTTCATCGGCAAATGGATCACCCTGATCGGCCCGGCGGCCGAACGCACCGGCGGGCGCGGCCGCAACGAGAGCTTCGACGACTATCTGCACCGGCTGGAGCTGGCCTCGATCCAGCAATCGCTCGCCAATCTCCGCACCTTCCCCTGCGTCCAGATTCTGGAGAGCAAAGGCCGGTTGCATCTGCATGGCGCCTATTTCGCCGTCGCCTCCGGCGTGCTGATGATCCTCGACCCGGTCACCGGCCAATTCATCCCGGCCGTCGGCGAGATGCCCAAGCGCGTCCAGCAGATCCGCTGCTCCGAGGCGTGAGCGCTGTACTTCATGCTCGGGCTTGACCCGAGCATCTCGGAAACCAGCTGCTCTGACCCTGAGATTCTCGGGGCTGCGCTTCGCTCGGCCCGAGGGTGCTTCGGCATCGGCTGCGCCTCACTCCCCATCCGCCAGCGGGTGGAGATCGCGCACCATGCTCTTCAGCCGCTCATCGAGGACATGGGTGTAGATCTGCGTCGTCGCGATATCGGCATGCCCCAGCAGTTCCTGCACCACCCTGAGATCGGCGCCGTTCTGCAGCAGATGACTGGCGAAGGCGTGGCGCAGCACGTGGGGGCTGAGCGCGGCGGCTGAAAGCCCCGCCGCTCCGCCAAGCGTCTTGAGATCGCGCGCGAAGACCTGGCGTGTCAGGTGCCCGCTCTCGCCATCGGATGGGAACAGCCAGCGCCCTTCGGCCTGCCCGGCCTCCGTCAAAGCCGCCAGCCAGTCGCGCGCGGCCTGGCGTGCCGCCTCGTTCAGCGGCACCAGCCGTTCCTTGTCGCCCTTGCCGCGCACGATCAGGAAGCGTTCGCGCGTCGTCGCGGCCGAGCGTGGCAGCGCGATCAGCTCGGAGACGCGCAGGCCCGTGGCGTAGAGCATCTCGACGAGGCAGCGCATCCGCAGCGCCTTCAGCCGGGCTGCCCTCGTCGCGCCCTCCTGCGAACAAGCCGCCCGCGCAACGTCAAGCAACCGGTCGACATCGCCGACAGAGACCACCTTCGGGAGCGGTCGCCCCTGGCGCGGCCCCGAGATCGCGGCGGTAGGGTCGGTCCCGGCGAGCCCCTCGGTGTAGAGGAAGCGGTGGAACTGCCGGACGGCGGACAGCCTGCGCGCGGCGGACGAGGCCTTGAGCCCGCGCTCCGAAAGGTCCGCCAGCCAGCCGCGAATGTCCGCGGCGGTCGCGTCTCCCGGCGCCTTGCCGCCAAGGAATTCGAGATAATCCTCGACATCGCGCTCATAGGCGTCGAGCGTATTGCGCGCCGCGCCGCGCTCGGCGGCGAGCATGTCGAGGAAGGTATTCAGCCGCTGGCGCGACAACCGGCTCATTTCGGCTGGAGTTTCGAAGGCGGCACGATCTCGACCATCTCGCGCTGCACCGGTTGCACGAAGGTGACGAGCGCCACCATTCCACCGAAGACCAGACCGGCGATGATCGCGACGAAGGCGAGAAAACGGAATAACGTCGGCACGTCGGGCGGACTTTCGCAATCGCGCGATCTTGGGCCGAGTCACTATCCGCGATGCCGTCCACATCGCGCAAGGGCTGGCACGCCACAGCTGCGTGCAAAGCGCGGCCAAAAAGCCATGACGAAGGCATGACGCGGCCGGCAGCTGCGTGCTACAGCCCTCCCAGGGAAAATACATTGATGACCGCCGCTGCCACCATCGCCGCCCCGGACATGGCCGATCTCCGCACCGCCCTCGGCGGGCGCACCATCGTGCTCGTCGGCATGATGGGCTCCGGCAAGAGCTCAGTCGGGCGCCGGCTGGCCTCGCGGCTCGGCATGCCTTTCATCGACGCCGATGTCGAGATCGAGACAGCGGCCCGCATGACGATCCCCGAGATCTTCGAGCAGCGTGGCGAGGCCGAATTCCGCCAGGGCGAGCGACGCGTGATCAGCCGCATCCTGGAGACGCAGTCGCCTGTCGTGCTGGCGACCGGCGGCGGTGCCTTCATGAATGCCGACACGCGTGAGCGGATCAAGCAGTTCGGCATCTCGATCTGGCTCAAGGCCGAGCCGGACGTGCTGATGCGCCGCGTCCGCAAACGCTCGAACCGCCCCCTGCTTCAGACTGCCGATCCGGAGGCGACACTGCGCCGGATGCTGGCCGAACGCGAGCCCGTCTATGCCCTCGCCGATCTGACCATTCTGTCGAGCGACGAGCCTCACGAAGTCGTGGTCGGCGATACCATTGCCGCATTGGGCGGCTATCTGCGCCTGACGGCCGGAGAATAAACGTCATGAACGCCACCCTGACCGAGAAGGCCGGCGCGCGGATCGTCGTCCCCGTCGCGCTCGAAGGCCGCGCCTACGACATCCATATCGGCCGCCACCAGCTCTGCGAGGCGGCGGCGCTGATCGCGGCCTTCGCGCCCGGCGCCAAGGCCGCCCTCGTGACCGATACCAGCGTGGCCGCCCTGCATGGCGCCGCCTTCGAGACCTGCCTCCACCAGGAAGGGATCACGGCGACCCGCATCACCATTCCGCCGGGCGAGGGTTCGAAATCCTATGCCCAGTTCATCGCGCTCTGCGACGCGCTGCTGGCGGCGAAGATCGAGCGCAACGACCTCGTCATCGCCTTCGGCGGCGGCGTCGTCGGCGATCTCACCGGCTTCGCGGCGGCGGTGCTGCGGCGCGGCGTGCGTTTCGTGCAGGTACCGACCACGCTGCTCGCCCAGGTCGATTCCTCGGTGGGCGGCAAGACCGGCATCAACTCGCCGCATGGCAAGAACCTGATCGGCGCCTTCCATCAGCCTGCGCTCGTGATCGCCGACACCGCTCTGCTCGACACGCTGAGCGAGCGTGAGTTCAAGGCCGGCTATGCCGAGGTGGTAAAATATGGGCTGATCGACGATCCCGATTTCTTCGACTGGTGCGAAGCCAATTGGAGCCGCGTCATCGCCGGCGGACCGGAGCGCGACCATGCCGTCGCCGTCTCCTGCCGCGCCAAGGCGGCGATCGTCGCCCGCGACGAGCGCGAGGAAGGTGATCGCGCCCTGCTCAATCTCGGCCACACCTTCGCCCATGCACTGGAGCGGCTGACCAACTACGATTCCAGCCGCCTCGTCCATGGCGAGGCCGTCGCTATCGGGCTAGCGCTCGCCTTCCGCTTCTCGCAACGCCTCGGTCTCTGCACGGGACAGGATGCCGGGCGTGTCGCGCGCCATCTCGACCATGTCGGCCTGCCAAGCCGTTTGCAGCAGGTGCCCGGCGGCGCCGGCACCGCCGATGAGATCGTCAGCGCCATGACGCAGGACAAGAAGGTCAAGCGCGGCGTGCTGACTTTCATTCTCACTCGCGGCATCGGCAAGAGCTTCATCGCGCCGGGCGTCGCTGCCGACGAGGTGCGCGGCTTCATCGAGGCCGAACTGGCAGCGTAAGGCTGGCGCACCGACTCAGGCGAGGCCGGACTTCGCAAGGAAATCGGTCGCGCGGTAGCCGGACTCCACGCCCTTCACGATCATCGCAACGCTGAGCGAGTTCTCCGTCCGCAGCGGCAGGATATCGCGATAACCCGGCGAGTCGTACCAGGCGCGCGCCCGCTCCAGATCGGGAAAGGCGATGATCACGAGATCGCCCGGCCACGGCCCCTCGATGATCTCCGGCGCCGCGCCATGGATCAGGAACCGACCCTCATAGGGAACAAGCGTCGCGTCGATGCGCCGGATGTAGTCGATGATCTCCGGCCCGAGCCGGACATCCTGCAGATGGGCGATGGCGTAGGCGGCCATGATCATCTCCGTTGAAAGGCCACCGATGGCAGCCGTCGCGGGAGACCATGTCGCGCCGGGCGGCGCGGGTCGATTACCTCTCGGGTTATCGCGTGCCGGTCAGGGGCTGAACACCAGCACCAGGAAGACGAAGAACACGGCGAGATGCACCGCCCCTTCCAGCATCGTGGTGCGCGTGCCCGTAAAGGTCAGCGTCGAGAGCAGCAGCGTCATGGCGGCGATCACCATGTTCGTCGCCGACAGGCCGAGCACAACCGGCTGACCGGTGAAGACGCCGATCAGCAACACCGCCGGTACCGTCATGCCGAGCGTCGAGGCCGCCGCGCCCAGGCACAGATTGACCGCGCGCTGGAGCTGATTGGCGGTGATCGCCCTCAGTGCCGCGATGCATTCCGGCGTGAACACCACCATAGCGATCAGGATGCCGCCGAGTGCCGTCGGGGCGCCGAGCTGGGCAATGCCGAAATCGAGCACCTTCGCCAGGCTCTTCGAGAGGATGACGATCGGCAGGATGTTGGCGAGGAGCAGGCCGACGCGCGGCAGCAATTCACCCGCGGAAGACAGTGAGGTCGGCCCGCCCTCGGCGACGGCCGCGGCAGACGCCGGCTTGCCGTCCTCTTCGGGCTCCCGGAAGAACATGCTGTGCCGGCCCGTCTGGAGCGCGAGGAAGGCGCCGTAGAGGGCGACCGTGAAGATCGAGAAGGCGATCGCCTGGAACGAGGTCAGCGTCCCGTCGGGCGTCGAGGTGGTGAAGTTCGGCAGGAAGAGCGGGATCACCGTCAGCGGGATGATGACGGCCAGATAGGAAGAGGCGCCCTTCAGGTTGTAGCGCTGCTGGAAATGCCTCAGGCCGCCGATGAGCAGCCCGACGCCGACCACGCCGTTGAGCACGATCATCAGTACCGCGAACATCGTGTCGCGTCCGAGCGTCGGCGCGCCCTTGGCGCCCAGCATGACGGCGCCCACCAGCGCCACCTCGATGATGACGATCGAAAGGGTCAGGATCAGCGTGCCATAGGGCTCGCCCAGTCTCTCGGCCAGTTCCTCGGCCTCGTGCACGACGCCGAAGGACGCCCAGACGATGATGCCGAGCAGCCAGAAGAACAGCAGCAGCGACGGCAACGGCGCGCCAAGCTGGCCAAGCAGGGTGTCGCCGAACAGCAGAAAAGCGGCAACCGAAAGCCAGGCACAGGCAAGGCGAAGGATCATCATCGTCGTCGTCACACGGAAGTTCTGTTGCGGGAAGGGCGCGATCTAATAAGCGGGAAAGGCGACATCGGCGCAACGGCTGATGTCGCATGCGACCTTCGCGACGGCCTTCCGAGAGCCGGCGGCGTATCAGCCGGCGCTGATTTTTTGCGCCAGCGGACTGGCATCGCTTTCGGCGAGCGGCACCGGATTGTCGGTGACGAGATACTGCGCCCGCGCCAGCGCCGCGAAGCGCCCGCCCTTGGCGACGAGCTCGTCGAAGGTGCCCATCTCCTCGACCTGCCCCTGCTCGAAAACAAGGATGCGGTCGGCATTGCGGATGGTCGCGAGGCGATGCGCGATGACGAAGGTGGTGCGCCCTTTCATCACCTCTTCCAGCGCCTTCTGCAGCTTCACCTCGGTCGCCGCGTCGAGAGCAGAGGTCGCCTCGTCGAGGATCAGGATCGGCGGGTTCTTGAGCAGCGCGCGCGCGATCGAGATTCTCTGGCGCTCGCCGCCGGAGAGCGTGCGGCCGCGCTCGCCGACGAGGGTGTCGAGGCCGTCGGCCTGGCGCGCCATCACCTCGGTCGCCTGGGCGCGGTCGAGCGCCTGCATCAGCTCGGCATCGCTCGCCTCCGGCTTGCCGACCAGCAGGTTCTCGCGGATCGAGCGCGCGAACAGCATCGGCTCCTGGAAGACGACGCCGATATTGCGCCGGAGCGACAGCAGCGAGATGTCGCGGATGTCCAGGCCATCGACCGTGATCCGCCCCGACTGCGGATCGAAGGCACGGTGCAGCAGCCCCAGCGTGGTCGATTTGCCCGAGCCGGTCGAGCCGACGACCGCGATGGTCTCGCCGGGCCTGACCGAGAAGGAGACGTCGCGCACCGCGGTGCGCTTGCCGTCATAGGAGAAGGAGACGTCCTCGAAGGCGACGGCGCCGCTGAGTCGGCCGGGGTCCGGAGCGTTCGGCAGGTCGCGCACGGTCGGCAACGTGTCGAGGACTTCGAAGAACTCGCGCATCTTCGGCGCCTGCATGAAGATGAAGTTCACGAAGGCGACGATCTGCTCGAGACGCCCGACCAGCATCGTCGCGAAACCCATGAAGGTGACGATCTCGCCGACAGTGGTCTGGCCGTGCATCAGGAGCCAGGTGCCGACGATGAAGATCGCCAGCACCGTCAGCGTCGCCGAGGCCCGCGTCGCGACATTGGCCACCGCCCACCAGGACAGCACCGGCAGTTGCGCGTTGAGGAGGTTCGTGATGGTCGAGCGCAGGCCGCGCACCTCGGCCTCGATGCGGGTGAAACTCTGGATCACCGGCACGTTGCCGAGCGCGTCCGAAGCGCGTTCGGCCAGGCTGGAATGATACGATTCGACACTGCGCTGGAGCTGGTCGGTCCGCCGCAGCACGAAGGCCGTCAGCGAGCCGAACAGGATGACGAGGGCGATCAGCAGCAGGCCGAGCTGCCAGTTCTTCCAGATGGTGAAGGGCAGCAGCACGAACAGCGCGACGATCGAGGCGCAATGCTCGCGGAAGAAGGAGAGCCAGAGCGCCCACATCGCGCTGGCGCCGTCGAGCATCACCTTGAGCACGCGGCCGGAATGGGTCTGCGTGTGATAGGCGAGCGGCAACGTCAGCGCATGCTCGAAATATTGCGCCATCACCGCGAGCCGGCGGCGATGGGCGAGCTTGTCGGCATGGAGCGCGACGAAGACGCCGAGCCCGATATTGGTGAGGCCGAAGCCGACCCAGGCGAGGATCAGATAGTCGATGCTGTCCCAGGTCAGCTTGCCGCCGGACATCTGGATCGTGGTCAGCCGGTCGATCAGCGTGCCGAAGAGCATCGGCTCTGCAAAGGCGACCGCGGCCAGCAGGACATTGGCCAAGGCCAGGATGAGACCCAGCCGCCTTTCCGGGCCGAGTTCACCGAGGACACGGGCATAGAGCGAAAGAAGCGACATCGCCCAGAGCTTTAGCCGAATGGGCGCTGCGGGCAAGCGGTCAACCTCAACGCTTCCTTCAAGAGCTGATCATTGTCGTTAATCCAGGTCTCGGCATTGCGGCAGCGCTTGTCCGGGTGATCGCTGCGCCGAGGTGCTGTCATGGATCCCGCTACGGGCATCGGCTTTTTCGCCGGCATCGGCGTGCGCGTCGGCCTGATCATGCTCGATGGCGGTAACTTCAAGGCCTATTACGACGTCGACGCAGTGATCGTGTTCTTCGGCGACGCGACCGCCGCGACGATGATCCGCTTTCCGTTTTCCGTCATCCTGCACGGCCTGCCGATCGGTATGCGCTTCGCGTTCACGATGAGCGCAAGCCACCCGCACGAGCTGATCGACGAGATCACCCGCCTCGCCGAGATCGCGCGCAAGAGCGGGCCGGTCGCACTCGAAAGCGTCGAGATCTCCGATCCCTTCCTCACCCAGCGACTGCGCTACATCGCCGACGGGCACGACCAAGAATTCATCCGCGGGCCGAGGCGCCGGCGTTGCCGAACGGCCTCAAGCCGTGAGCGTGAAAGCAGACGCCCGGGCTTGCCCCGAGCATCTCACGACAACAAGGCACAGATTTCCGAGAGGCTTAGATCAAGCCTGAGCAGGACGGAGAACCTCCACCAGCGCTTCGGCAGTAACCTCGGCCATCGCCATCTGCAATTTGTAGGCGCGGGTCTTCTCGCCGGGCTTCATCACCAGGATCACCGTCTCGCTGCCCGGGCAGGCAGGGTCGGCACAGATGATCTCGTTGACGGCGATCGCAGCCGTCTCGGGCAGGCCGAGGAACTCCCTGACCTGAACCTTCATGCGTTCGGCCAGGGCCTTGGCTTCGGCCTTCGCATCGCCGCCCTTGCGGGTCTCAGGCTTACCGAAGAGACCGAAGCGCATCGCGCTCAGCTCGGCAGGACGAGTACGCCGGCCGCGCCGTCCTCGGCGCCGAAGGCGAGCCGCTTGCCGCCCTTGTCCCAGGCGAAGGCGCTGATGCCGCTGTCGCGTTCGGCCGGCCGCACCAGCAGTTCGGAGCCGTCGGTCAGCCGCACCAGCAGGATGCAGCCATCATCGTAGCCGATCGCCAGCACCAGCGCGCCGGGGTGGAAGGCGACGCGGGTGACGCGGGCACGGCGCACGCCGCATTCGCGCGGCGCCTTGCCCTGCGGGCCATCGCCCTGGAACGGCCAGACGATCGCCCCATCCGCCCCGCTTGAGGCGAGCCAGAGCCCGTCATGCGACCAGGACAGCGAGCGCGGCTTCGCCGGATAGCCAGTCATCCGCATATGGCCGGGCTTGTCGCCGAGCTTCCAGCCATGCAGCGCATTCTCCTGCATCGAGCTGACGATGAAGCGCCCGTCCTGCGACCAGACGACGTCGAGGTGCGAGCCCTTCCATTCCAGGAATTCCGGCGTCGCCTCGGCGTTGGGATACCAGAGCGAAACACCGTTCATCTGCGCAATGGCGAGGCGGTAGCCCTTCGGCGCGAAGACGAGGCCCTGCGGCGTGCTCGCGGCTTCCAGCGTGCGGACGCGGCCCTTCTCGTCGCGGGCCTGCACGGTCTTGCCGTTGTTCCAGGCGAGGTTGCCCGAGGCCGACAGCGTGATCGCGTCGATCCAGCGCCGCTTGGGGTCCTTCGCCAGCTCTTCCGGCTCGCCTTCGATCCGGGTTGCGACGACGCGCCCGTCATCGCCGCCGGTGATGAGCCGATCGGCATCGCTCGTCGCCGACAGGATGCCGCCGGCATGGGCCTCGACCATATCGGTCGCGCCGTCGCGCCAGCGCAGCACGCGCCCGTCGGCGAGCGCGAGCGCGAGCCCCTGCTTCAGCCAGCGAGCGGCGACGACATGCGTCTCCGCGGCGATCGGGGTGACATGCTCGCGCAGCGAGACGGGTGGAGTCATCGTCGTCATGGCCGGGGTCTAACGCAGCTCGCGTTCGATGAAAACCGCGACGTCATCCCGGGCGACCGAAGGAAGACCCGGGATCCATTCCGGAACGCCTCCGATGAAGGCTCCGGCATGGATCCCGGATCGGCGCCGCTTACGCGGCTTGTCCGGGATGACCGCGTTGGAGGTAGGAGCCCTCAGGCCGCGCAGGCTTCAAACCCCCTGCGCAATTCGTTCTCGTTGAGACCGCGCCCGATGAAGACGAGGCGGCTCTCGCGGGTCTCGCCATCCTTCCAGTCGCGCTGCAGGTCGCCGTCCAGGATCATGTGCACGCCCTGGAAGACGAAGCGGCGCGGCTCGTTCTTGAAGGCGAGGATGCCCTTGGAGCGCAGGATGTTCGGACCCTGGATCTGGGTGAGGTCGTTGATCCACGGCATGAACTTCTCGGGATCGACATCGCCGGGCACGGTCAGCGAGATCGAGCGCACATCCTCGGCATGGTGATGGTGATGCCCGGCCTCGAGGAAATCCGGCTCGATGTCGAGGATGCGGTCGAGGTCGAAGGCGTTGCGGTCGAGCAAGGCGGCGATATCGACATTGGCGCGCTCGGCCTTGTGCAACTTGGCATAGGGGTTGATCGCGCGGATCGCGGCCTCGACATCGGCCAGCTCTTCCGCGGTCACGAGATCGGTCTTGTTGAGAACGATGACATCGGCGAAGGCGATCTGGTTCTTCGCTTCGGGCGCGTCCTTCAGCCGGTCCTTGAGCCACTTCGCGTCGGTGACGGTGATGACGGCATCGAGGCGGGTCGCGTCGCCGACATCCTGGTCGACGAAGAACGTCTGCGCGACCGGGGCGGGATCGGCGAGGCCGGTGGTCTCGACGATGATCGCGTCGAACTTGCCCTTGCGCTTCATCAGCCCGTCGAGAATACGGATCAGGTCGCCGCGCACGGTGCAGCAGATGCAGCCGTTGTTCATCTCGAAGATTTCCTCGTCGGCGCCGACGATGAGGTCGCCATCGATGCCGGCCTCGCCGAACTCGTTGACGATGACGGCGAATTTCTTGCCGTGGTCCTCGGTCAGGATGCGGTTGAGGAGCGTGGTCTTGCCGGCGCCCAGATAGCCGGTGAGCACCGTGACGGGGATTTTCTCGGACATGGCTTGACCTGAATGACTGCGACGCAAGGACGACACCGCCCGGTCAGGCCGGGCCGGCGGTCAGCGCCTTTTCGATTTCGCTTATATTGTGCTTCATCATCCGGATGTAAGTCCCCGCCGGGCCGCTCTCGGCCGAGAGCGCATCGGAATAGAGCCGGCCGCCGACCTTGGCGCCGCTTTCGCGCGCGATCTGTTCGACAAGGCGCGGATTGGTGACGTTTTCGAGGAAGACCGCCGGAATCTTCTGCGCCTTCACCTGCCGGATGATCCGAGCGACGTCCCTGGCGGAAGCTTCAGCCTCGGTCGAGACGCCCTGCGGCGCAACGAATTCGATACCATAGGCCTTCACGAAATAGCCGAAGGCATCATGCGTGGTGATCGCCTTGCGCCGCTCGGCCGGGATGCGCGCGACCAAAGCCTTCACCTCGCCTTCGAGCCCGTCCAGCGCCGCAAGATAGGTCGTGGCGTTGGCGTCGTAGGTAGCCTTGCCGGCGGGGTCGGCCATGCTCAGTGCATCGCGGATGTTGGCGACATAGGTCTTCGCATTGGCGATGCTCTGCCAGGCATGGGGGTCGTCATGGCCGTGGGCATGCGCATGACCCTTGCCGCGATCGTCATGGTCGTCATCGGCCTCGAGCGGCGTGATCCCCTTCGTCGCCTCGGCCAGCGTCGCCTTGGTGCCGGAGGATTTCACGAGACGCGGCAGCCAGCCCTCGAAATGCAGCCCGTTGACGACGACGAGCTTCGCAGCCGACATCGCCTTCGCATCGGCCGGGGTCGGCGAATAGACGTGTGCGTCGCCGTCCGGCCCAACCAGAGTCGTCACGTTGACGCGGTCGCCGCCGACCTGCCGGACGAAATCGCCGAGGACCGAGAAGCTCGCGACCACCGGCAGCTTCTCCTGCGCGAAGGTACTGAGCGGCGCGGCGGCTGCGGCGAGCCCGAAAGCGAGGCCGGCGACGAGGGCGCGACGGTTGGGCATTGGCAACTCCACGAAATGAAACAATATAACGTTTCTATCTCTGGAGATGGGCGCGAGGCAAGAGGCGACGCGCAAGTCCGTCCTGCGAGCCGAACAGGAGCGAGCCGATATAAATCGCGCCGGCCGCGAGGATGATCGAGGGGCCGGCAGGCAGGCTTGAACCGGCCGCGTAGGACACGACGAGCCCTGCATAGCCCGACACCATGCCGAAACCGGCAGCAAGCAGCAGCAGCCGCGTGATATCGGCCGTCCAGAAGCGCGCAGCAGCAGCCGGCAGCATCATCATGCCCACGGCGAGCAACGTCCCCAGCGCATGGAAACCGGCGACGAGGTTGAGCACGACGAGCGCGAGGAAAGTCAGATGCACGATGCCTCCGGAGCGGCTGACCGAGCGCAGGAAGCCGGGATCCACGCATTCCAGCACCAGCGGCCGGTAGAGCGCCGCCAGCGACAACAGCGACACGGTCGCGACACCGGCGAGCAGGATCAGCACCTGGTCGTCGAGCGCCAGGACATTGCCGAAGAGCACGTGCAGCAGGTCGATCGCCGACCCCCGCAGCGAGACGATGGTGACGCCCAGCGCCAGCGAGATCAGATAGAAGGCAGCGAGCGAAGCATCCTCCTTGAGCACCGTCGCCCGCGCCACCGCCCCGGCAGCGAGCGCCACGGCGAAGCCGGCCGCGAGCCCACCGATGGTCATCGCCGGCAGCGAGAAGCCGGCGACAAGATAGCCCAGCGCCGCGCCCGGCAGGATGGCATGCGCCATGGCGTCGCCTGTCAGGCTCATTCGCCTGAGCATCAGGAAGACGCCGATGGGCGCCCCCGAAACGGAGAGCGCCACCACGCCGACAAGCGCGCGCCGCATGAAGTCGAATTCGACGAAGGGGCTGATGAAGAGATCGTAGAGCATGAAACGCTATTTCCAGGTCATCCCGGGCGACCGCAGGGAGACCCGGGATCCATGCCTGAACCTCGTTCGGCAGCGCTCAGGCATGGATCCCGGGTCTTCGCTTCGCTACGCCCGGGATGACCGAGCACTTGTCATTGGGTTGGAGGAGGCGCTGGGGCGGTGGTTACGCCGCGTCGCGCTGGCAGGGAGTGGCGTGGCTGTCGAAGGCCTCGACCATGCGCCGCGCCTTCAGCAGGTTCTCTGGCGTCAGCACTGCGCCGGTCTCGCCCCAGGCGACAACCTCTCGCGCCAGCAGCAGCGTCTGCGGGAAAGCCTGCCGGACCGTCTCGATATCGTGCAGCACGGCGACGACGGTGCGGCTCTCGCCATGCCAGCGCCGGACGAGTTCGAGCAGATCGGCGGTCGTGCGCGCATCGATCGCGGTGAAGGGCTCGTCGAGCAGGATCACGTCGGCATCCTGCAGCAGGAGCCGCGCGAACAGCGCCCGCTGCATCTGCCCGCCGGAGAGCGTGCCGATCGGCCGGCGCTCGAAGCCGGTCAGGCCCACCGCCGCGATGGCATGCTCGATCTTGTGGGCAGCGCCCGCACCGATCCGGCCGAAGATGCCGGCCCGGTTCCACAGCCCCATCGCGACGAGATCGTAGACATGGATCGGGAAGGAGCGGTCGAGATCCGCCGATTGCGGGAGATAGGCGAGCCGCTTGCCCTTCGCGAGCGCAACGCCGCCGGACAGCGGCGCGAGCGCCCCGGCAATGCCCTTGAGCAAGGTCGACTTGCCGGCGCCGTTCGGGCCGACGATGGCGGTGAGGCTGCCGGTTTCGATCTCGCCCGAAAGGTGATGCACCGCCGGATGACGGTCATATCCCAGAGTCAGATCTGTCAGGCGGATGGCGGACATCAACGCTACTCGATCAAAGGATCACGGCCAGCGTCGCCACCCACAGCAGAGCGACGATGAGCGCCGCGAAACCAAGTCGCGCCGGCGCGGAAAGCCGCAGCAGCGAGAAACCGGGCTCTATCGCAACGGCATGGGAGTGAGTGTGGCTCTGCGACGGCATATGCACTGCTATAATATTACATTCGCCGCGGCGCAATGGCGGTCTGCCCGGCTGCCACGGCATCGCAGCGAAAGCGCTTGCATCAAGCGAGATTTTTGTACTCTATCTGTTCTAATTGGCCGGGGGACTTATCATGACGTTGCCGGTGCTTGCGGTCGCGGGCGCGACCTTGCGCGATCTCGGGCGCTTTCTGCTGCGCCATCCCTTAATGGTTTTAGTCGCGACGATATGTACGATCCCGATCCACCATCGACTCGTCCTGGTGGAACTGGCGGGGCAAAACGCGCCATCGCTCGAAAACTTCGCGACGTCGTGGCTCCTGAACGTCTCGTCGGCGATCCTCTGGCTGCCGCTTTGCCTCCTTGCAGTACGGGAGATCGTCCTGGGGCGGAACGTGGATTTCCGGATCGGCGCACCTTCGTTCACGACTTTGCGGTACGGCGCCTACAACGTCGTGGCGCTCTCGGCCATGCTGGTGATTTCAAGCGACGTTCCGGCATCTCCGGTCATCATGGCTGCGAAGTTGGTTTTCGCGATAGCGTTGAGCTGGATCCTGCTAAGGACGACGCTGGCATTCAGTGCACTCGCGCTCGGTAGGCAGGATCCCGGCCTCGCCCAGTCCATCGCAAGAACGGATGGGCTGACATGGCAGCTCCTCGCCATCGTCGTCGTGCCGGTGGCCGCAACGATGGCGGGTATCTTCGCGATCATGATCACCATGACGGGCATCTTGGATGTCGACGACAGCGACGCCTATATCTACCCGCTCGCCTTCGTGGGTGTTGCAAGCCAACTCGGCGTTCTCGGGATTGCGATCGCCGGGGCACATGTCTATCGCCTACTCGAAAGCTAGCGTTCCTCAGAACGGGAGATACTGGTAGAGCCAGGTCTCGGTCAGGACCGTGTCGCCGGCCTTGAGATAGCAGCGCAACTCGACCGGCTCGCTGCCGCCGACCGTAAGGTCGAACTGGGCGCGCCAGTGGCCGGGGACATCGTCCGGCATCGCCTCGGCGAAGACGTAGGAGAAGCTGCCGCGCGAGGCGGAAAGCACCACCTCCGGCTTCACGCCGAAGGGAATCGTCTCCAATGCCGGGCCGAGGAACTCGACCATGAACTTGCGCACGCCCTTTGGACGCGCCGTCCCGGGCTGGCCGCCATTTCCCAACCGCGTCGCGACGACCCGGCCGAGCGTGGTCGGAAAAGGTTCGTCGGCGAGCCAGTGCAGCGTGTAGCGGTAGTTGTAGGCATTGCCGGCTCGGGCCGAGGCCTCCGGCACCCACATCGCGACGATGTTGTCGTGGATCTCGTCGTCGGTCGGGATCTCGATCAGCTGAACCGAGCCCCTGCCCCAATCGCCTTCCGTCTCGACCCAGAGGCTCGGGCGGCGCTCGTAGAGCACGCCGTCCAGGTAGTGCCCGACTTCTCGATCGCGCTGCATCAGCCCGAAGCCGCGCGGGTTGTTGTCGACGAAGGCCGAGGCGATGGTGCGCGGCGGATTGTTGAGCGGCCGCCAGGCGCGCTCGCCCGGCCCCGTCCAGAGCGCAAGCCCGTCGGAATCATGGACCTCCGGGCGCCAGTCGATCGCCGTCGGCTTCAATGTCTCCGAATACCAGAACATCGAGGTCAGCGGCGCGATGCCGAGCCGCTCGACATCCTTGCGCAGATGGATCGCGGTTTCGATCTCCATGGTGACGCCCTTGCCGCGATGCATGCGGAAGCGATAGGCGCCGGCCACGCTCGGCCCCGAGAGCAGCGCATAGACCGTGACGTATTCGGCCCCGTCCTTCGGCGTCTCCAGCCAGATATGGGTGAAGTCAGGGAATTCCTCGGACCGGCCCGCGACTGCCGGGTCGATGGCGAGACCACGCGCCGAGAGGCCGTACTGATAGAGCTCGCCGATGGCGCGGAAATAGGACGCGCCGAGGAAGGCGACCCAGTCGTTCTTCTTCCAGTCGAGCGTCTCACCCTTGCGGCCGGGATGGCCACTGCGGCTTTCCTGGAAGCGGAAGCCGGCGAAGCCAGCCCCTGTCGGCAGCCCGCGCGCCGGCGAGTCGGCCGGCATCTCGAAATAGCTCTCGTCGTAGATAATCTCGCGCGCCCGGCCAGCCTCGACGACATGCATCCGCACCGGCTTCTGGAAATAGCGGCCGAGATGGAAGAAGGTCACCGGCCAGGGCGACGGCCCGTTCGCCCACAGCGCCATCTCCGGCTTGAACCTGATCTTGCCATGGGCGTCGTAATCGATCCGCTGCAGCACGTCCGGCCGCGGGCTCGGCGGCGGTTGATATGCCTGCGCCGCCATCTGCTTCGCCTGCGCCTTCAGCGCCTCGAAGGTGAAGTCCTCGGCCTGACCGAGCTTGAGCCCTTGCTGAGCCAGCGCCTCAGGCGTGAACCCGAGCGCCGCCAGCGTCGCCGTTGCGCCCGCGCCTGTGAGAAGAGTCCGTCGATCGAGGCGAAACCTCTGGTTGCTGCCCTGCCCGGCGCGGTTATCCATGTCGTTCCTGATAGCCTGTTGTCCCGTTGCCCGGCTGGCCCGCTCCCGGGGAAAGAGCAGCCGCGCGAAGCGGGAGATAGTCAGCCAATCATGGCGAAACCAGTCCGGGCTTGGGCTAAAGGCGAAAAGCGCGGGGCGCCGTCGTGCTTTCACTTTCACCGGCAGCATGCTCTAAAATGCGCGACAACCGGCCGCACGAGCCGGAGGCTTTCCAGGGAGACATCATGAAAACGCTGTTCCGCGCCCGGAACCTTGCCGGCCTCGCCGCCGCTGTCGCGCTCGCCGCCGCCCCGGTGAAAGCCAGTGCCCAGGACTTCATCAACATCCTGACCGGCGGCACCTCCGGCGTGTATTACCCCATGGGCGTCGCGCTCTCGAAGATCTATGGCGAGAAGATCCAGAACGTCCGGCCGACCGTGCAGGCGACCAAGGCCTCTGTCGAGAATCTCGTGCTGCTGCAGCAGGGCCGCGGCGAGATCGCCTTCACGCTCGGCGACTCGCTCGATGCCGCCTGGAAGGGCGACGAGGAAGCCGGCTTCAAGGCGCCGCTGAAGAAGCTGCGCGGTATCACCGCGATCTATCCGAACTATGTCCAGATCGTCGCCTCGAAGGAGAGCGGCATCAAGACGCTCGCCGATCTCAAGGGCAAGCGCCTCTCGGTCGGCGCGCCGAAATCCGGCACCGAGCTCAACGCCCGCGCCATCCTCGCGGCCGCCGGCATCACCTACAAGGACCTCGGCAAGATCGAGTACCTGCCCTTCGCCGAATCGGTCGAACTGATGAAGAATCGCCAGCTCGATGCCACCCTGCAATCGGCCGGCCTCGGCGTCGCTTCGCTGCGCGACCTCGCGACCTCCGTCGAGATCAACGTCGTCGAGGTGCCGAAGGCGGTCATCGACAAGGCCGGGCCGCCCTTCATCAGCGCCCCGATCCCGGCCAACACCTATACCGGCCAGACAAGCGACGTGAACACGGCCGCCGTGGTCAACTACCTCGTCACTCATGAGGGCGTGAAGGAGGAGCTCGTCTACCAGATGACCAAGAACGTCTTCGAGAATCTCGGCGATCTCGCCGCCTCGCACTCGGCCGGCAAGGAGATCAAGCTGGAGAAGGCGCTCGACGGCATGCCCGTGCCGCTGCATCCGGGCGCGGCGCGCTATCTCAAGGAAAAGGGCCTGAAGGCCGGTTCGTAGAACGTCATTCTCGGGCTTGTCCCGAGAATCTCATGACCAGTTCGCTGGTTTCCGAGATGCTCGGGTCAAGCCCGGGCATGACGGCGGTCGGCTTTCGAGGGTAGCGCGATGACACAGCAGACCTCCGTGACGGGAGCCGACACCGACCGGCTGCACGAACTCTCCGGCGCCACCCCGGTTCCGATCGAGCATCCCGATCTCGACAATTTCGAGCACGGCTTTCCGCCCGGCTTCGGCCCAGGCGGCTGGGGGCTCTTCGCCTATGCTCTGGCGATCGCCTTCGCCGCCTTCCAGATCGCGATCTCCGCCTGGAACTTCCTGCCGAGCCAGGCGGCGCGCGGCGTCCATGTCGGCTTCCTGCTGCTGCTCTCTTTCGGCCTCGTCGCCAATTTCCGGGCGAAGGATACGCCCGGCCGGCTGCTCGGCTGGGCGCTTGGCATCCTCGGCTTCGGCGTCGGCCTGTATCAATGGATCTTCTATGCCGACCTGATCCTGCGTGACGGCGACCCTTCGACCATGGACCTCGTCGTCGGCACGCTGCTGATCGTCCTGGTCTTCGAGGCGGCGCGCCGGCTGATGGGCAATGCCCTGCCGATCATGTGCGGCGTCTGCCTGCTCTACTGGTTCTTGGGCCAGTACCTGCCTGCGCCCTTCAACCATCGCGGCTATGGCTTCGACCAGATCATCGGCCATCTCTCCTTCGGCACGGAGGGCTTCTACGGCACGCCGATCTACGTCTCCGCGACCTACATCTTCCTGTTCATCGTCTTCGGCTCCTTCCTCGAGAAGGCCGGGATGATTCATCTCTTCAATGACGTCTCGCTTGGCATCTTCGGCGGCTCGCGCGGCGGCCCCGCCAAGGTCGCGGTGGTTTCATCCGGCATGATGGGCATGATCTCCGGCTCCGGCGTCGCCAACGTCGTCACCGTCGGCCAGTTCACCATTCCCCTGATGATCAAGTTCGGCTACCGCCGCGCCTTCGCGGCCGGCGTCGAGGCAACCGCCTCGATGGGCGGCCAGATCATGCCGCCGGTGATGGGCGCCGTCGCCTTCATCATGGCCGAGACGCTGGGCGTGCCCTATGCCGAGATCGTCAAGGCCGCCGCAATCCCGGCCGTGCTCTATTTCGCCTCGGCCTTCTGGATGGTGCATCTCGAAGCCGGCAAATACGGCCTCAAGGGCATCGAGCGCTCCATGCTGCCGAGCCCGCTCAAGGCCCTGCGCGAGCGCTGGTACCTGGCGCTGCCGCTCGCCGTGCTGATCTTCATGCTGTTCCACGGTTTCACGCCGCTCTTCGCCGGCACGATCGGCCTTGCCTTGACGGTAGGCTTGCTGCTCGGCGCGGGCATTGCGATGGGCCTGCGCACGCAGACCCTGCGCGTGATCTTCTGGATTGGCCTCGGCCTGATCGCGGCCGCGCTCTTCCGCGAGGGCATGGATATCCGCGTCGTCGCCGGGTTGATCGCGGTCTTGGTCCTCGCCAATGCGTTCACGCTCGGCGGGCGCACGACCTTGACGATCAGCCGCGACGCACTCGCCGACAGTGCCAAGACCGCCCTGCCGGTCGGCATCGCCTGCGCCATCGTCGGCACCATCATCGGCCTGATGACGCAGACCGGCATCGGCACCACCTTCGGCGCCTGGATCATCGGCCTCGGCCAGTCCAGCCTGTTCCTGGCGCTGATCCTGACGATGATCCTGTCGATCCTGCTCGGCACGGGCATCCCGACGATTCCGACCTACATCATCGTCGCGGCGCTTGCCGCCCCTGCGCTGGAGAAGCTCGGGGTGCCGCTGATCGTCAGCCACATGTTCGCTTTCTACTACGGCATCATGGCCGACCTCTCGCCGCCGGTAGCGCTGGCGGCACTCGCAGCCGCGCCGATCGCCAAAGAGAACCCCGACAAGATCGGCTGGGAGGCGATGCGCGTCGCGCTCGCGGGCTACGTCATCCCCTTCATCGCCGTCTATTCGCCGGCGCTGATGCTGCAACCGGGCGATCCGATGGCCAATGTCATCGGCTTCTGGCCGGCGGTGGTCTACGCCACCTTCAAGGCGACGGTCGCCATCGGCCTCTTCGGCATGGTCGCGATCGGCTACCTGTTCGGAAAGCTCTCCGTCATCGAGCGCGTGCTGAGCTTCGGCGCGGCGGTGCTGCTCTTCGGCGAGTTCGCCTATAGCGATCCACTCGGCTACGCGCTCGCCGCTGCTATCGTGCTGAGGCACTGGTTCGCGGCCCGCAAGGCCGAGACCGCGCTGGCATGAGCCTGTGTCTCGCGGCCGGCACGCTCGTCGTGGCGCTCGGCCGCAGCGAGATCACGCTCGGCTGGCACCATTCGGTGCAGAAGACGCTGTGGGAAGAGGTCTGGCGGGAGACGCCCGCCGGGCTCGAGATCGTCGAGGCGCGGATCGAGGGCTCCGGTGCCGGCATGGATCCGCCCGACGACGCCAAGCTTGTGGCTGGCTTCTGGCGCTGGCGCCCGGCGCTACCGCCGCTGAAGGAAGTCGTGATGCGCCGCTCGGGTGCGACGGGGGACTGGCGCATCTGCGCGGCATCAGGCTGCCGCTCGGTGGGAGACTATCTCCCGGCGGATGCCGATCCGGTCACGTTGAAGATCTGCGAGCAATAGCCGTCATTCTCGGGCGGAGCGAAGCGCAGACCCGAGAATCTCTTGAAGGCGAGGCGCGGGAGCCTTCCTCGGCCTGATATGCTCGGGTCAAGCCCGAGCATGACGCCCGATCAATCGACCTCGGTCAGATGCTCGATCTTGAGCATCCGGCGCATCAGGTTGAGCAGGCCATAGGCCGCGAAGACCGAGAAGATCGCCATCATGATGTATTCGAAGATGGCGCCGAGATCGAACAAGCCCGCCAGCGCCCAACCAGCCGCCAGGGCCACGCCGAAGAGCTCGACGGCAATCAGGATCCCGAACGAGGAGACCATGATCAGGTTGCGCCAGTTCATATGCCGTCCGGCCATGCTGTCCTTCCTTCGCGTGCCGGCCGCCTCACGCCGCCATGCGCCCTAGGCACCTAGCGGAGCTTGCCGCCCCATGCAACAAATTCGCGCCCGCCGCCCCCAGATGGGCATGATTCCGGAACTTGAAAAGCCCTGATGCTGGATACGCCTGTCTTCGCCTCCGCTGCAGTGGCAGCGCCCCATCGCCTCGCCTCCGAGGCCGGGCGAGCCGTGCTCGCCGAAGGCGGCAATGCGATCGAAGCCATGGTCGCGATGGCCGCGACGATCGCCGTGGTCTATCCGCATATGAACGCGATCGGCGGCGACGGCTTCTGGCTGGTGCATGAGCCCGGCGGCCGGCTGCACGGCATCGAGGCCTGTGGCCCGGCCGGCTCTCTCGCCACGATCGAGCGCTATCGCGGCAACGGCTACGACACCATTCCCTCGCGCGGGCCGGAAGCGGCATTGACCGTCGCCGGCGCCGTCGGAGGCTGGCAGCTTGCCCTCGATCTCTCGCGCTCGCTCGGCGGGCGCATGCCGCTCAGAGAATTGCTGATCGATGCCATCAGCCATTGCCGGGAAGGCTATGCGGTCTCGGATTCCGAGCTCGGCAACAAGCCCAACGAGCTGGAGGCGCTGAAGGCCGCGCCCGGCTTCCTCTCCAGCTTCTGGGTCGACGGCGCGCCGCCCAAGCCCGGCGCCCGCCGCAGGCCGGAAGCGCTCGGCGCAGCCCTGCAGCAGCTCGCCGATGCCGGCCTCGACGACTTCTACCGCGGCGACGTCGGGCGCGAGATCGCGGCCGATCTCGAACGCATCGGCGCCCCCGTCACTCGCGCCGATCTCGAACGCTATCGCGCGCGCTCCGTCGCGCCGCTGACGCTCAAGTTGCCCGGCCTCACCGTCGCCAACCTGCCGCCGCCGACGCAGGGGCTGGCTTCGCTGATCATCCTCGGCATCTTCGAGCGGCTCGGCCGGTTCGAGCTCGACAGCTTCGAGCACCATCACGGGCTGATCGAGGCGACGAAGCGCGGCTTCGCCATTCGCGACCGCTATGTCACCGACCCGGCCGAGCTCGATCACCCGCCTGCGGACTTCCTGACCGACGCCGCGTTGAAGCGCGAGGCCGCGGCCATCGATATGAAGCGGGCGGCGAAGCTGCCCCTGCGCAATGGCGACGGTGATACGATCTGGATGGGCGCGATCGACGGCAGCGGCCTTGCTGTGTCCTACATCCAGTCGATCTATTGGGAATACGGCTCCGGCTGCGTGCTGCCCGCAACCGGCATCCACTGGCAGAACCGCGGCGTCTCCTTCTCGCTCGACAGGAATGCCGCCAATCCGCTGGCGCCGGGGCGCAAGCCCTTCCACACGCTCAATCCTGCCTTCGCCCGCTTCGATGACGGGCGCATCCTGCCCTATGGCTCGATGGGCGGCGACGGCCAGCCGCAGTTCCAGGCGCAGATCCTGACGCGCTACCGTGCCGGCCAGAACCTCGCCACGGCGGTCGACGCGCCGCGCTGGCTCTTCGGCAAGACCTGGGGGGCCGGCTCAACCAGCCTCAAGCTCGAAAGCCGCTTCGATTCCTCGTTGCTGGAACGGCTCGATGCCGCCGGCCATCCGGTCGAGGAGAGCGGCCTGGCCTATTCCGAGGGCTTCGGCCATGCCGGCATGCTGGTGAAGCACGCCAAGGGCCGTGTCGAGGCGGTGCACGACCCGCGCTCCGACGGCGATGCAAGGGGGATCTGACGCCAGATGACTTTCGACGATCCGTTCCGCTGCTTTGTTCCCTACCCCGACGCGCCGGTGAAGCACGCCGCCGCGGGGCCTCTGGCCGGGCTGACGCTCGCGGTGAAGGATCTCTTCGACGTCAAGGGCTATCCGACCGGGGCGGGCTCGCCGCTGGTGCTGGCGCAGTCCGGCATCAAGACGAAGACGGCCCCGATCGTGAAGGACCTGCTCCAGGCCGGCGCCCGCTTTGTCGGCAAGACCCATACCGACGAACTCGCCTTCTCGCTCAACGGCCAGAATGCGCATTTCGGCTCGCCGATCAATCCCGCTGCGCCCGAGCGGATCACCGGCGGCTCGTCCTGCGGCTCGATGGCGGCGGTGGCGGGGCGCCTCGCCGATATCGCTGTTGGTTCCGACACCGGCGGGTCGGTGCGGGCTCCCGCAAGCTATGGTGGGCTCTTCGGCATCCGCCCGACCCATGGCCGGCTCTCGCTGAAGCGGGTTTGGCCGCTGGCGGAGAGCCTCGATACGCCCGGCTGGTTTGCCCGCGACGGCGAGGTCTTCGCCCGCGTGTCCAACACGCTGTTCGATCTGGATCGGACAGAACTGCCGGAGACGCCGCGCCTCATCATCGCCGACGACATGTTCGCCCAGGCCATCCCCGAGGCCGAGTCGATCCTGCGCAATGTCGTGCAGCGCACGATCCCGGCACTCGGCCAGCCGGAAAGCGTCAAGCTGGTGCGCGATCTCGACGCGCTCTACTGGGCCTTCCGCTGGATTCAAGGTCGCGAAGCCTGGTTGTCCGACGGCGCCATGATCGAGCGCTTCGCCCCGCCGCTCGGGCCGGGCGTCAGGGAGCGTTTCATCTTCTCCAAGGCGGTGACCGACGCCGAATACGCCCGGGGAGAAGCCACCCGCAAAACCTTCCGCACCCGGCTCGCGCGCCTTCTCGGCCGGGACGGCGTGCTGATCCTGCCGACCATGCCGGACATCGCCCCGTTAATCGCAGCGAAAGAGGCGGAGCTGGAGGATTTCCGCAACCGGGCCCTGCGTCTGCTCTGCCTTGCGGGGCTGTCTGGCTTCCCGCAGATCACCATTCCCGTGGCGCAGCGCGAGGGCGCGCCGCTCGGCCTGTCGCTTATCGGACCGAAGGGCTCCGACCGCTCCCTCGTCGCCTTCGCGGTGCGCTACGAGCGCGCCGCCCGCATCCGGATCGCCTGAGAGGAGGCCGCCATGAGCGGACATCACCACCACGATCACGACCATCATCACGACAACCACTTCACCGCCATCGAGGCGCGCGTGAAGGCGCTGGAAACGCTGATGGTTCAGAAGGGCTATGTCGATCCGGCCGCGCTCGACGCGATCATCGATACCTACGAGACGAAGATCGGCCCGCGCGACGGCGCCCGCATCGTCGCAAAAGCCTGGACCGATCCGGCCTTCGCCGAACGCTTGAAGGCGGATGGCACGGCAGCGGCGGCCGAGCTCGGCTATGGCGGGCGCGGCGGCGAGCATATCGTCGCCTGCTTCAACACGCCCGAGCAGCACAACCTGATCGTCTGCACGCTCTGCTCCTGCTACCCGTGGCCGGTGCTGGGGCTGCCGCCGGTCTGGTACAAATCCCCGCCTTATCGCGCCAAGGCGGTGATCGACCCGCGCGGCACCATCGCCGATTTCGGCGTGACGCTACCGGAGAGCCAGCGCATCCGCGTCTGGGATTCGACGGCCGAGACCCGCTTCATCGTCATCCCGATGCGCCCGGCCGGCACCGAGGGCTGGAGCGAGGAAAAACTCGCCAGCATCGTGACCCGCGATTCGATGATCGGGACCGGTTTGCCGAAGGTGGAGGACGCCGCATGAACAGCGCCCATGACCTCGGCGGACAGATGGCTTTCGGGCCGGTCGTCCCCGAGCCGAACGAGCCGGTCTTCCACGGCGACTGGGAGAAGCGCGTGCTCGCGATCAATGTCGCGGCCGGCGCCATGGGCGCCTGGACCATCGACGAGATCCGCCATGCCCGCGAGAGCCTGCCGCCGGCGCAGTACCTCTCCTCGACCTATTACGAGATCTGGCTGGCCGCGCTCGACAAGGTGCTGGTCAAGCATGGCTTCCTGACATCGGACGAACTCGCGACCGGCAAGCCTTCGGCTGAGCGCCGCGAACCGAAGCGCGTGCTCAAGGGCGAGGAGGTCGCCGGCGTGCTGCGCCGCGGCTTCCCCTATGAGCGCGAAGCGAAGGCGCCGGCCCGCTTCGCCGCCGGCGACAAAGTGCGAACCATCGTGATGCACCCGCAGCACCACACCCGCCTGCCGCGCTATGCCCGCGGCAAGGAAGGCGTGGTCGAGCGCATCGTCGGCTGCCACGTCTTCCCCGATACCGGCTCGCAAGGCCTGCCCGAGACGGCGCAGTGGCTCTACACGGTGGTCTTCACCGGCAGCGAGCTCTGGGGCCGCGATGGCGACCCGACCTCCGCCGTCAGCATCGAGGCCTGGGAGAGCTATCTTGAGCCGGCCTGAGACCGACCTGGCGGCAGCGCTCGCCGCCGACACGCCGATCCCGCGCGATGCCGATGGGCCGATCTTCGCCGAGCCCTGGCAGGCGCAGGCCTTCGCGCTGGTCGTCGCGCTGCAGAACAAGGGCGTCTTCACGGCCGATGAATGGGCGCAGGCGCTCGGCGCCGAAATCCGCGAAGCGCTCGCCAATGGCGGTTGCCGCGACGGCTCGGATTATTACGAGCGCTGGTGCGAGGCGCTGGAGCACCTGCTGATCGAGAAGGGATTAGCCTCGCATGACGGCGTCGACGCACTCGCCGCCTCCTGGGCCCGTGCCGCGGAAGCGACCCCGCACGGCAAGCCGATCCTGCTGAAGAACGATCCGCAGCGTTAGTTCGCCACTGGGCGAACTCAGCCCTCATCCTGAGGAGCGCCGCAGGCGCGTCTCGAAGGATGCTCCAGATGGTTCCAGAGCCTGCTGAAGCATCCTTCGAGACGCCGCTGACGCGGCTCCTCAGGATGAGGGCTGCGATTCTAGGCGTCTTCAGATTCAGCCCCCCGCCCCGCCGAGCCAGAGGCCGGTGAAGAGCGCCGCGCCCAGCACGGCGACGAAGGCGGCTGCAAGGAGCTCGAGCCCGGCGATCAGCCGCGCCGAGCGCAGGTTGCCGCCGCCGGCGAATTTCAGCGCCGCGAATTTGAAGAAGACCGCGAAGGCGGCCAGCGCCCCGGTGGTCAATGCGGTACCGAGCGCCATGGCCAGGGTCGCGGCGACGCCGGCCCAGAACAGCCCTTGCGACGCCGCGAAGACGAGGATGATCAGCGCCCCTGCGCAGGGCCGCGAACCAGCAGCCAGCACGACGCCTGCCATGTCCCGCCAGCCGGCGAGCCGCGAGACCTGATCGGCATCCGGCATATGGACGTGGTCGCAGGCCGCCGGATCATGCGCAGCGCCCGCCTCCAGCCCAATAAATGCGCCCGACTTGCGCCAGAGCATCAGCAGGCCGACCAGCGCGACCAGCAGGAAGCTGCCCTGCTCAATCACGGTCGTTGCGGCATTCATCTGCATCGCCGTGAGCCGCAGCAGCAGCGTCGCCACCGTCACGATCGCGATGGCGACCAGGGCCTGCAGCAGGGCCGCCGCGAAGCTCAGGCCAAGGCCGCGCTTCAGGCTACGGTTGTCGGCGACGATGTAACCGGAGATCACCGCCTTGCCGTGTCCGGGCCCGGCTGCGTGGAAGACGCCATAGCCGAAGGAGAGCCCGAGCAAACCCCAGAGCGCGCCGGGCGCCGTCGCGATCGCCTTCAGCGCCGCCGTCAGCTCGCGGTAGAAGCTCGACTGCCAGGCGATCAGCAGCGCGCCGAAGCCGGTGGTGGACGGCAGCGCCTCGCGTGGCAGCGCCGTGCCGAAAGGATTGCGCGGCGGAGGCGGAGGCGGTGGGCTAACACTCGCGATCAGCATGGCGAGAAGCGCAACCACGCCCACGACCAGGAGCAGCGCCAGCGCCGCAACGACGATGCGCGCAAATAGCGGCCTCGCCACTTTCGAGCCCTCATCCTGAGGAGCGCTCGGAGAGCGCATCTCGAAGGATGATCCAGAGTGCGCTGGACCATCCTTCGAGACGCCGCTCCGCGGCTCCTCAGGATGAGGGCTGAGTGACATAGTCACGGACATGCCACCAGCGCCCGCGTCGTCACTTCGAGCCCGCTGACATCGGGCATCGCGGTGATGTCGGCTTCGGCCAGGCGCTTCTGCGTGGCATCGTCGAGCTTGGGCGGCCGGTTCACCCGCACCACGCAGCCCTGCGGCGCGCCCTTGGTCACGACCGCGTCGGGCTCGTCGACGATGCTGAAGGCGACGAAATAGGTGGGATCGCCGATCTCGATGCCGAACGAGCGCGCTTTCGCTGGGCTCTTCAACGGCAGCGTGAAGACCAGGGTCAGCACCTTGTTGTCGAAGGACATCACCTGCTCGCCCGGCGTGCCGAATTCCTGCTTGCGGCCATTGAGCTTGGCCGCCGTGAAGAACTCGACATCCGGCAGCGATTCGACGTTGGTCTTGGCGAGTTCGGCGAGTTCGTCCGACGTCAGCTTGCCGTCCCCGTTCTTGTCGAGGCCCTGCGTGATATAGGCCGAATAGGCCTCGTCGAAGCTCCAACGGTGCCGGATCGCCTGCACCGTGCCGTCGGGCGCGAAGACGATCTCTGCCTTGGCATTGACGAAGACGTGCGGATGCGCAGCCGCCGGCCCGGCCGCGATGGCGGCCAGCAGGAGCCCGGCGAGGGCCGTCAAAGATGCGCGTCGCGTCAAAGGCGAACCCTCCGTGATCCTCCGGTGGCTTTGCGTGGATCATGGTTAAGCGATCGTCAACGACCATGACGGGCCTACGACCACCGCAACAGCCATCCCCGCCAAACGGGGCCAAATCGCGGCGCTCCCGCATGACGCCTGGCCTCCACGACCATCATCCCTCTGGACCGCGCCTCGAAAACTGGAATGATACCAGATCAATTGACCGCCTCCGGTCGATATGTCAGCATCACTGACATATTTGCCGCAAAGACGGCACAGCATGAGGCCGGGACAACCGGTCCGTCGGCGGGAACGACGATCCGGGGAGGCCGAGCATGGCCGAGACACCGCGCATATCGGGCACTGACGCGGGAGCACTGCGCAGCGTCGCGCTCGACGACAAATACGATCTCGACAAGCGTGAGGTGTTCCTCACCGGCACACAGGCCGTCGCCCGCATGCTGCTGATGCAGCGCGAGCGCGACCGCCGCGCCGGGTTAGACACCGCCGGCTTCGTCTCGGGCTATCGCGGCTCCCCGCTCGGCGGGCTCGACCAGCAATTGATGCGCGCCGGCAAGGCGCTGACCGCCGCCAATATCGTCTTCCAGCCCGGTCTGAACGAGGACCTCGCCGCCACCGCCGTCTGGGGCACGCAGCAGGCGGGGTTAAGCGGTGAAGGCAGGCACGATGGTGTCTTCGCGCTCTGGTACGGCAAGGGGCCGGGCGTGGACCGCTCCGGCGACGTCTTCCGCCACGGCAACATGGCCGGCACCGATCCCAAGGGCGGCGTGATCTGCCTGATGGGCGACGACCATACCGCAGAATCCTCGACCAACGCTCATCAGACCGAATTCGTCCTGGTCGACCGGATGATGCCGATCCTGAACCCGGCCGGCGTACAGGAGATCATCGACTACGGCCTGCATGGCATCGCGCTCTCGCGCTTCGCCTCGGTCTGGGTCGGCATCAAATGCGTGAAGGACAACATCGAATCGACGGCCTCGATCGACGGCTCGCTCGATCGCGTCGAGATTATCACGCCGACGGACTACGTTCCGCCGCCCGGCGGCCTCGCCATCCGCCGCGAGCTCGATTTCGTCGAGCAGGAGCGCCGGATGCATCTCTACAAGCGCGATGCGATGCTCGCCTATCTGCGCGCCAACAAGCTCAACCGCATCGTCACCCATGGCGGCCGGCAGCCGCGCATCGGCATCGCCACCGTCGGCAAATCGTATCTCGACGTGCAGCAGGCGCTGGAGGATCTCGGCATCGACGAGGTCCGCGCCAATGATCTCGGCATCCGCCTGTTCAAGCTCGCCTGCCCCTGGCCGATCGATCCGGCCGAGCTGAAGCAGTTTGCCGAGGGTCTCGACCTGATCATGGTGGTCGAGGAAAAGCGCTCGCTGATCGAGGTGCAGGTCCGCGAGGAGCTCTATGGCGCCCCGCACCAGCCCATGGTGATCGGCAAGAAGGACGAAAAGGGAGAGTGGCTCTTCCCGGTCCATGGCGCACTCGACCCCAACGACATCGCGATCGCCCTGGGCGGCCGCCTGCTCCAGTATCGCGACGATCCCGCCCTGCGCGCGAGGCTGGACGAGATCGCGAAAGCGCAGGGGCGGCTTGCCGAAGCGCAGGAGATCGCGAAGCGCACCCCTTATTTCTGCTCGGGCTGCCCGCATAACTCCTCGACAATCGTGCCCGAGGGGTCGCGCGCCTATGCCGGCATCGGCTGCCACTACATGGTGCAGTGGATGGACCGCGACACGGCAGGTTTCACCCAGATGGGCGGCGAGGGCGCCAACTGGGTCGGCGAAGCGCCGTTCTCGACGCGCGGCCACGTCTTCCAGAATCTCGGCGACGGTACCTATACCCATTCCGGCTCGCTCGCGATCCGCTGGGCCGTCGCCTCTGGCGTCAACGTCACCTACAAGCTGCTCTACAACGACGCCGTCGCCATGACCGGCGGCCAGCAGGCGGAAGGCCATCTCTCCCCCGACCAGATGGCGCGGCAGGTCGCGGCCGAAGGCGTGAGGCGCATCGCCGTCGTCAGCGACGACCCCGGCAAATATCCGCCCGGCACGCAATGGCCGGCCGGCACGACCCTGCACCACCGCGACGAGCTCGACGCCGTCCAGCGCGAACTCGCCACGATCTCCGGCGTCTCGCTGTTGCTCTACGACCAGACCTGCGCCACCGAGAAGCGCCGGCGGCGCAAGCGCGGCGCCTATCCCGATCCGGACAAGCGCGTAATCGTCAACGAGCTGGTCTGCGAGGGCTGCGGTGATTGCGGCGTGCAGTCGAACTGCGTCTCGGTACAGCCGCTCGAGACCGAGTTCGGCCGCAAGCGCCAGATCGATCAGTCGAACTGCAACAAGGACTTCTCCTGCATCAAGGGCTTCTGCCCGTCCTTCGTCACCGTCCACGGCGCCAAGCCTAAGAAGGCCGATCCGCTCAGGCTCGACGCCGCGGCGCTCGGCGAGGGCAAGGTCCCCGAACCGACCGTGCCGGCGCTCGACCGCAGCTATGCCGTGATCGTCACCGGCGTCGGCGGCACCGGCGTCGTCACCATCGGTGCCATCCTCGGCATGGCCGCGCATCTCGAAGGCAAGGGCTGCGGCATGATCGACATGGCCGGCCTGGCCCAGAAGGGCGGCGCCGTCTTCAGCCACGTCAAGCTCGCGCCGCATCCCGACGACATCCACGCCATCCGCGTCACGGCGGGACAAGCCGATCTCGTGCTGGGCTGCGATCTCACCGTCACCGGCTCGAAGAAGGTGCTCGGCGCGATCCGCCCCGAACGCGGCACCGTCATCGTCAACACCGCCGAGAGCCTGCCGGGCGACTTCACCCGCAACGCCGATTTCTCCCTGCCGACGGAGCGGCTGAAGCGCGCGATCCTGTCGGCGGCCGGCCGCGACCGGACGCATTTCCTCGACGCGACCGCCGCTGCGGTGGCCTTCCTCGGCAATGCCATCGCCGCCAACATGTTCATGCTCGGCCATGCCTGGCAGCTCGGCTGTGTTCCGCTTTCCCGCGATGCCCTGCTCAGGGCGATCGAGCTCAATGGCGAGGCCGTGGCGATGAACAGGCAAGCCTTCGAGCTCGGCCGCCGCGCCGCGCATGATCCCCAGGGGCTGGCCGAACTTCTCTCGCAGACCAAGGCGGCGACGCCAGCCCGCCAGCTTTCGCAGACGCTCGACGAGATCATCGAGCGCCGCGTCGCCTTCCTCACCGCCTATCAGAACGCCGCCTATGCGGCGCGCTACCGCCACCTCGTCGCCCGCGTGCAGACGCGGGAAGCCGCAGTCATGCCGGGCCAGACCACGCTGAGCGAGTCCGTCGCCCGCAATCTCTTCAAGCTGATGGCCTATAAGGACGAGTACGAGGTCGCCCGCCTCTACAGCGACGGCGCCTTCCGCAAGCAGGTCGCCGCGACCTTCGAGGGAGGCAGCGACGGCAAGAAGCTGCGCTACGAGTTCCACCTCGCCCCCCCGCTGCTGGCCCAGCGCGATCCGAACACGGGCCTGCCGCGCAAGATCAGCTTCGGTCCCTGGATGATGGGCGCTTTCTCGGTGCTGGCGAAGTTCAAAGGCCTGCGCGGCACCGCCTTCGACCCCTTCGGCTACACCGAGGAACGACGCACCGAGCGCCGCCTGATCGCCGATTACGAGGCCCTATTGAACGAGCTGCTGACGACGCTCACGCCGGAGAACCACACGCTTTGCGTGGCGCTCGCCGCGATCCCCGAAATGATCCGCGGCTTCGGCCATGTCAAAGAACGGCATCTGAAGGCAGCGAAGGCCGAGGAAGCGGTGCTGCTGGGGCAATTGCGCGAGGGCGGCCCTGCTGCGGTAATGTCGCAGGCTGCGGAATAGCCGGCAACGCGCTGTGCCGTCATGCTCGGGCTTGACCCGAGCATCTCATGACAAGGAGCCTCCAGAGCCTCTTCCTGAAGGCGATTCTCGGGCCTACGTTCCGCTTCGCCCGAGAATGACGCCACGCCGCCGAAACCTGCCTCATCAACCCGGATAACCGCCATCTTGATCACCCCCGAGGAACTGCGCGCCATCGCCTCCTGGTCCCATGACCTGTCGGAGGACGAGTTCGAGGAGGCCCGGCGCGGCATCTCCTTCAAGAGCTACGGCAAGGGTGCCTCGATCTGCCATGTCGGCGACCGGCTGGAATCCTGGACCGGGGTCGCCGAGGGGCTAGTCAAGATGGCGACCACCTCGAAATCCGGCAAAACGGCGACGCTCGCGGGCCTGCGCGCCGGCGCCTGGTTCGGCGAGGGCACGGTGATCAAGGCCGAACCGCGCCGTTACGAGTTGGTTGCCCTGCGCGAGTCGCGGATCGCCTTGATGCGCCGCTCGACCTTCCTCTGGCTGTTCGAGCATTCGGCGGCGTTCAACCGCTTCCTCGTCCACCAGTTCAATGAGCGGCTCGCGCAGTTCATCTCGCTGGCAGAGACAGAGCGCACGCTCGATTCAACCGGCCGCCTCGCCCGCAATCTCGCCTGGCTGTTCAACCCGATCCTCTACCCCGATCTCGGCCGCACGCTGGCGATCTCGCAGGAGGAACTCGGCATGCTCGCAGGCATTTCGCGCCAGATGGCCAATCAGGGCCTGGCGAAGCTTGCCGATCTCGGCCTGATCGAAGTTGGGCACGGCAGCATTACCATCCGCGACCTCGGCAAGCTTGCCCGCTACGAAGGTTGAGGATTCCCGGAAGGGCACCAAATCGCATCTCGCGCGTTGCCTTTCCCGAACAGTCCCGTGCGGAGAAAGGAACTTTCGAGATGTTTGGCTTCTTCGATCTGTTCATGAAGCGGGTCAACGACCAGGCGGCCGAATACGCTGCCGCTCAATCGGACATCGCCCATCGCGTCTGGGGCGATTGGGCCGACCCCTTCCACGTCCTCCAGCCGGTAAAAGTGAGCGTCGATCGCCGTGCAAGCCCGGGGACGCCGCGCCGCGGCCAAGCCGCGAGGCGCGGGCCTTTCTGAACGGCAGCCAACCTGCCCGTTCAGGCTTCATTGGGTCCGGTCTTGATCCAATGCGGCCATCGACTGAAGGAGACGACCATGCGTAGAATTCTGATGGCCGCCGGCCTAGCTCTGGCTGCGATCGCCGCCACGCCGGCCGGCGCCGCGCCGCAAACCGTTCCGCACGCCGCGGCGCTGGACAGGCTGCCGGCCGAGTATACACGTCACACCCGCGAACATCGCGAATGGGAAATCCAGCGGAACATGGAGCGGCAGCACCGGCGCGACTACTACCGCCAAGGCCGCGGCTATGATCGCGGCTACGGTTACGGTCGCCGCCATGGCGGGCCGCCGCCGCACGCGCCGGCCCATGGCTACCGGCGCCATCACTACGAGCGCTACTGACCGATCATCCGCCGCGTCCCGAGAGCCCGCCATCACGAGGATGGCGGGCTTTTCGATTCGGCTTGGCGCTTGAAACCGTGCCGACGGTCAAGTCAGGCTAAGCCGGGGCGTTGCACACCGCCTCGATATTGAAGCCATCGGGATCGACCACGAAGGCCGCGTAGTAGTAGGTGCCGTAATGGGCGCGTAGCCCTGGCGCGCCGTTGTCGCGCCCGCCATGCTGGAGCGCCGCCGCATGGAATTGATCGACGGCCGCCCGATCCGGCGCGGCAAAGGCAAGGTGAAATCCCGGGCCGGGCGGCCTCTGACCGTCCGGCTGCAGCTTCAGGGCCAATTTGTCGCCGCCACCCGGTGCGCCATAGCCGACCGCCTGCCCCGACTCGCCTGGCCTCAGGTCAGACCAGACCCTGACATATCCCAGCGGCGCCAGCACGGCGTCGTAGAAGGCGCTGGCGCGTTCGATGTCGGAAACGCCGAATGATAGATGATGAAGCATGTGCCGGTCCGCCACAGCGGCAGGGCGCTATCCGGCCCGCCGGTTGATCGTGCCCGATTCGCGAGGGAAATCAGTGCCAAAGCCAGGAAGGGCGCTGCAAATTTGCGCACGAAGCACACTTCGGCGGGACAATAGTCAACAAAAGGAGAATTGTCTGTCAAGCGGGTCCTTGCGAAGATGATACCCGCCTGCAAGTCTTGCATGAGAACGAGGCCGGGAACCGGCTTACAGGAAGCTGCCACGACGCATGGCGGCTCGTCAGGGAGAACGCAATCGTGGCAAGCGGCACCGCCGGCCAGGCGGACACCTTTCCGAAATTGCTGTTGCGCAACGCCGGGGAGCGCGCGTCCCGCGTCGCCTTCCGCCACAAGGATCTCGGCATCTGGCAGTCCTGGGACTGGGCCGAGGTGGCAAGCCATGTTCGCAACTTCGCCAAGGGCATGCAGGATCTCGGGCTGAAGCGCGGCGAGAAGGTCGCGATCATCGGCTACAACCGGCCGAAGCTCTATTGGTCGATGTGCGCTGCGCAATGGATCGGCGCGATCCCTGTGCCGGTCTATGCCGACGGCGTCGCCGAGGAGATGGCCTATGTCCTCGACCATGCCGAGGCCGCCTTCGCCGTGGTGCAGGACCAGGAGCAGGTCGACAAGCTGCTCTCGATCGCCGACCGCCTGCCGCATCTGCGCCAGATGCTCTACGACGAGCCGCGCGGCCTGCGCGACTACGATCACAGCAAGCTCCACGCCATCGAAACGGTGATCGCGGCCGGCGCCAAGGCGCTCAAGGACCCGCAGGCCGAGGCAGCGCTCGCCCGCGAGATGGAGCAGGGCAAGGGCTCGGACCTCGGCATCATCCTCTACACCTCCGGCACGACGGGGCGGCCCAAGGGCGTGATGCTCAGCCATTACAACGTCATCGTCGCCGCCGAGATCGGCTGCGGTTTCGACGGGCTCAACGAGAGCGACGAGGTCATCGCCTATCTGCCGATCGCCTGGGTCGGCGACCACGTCTTCTCCTATGCGCAGGCGATGCTGGCGGGCTTCTGCGTCAACTGCCCGGAAAGCCCGGACACCGTCGTCGACGACCGCCGCGAAGTCGGCACGACCTACGCCTTCGCCCCGCCGCGCGTCTTCGAGAACATGCTGACCATCACCATGGTGCGCATGGAGGACGCCGGCGCCCTGAAGCGCAGGATGTTCCACTACTTCCTCGGCGTGGCCAAGCAGTACGGCGAGCAGATCCTGAACGGCGAGAGCGTGCCGCTCAAGGGCCGGCTGCTCTACAAGCTCGGCGACCTCCTGGTCTACGGCCCGCTGCGCAACCGCTTCGGCCTGACCAACATCAAGGTCGGCTACACCGCCGGCGAAGCGATCGGCCCCGAGCTCTTCCGCTTCTACCGCTCGATCGGCGTCAACCTGAAGCAGCTCTACGGCCAGACCGAGGCCGGCGTTTACATCACCATGCAGCCCAACGGCGAGATCAAGGCCGACACGGTCGGCAAGCCGGCGCCGCTGGTCGAGATCCGCATCGACGACAATGGCGAGGTGCTTTACCGCTCGCCCTCGATCTTCGGCGGCTATTACAAGGACCCGGACAAGACCGCCGAGACGATGACCGCCGACGGCTATGTCCGATCGGGCGACGCCGGCTTCTTCGATGAGGGCGGCCACCTCAAGATCATCGACCGCGCCAAGGACGTCGGCAAGCTCGCGAGCGGCGACCTCTTCCCGCCCAAATACATCGAGAACAAGCTGAAGTTCTATCCGAACATCAAGGAAGCCGTCGCCTTCGGCCAGGGCCGCGACTACGCCACCGTCGCGCTGAACATCGATCTCACCGCCGTCGGCAACTGGGCCGAGCGCAACAACGTGGTCTACGCCTCCTATCAGGAGCTTGCCGGCCACGACCTCGTCTACGACATGATCGCCAAGCACGTCGACGAGGTGAACCGCTCGCTCGCCACCGAGCCGATGATGGGCGGGGCCCAGATCAAGCGCTTCCTCATCCTGCACAAGGAACTCGACGCCGACGACGGCGAGCTCACCCGCACCCAGAAGGTGCGGCGCGGCTTCATCGCCGAGCGCTACGCCCCGCTGGTCGCGGCTCTCTACGACGGCTCGGAGGCCGCCGACATCTCGACCGAAGTCACCTTCGAGGACGGCCGCAAGGGTGCGATCTCGGCCCGGGTCAAGGTGCGCGACGCCAAGACCTATCCCGTCACCGGGCAGGAGGCGCCGGCAGCGGCGAAAGCGGCATGAACGCGGAGCCGATGAACGTGACGGGCACCCCCATCCGCGGCAAGGGCGAAGTCCTGCTCTCGGTCGAGAACATCTCGCTGCGCTTCGGCGGCGTGAAGGCGATCACCGATGTCTCCTTCGACATCCGCAAGGGCGAAATCCGCGCCATCATCGGCCCCAACGGCGCCGGCAAGACCTCGATGCTCAACTGCATCAACGGGTTCTACCAGCCGCAGGAAGGCCAGATCGTCTTCAAGGGCGAGCGCCGCGCCAAGATGCGCCCGCATCGCGCCGCCGCCGGCGGCATCGCCCGCACCTTCCAGAACGTCGCGCTGTTCAAGGGCATGTCGACGCTCGACAACATCATGACCGGCCGCACGCTCAAGATGAAGAGGGGTTTGTTCTGGCAGGCGCTGCGCCACGGCCCGGCGATGCAGGAGGAGATCGCGCACCGCCGCGTCGTCGAGGACATCATCGACTTCCTGCAGATCGAGCACATCCGCAAGCTGCCGGTCGGCAAGCTGCCCTACGGCCTGCAGAAGCGCGTCGAGCTCGGCCGTGCGCTCGCCATGGAGCCTGAGCTGCTCCTGCTCGACGAGCCGATGGCCGGCATGAACCTCGAGGAGAAGGAGGACATGTGCCGCTTCATCCTCGACGTGAACAACCAGTTCGGCACGACGATCGCTTTGATCGAGCATGACATGGGGGTCGTGATGGACCTCTCCGACCGCGTCGTCGTGCTCGAATACGGCCGCAAGATCGCCGACGGCACGCCCGACGAGGTCAAGGCGAACCAGAAGGTGATCGACGCCTATCTCGGCGTGGCGCATTGAGGAGCGCGGACATATGAGCGACATCGCCACCCGCCCGGCCTCGAACCCGCTGGCCAATCCCTGGATCAAGGCCGGCCTGATCCTCGCCGCCGTCGTGATCGCCGCGATCGTCGGCGCCCGGCTCGACGGCTCCGGCACCCTCAACGCCATCTTCGTCGACCCCTTCCAGCAGATGGCGCAGGCGCCGGACCTCCTGGCACAGACGGTCTGGGAAGGGCTCGTCTCCGGCGTGCTCTACGCCCTGATCGCGCTCGGCTTCGTGCTGATCTTCAAGGCCTCGGGCGTGTTCAACTTCGCCCAGGGCATCATGGTGGTGTTCGCGGCGCTGACGCTGGTCGGCCTCTACGAGAAGGGCGTGCCGGCCTTCCTCGCCGTCATCATCACCCTCGGCGTCATGTTCGCGCTCGCCGTCACCATCGAGCGCGTGGTGCTGCGGCCGCTGGTCAACCAGCCGGACATCATCCTGTTCATGGCGACCTTCGGCATCACCTATTTCCTGATCGGCTTCGGCGAAGCGCTGTTCGGCGGCAATCCCAAGCAGATGATCGCCGACCAGCTCTATCTGCCGAAGGGCGCGCTCGATCTGCAGATCCTCGGCGGGCTGGTCTCGCTGCAGAAGATCGACATCGCCGCGGCCGTGATCGCCTCGCTGATGATCGCGCTGCTCGCCGCCTTCTTCCAGTACACCCGCATCGGCCGCGCGCTGCGTGCCGTCGCCGACAGCCACAAGGCCGCGCTCTCGGTCGGCATTTCGCTCAACCAGATCTGGGTCATCGTCTGGTTCACCGCCGGCATCGTCGCGCTGATCACCGGCATCATGTGGGGCGCGCGCTCGGACGTCTCCTTCGCGCTCGAGATCGTGGCGCTGAAGGCGCTGCCGGTGCTGATCCTCGGCGGCTTCACCTCGATTCCCGGCGCCATCGTTGGCGGCCTCATCATCGGCATCGGCGAGAAGCTCGGCGAGTTCTACTGGGGCCCGCTGGTCGGCGGCGGCATCGAAAGCTGGCTCGCCTATTTCATCGCGCTGGGCTTCCTGCTGTTCAGGCCGCAGGGACTGTTCGGCGACAAGATCATCGAACGTATCTGAGGAGCCGGACGACATGCTCTACCGCGAGGCCGGCCAGTTCAAATCGACCTACTCCGCCGACATGGCCGTCTTCCCGCTCAGGGAAGACCGGATCGGCATTGCCGTCATCCTGGCGATCGCCTTCGTCGCCATCCCCTTCTTCGGCAGCGACTTCTTCATCGCCTCGGTGATGATCCCCTTCCTCGTCTTCTCGCTGGCGGCGATCGGGCTCAACATCCTCACCGGCTATACCGGGCTGATCTCGCTTGGCACCGCCGCCTTCATGGGCGTCGGCGCCTATGCCTGCTACAAGCTGACGACCTTCTTCCCGAACGTGAACATCATCGTCCTGATCCTGGTGTCGGGGCTGTTCTCGGCCGGCATCGGCGTGCTCTTCGGCCTGCCCTCGCTGCGCATCAAGGGCTTCTACCTCGCCGTCGCCACGCTCGCCGCGCAGTTCTTCCTGCAATGGGCCTTCGTGCGCGTGCCCTGGCTGTTCAACTACAACGCCTCGGGCGCGATCGAGGTGCCTCAGCGCACGCTGTTCGACGTCCCGCTGACGGGAGCGTCCGCGACGCCCGAGACACGCTATTTCGTCTGCCTCGGCCTTGTCGTGGTGCTGACCTGGTTCGCCTCGAACCTGGTCCACGGCAAGCTCGGCCGCTCCTGGATGGCGGTGCGCGACATGGACATCGCCGCCGAACTCATGGGCATCAAGCTGCTCAACGCCAAGCTGATGGCCTTCGCGGTCTCGTCCTATTTCGCCGGCGTCGCAGGCGCGATGATGATCTTCCTCTGGTACGGCGGCGGCGAGGCGGCGGACGTGTTCTCGATCCGGCTCTCCTTCAACATCCTGTTCATGGTCATCATCGGGGGGCTCGGCTCGCTGATCGGCTCCTTCTTCGGTGCGGCCTTCCTTTCCATCCTGCCGACCGCGCTGAAGTTCGGCCTGCCAGCGCTCGGAGTCCCGATCGGCGGCGCAGCGGCCGAGCACGTCACTTTCATGCTCGTCGGCGCGCTGATCATCCTCTTCCTGATCGTCGAGCCGCACGGCCTCGCCCGGCTCTGGCAGATCGGCAAGCAGAAATTGCGGACGTGGCCCTTCCCCTACTGAGGCTAAGGGATGGACCCAAGAAACGACCGGCGACGCTGAAGCGCCGGCGCTGAAAGACCGATCCGGCAGCTGTCTGGTCGGGAGGAAACAAACGGAGGAAGTCCATGAAGACCAGCATTCTGATGAAAGGGGCGGCTCTGGGCGCCCTACTCACCGCAGCCGGCGCGATCGCTCCGGCCGCGGCGCAGGACAGCGTCTACTTCGCCAACAACGCCTATCGCACCGGCCCGTTCTCCGGCTCGGGCATCCCGATCGGCGACGGCATGCGCGACTACGTCACGATGATCAACGAGCGCGACGGCGGCGTGAACGGCGTCAAGGTCATCTACGAGGAGTGCGAGACCGGCTACGACACCAAGAAGTCGATCGAGTGCTACGAGCAGGCCAAGGCGAAGAACACCATCGTCTATTCGCCCTGGTCGACCGGCGCGACGCTCGCCGCGATCCCGCGCGCCCATGTCGACAAGATCCCGATCCTGTCGATGGCCTATGGCCTCTCCGCCTCGGCTGATGGCACGAACTTCCCCTGGGTCTTCATCCCGCCCTTCACCTATTGGGACGGCGCCTCCGTCATGGTGAAGCACATGGCGGCCGAGCTCGGCGGCCTCGACAAGCTCAAGGGCAAGAAGCTCGGCCTGATCCATCTCGACGCGCCCTTCGGCAAGGAGCCGATCCCGGTGCTCGAGAACCTCGCCAAGAAATACGGCTTCGAGCTGAAGCTGTACCCGGTGGCGGCGGCCGACATGCAGAATCAGGGCTCGCTCTGGCTCTCGATCCGGCGTGACCGGCCGGACTTCCTCTACAACCAGGGCTGGGGCGCGATGAACCCGACTGCGGTCAAGGAAGCCGCCAAGAACAACTTCCCGATGAACAAGTTCGTCGGCGTGTGGTGGGCTGGCGGCGATGACGACGCGCGTGCGGGCGGCGAGCAGGCCAAGGGCTACCGGTCGCTGAGCTGGACGCTGAGCGGCACCGAGGCGCCCGCGATGCAGGACATCCTGAAGTTCGTGGTCGACAAGGGCAAGAGCACGACACCGAAGGAGAAGGTCGGCGAGGCCCTCTACAACCGCGGCGTCTACAACGCGATGCTGGTCGTCGAGGGCATCCGCAACGCGCAGAAGCTCACCGGCAAGAAGGTGATCGATGCGCAGGACATGCGTCGCGGCCTGGAATCGCTCAACCTGACCGAGGCGCGCCTGAAGGAGATCGGGCTCGGCGGCTTCGTCACGCCGACGACGATCTCCTGCACCGACCATTCCGGCCACAGCAAGATGTTCGTCTCGGAGTGGGACGGCACGAAGTGGACCAAGAAGGCCGACTGGGTCGAGCCGATGAAGGACGAGGTCCGTCCGCTGATCGAGACCAACGCCAAGGACTATGTCGAGAAGGCCGGCAACTGGCCGAAGCGCTCCGAGACCTGCGAGAAGTCGTCGTAACGCAACGCCGAGCCTTCTCCCCCGGGGGGAAGGTGGCCCGGCATAGCCGGGTCGGATGAGGGAAAGGACGGATGAGGAGCTACAGCCCTCATCCGTCTGCTCCGCAGGCACCTTCTCCCCCGAGAGGAGAAGGATTTGGAGGTCCGATGTCCACCGCCACTCTTGAAAAGCCAACCGCAGCGACCGCGAGCGACACCATCCTGTCGCTCAACAATATCGAGGTCATCTACGACCATGTCGTGCTGGTGCTGAAGGGGGTCTCGCTGACCGTGCCGCGCGCCGGCATCGTCGCGATCCTCGGTGCCAACGGCGCCGGCAAGACCACGACGCTGAAGGCGATCTCCAACCTGCTCAAGGCCGAGCGCGGCGAGGTCACCAAGGGCTCGATCATTTTCGACGGCGAGCGCGTCGACAAGATGTCCCCGAACGAGCTGGTCCGGCGCGGCTGCATCCAGGTCATGGAGGGGCGGCACTGCTTCGGCCATCTCTCCATCGAGGAAAACCTGCTGACCGGCGCCTTCACCCGCCGCGACGGCAACGCCGCGATCAAGCGCGACCTCGAGAAGATCTACACGCTGTTCCCCCGCCTCAGGCAGCGCCGCAATTCGCAGGCCGGCTACACCTCCGGCGGCGAGCAGCAGATGTGCGCCATCGGCCGCGCGATGATGTCGAAGCCGAAGATGATCCTGCTCGACGAGCCCTCGATGGGCCTCGCGCCGCAGATCGTCGAAGAGATCTTCGAGATCGTTCGCCGGCTCAATGCCGAGGAAGGCGTCTCCTTCCTCGTCGCCGAACAGAACACCAACATGGCGCTGCGCTACGCCACCTATGGCTACATCATGGAGACCGGCCGCGTCGTCATGGATGGCGAAGCCCAGATGCTGCGCGAGAACGAGGACGTGAAGGAATTCTACCTTGGCGTCGCCGAGGGCAACAAGAAGTCCTTCCGCGAGGTGAAGAGCTACAAGCGCCGCAAGCGCTGGCTGTCGTGAACATCTGCCATCTTGCGAAGCCCTCATCCTGAGGAGCCGCGCAGCGGCGTCTCGAAGGATGCTCCGGGAGGTTCCGGAGATATCTGGAACATCCTTCGAGACGCACTCTCCGAGCGCTCCTCAGGATGAGGGCTGCTACCTGCCAAAGACCCGATGAACGAGACCGCACCATGACCGAGCATTACGACGCGCTCGAAACCCGCTCGCCCGAGGAGCGCGAGGCCGATCTCTTCGCGCGGCTGCCGAAGCTGATCGCCGCCGCGATGCAGGCACCGGCCTATGCCGAACGGTTGCGCGACATCGATCCCGCATCCGTGACGAGCCGCGAGGCACTGGCGCGCCTGCCGGTTTTGCGCAAGGCCGACTTGCCCGCGCTCCAGCAGCAGGCGCTGCCCTTCGGCGGCTTCGTCCCGGCTCACGCCGGCTCCTTCGGCCGGCTCTTCACCTCGCCAGGCCCGATCTTCGAGCCCGAGGGCACCGCCGCCGATGCCTGGAACGCGGCGCGCGGCCTCCATGCCGCCGGCTTCCGGCCGGGCGACATCGTGCTGAACACGCTTAGCTATCACCTGACGCCGGGTGGCTTCATCATGGACTCCGCAGCCCGCGCCATCGGCTGCGCCGTGATCCCGGCCGGGCCCGGCAATACCGAGCAGCAGATGGAGGTGATCTCCGCCTATCGGCCGAGCGCCTATGCCGGCACGCCGGACTTCCTCAAGATCCTGATCGAAGCCGCCGACGCTCGCGGCGTCGATATCTCCTCGATCAAGCGCGCGGTTGTCTCCGGTGCAGCCTTCCCACCCTCGCTGCAGGCCTGGGTCGGGGAGCGCGGGATAGACGCCTACCAGCTCTATGCGACCGCCGATGTCGGCGTCATCGCCTACGAAACGCCGGCACGCGAGGGCATGGTGCTGAACGAGAACCTGATCGTCGAGATCGTCCGCCCCGGTACCGGCGACCCCGTTCCCGAGGGCGAGGTCGGCGAGGTCGTCATCACCAATCTCGACCCGCATCACCCTCAAATCAGACTCGCCGTCGGCGATCTCACCGCCGTCCTGCCGGGCAGGAGCGCCTGCGGACGCAGCAACACCCGCATCAGGGGCTGGATGGGCCGCGCCGACCAGACCGCCAAGATCAAGGGCATGTTCGTGCGTCCCGAGCAGGTCGCCGAGATCGCCAGGCGCCATGCCGAGATCGCCAAGCTCAGGCTTGTGGTCGGCCGCGCCAACGAGACCGACACCATGACCCTCAAGGCCGAGATCTACGCCGAACCAGCCGGCTTCGTCGACGCGGTGTCCTCGACCCTGCAGCAGGTGACGAAGCTCAAGGGCGCGGTCGAGATCCTGCCGCTCGGCGCCCTGCCCAATGACGGCAAGGTCATCGCCGACGAGCGGCCGGTGGGGTGACATCCGCCGTCATTCTCGGGCGAAGCAGGGCTTCGACCCGAGAATCTCTTGCCGAACAAGGCGCCTCTTCTAACGCGAGATGCTCCGGTCAAGCCCGAGCATGACGGTCGTCGACATCACCAGGCGATCGCCTTCTCCCCCTGCCCTTCCAGCCAGGCATTCGCCCGGCTGAACGGCTTCGACCCGAAGAAGCCGCGCCTTGCCGAAAGCGGAGAAGGATGAGCGCTGGCGATGACGAGATGCCGGTCCTCGTCGATCAGCGGCCGCTTCGCCTGCGCGGGCGCACCCCAGAGCAGAAAGACGGCATGGGGTCGCTCCCGCGAGACGGCCGCGATGACGGCGTCCGTAACCTTCCCCCAGCCGAGCGAAAGGTGCGAACCCGCCTTGCTCGCCCCCTCCCGCACCGTCAGCGCGGTGTTGAGCAGCAACACGCCCTGCTGCGCCCAGCGCGTCAGGTCGCCGTCGGACGGCGCCGCCCTCCCGAGATCCTCGGCCCGCTCCTTGTAGATGTTGACGAGCGAGCGTGGCAGCGGCGGCGGGCCGACATAGGAGAAGGCGAGCCCATTGGCATGCCCGGGCGTCGGATAGGGATCCTGCCCGAGGATCACGGCGCGGACCGCGTCCAGCGGCGTCAGCGCCAGCGCGGCGAAGACCCGCTCCGGCGCCGGTGCCACGACATGCCCGGCCTCCCGCTCGGCATCGACGACGGCGCAGGCGCGCGCGGCGTCTCCCCCGGCAGCGAAGACCGGCAGGTCGCGCCAGCCCCTGGAATTCCCGCTCGCCAGAAAGGCAGCGAGCGCGTCGGTGCAGCTCACTTCAGGACGGCCCTGCCCTCGACCTTGGCGTCGACCGTGCCGAGCCGGCGCACATAGACCATCACTTCGTTCGCCATCAGCTTGCCGTCGGTGAGGCCGATCAGCGTCCTGCCGCGGCCCAGCGCCGTATAGCCGTCGCCGCCTTCCAGCATGAAGTTGTTGGAAGCGACGGTATATTTGCCGGCCGGGTCGATCGGCTTGCCGTCGACCGTGACCGCGATGACGCGCGAGCCTTGCGGCTGCTTGAGATCGGCTTCGAAGGTGAGGCCGGAGACCACGGGGAAGCGGCCGGCGCCCTGCGGCGCATCGCGCAAGCCGTTTTCGATCGCGTCCCTCACGTCCTTGCCGGTGATCTCGACCATCACCGTGGCGTTTCCGAAGGGCAGTTCGCTCAGCACGTCGCGGCGCGTCAGCTTCTGCCCGGCGGCATATTGCTTGTTGGCGCGGATGCCGCCGGCATTGGTGATGGCGAGCTGGGCGCCGGTCGCGGCCCGGATCGCATCGGCGATCAGGTTGCCGATCGCGGTCTCCTGCGTGCGGATGACGCCGGTGCGGGAATCGAGCGGCGCGGCCAGCGTGGCGATGTCGACGTCGAGCTCCTTCGAGAGCTCCGCCTCATAGCCCTTCACGATCGCGGCGACATCCGGGTCCGGCGTGGCGGAGCGGGAATCGTTGACGCGGAAGGTCGGCGTCCAGGAGACCTGCCGGGCCGCGCCCTCGCCCTTGACGCTGACGGCGATGTCGATGGCGGTGACGTAATTGCCCTCCTCGTTCGACTCGACCATCACCACCTTGCCGTCATAGGCGATGGCGAGGTCATGATCGTGGCCGGTCAGCACGATGTCGACGACGCGCGAGCGGACGATCTCATAATCCATCGCCCGGTCGGCATGGACGACGGCGACGAGAATGTCGGCGCCCTGCCCCTTCAGCGCCTTCGCCTCGCGGCGCAGCGCCTCCATCGTCGAGGAGAATTTCAGGTCGCCCGGAAAGGAAACCTGCGGCGTCGAGTCGAAGGCTGTGCCGATGACGCCGACCTTGATGCCGCCGAGCTCGAAGATCTGGCTGTCCTTGTGGCCGGGCAGCGGATTGCCCGACGCGTCGCGCAGATTGGCAGCGAAGGTCGGGTAGGTCTGCGCGGCCACGAGCTTGAGATAGTTCTCCTTGCCGAAATCGAATTCGTGGTTGCCCGGCACGAAGACGTCGATGCCCATCTTGTTCTGCATGGCGACGATATGCGCGCCCTGGTCGAAGCCCGACATCAGCGAGGGCGAGTAGCAGTCGCCGGCATGGCAGAAGAGCACCGGCACACCCTTGGCCCGCTCGGCCTTGGCGATGCCGGACGCGCGCGCGAAGCCGCCGCGCCCCTTGTCGTCGCTCATCTTGTAGATGTCGTTGACGAGCAGCAGCGTGAAGCTCGGCGCCGGCTGCTGCGCCATCGCCACCGGGGCGGTCGCGGCGAGCGTGGCAGGCGCCGCCAGGACGCCTAGAGCCTTGCGGCGGGTGAGTTTCGTCATGGCAGGCGCCCCTCAGGTCTTGAGAACGGCTCCAGACTAGCAAGAGTTAAGCCGCACTGACCAGAGGATGCATCGCGCCGCCGGACGGCGGCGGCAATGTCGCACCCATGCTTTCAACAGGCTTCAAGGCTGGACGAAAGCGCGAACTCGTCTAAATCACGGTGGCAAGGAGAGCATCCGCTCATGACTGCTGACATCGCCGCGGCGCCCGGCCGCGAGGCCGCTTCCCTGCCGCCCGACCATCCCAGGGTGCAATACGGACGCATCGGCGTGCTGCTGATGAATCTCGGCACGCCCGAGGGCACCGGCTACTGGCCGATGCGCGCCTACCTCAAGGAGTTCCTGTCCGACCGGCGCGTCATCGAGGAGCCGCGCTGGAAATGGTGGCCGATCCTCAACCTGATCATCCTGTCGACGCGCCCCGGTCGCAAAGGCAAGGATTACGCATCGATCTGGAACAACGAGCGCAACGAGGGCCCACTCAAGACCATCACCCGCTCGCAGGCCGAGCAGCTCGCCGAGCGCCTGAAGCCGCTCGCAGGCGACCGCGTCGTCTTCGACTGGGCGATGCGCTACGGCTTTCCCGATGTGAAGAGCCGGTTGAAGGCCCTGCTCGACCAGGGCTGCGAACGCATCCTGCTGGTGCCGCTTTATCCGCAATATGCCGCGCCGACCTCGGCCACGGCCTGCGACCAGGCCTTCCGCGCGCTGATGCAGATGCGCTGGCAGCCCTCGGTACGCGTCTCGCCGCCCTATCACGACGACCCTGTCTATATCGGCGCGCTGGCCCGCTCGATGCGCGCCTCGCTCGCCAAGCTCGATTTCGAACCCGAGGTCATCCTCTGCTCCTTCCACGGCATGCCGAAGGAATACCTGCTGAAGGGCGACCCCTATTACTGCCAATGCGTCAAGACCTGGCGCCTGCTGCGCGCCGAGCTCGGTCTCTCCGAAGAGCGCTTCCCACTGACCTTCCAGTCGCGCTTCGGCCCCGACGAGTGGCTGCAGCCCTATACCGACGAGACGGTGAAGGCACTGGCCCTGGCCGGGAAGAAGTCTATGGCGATCGTCGCGCCCGGCTTCTCGGCCGATTGCCTGGAGACGCTCGAGGAGCTCGACGGCGAGAACCGCGAGATCTTCCTGCACAATGGCGGCGAGAAATTCGCCTATCTGCCCTGCCTCAACGACTCGCGCGAGGGCATCGACGTCATCGCCGAAGTCGTGCAGCGGGAGCTGATGGGCTGGCTCTGAGCTTTCGCAGGCTCAGCTGATCCCGTCATTGCGAGCAAAGCGAAGCAATCCAAGGGGACCGGGTGGAACCGTCGAGCCCCGCGGTCCCTGGATTGCTTCATCGCTTCGCTTCTCGCAATGACGGCATGTCGTGCTCAATTCGCGACGAAGCGCGCCACGCTCTCGGCCACCGGCCGCGCCTTCAGGATGCGGCGATGGCCGAGCCCCTCCGTCGCTTCGAGCCTGACGAAGGAGCCGGCGCCGGCCAGCGCTTGCGCATGCTGGAAGCCGAGTTCGCGGTCCTGGCGGTCGTGAATGACCAGCGTCGGCAGTCCGATCGCCTCCAGCTGCAGCGGCCCTTCGAAGACCTCGACCGGGTTGCCCGCAACGACATGGATGCGCCGCTCCAGGGCCGCCTGACCGCGCCGGCCAAGGCCGATCGCGGCGCCGAATTGCCGGGTGATCTCGGTGATCGAAGACGGCGCGGCGATCAGCACCAACCGCCCGGCGCTGACCGGCGGCTGCCCCCTGACCGAGCCCGCCAATGCAGCAAGCGCGATCGCGCCGCCGAAGGAATGCGTGACGATCGCATGCAGCGGCCCGAACACCCGCGCCACGGCTGCGAGACTCGCCACGCCGAGCGGGAGGTTGAGCTCGCGCCCCGTCGAAGCGCCATGGCCCGGCAGGTCGAAGGCGACGACCCGGAAGCCCGCGGTCAGTAGCGGCTCGACGAAGGCGGTCATCGAGGCCGCCTCTCCCGTCCAGCCATGGACCAGCAGCACTGTCCCGGTCGCCGCGCGCCCCTCCGGCTCGAAGACATAGGCCTGCACGCTCCCGCAGGGGAACGGGATCGCGCGTCGGCTGGCTAGCCGTAGTCTTGTCGCGGCAGCCTGTTCGGGCGATTTTCCGTTTCGCTTCAGCGGCCTCGGCGGGGTACAGAACAGACGGAAAGCAAGCCGGCCGGTCGCACCGGGTGCCACGAAGCTGGCGGCCCGGACCAGCGGGCGCATGTAGCGGAGAGCGGAAGTGGTCATGGCACAGACTCTGTCTTGTTCAGCGCTGAACGAATATGTTCAGCCATGAACAAAAAGCAAGAGCTTTCCGCGCCGACCCCTTCCAATCAGGCGACAACACAGATTCTGCCCTGGGACCTGCCGCGCTTCCGCAACTGGGTTGCCGTCGCCCGCGCACATAGCCTGTGGGAGAAGGTCTTCACCGAGGCGCTGGCGCCGCTCGACATTCAGCTCGCGCATTACGACGTGCTCGCCAACATCTTTCATGCGCCAGGCCTTTCGCAGCAGGCACTGGCCGAGAAACTGCTGGTCGGACGCAGCGCGATGAGCATGTTGCTGCCGGTGCTGGAGCGGCGCGGGTTGATCGAGCGACGCAATGACGAAACTGACAAGCGCCTGCGCCGCCTCTGGCTGACGCCCGCAGGCGAAGCTCTGACCCGCAAGGCGATGGCGATCCACGTCGCCGAGATCGAGGCGATGATGACTGTGCTCAGCGACGAGGAATGCCATGCCGCCGGCGAGTCGATGCGCCGCGTCGCCAAGGCGCTCGAGGCCCGCAGCGCAGCCGCAGGAAACCGCCTCGGCAGGTCGTGAACCGAAAGTCGATCAGAGGGCCAGGATGACCCGTGCAACGGCATCGAGCGCCGCCTCGGCATCGGCGCATTCGAGCGCCCCATCGACCGCGGGCGCGCCGTCCAGCAGGAACACCGGCCGCTTGAACTGCAGGGCGAAGGCGATCTCCGACAGGGTACCGTAGCCGCCGCCGATCGCGACGAGGCAGCGGGCGGCACGGGCGATCAGCGCATTGCGCGCCACGCCGATCCCCGTCGCAAGCGGAACGGTGACGTAAGGATTGGCCGCCTCCGGCTCGTCATCGGGCAGCAGGCCAATCGACAGCCCGCCGGCCTGCGCGACGCCACGGCAGACCTCCTCCATCACGCCTGAGCGGCCGCCACACAGCACGGTGACGCCGTGCTCGGCGAGAAGCCGCCCCAAGGTCTCGGCGGCAACGGCCTGAGACGCGGTCGGCGTGCGCGTGCCGATCACGGCGACGGGCGTGCGCAGCGGCATCCCGCTCTCGCGCTGGAGCCAGCGCAGGGCATGGGCAGCCGAGACCGGCTCCCCCGGCCTGCCTGGTTGCGCTTCGCTCCATCGTCGCGCCGCCGGATCGAACATCCGGCCGCGCTCGTCGTGCAGCTCCCCGCTCTTGATATCGAGACGCAGCTGCGGGTCCTGAAGCATCGGCTCAGGCCGGCTTCTTTTCTTCACCGAAGGCGGAGATGCCGCCATGCTTGGACGACCAGCTCGCCGGATCGTTGAGGAAGCTCTCGACCTCGGCAAGGATCTTCGGCTCGAAATGGCCGCTGTCCTTCGCGACGGCCAGCACGTCCCACCAGGTGGTGAGGTAGTGCAGGTTCACACCGATCTCCGCCATCAGCTCGCGGCTCTTCGGGAAGATGTCGTAGTAGAACAGCACGAAGCAGTGCTGCACATCGGCGCCGGCATTGCGCAGCGCCTCGCAGAAATTGACCTTGCTGCGGCCGTCGGTGGCGAGATCCTCGACCAGCAGCGTACGCGCACCTTCGACGACCGAACCCTCGATCTGGGCGTTGCGGCCGAAGCCCTTCGGCTTCTTGCGCACATACTGCATCGGCAGCGCGAGGCGGTCCGAGATCCAGGCGGCAAAGGGAATGCCGGCCGTCTCGCCGCCGGCGATGGTGTCGAGCGACTCGTAGCCGATGTCGCGCACGATCGTGGTGGCGGCGAAGTCGATCAGCGTCGAGCGCAGGCGCGGATAGGAGATGATCTTGCGGCAGTCGATATAGACCGGGCTCGCCCAGCCCGAGGTGAAGAAGAAGGGCTTGTCGCTGTAGAAATGGACCGCCTTGATCTCGAGCAGCATCTTGGCCGCTTCGCGCGCGATCACGGTCCTGTCGGTGGGGGTGAACAGGTTGGGCATGGCGCGGTTTCTCCGGGCTGAGCGACGCCGCTCGCCGGGGAGGGCAAGGGCGCAGGGGCAGGTCGAATTGGCAAACGGCCTCTTCTGATCGCCCCCGCCCGGCAGGTCAATCCCCGTGCCGCGATTTCCACCACGGCGCGCGGACAGGCGCCCCGCTGTCGCCAAAGCCACACGCGCAAATGTTTCCTGACACATCCACAGCAGGGTCGAGGCCAATTATTGCGCCGGCTCCGGCTGCGTGACATGTCGAACCGACACCACGCATTTGAGCGCGCCTCGATCAGCTTTGCGGCTCAGCATCGTTCGGCCGCGCGAAAACGAGGGGCTTTGAGCCATGAGCGATCGGACAACATCTGCCGCCGCGCTGTCGGCACCGACGACGGTGGACGACAAGGCGCGCAAGGCGCTGTGGGGCGCCGCCATCGGCTATGCGATGGACGGCTTCGATCTGCTCATCCTCGGCTTCATGCTCAGGGCGATCTCGGCCGATCTGCAGCTGAGCCAGGCCCAGGCCGCCTCGCTGGTGACGGCGACGCTCGTCGGCGCCGTGCTCGGCGGCATCGGTTTCGGCATGCTCTCGGACCGCATCGGCCGCGTCCGCGTCCTGACCTGGACCATCGTCCTGTTTGCCGTCTTCACCGGCCTGTGCGCCTTCGCCCAGGGCTATTGGGATCTGCTGATCTACCGGACCATCGCCGGCCTCGGGCTCGGCGGCGAATTCGGCATCGGCATGGCGCTCGTCGCCGAGGCCTGGCCGGCCTCGAAGCGGGCGCGCGCTTCCTCCTATGTCGGCCTCGGCTGGCAGGTCGGCGTTCTCGCGGCAGCCCTCGTCACCCCGCTGCTGCTGCCCACGATTGGCTGGCGCGGCATGTTCGCCATCGGCGTCCTGCCAGCGATCGCGGCCTATTTCATCCGGCATTCGCTGCACGAGCCCGATGTCTTCGTCGCCCGCTCCAAGGACCGTCCGAAGGAATCGGCCCTTCGCCTGCTGGTCAAGGACTGGGAGACCACCAAGCTCAGCATCGGCATGGTGATCCTCTGCTCGGTCCAGAACTTCGGCTATTACGGCGTGATGATCTGGCTGCCGAACTACCTCGCCACGCGGTTCGGCTTCGCCCTCACCCAATCGGCCCTGTGGACGGCGGTGACCATCGCCGGCATGGCACTCGGCATCTTCGCCTTCGGCCATATCGCCGACCGGATCGGCCGTCGCCCGGCCTTCTTCGGCTACATGCTCGGCGCCGCGGTGATGGTCATCGTCTATTCGCGGCTGATCGACCCGATGCAGCTCCTCGTCGCCGGTGCGGTGATGGGCTTCTTCGTCAACGGCATGCTCGGCGGCTACGGCGCGCTGATGAGCGAGCTCTTCCCGACCGCAGCCCGCGCGACGGCGCAGAACGTGCTGTTCAACATCGGCCGCGGCGTCGGCGGCTTCGGCCCCGTCGTCGTGGGAGCGATCGCCGCTGCCTATGGCTTCCAGACCGCCATCGCGCTGCTCGCGACCCTCTATGTCCTCGACATCCTCGCGATGTGGCTCCTCATCCCCGAGAAGCGCGGCGAAGAGCTGCTGTAAGCCGCGCCGTCGCGACAGGACGCACTGCGGGACTGCTGGCGCGGAGGCCGCGCCAGCCGCTTCAAGACGCATCTGCAACCAGCGCGAGCAAGCCAGCCCTGCCTCTCGAAATGTCGCTGGTCGCTGCAGGGAAGCTCGATGGCTTCATCTCTTTGAAGGCCCACAGGTCGCGTCGAACGGCCTGATCCATGAGGAGCTTCTGGACGCGATCCGGGGCGCCTGACCGCGCCGGATCGATCAGCCCTTGTGTAGCGCCAGCGCTGCCACAGCGGCGTCCTCATCGGTGATCAGGATGGAAGCCCGCCCGGCACGCAGCGTAGCCGCAATCACCGCCGCCTTGTTCCTGCTGCCGCAAGCCGGGATCACGGTGGGAATGCGGCGCAGTCCCTCGAGCGGCAGGGCAGTCGCACACCGATCGCCGGGACAGCGCTATCTCCCGAGACTTACATCGCTTTCCCGGCGCTTCACAATGCGATCGGCAGCTTCCACAGTGGGCCTGGGGCACCGATCGGTCCTGCGTGGCGAAGCGTAAATCCAATCGGCTTCGTTTCAGCTCCGGTCGGAAAACCAAGTCGGCGGAGAAAGCATAACGCCGCATTATAGCTGATCGCAAACAAAGCATATGAAGAATGGGAGGCAACGATCTAAGGCTTTGATACGGCCCAGCAACCCCAAAGGGGCAGCCTCGACGAAAGCCACGCTCGGACGCGGCATATCGATCTCGAAGGAGGTCGTGATCGGGCGGCCCTCCACTTTCATCCGATCAGGAACGCCCGTGCCACGTATCGTCACAGTCGCCGCCGCCCAGTTGGGCCCGATCCAGCGGGCCGAGAGCCGCAAGCAGGTCGTCGAGCGCATGATCGCGCTCATGGAGGCGGCCAAGGCGCAGGGCGCGACATTCATCGTCTATCCCGAGCTGGCGCTGACCACCTTCTTCCCGCGCTGGTACAGCGAGGATCGCGCCGCGGCCGACCCCTGGTTCGAGCGCGCTATGCCCGGCCCGGAGACGCAGCCGCTCTTCGACAAGGCGAAGGAACTCGGGATGGCCATGAGCTTCGGTTATGCCGAGCTCACCCCGGAGGGACGCCACTTCAACAGCTCGATCCTCGTCGACCGCACAGGCCGGATCGTCGGAAAGTACCGGAAGATCCACCTTCCCGGCCATGTCGAGTTCGACCCGGAGCGCGCGCATCAGCATCTCGAGAAGCGCTATTTCGAGCCCGGCGATCTCGGCTTCCCGGTCTGGGAGTTCGAAGGCGGGCTGTTCGGGATGGCGATCTGCAACGACCGGCGCTGGCCCGAGACCTATCGCGTCATGGGGCTGCAGGGCGTCGAGATGGTCGTGCTCGGCTACAACACTCCCTCCGTCAACTCGCAATCTCCCAATGAGACGGCAGCCGACCGCCTGTTCCATCACCGGCTCTCGGTTCAGGCCGGCGCCTACCAGAACTCGACCTGGGTCGTGGCCGTCGCCAAGGCCGGCACGGAAGACGGCCACCACCTCTTCGGCGGCACGCTGATCGCCGCGCCGGATGGCAAGATCGTCGGCGAACTCGACCACGAGGAAGATGGCGTGCTCGTCCATCCCTGCGATCTCGACGACACTCGCTTCGGCAAGGCGACGATCTTCGACTTCGCCCGCCACCGCCGCGTCGAGCATTACGGCCTGCTGACCGAGCGCACCGGCGTCGGCGCCCCGCTCGGAAAGACGGAGGGCGCCTGAGCGCCCTCCTTGGCTCTCTCATCGGAACGGGTCGAACGGAGTGGGGAAGCGGCCCGCCGGCGCGATCTCGGCATAGGGGCCGCGCGCCAGCAACTGCCCCTGCCCCGGCTGCGCCAGCACGCGTTCGCCGTCGAAGACGAGGCGGCCGCGCTGATAGGTGGCCGTCGGATAGCCCTGCACCTCCATCCCCTCATAGGGCGTGTAGTCGCTGCCGTGATGCTGCATGGCATTGGTGAGGGTGACGCGCCGGTTTGGATCGAGCAGCACGATATCGGCATCGGCCCCCACCACGATCGCGCCCTTGCGCGGCGCCAACCCGAAACGCCTGGCCGGATTGGTCGCAACGAGATCGACGAAGCGGCGCAGGTCGATGCGCCCCTTCGCGACGCCTTCCGAGTAGAGAATGGGCAGCCGCGCCGCGAGGCCGGGCACGCCGTTCGGAATCTTGTTGAACGGCGCATTCTCGCCATGCTGCTTCTTGCCGCGCGGATCGTCGTAGCGCAGCGGCGAATGGTCGGACGAGACGATGTCGATGACGCCGTCGCGCAGGTACTGCCAGAGCGCCTCGCGGTCGGCGGCGTTGCGCAGGGCCGGCGAGATCATGAACTTCGCGCCTTCGAAGCCCGGCCTGTCCATGTCGGCCTCGTCGAGCACGAGATATTGCGTGCAGGTCTCGGCCCAGGCCTTCTGCCCGCGCGCCTGCGCCCGCTCGACCTCCTCGCCCGATTGCGCGCCGGAGACGTGGAAGATCTGGATCGGCGTATCCAGCGCCTCGGCCAGTGCCAGAATCCGATGCGTCGCCTCGCGCTCCACGACCATGGGCTTGGCCCAGGCGAGATGACGCGGCGCCGTCAATCCGGCCGCCAGCAGCGCCTGCGTCAACCAGGTGATCAATTCATGATGCTCGGCATGGACGCAGACCAGCGCGCCCGCCCGCCGCGCCGCAGCCAGCGTCTGCAGGATCTGCGCGTCGCCGAGGCGGTTGCTGTCATAGGTCATGAAAATCTTGACGGAGCGATGCCCGGCCTCGACCAGCGCCGGCAACTCGCTTTCCAGCACCTCCGGCGTCGGGTCGTTGACCAGCAGGTGGAAGGCATGGTCGATCCGAGCCTGCTTCGCCTTCTCGGCATAGGCGGCGACTGCGCCGGCCAGCGAGCCGCCCCGGATCTGCGGCGCATGGCAGACGACCGTGGTCGTCCCGCCCGCGGCGGCGGATGCCGTACCGCTCTCGAATCCATCCGCGATATCAGCGCCCGAGGAAAAGGGCTGATCGAGATGGACGTGGCTGTCGACGCCGCCGGGCAGCACGAGCTGGCCCCGCGCATCGACCTCTTCCCGGCCGCCCGGCAACCCCTCGCCGATCGCGGCGATGATGCCGTCGACGACACCGATATCGAAAGGCCCGATATCGCAGGCGGTCACGGCCGTTCCGCCGCGGATGACGAGATCGAAATCGCTCATGGTCTTTCTCCCCATGCGGCCGGGGCCCTGAAGTGGCGGCCACCCACAGCGCGCGAAACAGCGACGAGGTCAGAATGAAAACGGAATTGCGCGTTGCGCTCGGCGACAGGCTCTTCGGCGTCGAGCGCCCCTGGGGCGCGCTGCCCTCGATGCCGGGAAGGATCACCGATCTCGCCGTCGACAGGGACGGGCTCGTCCATGTCCTGCTGCGCCGCGACAGCGCCGTCGATCCCGACGGCCCCTGCGTCGTCACGCTCGCAGCCGACGGCAGGCTCCTGCGGAGCTGGGGCGAGGCGCTCTGCCTCGACGCGCACAAGATCGCGGGGATGCCCGATGGCGGGCTCGCCATCGTCGACCGCGACGCCCATCGGATTCTCTTTTGCGACGCCGAGGGGCAGGTCCGGCAGCAGATCGGCGAGAGCCATCGGCCCGGCCATCCCTTCAATCATCCCAGCGACATCGCCTTCGCGCCCGATGGCGGCTTCTATGTCGCCGACGGCTACGGCAACGGGCTCATCCATCGCTTCGACGCCGAGGGGCGCCCGCTCGGTCGCTGGGGCGCGGTCGGCACGGCGCCGGGCGCCTTCCTGACGCCGCACGGCATCTGCGTGCTCAGCGACAACAGCGTCATCGTCGCCGATCGCGAGAACAGCCGCGTGCAGAGCTTCACGGCCGATGGCGAGCTTCTGGCGGTATGGGACGCCTTCCTGCGGCCCCAGGATGTCGTCGCCGATGCGGAAGACCGGATTCATGTCTGCGATTCCATCCCGACGCTGAGCCTGCTCTCGCCGGACGGTGCCCTGCTCGGCCGCTGCCGGCCGGTTCTCAACGGAGCCCATGGCCTCTGGCTCGGACCTGCCGGCGACATCTTCCTCGCCGAGACCAATCCGAACCGCATCACCCGCCTCTTCCCCGTCGCGTCCTGACGCGGCGGATCGGCTGCGCTTCACGCGGCCGACGGAGCCGTGCGGTTCTGCAGCCGCGAGACCAGCCGCACGAAGGGCCAGAACATCAGGAAGTAGACGATCGCCACCGCGATCAGCGGGGTCGGATTGTAGAGCAGGCCCTGTGCGAGCTGCGCCGAGCGCAGCAGCTCCTGCAACGCAACCGCCGAGGCGATCGAAGTCTGCTTCACCAGCTCGACCGTGTTGCTGATCAGGTCCGGCAGCACATTGCGCGTGCCCTGCGGCACGACGACGTAGACCATGCTCTGGTACCAGTTCAGCCCGGTCGAGCGCGCCGCCTCGCGCTGGCCCTTCGGCACGGATTCGATGCCGGCGCGGAAGATCTCGGCGAAATAGCTCGACCCGTTCAGCGTCAGCGCCAGCACGGCCGCGGTGAACTCGTTGAGCTTCAGGCCCAGGAACGGCAGGCCGAAGAAGATGAAGATCAGCAGCACCAGCGGCGGGATCGCACGCATCACGTCGACATAGGCGATCAGCAGGAAGCGCAGCAGCTTGCTGGGCACGTCCTGCGCCATCGCGATGGCGATGCCGGCGAACACCGAGAGCGGCACGGCCACCGCGGCCAGCGCCAGCGTCATCCAGAAGCCCTGCAGCAGCAGCGGCCAGACCTGTTTGAGGACGTCGAAATTGAAGAAGGTCGTGACGAGCTCGTCCATCATGACCTCGGATGCGCGTAGACATGTTCCAGCCAGCGCGTGAAGCGCACGAAGGGCAGGAACAGCAGGAGGAAGAGCAGCGCGCCGACGGTGAGCGCAGTCGGATTGGCGACGTTGGACTGGATGCTCGACGTCACGTTGAGCAGTTCCGGCACGGCCACGACCGAGCCCAGCGTCGTGCCCTTGCTGATGCCGATGGCGCGGTTGGTCAGCGGCGGGATAGACATACGCACCACCTGCGGCAAGATGATGTAGGCCAGCGTCTGGGTGAAGCCGAGGCCCGTCGAGCGCCCCGCCTCCCACTGCCCCTTCGCCACGGCGTTGATGCCGGCCCAGAAGATCTCTTCGGCAAAGGCTGAGAGTACGATCGCAAGCGCCAGCACGGTCGCCGTGACCGGCTCCAGCACCAGCCCGAAATAGGGCAGCGCGAAATAGGCCAGCACGATCAGGACGAGCTGCGGGATCGAGCGGAAGAAGTCGATATAGAAGATGATCAGCCAGTTCAGCGGCCGGATGCCGTAGAGCCTGAGGATCGCGAGCGCGAGGCCGAGCGGGATGCCGATCAGCACCGTCAGGATCGACATCTCGACGGTGATCAGGAAGCCGCGCAGGATGTCGGGCCAGTAGGCCGACAGCAGCCCGAAATCGAAGAAGTAGCGGACGATCTGATCCATGTGCGCCCGTCAGCCGTGCGAGCGCATCACGAAGTCGCGGATGCGCTGGTGCTGCGGGTTGATCAGGATCTCCTGCGGCGTGCCCTCGGCCAGGATCGCGCCATGGTCCATGAAGACGACGCGGTCGGCGACATCGCGCGCGAACTTCATCTCATGCGTCACCACGATCATGGTCATGCCCATTTCCTTGGTGCGGACCATGACGTTGAGCACTTCGCCGACGAGCTCTGGATCGAGCGCCGAGGTCGGCTCGTCGAAGAGCATGACCTGCGGCTCCAGCGCCATGGCGCGGGCGATGCCGACGCGCTGCTGCTGTCCGCCGGACAGCTCGGCCGGATAGGAATCGGCCTTGTGGGCGAGGCCGACGACCTCGAGGTGGTGCCGCGCCTTGCGCTCGGCCTCCTCCTTGCCGAGGCCGACCACCTTGCGCAGCGCCAGCATCACGTTCCCCAGCGCGGTCTTGTGCGGGTAGAGATGGATGCCCTGGAAGACCATGCCGATCCGGCGGCGCAGGAGATTGAGGTCCACCTTCGGACCGGTGATCTCCTGCCCGCCGACGCGGATGGTGCCCGCCGTCGGTTCCTCCAGCCGGTTGATGCAGCGCAGGCAGGTGCTCTTGCCCGAACCGGAGGAGCCGACGATCACGACGGCCTCGCCCTTGCCGACCTTGAGGTCGACGCCGCGCAGCACCTCGACATGGCCGAAGCTCTTGCGCAGCCCCTCGATCGAAACGATCGTCTCAGCAGGCGTGGCCGTCATGGCGGGCTGCGAGTTCACTTGCAGGCAGCCTTGCGCTCGGTCGCGTCATAGCCCTCGAAATCCGGCGCGCCGGTGCCCGGATAGACCTTTGCCGCCGAGGAATTGGCATCCGGCTTCACGCCGAACCACTTCTCGTGGATCTTCGCGAGCGTGCCGTCGGTCTTCATGCATTCCAGCGCACCTTCGACCTGAGACCGGAAGGCGGCGTCCTCCTTGCGGAAGGCGATGCCGAAGTTGCGGCCGCTGTCGAGCACGAAGGCAACTTCCGCAGCTGGCGTCTGCGTGGAGACATAGCGCGAGACCGGCGCATCGGCGACGTTGGCGAAGGCGCGGCCGATCATGACCGCCTGCACGGCGTCGGCATTCTTGTTGTAGCGCTGGATGGTGAAGCCGTACTTGGCCTCGTTGTCGGTCAGCCACTTGTCCGAGATCGAGCCGTTGTTGACGGTCAGCGCCTTGCCCTTCAGCTCGTCGAGATTGGCGATCTTGTTGCCCTTCTTGACGAGGAAGCCGAGGCCCGTCGGCATGTAGGGCTCGCTGAACAGCATCTGCGCGGCACGCTCGGGCGTAATGTTGGTCGGCGCCGGGATCATCTCGTAGCGCTTGGAGAACAGGCCGGCGAAGATCGCCGAGAAGTTCGAATCCGTGACCTCGACGCCCGGGCGGCCAAGCTTCTGGGCGATCGCGAGGGACATATCATAGGTGAAGCCGGTGGTCTCGCCGGCCGGTGTCTTGAAGCAGAACGGCGCGAAACCGAGGTCGCAGGCCACTTTCAGCTTTTCGTTCTGCGGATGATCGGCGTCCTCAGCCATGGCCGGCATCGCGATGAGGGCGGCCAACGCCAAGCCCCTGATGGCGGCGCGCGCCATCCCGATCGAATTCAGTTTCATGCTTCCGCTCCCGTTGTGCGACGGCGCCGCCGCGATCGTTGCGCCCCTGTTCCAGCAACAATCCGGCCACGTCTGGAGCGAAGCCTAACAGGGCGAAATCATGCCCTGCCAATTATTTATTGTCAGGTTTCCATAACATGATGTTAAGCGTCTTCGGGCGGCTCCGCATCCTTGCCCCTGGGCAAGGGCGGCACCAATCCGCGCAAAATGTCGACGAAAGAGCTCGCCGTCCGCGAAAGCGGCTCGAAGCGCGGCGTCAGAAGGTGCGCGCGGACCCGCGTCTTGGGCGCGAGCGGGCGCGACACCAGCTCCGGCCAGGTCCGCCCGCGCAGCACGAACTCGTCGACGACCGCGATGCCGGCGCCGGCCCGCACCATTGCGCAGGCGACGGGCGTGAAGCGAACGACGGTGCTGATGCGGAGCGGCGCGGCTTTCAGAGCGAGCGCACGACCGACGACATCGCCATAGGGCGTCTGCGGCCCGAACCCGATCAGCGGATAAGGTACGAGATCGGCCGGGCGGATCACGCGCAGCCGCGCCAACGCATGGTCGCGCGGCATGATCACCATCAGCCGCCCCTCTGTCAGCACCTCCATGTCGAGCGTCGGCTCGTCGACGGGAAGGATCGAGACGCCGAGATCGGCCCGGCCGGCCACGATCTTGGCGACGATCTCGAGCAGGGTCAGCACCTCGAACTCGACGCGCAGATCCGGGAAGCGCTCGCGCAGGCGGGCAATGGCGTCCGGCACCAGCGCCTGCCCGACGCTCGGGCTCGCGACGATCCGCACCGAGCCCGTGCCGCGCTCCCGCAGTTCCTCCGCCAGCTCGTTGACCCGGACCACGCCCTGATGGACCTGATCGACCTCCTGGAACAGGCGGCGAGCCTCCGGCGTCGGCTGCACGCGGCCGCGTACCCGTTCGAACAGGCGCAGCGCCAACCGGTCCTCCGTATAGGCCAGGAGACGGCTGATCGCCGGCTGCGAGACCGAGAGCAGCCGGGCCGCGCCGCTGATCGAGCCAGTGATCATGATGGCACGGAAGACTTCGATCTGCCGGAGATTGAGGCGCATGAGGATAACATCCGATTATGGTCGGCCGCATAATAAGCATGATTCATTTCGCGCATAGCGCTCTAAGCTCGATCTCGCGCCGGCAACGACCGGTCACAAGGGACGAGGCCGGCCGATGAGGCGCTTTCTGACGATGAGGGATGTCGAGGCCGCTGTGGCCGGCGGTTCGGTCTTCGCCGCGGGCGGAGGCGGCTGGGCCGATCACGGCCGCATGCTCGGCACCGCCGCGGTCAACACCGGCAGGCCCGAGCTCGTCACCATGGACGAGATTCCCGACGACGCCATCATCGCCACCGCCGCCGCCATCGGCGCACCCGCCGGCACGACCGAGTGGGAGATGTGGGGCATCGACTACGTCAAGGCCGTGCAGCTGCTGCAGGAGGCACTGGGCAAGCCAGTCTACGGCCTCATCATCGGCCAGAACGGCATGTCGAGCACGCTGAACGCCTGGCTTCCCAGCGCGATCCTCGGGGTGAAAGTGGTCGACGCCGTCGGCGACATCCGCGCCCACCCCACCGGCGACATGGGCTCGATCGGCCTCGCCAACAGCCCGGAAGCGACCATTCAGGTCGCGGTCGGCGGCAACCGTGCCAAGAACCAGTATATCGAGCTGGTGACCCGCGGCGCCACGGCCAAGGTCTCGCCGATCCTGCGCACCGCTTCGGACATGTCCGGCGGCTTCATCGCCTCCTGCCGCAACCCCGTCTCGGCGGCCTACGTTCGCCAGAATGCCGCGCTCGGCGGCATCTCGATGGCGCTGGCACTGGGCGAGCGCATCCTCGATGCCAGGCCGAAGGGCGGTTCGGCCGTGATCGACGCGATCTGCGACCAGACCGGCGGTTCGATCATCGCGCGCGGCCCCGTCGCCAAGAAGGATGTCCGCTACACCAACGAGGCCTTCGACATCGGCACGATCCAGGTCGGCACCGGTGCGGCCGCGCGCATCATCCACGTCATGAACGAGTACATGGCCGTCACCGACCTGGATGGCGCCCGGCACGCCTGCTTCCCGGACGTGATTACCACGCTCGACAATGACGGCCAACCAGCCAGCGCCGGCCATGTCCGCGAGGGCATGGAGCTCTCGGTCCTGCGCGTGCCCAAGGACAAGATCCCGCTGAGCTCCAGCGTGACCGACCCCAGCGTCTATCCGATCGTCGAGAAGGCGCTCGGCATGAACTTCACCGAATACGCGCTCGGCCGCGAAGGCTAGGCCACGCGCTTCTCCCCACACCCGCAGGATCATCCGGATACCCCAGTCATGAGCGATTTCGATCTCGTCCTCCGCGGCAACATCGTGCTGTCCGACACGATCATCGAGGACGGCTATGTCGCCGTCACCGGCGGCAAGATCGGCAAGGTCGGGTCCGGCACACCGCCCTCGGCCCGCGAGACGCAGGATTTCCGCGGCCAGTGGATCATTCCCGGCGTCATCGACGGGCAGGTCCATTCCGGCAGCCAGGCCGATCACGAGGGCATCGGCATGTGCTCGCGCGCTGCGGCGGCCGGCGGGGTCACCGTCATGGTCGACATGCCCTATGACGAGCCCGAGCCCGTCACCAGCGCCAAGCTCTTCAACGAGAAGGTCGCGGTGGTCGAGCGCGACGCCCATGTCGATGTCGCGCTCTACGCGACCATCACCATCGAGAACGGGCTCCATGCCATTCCCGGCCTCGTCGAGGCCGGCGCCTGCGCCTTCAAGTTCTCGACCTTCGAGGCCAACCCGACGCGCTTTCCGCGCATCGGCGACGACACGCTCTACGAAGCCTTCAAGCTGATCGAGCCGACCGGCCTGCTCTGCGGCGTCCACAATCAGGACCAGGAGATGACCCGGCGCAATATCGCCAGGCTGATCGAAGCCGGCGATACCGGCCCGGACGCCTTCCTGCGCGCCCATACGCCGCTGATCGAGAACCTCGCAACCGCCCGCATCTACGAGATCGGCGCCGAGACGGGCGCGCGCGCCCACGCCGTCCACGTCTCGACCTCCCGCGGCTTCGAGATCTGCAACATGTACAAGCGCGCCGGCTACAAGGCGACGGTCGAGAGCTGTGTGCAGTACTTCATGCTCAACGCCGAGGAACACGTCCCGCGCTTCGGCGCCAAGGTGAAGCATTATCCGCCGATCCGCCCGAAGGCCGAGAGCGAGTTGCTCTGGAGCCATCTCGCCGCCGGCCATTGCGATTTCATCTCGTCCGATCACGTCTCCTGGGGCCTGGAGAAGAAGGGCGACCCGATGATCTTCAAGAACACCTCGGGCGGCCCGGGCATCGAGACCCTGCTGCCGGCCCTCTGGACCGGCTGCGAAGAGCACGGCCTCTCCCCGACCATCGTCGTGAAGCAGCTCTGCGAGGGGCCGGCGAAGGCTTTCCTGCTCGCCGACAAGGGCCGGCTCGAAGCCGGCGCCGACGCCGACATCACCGTGCTGGAGCCGGGCCGCTTCATTCATGACCCCAGCAAGAGCCTCGCGGCGGTGAAGTGGAGCTCGATGGAGGGTCGCGAGTTCCGCGTCCGCGTCGCCGCAACTTACGTACGCGGCCAGCTCGCCTGGGACGGCACCGAGATCCGCAACAAGGCAGGCGACGGCCGCTTCCTGCGTCCGGCGGCGTAGGCACATCATGTCGATCGATCAGGACCGTCTCTGGCGGCGCATCGAGGCGCTCTCGCGGATCACCGATCCGGAGCGCCCCTGGACGCGGCGCTCCTTCACCCCGCGCTTCCTCGAAGGCCGCGAATGGCTCACGGCGGAATTCCGCGACGCCGGGCTGGAGACGGAGCTCGACGCTGCCGGCAACCTGGTCGGCCGACTCACCGGGGCGGATCCGTCGCTGAAGCCGATCCTGATCGGCTCGCATTCCGACACCGTGCCGTCCGGCGGACGCTATGACGGCATTCTCGGCGTGCTCGCCGCATTGGAAGTCGCGCAGAGCTTCAGCGAGCGCGGCGACCGTCTGCGCCATACGCTGGAGGTCGTCGACTTCCTGGCCGAGGAGCCGAGCGAATTCGGTCTGTCCTGCATCGGCAGCCGCGCCCTCGCAGGCGCGCTGACCGAGCAGCATCTCGCCCTCACCCGCCCTGACGGCATGACGCTGCGCGAAGGCATCGCTTTCGTCGGCGGCCGGCCCGAAGAGCTGGCCGCGGTCAAGCGCGCGGCCGGCAGCGTCGCGGCCTATGTCGAGGTCCATATCGAGCAGGGCCGCGTGCTGGAGAACGAGCGCATCCCGATCGGCATCGTCACCGACATCGTCGGCATCCGCCGCGAGCGCATCACCGTGACCGGCCGGGCCGACCATGCCGGCGCGACTCCGATGCCGCTCAGGGCCGATGCGCTGGTCGGTGCCGCCAAGCTGGTCGAGGCCGCCTATAAGCGGGCGCTCGCGACAGCCCGGGACAACCAGCCTCTGGTCGCCACCTTCGGGCGCATCGAGGTCAGCCCCAACGCGGCCAATGCCGTGCCGGGCGAGGCCGTGCTGACGCTCGAGGTCCGCTCCGGCAACGAGGCGGCGGTCAAGGCCTTCGGGGAAGCGCTGGTACGTGACCTGCGCCCCGCGCTCGAAGAACTCCGGCTCTCCATCGCCGTCGAGCCGATCAGCCATGTCGCGCCGACGGCCTGCGCGCCGGAAATCCGTTCGGCCATCGCCAATGCATCCACCTCGCTCGGGCTCGCCACGCGCGACCTGCCGAGCGGCGCCGGCCATGACGGCGTCCAGGTCGCCCATACCGGCCCGATCGGGATGATCTTCGTACCCTGCCTCGAAGGCCGCAGCCACGCGCCGGAGGAATCGATCACGCCCGAGCAGGCCGGAGACGGCGCCCGCGTGCTGGCCGAGACGGTGCGCCTGCTCGATGTGAGCCTGGGCTGAGCCGATGGACTGGGCCGCAAGCGATCTGGCGGAACGCGACCTCTACAAGCTCCTCGTCAACACCGTGCTGCCGCGCCCGATCGCGCTCGTCACCACGGTCGATGCGCAAGGGCGCGCCAACGCCGCGCCCTTCAGCTTCTTCAACGTCTTCAGCCATGCGCCGCCGCTGGTCGTGCTCGGCATCGAGGGCCGCGATGGCGCGACTTCGCCGCTGAAAGATACGATGCGGAATATCCGCGAGACCGGCAGCTTCGTCGTCAATCTGGTCGATCGCGCCATGGTCGAGGCGATGCAGATCTGCGCCATCGACTTCCCCGGCGAGGTCGACGAGATCGAGGCGGCGGGGCTCGCGACCGCGCCGAGCGCCACGATTGCCGCGCCCAGGCTCGCCGCCTCCCCGGTCCAGCTCGAATGCCGCGAGACGGTCTCGCTCTCGCTCGGCACCCGCAATCGCAATCTCGTCGTCGGCGAAATCCAGCACATCCATATCCGCGACGGCGTCGTCGACGAGCGCTTGCATGTCGATATCGACATGCTCGACCTCGTCGGCCGCCTGCACGGTGCCGACTGGTACGTCACGCTGCGCGACCGTTTCCAGGCTCCACGTCAGACACTCGCAAGCTGGCGCGAACGGTCGCGGACCATCCCGGAAGGAGAGGTATCGTGAGCGGCACGATCTACGTCATCAATCCCAATTCGACCGAGCGCGTGACCAGGGAGATCGATGTCGCGGTCGCACCGCTGCGCATCGCCGGTGGCCCCGCGATCGAATGCCTGACGCTGGCCGAAGGTCCGCCCGGCATCCAGTCGCAGCGCGATGTAGACGGGCTGATCCCGGCCCTGCTGAAGCGTGCGGCCAGTCTGGAGAACGAGGCCGCGGCCTTCGTTGTTGCCTGCTTCTCCGATCCCGGCATGCATGCCCTGCGCGAGCAGAGCGAGAAGCCCGTGCTCGGCATCGCCGAATGCGGCGTGCTGACGGCGCTGACACTCGGCCAACGCTTCGGCATCGTCGCGATGCTGCAGAACTCGATCCCGCGTCATCTGCGCTATCTCGGTGCGATGGGGATGATGGACCGTTTCGCGGGCGACCTGCCCGTGAACCTCACCATCGCCGAGATGGCCGACGATGAACTGACGCTCGGCCGCATGATCGGCGTCGGCCGCACGCTGCGCGACACGCACCATGCCGATGTGCTGGTCATGGGCTGCGCCGGGATGGCGCGCTTCCGCGAACCGCTGGAACGAGAACTGGGCATCCCGATCGTCGAGCCGACCCAGGCGGCGGTGACGATGGCGATCGGGCGCGTGCGGCTGGGCTGGGGCGGACGCCCTCTCCGCGGAGGCTGAACATGGATGATCTGATTGCCGAACTCGCCGGGGCTCTCGGCGAGGCGAATGTCCTCGTCTCCCAGCAGGACCAGGCTCCGTTCCTCACCGACTGGCTCGGCAAATATCGCGGCGCCGCGCGGGCCGTCGCCCGGCCCGGCTCGACCGCGGAGGTCGCGGCCGTGATGCGCATCTGCACACGCCACAAGGTGCCTGTCGTTCCGCAGGGCGGCAATACCAGCATGTCGGGCGGCGCGACGCCGGATGAATCCGGCAACGCCGTCGTCCTTTCGCTCGCGCGGCTGAACCGCATTCGCGACATCGATGCTGTCAGCAATACGATCACCGTGGAGGCCGGCGTCGTCCTCGCCAAGGTTCAGCAGGCGGCGCAGGAGGCCGGGCGCTTCTTCCCTCTCAGCCTCGGGGCCGAGGGCAGTTGCACCATCGGCGGCAATCTCGCTGCGAATGCCGGCGGCGTCGCCGTCCTGCGCTACGGCACGATGCGCGAGCTCACCCTCGGCCTCGAAGTCGTGCTGGCCGATGGGCGCATCTGGGACGGGCTGACGGCGCTGCGCAAGGATAATACCGGCTACGCCCTGCGCGACCTCTTCATCGGCTCGGAAGGCACGCTCGGCGTCATCACCGGCGCGGTGCTGAAGCTCTTCGCCCAGCCGCATGCCCGTGCCAGTGCTTTCGTCGCCGTCGAGGACGCTGAAGCGGCGCTGGCCCTTCTGTCGGCGGTTCGCGACCGTTGCGGCGACCGGCTGACCGCCTTCGAGTTCATGACCGGCGATTGCCTGTCGCTGATCCTGCGCCATATCGGCGATGCGCGCCTGCCGCTCGCCACGCTGCCGCCGGCGGCAGTGCTGATCGAGCTTTCGGACCAGGACGACGAGCAGGGCCTGCGCGAGCGCCTCGAAGCCGCGCTGGCCGAGAGCATCGAGGCCGGCCTCGTCCTCGACGCCGCCATCGCGCAGGACGGCACGCAGGCCAGAGCCTTCTGGCGCATCCGCGAAGGCGTGTCGGAAGCGCTGGTGCGCGAGGGCAAGGCCGCCAAGCACGACGTCTCCATGCCGGTGTCGGCCATGGCCGATTTCGTCGCCGCAGCCGATGCCGCCGTCCGCGCCGTAGCGCCCGGCATCAGGCCGATCGTGTTCGGCCATCTCGGCGACGGCAACCTGCACTACAACCTGCTGCCGGCGTTGGGACAGGACCCAGCCGATTTCGCGGCCCTCACTCCCGAACTCACCCGCATCGTCCATGACGAGATCGGCCGCCGGCGCGGCTCGATCAGCGCCGAGCATGGCATCGGCCAGCTGCGCGTCTCCGAGATGGAGCTGCGCAAGGCGCCGCTCGAACTCGAACTGATGCACCAGCTCAAGCACCTGCTCGACCCGGCAGGCCTGCTCAATCCGGGCAAACTTCTGCCGGGCAAGCTCCTGCCCGCTTCCACCACCAACTGAGGACGATCATGGCTCTGCTCGATGAAACCGCTGGGGGTGTCTACGTCATCGCGGTGACGCCCTTCACAGACACCGGCGCGCTCGATCTCGAAAGCACCGACCGGATGGTCGATTTCTACCTGGAGAAGGGCGCGACCGGCCTCACCGTCCTCGGCATGATGGGCGAGGCGCCCAAGCTGACGGCGGACGAATCCCGTATCTTCGTGCGCCGCGTGCTGGCGCGCGTGCAGGGGCGCGTGCCCGTCGTCGCGGGCGTCTCAGCGCCGGGCTTCGCCGCGATGCGCGAGCTCAGCGAGAGCGTGATGGGTGATGGCGCCGCCGGCGTCATGGTCGCCCCGCCCTCCAACCTGCGGACCGACGACCAGATCGTCTCCTATTATGCGATGGCGGCGGAGACGCTGGGGCCGAAGACGCCCTTCGTGCTGCAGGATTTCCCGCTGGTCACCCAGGTGCAGATCACCCCGGCCGTGATCCTGAAGATCGTCGCCGCCCATCCGAGCTGCGTCATGCTCAAGCACGAGGACTGGCCGGGCCTCGCCAAGATCTCGGCGCTGCGCGCGGCGAGCGACAATGGCGGCCGCCGCATCTCGATCCTCGTCGGCAATGGCGGCATGTTCCTGCCGGAAGAACTTTCGCGCGGCGCCGACGGCGCCATGACCGGCTTCGCCTATCCCGAGATGATGGTCGATGTCTGGAAGGCCCATGCCGCCGGCAATGTCGAGCGCGCGCATGATCTCTTCGACGCCTATCTGCCGCTCGCCCGCTACGAGCAGCAGCCCGGCCTCGGCCTCGCCATCCGCAAGCACATCCTGGCGAAGCGCGGCGCCATCGCCTCCGCCACCCTGCGCAAGCCGGGCGGGGCGTTGTCCAGGGCCGACATCGCCGATATCGAACGCCTCATCGCGCGGCAGGAGCGGCGCCTCAAGGAGATCGGCTGATGGATCTGGGACTTGTTGGAAAGCGCGCGCTCGTATTGGGCGCGAGCCGCGGACTCGGCGCCGCGATCGCGCAGGCGCTCGCCACTGAAGGCGCGACCGTCATCGCCGCCGCCCGCAGCACCGATGTCACGGAAAGCTGGATCGCCGCTCTGCCGGCGGACCAGCGCGGCCGCGTCAGCGCCGCGAAACTGGACCTTGCCGATCTCGCCTCGGTCGATGCCCTTGCCGAGCGTCTCGTCGCGGAAGGCGGCGTCGACATCCTGATCGGCAACTCCGGCGGCCCGCCGCCCGGCGAGGCGCGCGACGCCAAGCGCGGCGACTGGCTGAAGCACTTCGAGGGCATGGCAGCCAATCTCTTCCATCTGGCGCAGCAGCTCCTGCCCGGCATGACGGAGCGCGGCTGGGGCCGCATCGTCACCATCGCCTCCTCCGGTGTCGAGCAGCCGATCCCGCGTCTCGCCCTCTCCAACGGCATCCGCGCCGCCGTGATCGGCTGGTCGAAGACGCTGGCTTCGGAGGTTGCGGGCAGCGGCGTGACGGTCAATGTCGTCCTGCCCGGCCGCATCCACACCGAGCGCGTCGACCAGCTCGACGATGCCGCGGCCGCCCGCAGCGGCGGCACGCGCGACGCGGTGGCACAGGCCTCGATGGCGACGATCCCCGCCGGACGCTATGGCAAACCGCAGGAATTCGCCGATGTGGTCACATTCCTCGCCAGCGAGCGGGCAAGCTATGTGACGGGCGCGAAGATCCGTATCGACGGCGGCTTGATCAGAGGCATCTGAACCCGGACTCGTCTGCGCCAGCGACAATAGAGCTGGCGCAGACGCCTGGACGTGGCGCTCGCCGTATCGATCTGCGGGGTGGAATACCTGCGGCTCGTCATCAATACAGGCGCGGATCGTTTCGCACGTCCTCGGCGCGCCGCGCCAAAAAGCAAAAAGCGCCGGAAGATCCGACGCTTGCATGCTTCTCAAGCCTTGAGATTGTCTGGAGCGGGCGAAGGGATTCGAACCCTCGACCCCAACCTTGGCAAGGTTGTGCTCTACCCCTGAGCTACACCCGCATCCGAGACAGCGGCGCCGTGGCGGCGCGGTCGGGTTATTGCCCCAAAGCGCGGCGGAGTGCAAGCACCTGACGAAAGTTTTTTGCCGGCCGTTGATAACCCGCTCTCTGACGCGACATCTTGCCGTCTGCGCAAGGTGAGGTTAGGCATCGCGAATGGCACGCTTTCCCCGGCCGACGTGGTGGAAACGTGCCATGCCAGACCGATTCCGACGCTTGCGATCACCGGCCTCCCCACGATGAACACGCCCGTCACTCCCGAACAGCTCTGCGAACATCTCTCCGCGCGCGGCATCGCCTTCCATCGGATGGACCATCCCGCGGTCTTCACCGTCGCCGAATCGACTGTTCATCGTGAGCCGCTGCAGGGCCTGCACACCAAGAACCTGTTCCTGAAGGACAAGAAGGGGCGGCTGTTCCTCGTCTCGGCCGAGGCCGATGCCCGGATCGATCTCAAGCGCCTGCATGAGCGGATCGGCGCCAGCGGCAGGCTCTCCTTCGGGTCGGCCGAGCTGCTGCTGGAGAAACTCGGCGTCACGCCGGGCTCGGTCACCGCCTTCGCCGTGATCAACGACCGCGCCGGCGACGTCACCATGGTGCTCGACGCCAATCTGGTGACGGGCGAGGACGTCAACTTCCACCCGCTGATCAATACGGCCACGCTCAGGGTCGGGCGCGACGATTTCCTCGCCTTCCTCAGGCAGACCGGCCATGAGCCGCTGATCGTCGATTTGCCCGTCCCACCCGATGGACAGAACAGCTAAAGCTCCCCATCTATGGGGCGACTGCGCAGGCGGCCGCATCGGCGCGCCGGCGCCTCTACGAAGCATCACGAAGGGCGACCCATGCTGGTCAATGGCGAGGCGGCCGAGCAATCCGGCCTGATCAAAGACACCACGACGCAGGCCTTCCGCCAGGACGTCATCGCTGAATCGATGAAGCAGCCGGTGCTGATCGATTTCTGGGCCCCCTGGTGCGGCCCTTGCAAGCAGCTTACCCCTGTCATTGAGAAGGTCGTCAAGGCCGCCGGCGGCAAGGTCAAGCTCGTCAAGATGAACATCGACGAACACCCGCAGATCCCCGGCCAGCTCGGCATCCAGTCGATCCCCGCCGTCATCGCCTTCAAGCAGGGCCAGCCGATCGACGGCTTCATGGGCGCCCAGCCGGAAAGCCAGGTGAAGGCCTTCATCGAACGCCTGGTCGGCCCGATGGGCCCCGGCGCGACGGAGGAACTGATTGCGGCCGCGCAGGCCGCCGCCGAGGCGGGCGACCCGGCCGGCGCGAGCGAGCTCTATGCCGGCGTGCTCCAGGCCGAGCCCGACAACCTCGCCGCCATCGCGGGGCTGGCACGGCTGCACCTCGACACCGGCGATACCGAAGGCGCCAAAGGCATCCTCGCCATGACGCCGCAGGACAAGGCCGGCGACCCGGCCATCACGGCCTTGCGCGCCGCGATCGAGCTCGCCGAGCAGGCTGCCTCCCTCGGCGACACGGCGGAGCTCGAGGCAAAGGTCGCTGCCGATCCGAAGGATCACCAGGCGCGTTTCGACCTGGCGCTGGCGCTCAATGCCCGTGACAGACGCGACGACGCGGTCGACCATCTGATCGCCATCATCAAGGCCGACAGGAAGTGGAACGACGACGGTGCACGCAAGCAGCTGCTCCAGCTCTTCGAGGCCTGGGGCCCGATGGACGATGCAAGCGTTACCGGCCGCCGCAAGCTGTCGACCCTGTTGTTCTCCTGACCGCCGAGAGGACGGAACCGCGCATGGGCATGAACGCCGTCTATGAGGGGGCCGGGGATTGCCCTGAGGTGATCCCGCTCTTCCCCTTGAGCGGCGCGCTGCTCCTGCCGCGCGGCCAGATGCCGCTCAACATCTTCGAGCCGCGCTATCTCGCCATGATCGACGACGCGCTGAAAGGCGAGCGCGTCATCGGGATGATCCAGCCCGAGCCCGAGGTTGGCCGCCAGCCGGAGATCCCTCCGTTGCTCAAGGTCGGCTGCCTGGGCCGCATCACCCAGCTCGCAGAGACCGGCGACGGGCGCTACATCGTCACCCTGACCGGGATCAGCCGGTTCCGGCTGCTGGACGAACTGTCGGTCACCACGGCCTATCGGCAGGCACGGGTCGACTACCAGCCCTTCGCCGCCGATTTTGTCGCCCGTACCGGCGAAGAGGAAGTCGACCGCAAGGGCCTGCTCAAGGCGCTCAAAGACTTCGCCAAGGCGAACGACCTCAAGATCGACTGGAAGGGCGTCAACGAGGCGCCGAACGAGGCCCTGGTCAACGCGCTCTCGATGATGTGTCCGTTCGGACCGCGGGAAAAGCAGGCCCTGCTCGAGGCGCGGACGCTGAAGGACCGGGCCGAGGTACTGGTCGCGATCACCGAGATCGAGCTTGCCCGCGGCGGCAGTGATCCGGACACCACCCTGCAGTGACCGTATCCACGCCGCCCGCCGAAGCCCCGCCGAAAGTTTGGCCGCCGCGCAGCGCGGTCACGGCGTGGCTGTTCTTCGACTGGGCGGCGCAGCCCTTCTTCACGCTGATCACCACCTTCGTCTTCGCGCCCTTCTTCGCCTCGGCGCTCGCGAAGGATGCGGCCGCCGGCCAGGCCCTCTGGGGCTATGCCACCGGCTTTGCCGGCTTCTGCATCGCCCTGCTCTCGCCCCTGCTCGGCGGCATCGCGGACAGGACCGGGCCGCGCAAGCCCTGGATCGCGGCTTTCGGCGCGCTGCTCGTCATCGGCTCGGCCATGCTCTGGTTCGCCGTGCCGGGCTCGGCTTCGGCGGTGCCGATCGCGCTCGCCGGCTTCATCGTCGCGACGGTCGGCGCGGAGTTCGCCACCACCTTCAACAACGCGATGATGACGCGGCTGGTGCCACCGGAGCGCCTCGGCTGGCTCTCCGGAACCGGCTGGGCCATCGGCTATCTCGGCGGGCTCTTGTCGCTCGCGATCACGCTCGGCCTTCTCGCGGCGGAACCTCAGACCGGCAAGACGCTGGCGGGCATCGCGCCGATCTTAGGGCTCGATGCGGCCGCGCGCGAGGGCGACCGCTTCTCCGGCCCGCTCACCGCACTATGGTTCGTGGTCTTCGTCACGCCGATGTTCCTGTTCACGCCGGATTCCAGCAAGACGGGCCTGAGCCTCGCCGAAGCGGCAAAAGGCGGCGTCGGGCGGCTGAAGGCTACGCTGGCCGAGTTGCCGAAGCTGCCTTCGCTCGGCCGCTTCCTGCTCGCCAACATGATCTACCAGGATGCGCTGGTCGCCCTCTTCGCCTTCGGCGGCATCTATGCGGCCGGCGTCTTCGGCTGGCAGACCATCGAGCTCGGCATCTTCGGGATACTGCTCACCGTCACCGGCACGCTTGGCGCCTGGCTCGGCGGCAAGCTCGACGACACCATCGGCGGCAAGCCGGTGATTCTGGGCTCGATCGCCTGCCTGCTCTTTGCCTGCCTGGGCATCCTCTCGCTCAGTGCAGACCATATCCTGTTCGTGATCCCGGCCGCCCCGCACGCACCCGGCGACGGGCTCTACGCAACGCTGCCGGAGCGGGTCTATCTCGGCCTCGGCTTGCTGATCGGCCTCGTTGCCGGACCATTGCAGGCCGCTTCGCGCAGCCTGATGGCGCGGCTCGCTCCACCCGGCCGCATCGGCGAGTTCTTCGGGCTGTTCGCCCTGTCAGGCAAGGTCACGTCCTTTATGGGCCCGACGCTGGTCGCGCTGGCGACAAGCGCCTTCTCCAGCCAGCGTGCCGGGCTTGCCGTCCTGATCGTCTTCTTCCTGGCGGGCGCGGCGTTGCTCGCCGGCGTCACAGTGAAACGGGCGCCGTAGCGCCCGTTTCGGTTCCTCAGCGAACCAGGATGTTCCGGAACTGCCAGGGATCGCTGGTATCGATATCCTCCGGGAACAGGCCCGGGCGGCCATCGAGCGGCGTCCAGTCGGTGTAGTAGCCCTTCACCGGCCCGAGATAAGGCTGCTGGATCTCGAGGCAGCGATTGTAATCGAGCTCCTCGACCTCGACGATGCCGGCGCGCGGGTTCTCCAGCGCCCAGACCATGCCGGCCAGCACGGAAGAGGTGACCTGCAGGCCGGTCGCGGTCTGATAGGGCGCGAGCGAACGCGCCTCCTCGGTCGAGAGCTGCGAGCCGAACCAGTAGGCGCCCTTGTCGTGGCCGTAGAGCAGCACGCCGAGCTCATCGATGCCGTCGACGACCTCCTTCTCCTCGAGGATGTGGTGCTCCTCCTGCGGCCGGCCGGCATTGCCGAACATCTCGTGCAGCGAGAGCACGGCATCGTTCGCCGGGTGGTAGGCGTAATGGCAGGTCGGCCGGTAGGTCGCCTTGCCGGTCTCGTCGCGCACGGTGAAATAATCCGCGATCGAAATCGACTCGTTATGCGTGACCAGGAAGCCGTACTGCGCGCCCGGTGTCGGGCACCAACTGCGGACCTTGGTCTCGGCGCCGGCCTGCATCAGATAGATCGCCGCTTGCGAGCCTGTCTCGTGACCATGGGCATTCGCCGGCATCCACTTCTCGTGGGTGCCCCAGCCGAGCTCGGCCGGCTGAACGGCCTCGGCGATGAAGCCCTCGACAGACCAGGTGTTGACGAAGACGTTCGGCGGCTTCGGGTTCCGCGAGCGCTGCGTGTCGCGCTCGGCGATGTGGATGCCCTTGACGCCGACGCGGTGCATCAGCGCCGCCCATTCCTCGCGGGTGATCGGCTGCGTCGCATTGAGGCGCATGTCGGCGGCGAGGTTCGTCAACGCCCGCTTCACCAGCGAGGAGACCATGCCGGGGTTGGCGCCGCAGCAGGAGACCGCCGTCGGCGTGCCGGCCGGCCGCGCTCGCTTGGCGGCAAGCGTCATCTCGCGCAGCGCATAGTTCGAGCGCTCGGCCGGCCCCTTGCTGTCGTCGAAATAGAAGCCGAGCCAGGGTTCGTTGACCGTATCGATATAGAGCGCGCCGAGGCTGGAGGCGAACTCCATCAGGTCGCGCGAGCCGGTGTCGCAGGACAGGTTCACGCAGAAGCCCTGCCCGCCGCCGGCGGTCAGCAGCGGCTCCAGGATTTCCTTGTAGTTAGCCGGCGTCAGCGCTTCCTGGATGAAGCGGATGCCACGCTCGTCGAGGAGATGGCGGTTGGAATCATCTGGAGCAATGACGACGAAGCGGCTCTTGTCGAACTTGAAGTGCCGTTCGAGCAGCGGCAGCGTACCGCGGCCGATCGAGCCGAAGCCGATCATCACGATCGGGCCGGTGATCTCGCCGTAGACGGGCCAATTCGTCATTCTCTGTAACTCCTGGGTTCTGGGGATAAAAAGGTCGAAAGGGTCGTATGAGCGCAAAATCGCGCCGTCAATCGCCTGGGACGCCTTCCACGCGGGTGAGCGCATGGAAAGCGCCGGGCGATGACGGCGCGATGACGAATGTCTGAAGCGTCAGGCGGCCTGCGCCACCTCTTGCACTTCGAAGGCCGCGGGAATGGCAACGCCAGTGGCGACCAGCACGCCGCTTGCACTGTCGAGCGCGCCATCGCGCAGCTCGATGGCGAGGAAGCGCTCGCGCTCGACCGGGCCGGGCATGGCGAGCCCGCGCGTCAGCGCCGGATCGAAGCCGAAGCGGGCGTAGTAGGGCGCGTCGCCGACAAGGATGACGGCGCCGTGCCCGCGGCAGGCGGCGCGCCAGAGCGCCTCGCGCATCATCGCCTTGCCCAGCCCTTCGCCCTGCAGCTCGGGCTTGACCGCCAGCGGGCCGAGCAGCAGCGCCGGCACGCCATTGGCCTCCACATGCCAGAGCCGGACGGTCGCCAGCAGTTCGCCGTCGCGTTCGGCGGTCAGGGCCAGGCCCTCGGCCGGCAGACGGCCCTCGCGCAGGCGCTCGCTGGACTTGGCGGTGCGGCGCTCGCCGAGGCAACGGTCGAGCAGCGCCTCGCGGGCGGGAATGTCGGTGGCGAGCTCGTCGCGGATCGTGATCATGACGCACCTCCTGCCGGAGCGCCTGCTTTCACGCAGACCTTCCCGGCGCCGCGCGAGCGCGGCCACAAGCGGATGGGTTGTGTGGAAGGGGGTCCGGCGGGAGCCACGCCCGCATCTCCGTTCTGGAGATACGAACGCTCCGCCCGTTTGACCGGGCAGCCTGCCGTCTCAGACAGGGCGCTTCGCCGGACCCGATAGTTGAGGAAGGAGCTCGCGCTCCTTCCGACGTCAGATGACGTACTGCTTCAGCGGCGGGAAGCCATTGAAGGCGACGGCCGAATAGGTCGTCGTATAGGCGCCCGTGCCCTCGATCAGCACCTTGTCGCCGATCTCCAGCGAGAAGGGCAGCATGTACGGGGTCTTCTCGTACATGACGTCGACCGAGTCGCAGGTCGGACCGGCGAGCACGCATGGGACGGTCGCATCGCCATCGCGCGTCGTGCGGATGGGGTAGCGGATCGCCTCGTCCATGGTCTCGGCGAGACCGTTGAACTTGCCGATGTCGAGATAGACCCAGCGGACCTCGTCCGACTCGGCCTTCTTCGAGATCAGCACGACCTCGGCCTCGATCAGGCCGGCCTCACCGACCATCCCGCGGCCCGGCTCGATGATCGTCTCGGGCAGCTGGTTGCCGAAATGCTTCGACAGCGCCCGGAAGATCGCGTCGCCATAGGACGGCACGCCCGGAATCGGCTTCAGGTAGCGCGCCGGGAAGCCGCCGCCGAGGTTGACCATCGACAGCGAGATGCCACGGGTAGCGCATTCCTTGAAGATCGCCGAGGCCGAGGCCAGGGCGGAATCCCAGGCATTCACATTCGCCTGCTGCGAGCCGACGTGGAACGAGATGCCATAGGCCAGCAGGCCGAGGCGATGGCCGTGCTCGAGCACGTCCGCGGCCATTTCGGGCACGCAGCCGAACTTGCGCGAAAGAGGCCAGTCGGCGCCGGCGCCGTCGCAGAGGATGCGGCAGAAAATGCGCGCATCCTTCGTGCCGGTCTTCTCGGCGGAACGGGCGACCTTCTCGACTTCGGCCGTGCAGTCGACGGCGAAGAGGCGCACGCCGAGCTCCATGGCGCGCGCGACGTCGCGCTCCTTCTTGATGGTGTTGCCGAAGGAGATGCGGTCGGCGGTAGCGCCGGCAGCCAGCGCGAGCTCGATCTCGACGACCGAAGCGCAGTCGAAGCAGGAGCCGAGCTTGGCCAGCAGGGCAAGCACCTCCGCCGCCGGGTTCGCCTTCACCGCGTAGAAGACGCGGGTGTCGGGCAGCGCACGGGCGAAGGCATGATAATTCTCGCGCACGACATCGGTGTCGATGACGACGCAGGGCCCGTCCTCACGTCGGGTGCGAAGAAACTCACGGATGCGGTCGGTCATGAGACGCGACTCCCCTACGACGCAAGCGGCGTCGATGCGATGTATCGCCGGAATGAGTCGTTCGCGGTCGCAAGGCGCTGTGGAGACGCCTGCTACAGCGGACGAAACGTCCGGACCCGAAACACCGTTCGATTGGGGAAAACCCCGCACGGCCGGCAATGAAGGACAAGCCTCTTCGGTGCCGGCCTGTGGAAAGCCGGCGAGACCAAAAAAGCCCGCTCCGTCGTTGCTTTAAGCTGCGTCCCCCGTGGAGATTCGGGGTTCGCCGGTTTTGCCTCCGGCTGCTGGTCTGTGTCGGGGAACAATCTCCTTGCGGAGACTGGGAGGCGTGATTTGAGGGATGTCCATCCCCTCCATCCGTCCTCCAACCCCTGGCGGCTGTCCGGCCTCTTGTCCGAATGCCCACCGACCAGCACGCGGCCACAGGCACGTGCGAATTGGGTGAAGGCGATATACGGACCGCGACTCCCGACTACAAGTGTTTTGTGAGCCCGGAGCCGCATTTTTTTGCAGGGCCGATCCGCACCCGGGCCAGAGCGGGTTCACGGCCGAAACCGCTTCGCTGGCTATGGGTTAGTCGCGCTTCTCGCAGAAGCGGATCCGGTTGCCGAACGGGTCCGGCACTTCAAGCGTCCGGCCACCCGGCCCGTCCTCCTGAATGCCCGGCCGCGAATAGGAATAGCGCTTGCCGATCAGCTCGGCGCGATAGGCGTCGACGCCCTGCATCCAGACGAAGACGGTCGAGCCGGGGCTCGCGTCGCCGTGATGCTCCGAGAGATGGAGCTGCAGCCCGGAGCGCGACACCTGCATATAGAGCGGCATGTCCGGCCCGAAGCGATGGTCCCAGTCCATCGAGAAGCCGAGGAAGTCGAGATAGAATTGCTTCGCCTTGGCCTCGTCGAAGATCCTGAGGACGGGAATCCCCATCTGCAGGCGCACCGCTTCATCCGTCGCCGCGGCCGACACATCGGGCGCAGCCTCGCCGATCTTTGCCGCCAGCACGTTCCAGTCGTCATAGCCGAACTGGCGCGCCACGATTTCCAGCGCTTCGGAATGGGAAAGCGGCACCTGCCTGGCGACCATGGTCTCGCGCAGGCTTTTCGCCATCAGCTTCGCATCGCGGAAGCTACGCATCGTCGTGATCCTTCTCGCTGCGGACGGTGGGATCGGGGCTCGCCTTGCCGATATCCGTCCACGAGTCGATCGGGATCAGGACAGGGACTTGAGGGATGCGTTCACCTTGCCCTTTAGGGCGCGAGCGGCTGGCCGCATCCGGCCGGTCGCGAAGGTTGCGATATCTTCATCTCCTGTCAATGGCGGATGCCCTAGACCGGCCCTATTTGATGGCCTTAAGTCTTGGCTGCCGCCTATTTTGCGCAGCCGACGCGACGGGGAAGACGGACCACGCATGACCACGACAGATCGCCGCCGGGTTTTGGGCGGACTCTCAGCCGCGCTCTGCCTCTCGGCAGCGCCCTCCGTCCTTTTGGCGCAGCAGCCGCGGCCTCAGACACCGCCGCCGCAAGGTCAGCCGCAGACGCCGCCTCCTCAGAACGCGGCGCCGCAGCCGCGCTTCAGCTTCGAGGACGTGCAGCGCCGGGCACGCGAGATCGCTGCCGTCGCCTATGAGCCGAGCGCGAGCCTGCCCGAGGCGCTGGCGAAGCTCGACTACGATTCCTGGCGCGACATCCGCTTCCGGCCGGAGCGGGCGCTGCTGGCGCAGAACGGCTCGCCCTTCCGCATGCAGATGTTCCATCCGGGCTTCCTGTTCACCCGGCCGGTCACGGTGAACGTGGTGCGCGACGGCGTGCCGACCCCTGTGCCCTATGCCGCCAACCTATTCGATTACGGCAAGGTCAAGTTCGACAAGCCTTTGCCGGTCAATCTCGGCTTCGCCGGCTTCCGCCTGCACTTTCCTCTCAACGACCCCCGCGTCTTCGACGAGCTGATCTCTTTCATCGGCGCGAGCTATTTCCGCGTGCTCGGTCGCGGCCAGCGCTACGGCCTCTCGGCACGCGGGCTGTCGATCGGCGCGGGCACCGCGAGCGAAGAGTTCCCGATCTTCCGTGAATTCTGGATCGAGCAGCCTGCCGCCGATGCCGAGCGCGTCATCATCCACACGCTGCTCGATTCCCCCTCGGTGACCGGCGCCTTCCGCTTCACCATCTATCCCGATCTCGACACGGTGATCGATGTCGCGGCAACACTTTATCCGCGCGTGCCGATCGAGAAGCTCGGACTCGCGCCGCTGACCTCGATGTTCTTCACGGGGGAGAACGACCGCCGCTTCTTCGACGACTTCCGCAGCGAACTGCACGATTCGGACGGGCTGATGATCCATTCCGGCAGCGGCGAATGGATCTGGCGCCCGCTGCGCAATCCCAAGCAGCAGGCCGTCTCCTCCTTCGTCGAGCGCAATGTCCGCGGCTTCGGCCTGATGCAGCGCGACCGCACCTTCGAGCATTATCAGGATCTCGACCTCGCCTATGAGCTGCGCCCGTCCTACTGGATCGAGCCGCAGGGCGACTGGGGCGAAGGCGTCGTCGAGCTGATCGAGATGGCGACCGCGGACGAGACCAACGACAATATCGTTGCGCTCTGGGCGCCGAAGACACCGCTCGAACCCGGCCGCGAATTCTCCTTCGCCTACAAGCTCACCGCCATGCTCGATTCCAGCGATCTGCATCCGGGCGGCCGGGTGATCAACACCTACCAGGCCAAGCCAAAGGCGCTGGGTTCGGGCGAGCCTGTGACGGAGGGCGCCCGGCGCTTCATTGTCGATTTCGCCGGTGGCGACCTCGATTATCACGTCAAGCAGCCCGAAAAGGTCGAGATCGTGCCATCGATCGCCTATGGCCGGATCGACCGCGCCTTCATTGTGCCGAACCAGAAGACCAAGGGTTTCCGCGCCTTCATCGACGTGGTGGTCGAGCCTGGCCAGCTGGCCGAGATGCGGGCCTTCCTAAGGAGCGGCGGCAAAGCGCTCACCGAAACCTGGAGCTACCCCTGGCGCTCCGAAGCGCAAGGCTGATCTGGAGGAGCCGACCATGGACGTCGTCGAGAATCCCGAACAGAACCGGTTCGAGCTGTCGCTCGACGGCGGCACGGCCATCGTCGCCTACCGGCAGGACGGCAACCGGCTCGTGCTGATCCATACCGAGGTGCCCGAGCAGTTCGCCGGGCAGGGCATCGGCTCGCGGCTCGCGAAGGGCGTCTTCGAGCTGATCCGGGCGAGCGGACGCAAGGCGGTGGTCCGCTGCGAGTTCCTCAAGGGCTGGATCGCGAAGCATCGCGAATACGACGACATCATCGACGGCTAAAAGCATCGGCCTAGGCCGCAGCGCGTCAGCTCTGCTTGCGGCTCTTGCGCACCGCCGGCGTCTTGGCCGGTTGCTTCTTGCGGCCATAAAGCTCCAGCCGGTGCCGGACGAGCTCATAGCCGAGCTCGGCGGCGATACGCCGCTGCAGCTCCTCGATCGCGTCCGAGGAGAATTCGATCACCTCGCCGGAATCGATGTCGATCAGATGGTCGTGATGCTCCTGGCCGGCATGCTCGTAGCGCGAGACGCCGTCCTCGAAAGCGTGGCGTTCGATCGCCCCTTGCGACTCCAGCACCTTCATCGTGCGGTAGACGGTCGAGAGCGAGAGCGTCGGATCGAGGGCGAAGGCACGGGTGAAAATGCCTTTCGCATCGGGGTGATCATCCGCCTCCGCCAACACGCGCAGGATCAGCCGCCGCTGCTGCGTCATGCGCAGCCCGGCTCCCTTGAGCTGGCTTTCGAAAACGGCAACGCGCCGGTCCACTTCGATCATGTCACGGAGATACCGCGAACGAGCGAATTTGCAAATTCGCCTATACGATAATCACTCTCATTTGCATTATTATTGCAAATGCTTTGCTATCGCAACGACTGTCGCGGCCGTCATGCTGCGCAACATCGCGCAGCATGACGGTGCCTTCGGCAGGCCTGCCGTTCTCAGGCTGCGCCCCGAACCGCGCCGAGATCGGCCGCGATTCCCGCCACCAACTCGAAGGAGCGCTTGCGCTTCTCGTGGTCGAAGATCGGCGCGGTGATCATGATTTCGTCGGCGCCGGTCTCGCGGATGAAGGCTCCGAGCGAACGCTTCAGCGTCTCCGGCGAGCCGATGAAGGCATAGCGCAGCATCTGCGAGACATGCGCCTTCTCCGCCGGCGACCAGTACTGCTCGATATCGTCGATCGGCGGCTGCAGCTTGCCGCGTGCGCCGCGGACCATGCCGACGAAGCGCTGCTGCAGCGAGGTCGCGAGATGGCGCGCCTCCTCATCGGTCTCTGCGGCGACGACATTGATGCCCGGCATGGCATAGGACGCCGCAAGCTGCTCCGACGGCTTGAAGCGCTCGCGATAGACGGCGAGCGCCTGCAGCAGCGCATCCGGCGCGAAATGCGAAGCAAAGGAATAGGGCAGGCCGAGCTCGGCGGCGAGCTGCGCGCCGAACAGGCTGGAACCGAGGATCCAGAGCGGGACGTTCAGCCCCTCCCCCGGCACGGCACGGATCGCCTGGTTGGGACCGGCCGGCGCGAACAGCGCCTGCAGCTCGAGCACGTCCTGCGGGAAGCTGTCGGAAGACATCGGGCTGCGCCGCAGCGCCCTGAGCGTGAGCTGGTCGGTGCCGGGCGCGCGGCCGAGACCGAGATCGATGCGGCCGGGGAAGAGCGCCTCCAGCGTGCCGAACTGCTCGGCGATGACGAGGGGCGCATGGTTCGGCAGCATGATGCCGCCGGCGCCGATCCGCATCGTGCTGGTCGCCGCCGCGAGCTGGCCGATGACGACCGAGGTCGCCGCACTCGCGATGCCGACCATGTTGTGGTGCTCGGCCACCCAGTAGCGGCTGTAGCCGAGCTTCTCGGCGTGACGCGCCAGATCGATCGACTTGAGCAGCGCCTGGCGCGGCCCCTCCCCTTCGACGACGGGAACGAGATCGAGGACGGAGATCGCGACCATGGCGGCCCTGCTGGCTGGCGCCGGACGACCGCCGGCGGGAAGGCTGAGCTTCACCAGATGGGAAGGCTGCGCGCCCTGGTCCAGAGGCAGGCCCGCTTCGTCATGGCGCGCCTGCGCTGGCGTTCTGGCGGAACGCCCATCGCCCTGCGGCGTTGATCTGCAAAGCCATCCGCGCCGAAGGAGAGACCATGAACACAACAGCCAATCCGGCCAAGGAAAGCCTGCGCAAGGAGCAGAAGGAACAGCGCAAGGCCGAGCGCGAGCACGGCAAGGACGCTGAGCTCGACCGGGCGCTGAGGGACACCTTCCCCGCCAGTGACCCCGTCGCGGTGGAAACGCCGACCAAACCGGGGGGGCGCGACTGAGATGCCTTCCCCGGCGCGTCAGTCGCGCTGATAGAGCAGCCGAGCGCGGATCGTGCCGTCGAGGGCACGGATCTCGCGCAGGATGTCCCGCGCCTCTGTGATCGAAACCTTGTCGGCCTCGATGACGACATAACCGACCTCGCCGTCGGTATGGTAGTTCTGCGCGGCAATGTTGACCTGCCGGTTCGCGAAGACGTCGTTGAGGCGCCGCAGCATGCCCGGCACGTTGCGCTGGACATGAATGAAGCGCGTGCCCACAGCGCGGACCGGAATCTGCACCTGCGGAAAGTTCACCGCGCCGACCGTCGAGCCGACATCGGAATAGTCGACGAGCTTGCGCGCAACCTCCGCGCCGATGCGCTCCTGCGCTTCCTCGGTCGAGCCGCCGATATGCGGCGTCAGGATCACGTTGGCGCAGCCTTGCAGCGGCGAGACGAAGCGTTCCGCGTTGGAGGCGGGTTCGACCGGGAAGACATCGACCGCGGCACCTGCCAGATGACCGCTGTTCAGCGCCGCCGCGACCGCGTCGAGATCGACGACGGTGCCGCGCGAGTTGTTGATGAGGTAGGCGCCCTTCTTCATCTTGGCGACCTGGGCGGCGCCGATCATGCCGGCGGTCTGCGGCGTCTCCGGCACATGCAGCGAAACGATGTCGGCTGCAGCGAGCAGGGCGTTCAGGCTCTTCGTCGGCTCGGTGTTGCCGTGCCGCAGCCTATCGGTGTGATCGTAGTAGATCACGCGCATGCCCATCGCCTCGGCGAGCGTCGAGAGCTGGCTGCCGATATTGCCGTAGCCGACGATGCCGAGCGTCTTGCCGCGCACCTCGAAGGAGCCGTTGGCCGACTTGTCCCAGCCGCCATCATGAGCCGAGCGCGAGCGGTCCGGAATACGCCGGAGCAGCATCACGATCTCGCCGATGGTGAGCTCCGCGACGCTGCGGGTGTTGGAGAACGGCGCGTTGAAGACCGGCACGCCCTGCTGGCGCGCCGCCTCGAGATCGACCTGATTGGTGCCGACCGAGAAGCAGCCGACGGCAAAGAGCCGGTCGGCAGCGGCGAAGACCTCCGGAGTGAGATGCGTGCGCGAGCGGATGCCGAGCACATGCACGCCCTGGATCGCCTTGAGCAGCGCCTCGCGGTCGAGCGCCTTGGGCAGCCGCTCCAGATTGGAGTAGCCGGCCTGCTCCAGCAGTTCGACGGCGGAATCGTTGATACCTTCCAGCAGCAGGACCTTGATGCGGTCCTTCGGAAGGGAAAGGCGTTCGCTGAGGCTGGTCATGGTGGCTGCGCTCGTGAAGGAGCGGTTGCTATAGTCCTCATGGCGCGCGAGGGAAACGCTTTCCGTGCAGGTCCGCGGCGAAAACGCTTGGCAGACTCACGCCTTCTCGACCACCAGCGTCGCGCCCTCGACCCGCACCACCTTGATCTCCGTGCCCGCCAGAAACTCCGGCCCGATCACGCGCCAGGAGGAATCGCCGACGCGGATGCGACCCTCGCCGCCGGTCATCGTCGCCTCCAGCCTGAAAACCTTGCCGATCAGCTGGCGGCCGCGATCGTTGAGCCCGGTCGCGGCGTCCGGTTCCTCGCTCCGGCGGCGCGTCAGCAACCGCCCCGCGGCGACGCAGGCGACGGCGAGGATCGCGAAAACGATGCAGGCCGCCTGCCAGCCGAAACCGAGGACGCCGACCACCGCGCCGGTGACCAGCGCGGCCACGCCGAGCCAGATCAGGAAGACGCCGGGTGCCAGCATCTCCCCGCCGATCAGCAGCAGGCCGAGGATCGCCCAGAGCCAGCCGCTATGTGTCATCAGCCAGTCCGGCATGACCACCTCAGACGCCCGTCCGGCCCGAAGCCGGCACCGAGCCGGAGCCGCGGCGCTCGGCCACCGCCTCCTCGCCGAAGACGGCCTTGGTGAGCTGGGCGATGCCGCCGACCGTGCCGGCGAGCGCGGCGGCCTCGATCGGTACGATCACCACCTTGCTGTTCTGGCTCGAGGCGATCGCCTTCAGCGCATCGGTGTAACGCTCGGCGATCAGGAAGTTGGCGGCCTGGATGTCGCCGCGGCCGATCGCCTCCGAGACCATGGCGGTCGCGGCCGCCTCGGCTTGCGCCAGCCTTTCGCGCGCCTCAGCATCGCGCAGAGCCGCCTCCTTGCGGCCCTCGGCGGCGAGGATCTGCGACTGCTTCTGGCCCTCGGCCTTGAGGATTTCGGCTTGTCGCAGGCCTTCGGCCTCCAGCACGGCGGCGCGCTTCTCGCGCTCCGCCTTCATCTGCCGGTTCATCGCGCCGGCGATATCGGCCGGCGGCAGGATGTCCCGGATTTCGATACGGGTCACTTTGACGCCCCAGGGCGAGGCGGCGGCGTCCATGACGCGCAGCAGCCGCTCGTTGATCTCGTCGCGATGCGACAGGAGCTGGTCGAGGTCCATCGAGCCGACCACGGTGCGGATATTGGTCATGGTCAGGACCATCAGCGCATCATTCAGCGACGAGACCTCGTAGCAGGCCTTGGCAGCGTCGAGCACCTGGAAGAAGGCGGCGGCATCGATGCGAACGCCGGCATTGTCCTTGGTGATCGCTTCCTGCGAGGGAATGTCGAGCACCTGCTCCATGACGTTCACCTTGTGCCCGATGCGGTCGATATAGGGCACGATCAGGCCAAGGCCCGCGCTCAGCGTGCGCGAATAGCGGCCGAAACGCTCGACGGTGTAGTTGTAGCCCTGTGGGACTGTGCGGACGCCGCGCGCGATCGTCAGGACGACCAGCGCCACGACGACGATGACGGCGATATTGTAGCCCGACAGTTCCATCCCACACCCCTTGCGGCGGCGACCGGCCCGGCCTCCGACGACGCCCAAACTGGCGGTTGCCGCGAGCGGATGCAAGCTGCGGGCGTGGTCAGGAGCTGCCTTGCGCTGGCTGGCCTTCGCCATCGGACGGGGCGACCGCGAACGTCATGCTCGCCCTGGTGGCGGACATCGGGTAGCATCAACCGGCCTGAGCATAACGGTTGCCCGGCACGAAGCGATGGCCGGGCCGCATCCCGCGCGGGAGGGCGCCATGCGATTCATCGCCGGTTTCATCACAGCCTTCATCGCCCTGGCCATCGCCGGACTCGCAGTTGTCTTCAGCGGCGTCGTCAATATTGCCGCCAGCGAGCCGCACAGCGCTCCGGTGTTCTTCCTGCTGCAGACCGCCATGCGTCAATCGGTGGCCCGCCAGGCGGCCAGGGTGCCGGCGCCGGCACCGTCCGCGGACATTGCCCGCGGGTTCCGTCTCTACAACGAGACCTGCGTTTACTGCCACGGCGGCCCCGGGAAAGACCCGGTCGATATCGGCAAGGGCCTCAATCCAGAGCCGCCGTTCCTGCCGGACACGATCCAGCGCTGGAGCGCCGCCGAGATCTTCTGGATCGTCAAGAACGGTGTTCGGATGACAGGCATGCCGGCCTTCGCGGAGTCCCACAGCGACGACGAGCTGCGGGCCGTCGTCGCCTTCGTGCAGAAACTGCCGGGCATGTCGGCGGAGCAATATGCCGCCTATGAGAAGGAGCAGTGAGCCTCATCCCCACGAAACCTTGATGATCTCAAACCGATGCGGCCGGCCCGCGCAAGCCATGGCCGCTCGGGACAAGGCAGGGCGCGAAGCCGCGCGCGCCCTTGCCGAAAGCTTAACGGCACCCGATCCTATCCGGACGCAATCATAACCCCCTGCTAAGCCGGCCGTGCGAGGCTCCGGTTGGAGGAACCGGCATCATGGCTGAAACGACTGCATCGCCCCAGCGCCCGGCCGGCGGCCGCATCGGCTGGGTCGATACGGGCAAGGGCATCTGCATCATCCTGGTCGTGCTGATGCATGTGGCCGGCGGGCTCGAAGGCGCCACGGGGCAGGAGAGCTGGATCGATCCGCTGATCGCCTGGGCGAAACAGTTCCGCATGCCCGGCCTGTTCCTGCTCTCGGGGCTGTTCGTGCCGCGCCTCGTCGGCCTCGGCTGGAGCGCCTTCGACGATCGCAAGATCGTGCCGCTCGCCTATTTCTATCTGCTCTGGTTCAGCATCAACACGTTGATGCGCTCCCCGCCCTGGGGTGAGGCAGGCCTCTCGGGCTTCGTGCAGAACTATGCGCTGGGCCTCGTCGACCCCTTCGGCGTGCTCTGGTTCATCTATCTGCTCGCCATCTTCTTCGTCGTCGCCAAGGCGGTGTGGCGCTGCCGCCGCGTCGCGCTGATGATGGCCGCGCTGCTGGCGATGGCACCGCTGAGCACCGGCTGGATGGTGCCCGACCAGTTCACCGCCTATTTCGTCTTTTTCCTCGCCGGCGCCGTGTTCTCGGCCGAGATCCGCGCCGCCGCCGACCGGGCCGCGGACCATAGTGGCAAGACCTTTCTGTTCTGGGCCGGCTGGTTCGCCGTCAGCGCCCTGGCCACGCCCTTCCTCGGCCACGACGTAGAGATGGCACCACTGGGCGTGCATCTGCTGCTGGGTGTCGCAGGCGTCGCCGGGATCCTGCTCAGCGCGGTGCTGCTGGCCGGGCGCCTGCCCTGGCTCGACTATTGCGGGCGCAACTCCCTGCCGATCTACCTCGCCTTCTTCCTGCCGATGGTGATCGGCCGGACCGTGCTGCTGCGCTCGGGCATCCCGCTCGATCCCGGCGTCGCCGCGCTGCTGCTGACGGCGATCTCCGTCGCCGTGCCGCTGCTGATGCACCGGCTTGTCAGGGGCACGCCCCTGGCCTTCCTGTTCGCGCGCCCGGCCTGGCTCGGCCTGCGGCCGCGCGCGGCCGGGCAGCGGGAGCTCGGCTCCTCGCTCTGACCGACGGCAGGTCGCCGCGATCTCCCGCGCACGCCCCGAAACGCAGCGCGCCCGGCACAAGGCCGGGCGCGAAGAGCGTGAGCGGGAGTGGCGGCCTCAGGCGAACTGGCCGTGGCAGTGCTTGAACTTCTTGCCGGAGCCGCAGGGGCAGGGCTCGTTGCGGCCGACCTTGCCCCAGGTCGCAGGATCGGCCGGGTTGCGGTCCAGCACCTCCGTATCGGCATCGACAGCGGCGAACTGCACACTGCCGCCGCCATAGTCACCGCCGCCGAAGCCCGAACCGGCGCCATCCTGCGCCAGCAGCGGTGCCTGCTCGTCTTCCGGCTGCTCGAAGCGGACCTCGACGCGCGAGAGATGGCCGGTGACCTGCTGCCGAAGCTGGCCGATCAGCCCGTCGAACAGTTCGAACGCCTCCTGCTTGTACTCCTGCAGCGGGTCGCGCTGGGCGAGGCCGCGCCAGCCGATGACCTGTCTGAGATGGTCGAGCGTAACCAGATGCTCGCGCCAGAGATGGTCGAGGGACTGCAGCAGCACCTGCTTCTCGACATAGGTCATGACCTCGTCGCTGTTGCGCTCGATGCGGCCGGCATAGTCCTCGTCGGCGAGCTTGCGGATGCGCTCGCGGATCTCGCTGTCGGCGATGCCCTCTTCCTTCGCCCAGTCCTCGACCGGCAGGTCGAGGTTGAGATACTGGATCACCTCCTGCTTGAGGCCGGCGGTATCCCACTGCTCGGGATAGGCCTCCTCCGGGATGTGGCGGGCGACGACATCCTCGACCACACCGTGGCGCATGTCGTCGATCGTCTCGCGCACGCTGGCTTGGCGCATGAAGTCGCGGCGCTGCTCGAACACGACCTTGCGCTGGTCGTTCATGACGTCGTCGTACTTCAGGATGTTCTTGCGGATGTCGAAGTTGCGTGCCTCGACCTTGCCCTGCGCCTTCTCGACCGCCTTGTTGATCCAGGGATGGACGATCGCCTCGTCCTCCTTGAGGCCGAGCTTCGTCAGCATGCCGTCCATCCGGTCGGAGCCGAAGATGCGCATCAGGTCGTCCTGCAGCGACAGGAAGAACTTCGAGCGACCGGGATCGCCCTGGCGGCCGGCGCGGCCACGCAGCTGGTTGTCGATGCGCCGGCTCTCATGGCGCTCGGTGCCGACGATGTAGAGGCCGCCGGACTTGAGCACGCGCTGCTTGAACTCGGCGACCTCGACGCGGATCGCCGCCGCCTTGGCGTCGCGCTCCGGGCCCGGCTCCATGCCGGCGAGGTCGTGGTTGATCCGCATCTCGGCATTGCCGCCGAGCTGGATGTCGGTGCCGCGGCCGGCCATGTTGGTGGCGATGGTGATCGCGCCGGGCACGCCGGCCTGGGCGACGATATAGGCCTCCTGCTCGTGGAAGCGGGCGTTCAGCACGGCGAAGGCCTTGGTGGTCTTGCCCTCGCGCGCCGCCTGGTAGACAGGCTCCAGCGCCGTCGGGTCGGTGAAGTCGAGCAGCTTGTAGCCCGCCTTCTCCAGCATGTCGGCGACGAGCTCGGAGCGCTCGATCGAGGTGGTGCCGACCAGGATCGGCTGGCCGTTGGCCTGCGCCGCCTGGATCTCGCGGATGATGGCGCGGACCTTCTCCTCGAAGGTGCGGTAGACCTCGTCATCCTCGTCCTTGCGGGCGACCGGGACGTTGGTCGGAATCTCGACGACCTCGAGCTTGTAGATCTGGAAGAACTCGTCGGCCTCGGTCGCCGCCGTTCCGGTCATGCCGGCGAGCTTCTTGTAGAGGCGGAAATAGTTCTGGAAGGTGATCGAGGCCAGCGTCGCGTTCTCGGGCTGGACGGTGACGTTCTCCTTGGCCTCCAGCGCCTGGTGCAGGCCTTCCGAATAGCGCCGGCCCGGCATCATACGGCCGGTGAACTCGTCGATGATGACGACCTCGTCGCCACGGACGATGTAGTCCTTGTCGCGGGTGAAGAGCGTGTGGGCGCGCAGCGCCTGGTTGACGTGGTGGACGAGCGTGACGTTGTGAGCGTCGTAGAGATCGCCCTCGGTCAGCAGGCCCGCCTCGCGCAGCAGCTCCTCGATATGCTCGTTGCCGGCCTCGGTCAGCGCAACCGTGCGCTGCTTCTCGTCGACCTCGTAATCACCGGCGACGAGCCCCGGCAGCACCTTGTCGATCGCGACATAGAGATCGGACTTGTCGTCGAGCGGGCCGGAGATGATCAGCGGCGTGCGAGCTTCGTCGACCAGGATTGAGTCGACCTCGTCGACGATGGAGAAGTGGTGGCCGCGCTGGCTCATCTGCGCGACGTCGTACTTCATGTTGTCGCGCAGATAATCGAAGCCGAACTCGTTGTTCGTGCCGTAGGTGATGTCGCAGGCATAGGCGCGCTGGCGTTCCTCGTCGTCGAGGCCGTGCACGATGATGCCGACCGTGAGGCCGAGGAAGTTGTAGAGCTTCGCCATCCACTCGGCGTCGCGCCGGGCGAGGTAGTCGTTGACGGTGACGACGTGGACGCCCTTGCCCTCGAGCGCGTTGAGATAGGTCGGCAGGGTCGCGACCAGCGTCTTGCCTTCGCCCGTCTTCATCTCGGCGATCGCACCCTCGTGCAGCACCATGCCGCCGATGAGCTGCACATCGTAGGGGCGCTGGCCGAGCACGCGCTTGGCGGCTTCGCGCACCGTGGCAAAAGCCGGAACGAGCAGGTCGTCGAGCTTGGCCCCGTTGGCGAGCTGCTGCCTGAACTCGTCGGTGCGCGCCTTCAGCGCCTCGTCGCTCAGCGCCGACAGCTCGTTCTCGAGGGCATTGATTGCAGCGACGCGGGGCTGGTAGCCCTTGACGCGGCGGTCATTCGACGAGCCGAAGAGTTTCTTTGCGAGCGCGCCAAGCATGTTGGGCCTTTCAGGTGATGCTTGGGCCCCCGGCCGCGCGGTCTGGTCCGCGCTCGGGTCGGAGGCCCGGTATTCTCGAATGCGACCGCGTGTTTAGACGCGTGCGCGGGCAGGGTCCAGCGTGCGTTTCGTCCAATCGGCAGCGAAACGGCAAGTGAATTCGGGTGTGGATGTGGGGTTTTTCCCGGCCGCTTCCAAGGGCGGAACCCTGAGATCGCGCGACGTCGCGGCACCATGCCCCTCGGCCGGGTGGCGCAAAGCTGCGTGATCGACCTCCGCAATCGCTTGAACCGCCTTGCCTTTGCCGCGTTCAACTGGCAGTGCAGCCGCCAAAGCGTCTCGGGTTTTCCGACGAAAGGCCGTCACTCATGAACTCAGCCCGTTTCATCGCCGTCCTCGGCTTCGCGCTGCTGGCGGGACCGGCCTTCGCGCAGGCCGACAAGGTCGTTGCCAAGGTCGACGGCATCGCGATCACCGAGAAGGACATCCAGCTCGCCAGCGAGGATCTCGGCGAGCGCCTTGCCCAGCTCCCCGAGGACCGCAAGCGCGACGAGGTCATCAACTACCTCGTCGACCTCAAGCTCGGCGCCAAGGCGGCGGCCGATGCCAAGATCACGGATTCGCCGGACTTCACGGCCCGCCTCGCCTATTACCGCGAGAAGGTGCTGCTCGACGAGTACCTGACCCGCGAGGGCAAGAAGGCCGTCACCGCCGACGCCGCCAAGAAGCTCTTTGACGAAACCACCAAGGCGATGACGCCCGAGGAAGAGGCTCATGCCCGCCACATCCTCGTCGAGGACGAGGCCCAGGCCAAGGCCGTGGTCGAGCGACTGAAGAAGGGCGAGGATTTCGCCAAGGTCGCCGCCGACGTTTCGAAGGATCCGGGCTCGGGCAAGGAGGGCGGCGATCTCGGCTGGTTCACCAAGGACCGCATGGTTCCGGAATTCGCCGAGGCCGCCTTCAAGCTGAAGAAGGGCGAGGTCTCGGAACCGGTGAAGAGCCAGTTCGGCTGGCACATCATCAAGCTGGAGGACAAGCGCACCAAGCCGCTGCCGGACTTCGCCGCGGTGAAGCCGCAGATCGACCAGTACCTCGAGCGCAAGGCCCAGCAGGACCTTGTGGTGGCGCTGCGCGAGAAGGCCAAGATCGAGCGCCTCGACAAGCCGGCCGCTCCGGCAGCTCCTGCGCCCGCCGCTCCGGCTGCCCCGGCCGCGCCGAAGAAGAACTGATCCAGCCTCGTCATTTTCGGGCGAAGCGTGGCGCAGACCCGAGAATCTCCGGCGAGGGATGCTCGGGTCGAGCCCGCGCATGACGCAGACCCTCAATTTCGCGGGCGGCCCTTGCGGCCGCCCTTCTTGTTTTCGTCACCGGCCTGCGGCAGAGGGACTCTCGAACGAGACGCACTGCCCGGCGAGCGAACGATTCGCCGGTCTTCGAGCAGTGCTCCGCAGGAGGAGCTCCGATGGCCGGCAAGGATGTCCCCGTTTCCCCGCTCGCGCCGAAGCGCCAGCCCAAGGTCCCGCCGGTTCCGGGCGTGCGCTTCGCCACCGCCGAGGCCGGCATCCGCTACAAGGGCCGCACCGATGTCTGGTTCGCGCTGCTCGATGCGGGCACGCAGGTCGCCGGCGTTTTCACACGCTCGAAATGCCCGTCGGCTCCGGTCGACTGGTGCCGCGATAATCTGAGCCAAGGCTCCGCCCGCGCCGTCGTCGTCAATTCCGGCAATGCCAATGCTTTCACCGGCGTGAAGGGCCGTGATTCCGTCAAGCTGACGGCCGAGATCGCGGCCAAGGCGGCAGGGTGCAAGCCGCAGGAGGTGTTCATCGCCTCGACCGGTGTGATCGGCGAGCCGCTCGACGCGACCAAGTTCAAGGGTGTGCTCGACGATTGCGCCAAACGCGCCGCCGACGGTCCCTGGATCGACGCCGCCAAGGCGATCATGACCACCGACACCTTCCCGAAGGCGCTGACCCGCAAGGCGAAGATCGACGGCAAGGAGGTCGTGATCGCCGGCATCGCCAAGGGCGCCGGCATGATCGCGCCGGATATGGCGACGATGCTCTCCTTCGTCTTCACCGATGCCCCGATCGCTGCGCCCGTGCTGCAGGCCCTGCTCTCCAAGGGTGTGAAGGGCTCGTTCAACGCGGTGACCGTCGACAGCGACACGTCGACCTCGGACACGCTGATGCTCTTCGCCACCGGCAAGGCGGCCGAGCGCGGCGTCCCCGCGATCACCGAGGTCAACGACCTCAGACTCTCCGGCTTCAAGCGGGCGCTGAACTCGATCCTGCTCGAGCTCGCCCATCTCGTCTGCAAGGACGGCGAAGGCGCCCGCAAATTCGTCGAGGTGCGGGTTACCGGCGCGGCTTCCGCCCGCTCAGCCAAGCGCGTCGCGCTCTCGATCGCCAATTCGCCGCTGGTCAAGACCGCCGTCGCCGGCGAGGACGCCAACTGGGGCCGCGTCGTCATGGCCGTCGGCAAGGCCGGCGAGCCGGCCGACCGCGACAGGCTCGACATCGGGTTCGGCGACATCGTCGTGGCCAAGCAGGGTGCGCGTGCTCCGTCCTATGACGAGGTCGCGGTCTCCGACTACATGAAGGGCGATAACATCGTCATCACCGCCGATCTCGGCATCGGACGCGGCAAGGCCACGGTCTGGACCTGCGACCTGACCAAGGCCTATGTCGAGATCAATGGCGACTATCGCTCCTGAGGGCGCGCCGTCGCAGGAGCCCAGCCGCAGCTTCATCGCCGTCAACCTGCTCATCTGCTCCCTGCTCTGGGGGTCGAGCTACCTGTTCATCAAGCTGATGAGCGGGGAGGTTTCGGCGCTGGCGATCGCCGCCAGCCGGGGCCTGCTGGGCACCGCCGTGCTGTCGCTCTGGAGCCTGGGGCGCGGCCGCAGCCCGCTGCCACGGCGCGCCGAGATCCTGCCCTGGATCGTGCTCGGCACCACCAATGGCTGGCTGCCGAACGTGCTCGTCGGCTACGCGCTGGTCCAGCTCGCCAGCGGGCCGGCAGCGATGATCCAGGCGGCGGGGCCGCTCGTCACCGCGCTTGCGGCCCATCTCATCTTCTCCGAGGAGCGGCTGAGCCCGCGTCGCTTCGGCGGCATCCTCCTCGGCATGGCCGGCGTTGCCCTGCTGATCGGCCCGCGCCTGTTCGAGGGCGGCGGCACCGCGCTCAGCGTGCTCGCCATGATCGGCGCAACGCTGAGCTACGCCACCGCCAACCTTTATGTCCGCACCGTGCCGGCCGCGACGGGCGATCCCGCCCGGCTGGCATTGGGCCAGCAGATGTTTTCCGGCACCATCGCCACGACGCTGACGCTCGCTGTGCTCGGTCCTGCGGCCTTCCTGCCGCTCGGCGACCATCTGCCGGCGATGCTGGCGCTCGGCATCTTCGCCACCGCGATCCCGGTCACCGTCTTCATGCGGCTGATCCGGGCGGCAGGGCCGACGCGGGCCGCGATGACCGGGTATCTCGTGCCGACGGTAGCCGTTATCCTCGGCGTGGTCGTCCTCCATGAAAACCTGGGGTTGCATCAAATCCTCGGCGGTTGCATCATCCTGGCCGGCGTCTTCCTCGTCACGACGGCGCCGCGCAGGGTGGGGGCCATATGAGGATCGAGACTATCGCGGCGGTCATTCTGGCCGGCGCCGTTATGGCCGGTTGCGTCGAGCGCAAACCGGCAACGGTGGCCTTTTCCGCCGAGGAGGCCGCCTACATCAAGAAACCGGGAACCGGCGTCATCGTCGGCCACGCCTTCCGCACCAAGCCGAGCGGCGTGGTGGTCAATGCAGCCGGCCAGGTCGTGCGCCTCATCCCGGCCACCGGCTTCGCCCGCGAGCGCTTCGCCAATTTGTACGGCAACGGCAAATTTGTCCCGTACCGCAACTTTCCGGCCAGTGACGTGGTCGACCCCGACTATGCCGAATACACGCGCACGACCAAGGCCGAGTCCAATGGCCGCTTCGCCTTCGACAAGGTCGCGCCCGGCAGCTATCTCATCACCACCCAGGTCATCTGGGGCGATGAGAACGCCTTCACGCGGGAGGGCGGCTTGGTCTATGACAGCGTCACGGTGACGGGCAAGGAAACCGAGCCCGTCCAGGTCATCCTTTCCGGCAACTGAGTCACGTCCCCTTGAAGCTGCTCCTCGTCGTCGCCTGCGCCCTGATCGATGCCGACAACCGCGTGCTCGTCACCCAGCGTCCGGAAGGCAAGGCGCTGGCCGGGCTCTGGGAATTCCCGGGCGGCAAGCTCGAAACCGGCGAGCGGCCCGAGCCGGCGCTCATCCGCGAGCTTCAGGAAGAACTCGGCATCACCGTGAAGGAGGATTGCCTCGCGCCGCTGACCTTCGCCAGCTACGCCTATCCCGAGTTCCATCTGCTGATGCCGCTCTATATCTGCCGGCGCTGGGAGGGAACGGTGATCTCCGGCGAAGGGCAGGCGCTGAAATGGGTCCGCCCCGGCAAGCTGCGCGACCTCGCCATGCCCCCGGCCGACGAACCGCTGATCCCGTCGCTGATCGATCTGCTGGGCGCCTAGAGCCTACCGGGATTTGACGGAACAACGCCGTCAAATCAGCATGCTCCAAGTCACCCGCTCAATGCACGGCCGGCAGGCCGAGCGTCTGCCAGCGGGCCTGCGGTATGGGGTCCCCGACCTGGAAGGCGAAGGCCGTCACCCGCTTGAGATCGACGGAAATCGTGCATTCGAAACGCAGCCCATACCAGCGCCGCCGGCTGCGGAAGGCAGCGCCCTCCGCCTGCAGGATATGGCCGGCATAGCGGATGTCGGCCGTGGCGTAGGCGGTGACCCGGTCGGGTTCGTAGCTGCGCTGCCAGGCATGGATCTGGCCCATCGCCTCCAGCCCGCAGAGCTGCTCGACGCGCTCATCCGGTGCCAGGCGCGGCAGCATCGCCAATGTCTCGCGGCTGCGCGGATCGGCGAGAACCTGCTGCGACAGCAGGCGCCGCGGCCGGACGAGCCCGTCCGGCTCGGCAGAAACCGGGGGTTGCGCGGGTATCGGCGCGGTTGGCACGGAGGGCGGCGGTGCCGGCTCCGGCACAGGAGCGGACTCGGCCGGCGGCGCGAGTGGCGGCGGTGGCGGCGGGCGGATCATCGCCTCGAACTGCTCGGGCGTCTGCAGCTCGACATCGACGCTCTGCTCGACGAAGGCCGGCATCTCGTCAAACTGCTGGATGGCGACGGAAGCGAGCCAGGCCAGCAGCGCCGCATGGATGAGCGATGCGACCGGCAGGCCGGGATCGGGCATCGCCCAGCGCGTACGGCTCGCGGCCGGCACGGCTCAGGCCGCATCCTGCAGCGGCACGAAGGCACCGGTCCGGAATTTCGCTGCCATCGGCTCGTTTCGCGCCCTTCGCCCCTGAAGAGCGCAACAGCGCCGATCAAGCCGACATTTTTGTGATCTCGGGCAGCGGCTCCAGCTCGGCTTCGCCCCGCCCGAGCTGGAAGCGCTCGAAGCGCTGCAGCTCCTCCTCGATCGCCGCCTTGAGTGGCGGTGCCTCATGGCCGTCGAGCCAGCTCCATTGCTGCAACAGCAGCTTGCCGGCGGCCCGGTCTGTCTTGAGGTCGAGCACCGCGACGATCCGGTCCCCCGCCAGCACCGGGAGGCCGAAATAGCCGTAGACGCGCTTCTCCTTCGGCAGATAGGCCTCGAAGATATGGGCGTAATCGAAGAAGAGCTTCGCCCGCTTGCGTTGGATCATCAGCGGATCGAAGGGCGAGAGGATGTGGATCAGCGTCTCCTCCGGTGCTTGCAACAGCTCCAGCGATGCCGGCGTCGCCCAATGCTGCGTCTTGCCGGCCCCCTCCACCGCGACCTCGACCAGTTCCTTGCGCTTGGCGCGGGCGGCGATCAGCTCCGCCACCGCCTTCTTGCTCGGCGCATCGAGATGGCAGGCGGAATCGAGGCTGACGAGCCCCTGCGCGCGCAGCGCCCGGTCGAGCTTGTAGGCCGTGACCTGCCGCTCGCTCGCGGGTGTCGGCTTCTTCTCCCACTGGAAGTGCCGGTCGAACAGCTCATAGGTCTTGAGCATGCCCGCGCGCGCCGCGATCGCAAGTTCGCCATCGTAGAAGGCGCGTTCCAGCAGACCCTTGGACGGCTTCTTGCTGGCCCAGAGATGCGCCTTCTCGATCAACTCCTCCTCGATGTCGCGGATCGTCAGCGCCCCGTCCCTGCGGATGCGGCGCAGGAGCTTGCGCGTCTCCTCGCGGGCGCCGACCGCCGACCAGCGCTTCGGCTCCTCGCGATGCGCCTTCATCTCGGGCAGGAAATAGCGGATGTCGCGGGTCGGCACATATGACAGCGCATGCGTCCAGTATTCGAAGACGCTCTTCTCGGCCGCTTGCAGATGGGCGAGGTCGGCCCGGCGATAGCCGGGGATGCGGGCATAGAGAATGTGATGGTGGCAGCGCTCGATCACGTTGATCGTGTCGATCTGCACATAGCCGAGTTGCTCGACCGCCTTCCGCGCCGCGGCAGGCCCGGCCCCGAAGGGCTCGCGCGTGTCGAGGCGCTGGGCGTGGAGCCAGATGCGCCGGGCCTGTTCGGTCGTCAGAGAATGGGGCTTGCGGGGTCGCGGAGGCATGACCCGCAGGCTAGCCCCGTCCGCGCCGCGCCGTAAGGGGCGCAGCTCGCGGCCGCTGACAGCCCATGGCGGGAGCGCGAGAGCCTCGGCCGCACGCCCTCACGGCGCGACGATCAGCGCCCAGTAGACCTGATATTTCGAGCCCGGTGCATAGGCGGTCGCGATGCCCATGCGCTTGGCCCTGGCATCCTTCATGACGCGGTCATGCTGGGGCGAATCCCGCCAGCCGGAGAAGGCCTCGGCAAGGCGCCGGTAGCCGGCGGAGAGATTGGCCTCAGCCCCCGGCTGGCCTTCCTTGGCAAGCCGCGCCTTGACCGCATCGGCCTGCACCGGCTTGTCGGACGCCGCCATCGCCGCGGCCTCGCGCTGCGCGGCCTCGACCAGCGCCGGGTCGAGCGTCAGCGTGCCGAGCCCGGCATTGAGGCGATAGGCCGAGATCATCGCCCGCGCCTGCTCGGCATCGACCTGGGCCGAGGCCGAGCCGAGATCGCGATAAAAGGCGGGCTGGCCCTGGCGCTGCGGCTCGGTGCAGCCCGCGACACCGAGAAGGGCGAGCGCGCCGACCAGCGCAGCCGGGCAGGTCATCGCGCGCGAACCCGCGGCGCGGCGCAAAAAGCTGGGCATCCGATCATTCCTTGCTGTCTTCTTTGGCGGGCTCGAGCGCCGGGAGCGGTGCGGGCTTCGCCGCTTCGGCGGCCTCCTCGGTCTCGTCAGCCTCGACCGGCTTGCGGGAACGGCGAGCAGCGGCAGACGCGGCCGGCTTCGTAGCCGCCCGCTTCGCCCGCCCGCCTGCATCTCCCCGCCCGACTGCCGTAGCGATGCTGTCGAGGGAGTGCTCGACGCCTTCCAGCCCACGCACGATCAGCTGCGGCGTTTCGGCAACCGGCTCCATCTCGGCGAGGCGCTTGTGGATGGCGAAATTGAGATCGCTGGTCACACGTCCGACGATCTCGACATCGCCCACCACGCAGACCAATTCGAAATCCATCGTCGTGGTGCCGAGCTTCTTGAACTGCACGACCGGCGGCGGCTTCTGCATCACGTCGCCATGGTTCGCGGCCACTTCGGACAGCATGGCCCGGACCTGCCCGGCCTCCAGGGAGCGCGGGACCGAGAGCGCAATCAGCACACGGCCGGTCCGATCGTTGCGGACGCGGTTGCGCACCACGCCGGAAATCAGGTTCGAGTTCGGGACGATCACCGTCGAGCGGTCGAAGGTCGCGATTTCGGTCGAGCGGACGTTGATGCGTTTGACGATGCCTTCGATGTCGCCGACCAGCACCTGATCGCCGACGCGGATCGGCCGCTCCCAGAGCAGGATGAGCCCCGAGACAAAATTCGACACCACCGACTGCAGGCCGAAACCGATACCGACGGACAGGGCCGAAGCGACCAGCGTCAGACGCTCGAGGCTCAGGCCCACCGCCGAAACCGCGATCGCCACTGCGCCGATATAGCCGACATAGCCCGCCGCTGTGCTGATCGAGTTGCGCAGGCCAGGATCGAGTGCAGTCGTCGGCAGGAACTGGTTGTCGAGCCACCGCTGCAGCGCCCGCGTCGCGGCGAGGCCGAGCCCGAAGACGAAGGCGAAGACAACGATGGTCGAGAGCGAGATCGTGACGCCGCCGACCTGGAACCCGAAGAAGGCAGCCCGCAGCGAAACCAGGAAATCGGTCGATTCCAGGCCCCAGGGCGCAAGCACCATGAGGACCGTGACGGCGATCAGCAGCAGCTTCAGCGCGCCGACACCGATCACGGCCACCTTGTCCAGGGTGGTGCTGCGCAGTCCCATTCCAGCCTTGAGCGTGAGGGCAAAGCGGCCCTTGCCGGTCAGGAGACGCGGAACACCGAGATCGATGAACTGGAAGGCCAGCAGGAACAGGCAGGCGACGATGCCGATCCAGAGCGTCTGCTCGGCCAGAAAGGCGGCGAAGACGACATAGCCGCTAAGTGCCGAGGCGATGATGAGGAAGCCCATAACCCAGCCGAGGATTCGGACCGGGCCGAGACTCGCTCCATCCACCGGCACATAGGGGCCGAGACACGCCTCCTGCTCGACCTCGTCGTCGTCGCGGATCTGGTAGAGCCCGGCGATCAGCGTCAGCGCGAAGAGAATGGCGAAGAGCGCCTTGACGATGATCGAGATCGCGAGGCCGGCCGCGATCGCCTGCAGCCAGGCTTCGAAGACCTTGCCGACCGACATCACGAGCGCCAGCGAAGAGGCGATCCAGACGGCGCTGCGCGCCGTGGGGTCCATCACGCTGATCATGCGCCGCTGCGGGCTGGACGGCGCGAACAGGGCGTCGGCCAGGGCCTGGACGAAGGCGAAGAAGGCAAGGCCGACGACCACGGCCCAGATCACCGGCTGGATGCGCGGCGGCAAGAGCCCGGTCGTGCTCAGCGCCTTGTAGATCAGCCAGCTCGCCAGCACCGGCGGCGCGGCACCCGCGACGATATGGGCCAGCGCGATATAGAGGCAGTGCAGGTTACCGGTGTCCTGCGTGTTGCTGAAACGCGCCTTGAAGCGCGGCAGATAGCGCGCCCTGGCGACATAGAGCAGGATGGCACCGAGAAAAGCGAGCGCGACCACGCCGCCTCGCGTGCCGGAGAAGGCATCGCTCACGCCTTCCAGCCAGCCGCCGAAGATATAGCCGGAGGCCCGCAGATCCTCCGGCGCCGTGGCGATGGCGTTGCCCCAGACTTCGGGGTTGGCAACGGAAGGTCCGGCGGCAAAGAGCGTCTTGGCGAAAATCTCGCGGCGCTTGTCGCCGATCGCGCTCTGCAGCTGCTCCGCCTGCAACAGCGAGGCCTTGGCGATCTTCAGGATCTCGTCGGCGTCGGCATAGGCCTTGGCGCGGGCCTCGCGATCACGCGTAATCTCGGCGCTCTCGGGCGGCGCATTGGCGTCGGGCTTCGCACCGAGCTGGTCGAGCCGGAGCTTGGCCTGGTCGACACGCGGCGTCTGCTCGTCGATGATGACGCGCAGCTGGTCGAGCGAGGGCTGCAGGCGGACGCGCTGCCTCTGCAGTTCCGTATCGCTCGCCTCCGGAGATGCGAGGGTCGTCTCGATCTGCGCGAGCTCGGTGCGGATCGCATCGAGGCGCGCCCGGGGACTGCCGGGTTCGGCTGGCGCTGCCGTCGTCTGGGCAAGGGAGGGCATTGCCGCCGCCATGGCCAACGCAAGCCAGAGCAAGCATGTGACCAGAACGCGCGTGAGGTTTTGGAACGGCGTTTGCGCCACGCGTGCTGCCATGGTGGTGCCGCCCTGCCCCCTGGAATGATTCGCCTCGGGCTCGACCCTCGGCACAGCCGTGCCCGCAAGGCAAGACGGAGAGCGGAATTCGGCGGCCAACAAGGCTGAGGCTCCTCGAATAACGGCGGGGCTGATGAGCCGGAAGCGGCTCCGACCCGCTCATCGCCGCAAAACACGACCTCAAGATGGCATCGCGCTGCAGCGTGCCGGGATCAGCGCTTGCCTTCCGCCTTGTCCTTCTTGCCAGCCTTGACCTTGTCGCGGTTGTGGTAGCTGGCATTGCCGAGCCCCGTCCCGATCGTCAGAACCGCCCAGTTCTCGACATCCTGCATCGCCGGCATCTCGCTCAGCCCCTGGATGACGGCGTCGTTGTGCATCACGATTTCCGTCTCGTGGTCGCCGATCGCGGGAACGAGTTGGCGGATGCTGTCGACGAGGTTGAAGCGGCTGCTTTCCCAGTTGCCCGGAAGGTTCTGCGCGCCGCGCTCGATCGCCCCGTCCGGCTGGATCAGGCCGGGACAACCGACACCGATAAAGGGCGCGACCCTCAGGCCCTCCTTCTCAGCATTCTCGATCTGGTCCCGCAGCATCTTGCCCAGCCGCTTGATCGCCTGATCGCGGCTCGGCTCCTCGTCGGCATGGCGCCAGAGCTCGGATTTCCAGACCCGCGCCTTGCTCAGATCCGGCGACTTCTTCTGCCTGAGCTCGACGATGCCGGCGCGGATGTTCGAGCCGCCGATATCGACCGCGACGAGACTGTCATAGGCCTCGAACATCCATTTCGGCGCAAGATGCGCGCTGCCGACAAGGCCGGCTTCGTCCGGGTGATGGCTGACCGGTACGAGATCGAGCGCGCGCCCGTCGGTGCGCAGGATGATGGCGGCGCGCGCAATGGCGAGTTCGCCGACACGACTCTCCCGGAAACCGCCGCCGACGACGATGCGCTCGACCAAGGCCCAGCTCTTCAGGCGAGCGAAGCGGCGGATGACGAAGGCGAGCGATTGAGCGAAGCCCTCGACCGCGCTGAGCACCAGGGCGGCCTCCGCGGCATCGCCTTCCTTGATCAGGGCATCGAGCTCCCTCTTGCTGATCTCGGCGGTCTTGCCCTTCAGCGGGTCATCGCCATTGCGCCTCAAATGGTTGCGCAGCGCATCCAGATGCCCGACGAAGGCGCTGCGGCTCGCCTTATCGCCGACGAAGCCGTCATCGTCCCGAACCTCCAGATTGTAGCTGGTAATCGCGACCGACGGCAGCTCGGTCGCACCATGCGGCCCGGTCGCGGCGTTGCGTGTCTCGGCGGTTGCCGTGGCCATGGAGGGTCCCCTCAGTCAGCGCGGATTCGTCAGGGCAAACCCCGCAGGGCAGGACGCGGTTCCCAAGCCCGGGCGATGCGCCGCATGCAGCACACCCCCGCATGTCCGGACCCGCCCCACAGTTGACCGACGCACCAATCACCGCTCCAACCAGTCGAGCCATGTCGTGTGGCCTGAGGGGATAAAGCGTGTCTGATCTGATTTTGCGCATGATCGTCATCGGGGCCGGAGCGACGGCGCTCACTGATCTGTGGGCACAGTTCCTGCGGCTTTTCGGGCTGCCCAAGCCGAACTGGGCGATGCCGGGGCGCTGGTTCGCCCATCTGCCGCGCGGCCGCGTCTGGCATGACGACATCGCCAAGTCCGAGCCCGTCGCCGGCGAGCTCGCGATCGGCTGGATCTGCCACTATCTGGTCGGCATCGCCTTCGCCGGCATCGTGCTGGCGATCTGGGGCGCGGACTGGGCTCGCAACCCGACCTTCCTGCCGGCACTGATCGTCGGCTGGGCAACGATCGGCTGCGGCTGGTTTGTTCTGCAGCCGGGCATGGGCATGGGTGTCGCCGCCTCCAAGAAGCCGAATGCCGGCCAGATCCGCCTGCTCAACTTCGTCAGCCACACCCTCTTCGCCATCGGCCTCTACGGCACGGCGCTGCTGATCCGGTGATCTCCTCCGTCATGTCCGGGCTTGCCCCGGGCATCTCGTGACGCGGAGGCTCGGGTGCCTCTTCCGGCCGTCATTCTCGGGTCAAGCCCGAGAATGACGGCCTGGACAGTCTCAATCGAGAATACGCGTCTCGTACTGGTAGAGCGTGCGGAAGCCGAGGCTGCCATAGAGATTGATCGCGACCGCGTTGCTCTGTTCGACCTGCAGATAGGCGCTGTGGCAGCTCATCGCGCCGGCCCAGCCCATCAGCCCGCGGACGATCCTGCGGCCGAAGCCATGGCCGCGATGGCCGGGATGAACGCAGATCAGGCCGATCTCCGCCATGCCGCGCTCGGCCACGCTCATGCCGAAGGCGACAGCCTCGCCCTCGACCAGCCAGGTGGCGAAGGCGGCCGGCAGCCTCACGCGCTCGACGATCGCCGCGAGATTGCCGGCATGGGTCTTGATTCCGCTCTGAAGGGCGGCGACGCCGGCAATCCATTCGAGGCTCGGCCGCGCCTCGATCTGCAATTCAGGCTCCTCCGAGGCGGCGATGTCGGCGAGTGGCGCCATCTGGCCGAAGGACTTGTCCTTGACCCGGTAGCCGCGCTCCAGCACCGCGGCGCGGGTCGCATCAGTGACGAGCGGGGTCAGCCTGATGCTCGGCGCCAGCCCATCGGCGCGATAAAGTTCCGCGATCAGGTCGAGCGTCGCATCGTCGAGCTCGGCGCCATAAACCAGCGGCGTCGCCGAATTGGCACGCCCGGAATAGCCGTTGGCAAAGCGCAGCGCCCAATCGCCGACGATGAGCGTCGAGAGGGCCGGCCAGGCATTGACGATCCGCCGCTCGCAGCCGAGCACGAGCGCGCTGTCTTCCGTCTTTGTCAGCATGTCATCCCCCAGCCGGCTTGCGCGGCGTCGGCCGCCAGCCCGGCGGCGCCATCTCGAAACCCGAAAATTCGAACCCCGGCGCGACCGTGCAGCCTACCAGCGTCCAGGCGCCGAGCGAGGTCGCGCTCTGCCACCAGCCGGCCGGCACCACGAATTGCGGCCGCTGGCCGGTGGCAAGCTCGGTGCCGAGGTGATGGGCCGAGGCGTCATGACCGTTGGGTGAGACGGTGATGACCAGCGGCGCGCCGGCATAATGATGCCAGATCTCGGCAGCATCGACGCGATGCCATTCCGAGGTCTCGCCGGTGTCGAGGAGGTAGTAGATCGCGGTCGAGAAGCCCCTGGCCTCCGGCCCGGTCGGATCGCGGAAGGTCTCGCGGTAATGGCCGCCCTCGGGATGGGGCTTGAGTTCGAGCAGCCGGATGACCTCGGCCGCCGTCAGCCCGTCGAGCCGCATCGACATGGTCAGAACCGGTTCTTGGCTTCGCGCAGCGCCGCGAAGACCTTGTCGGCCGAAGCGCCCACCAGCCCGACGGCAGCGGCGAGAGCGCCTTCGCCCGCACGGAAGAACGGGTTGGTCGCCCGCTCGTCCGCCACTGTGGTCAGCGCCCAGAAGCGGCCGTCGGCCTTGGCCTTCTCGGCCTCGGCGAAACGCGCCTTGAGCCCCTCGTTCGCCGGATCGACGGAGCGGGCGAAGCGGGCATTGGCCAGGGTGTAGTCATGGCCGCCGAGGAGACGCGTATCGCCCGGCAGCGCCATCAGCCGCGACAGCGAGGTCCACATCCGCTCCATCTGTCCCGGCTGGACGCGCCCGCAGCCCATGACGAAAACAACGTCGCCGACGAGGGCGAGCTTCGCACCGCGCCCGACATAGCTGAGATGCCCGTCGGAATGACCGGGCGTATGCCAGATCTCGAAGCGCTCCCCGCCGAGCGAGACGGCATCGCCCTCGCCGACCACCTTGTCGAGCGGCGCGCTGGCGCGAGCGTCGGCCGGGCCGATGACCGTGGCACCGGTCACCTGCTTCACCTCCGCGACACCCTGCGTGTGATCGTGATGCGCGTGGGTGATGAAGATGTCGCTGATCGTCCAGCCCTTCTGCCGGGCGGCGGCCAGCATCTCGCCGGCATCGGGCACGTCGATGGCCGCGCAGGCGCCGGTGGCGGGATCGTGGAGCAGCGCGCCGGCATTGTCGCTAAGCGTGCGGAAGACGTGAAGGTCGAGCGGCATGGCTTCCTCCGGGAGGGTCGGCCCGTCGCGCGGGCGGATGATCGCCTTCCTGAATGAGCCATGCCCGGCCTCCGATCAACCCGCAACGACACAGCAGGCACCTGCCGCCGCCGCCCTGCCCTTGCGTTCGGCCGCGCGGCGTTCCATCTCAAGCGCCATGCCTCTCGACGTCGTCGACCTGCGCGCCTTCTATGCCAGCCCGCTCGGCCATGTGGCCCGGCGCTTCATCGGCCGAACGATGCTGCGCTTCTGGCCCGACTGCTCGCGCCAGCGCCTCCTCGGCCTCGGCTTTTCGACGCCCTATCTTTCCGTGCTCGGCATCGATGCCGAGCGGACCATCGCCTTCATGCCGGCGGCGCAGGGCGTGGTGAACTGGCCGGCGCCCGGCCTTTCCGCCTCGGCTCTGGTCGAACCCACCCTGCTGCCGCTGCCGACCGCCTCGATCGACCGTGTCGTCCTCGTCCATGCGCTGGAGGAGACGGAAAGCCCGGACGACCTGCTCGACGAGGTCGCGCGCGTCCTCAATCCCGGCGGGCGGATGATCCTCGTCGTGCCGAACCGGCGTGGACTCTGGGCCCGGATGGACGGCACGCCCTTCGGCCAGGGCCGCCCCTTCAGCCGCCGCCAGCTGTCGGCGCTGATGCGCGCCGCCGAATTCTCGCCAGAGCATTGGGCCGAGGCGCTCTACGTCCCGCCGCTGCAGCGGCGGCTCCTGATGCGTTCCGCCCCTGTCTGGGAGCAGATCGGCGCCGGCCTGTCCCTGCCCTTCGCGGGCGTGCATGTCATCGACGCGACCAAGCAGTTCTACCGGCGCGCGCCCCTGCGCGCGACGCGGCGCAGCTTCGCGCTGCGTCCAATCCTGCTGCCGCAGCCCGCTCCCACCCCGCGCGCGGCGGCCCCGCCGACGGAAAGCCGGACGGGTTGACTTTTTTGCCGGGGCGCGGCCAAGGTCCGCCGCCTTTCGCGCCGGTTGTGCCGTAAACCGCTGTTCCGCCCGATTTTCGCGCGGATTCTGAACTGGATCACGATGCGTAGCTATCTGGATTTCGAGAAACCGGTCGCCGAACTGGAGGCGAAGGCGGATGAATTGCGGGCCCTCGAGGCACGCGGCGACGGCATTTCCCTGTCAGAAGAGATCGGCAAGCTCGACGCCAAGGCCAGCCAGGCGCTGAAGGACATCTATGCCGCGCTGACGCCCTGGCAGAAGACGCTTGTGGCGCGCCATCCGCAGCGCCCGCACTTCAAGGATTACTGCGCCGGGCTGATCGAGGAATTCACGCCGCTCGCCGGCGACCGCGCCTTTGGCGAGGACGAGGCCATCGTCGGCGGCTTCGGCCGCTTCCGCGGCGAGCCGGTCTGCGTCATCGGCCAGGAGAAGGGGGATTCGACCGAGACCCGCATCCGGCACAATTTCGGCATGCCCAAGCCCGAAGGCTACCGCAAGGCCGTGCGCCTCGCGGAGATGGCCGACCGCTTTGGCCTGCCGGTGCTGAGCTTCGTCGACACCGCCGGCGCCTATCCCGGCATCGAGGCCGAGGAGCGCGGCCAGGCCGAGGCCATCGCCCGCTCGACGGAAACCTGGCTGGGGCTGCGCAGCCCCAGCGTCGCGCTCGTCATCGGCGAGGGCGGCTCGGGCGGCGCCATCGCCATTGCCGCAGCCAGCCGCGTGCTGATGCTGGAGCATGCGATCTATTCGGTGATCTCGCCCGAAGGCGCAGCTTCTATCCTCTGGCGCGACACGGCCCGCGCGCAGGACGCAGCCACCGGCATGAAGATCACGGCGCAGGACCTGCTGAAGTTCGGCGTCATCGACCGGATCGTGCAGGAGCCGACCGGCGGCGCCCATCGCGACGCGCACGCGGCGATCAGCCGCGCTGGCGACGCGATCGCCGCTGCGCTGGGCGACCTGGCTGGCCTCAGCGGCGAGGATATCGTTGCGAAGCGGGCCGAAAAGTTCCTCGCGATCGGGCGCAATCTCTGAGCAATCTCGGAACGGGATATCTCCCTCGGCGAAGACGGGGGCTCTTTACCGGCCGTTGACCATGTGGCCAGACTCGGCGGGCCTATGGTAAGGAACCCTCAAGGCTAACGCTTCTACAACGAGTCGACGGGCACAATTTGGCCGTCTTGCGAAGTCACAGGTCGCACCTCGGCCTGCCGTTCGATGGGATTGACGACGTGGCAATCAAGCAACTCGCGCTCGTGGCTTTTGTTGCATTGACGCTGGCGGCCTGTGAGGAGGAGCGTTATCGCGGCTCCGCCCGGCACAACATTCCGATCCCGACCGCGACCTACGCGCTGATGTCCGAGAAGGGCATGAGCAAGGATCAGCCGATCCTGATCCGCTCCTACAAGAAGGAATCGGAGCTCGAGGTCTGGAAGCGCAAGGCCGACGGTCAGTACGCCCTGCTCAAGACCTTCCCGATGTGCCGCTGGTCCGGCCAGCTCGGCCCGAAGGTGCGCGAGGGCGATCGCATGGCTCCCGAGGGCTTCTATGCCATCGCGCCTCAGCAGATGAACCCGAACTCGTCCTATTACGTCTCGTTCAACATGGGCTACCCGAACGCCTATGACCGGGCGCATGGCCGCACCGGCGCGCATCTGATGGTCCACGGCGCCTGCTCCTCGGCCGGCTGCTACTCGATGACCGACGACCAGATCGGCGAGATCTACGCGCTGGTGCGCGAGGCGCAGAACGCCGGCCAGCGCGCCGTGCAGATGCAGGCCCTGCCCTTCCGGATGACGCCGGAGAACCTCGCCAAGCATCGCCTCGACCCCAACATCGCCTTCTGGAAGAACCTGAAGGAAGGCACGGATTATTTCGAGGTCACCCGCGACGAGCCCGCCGTCTCCGTGGCTGGCGGCCGCTACGTCTTCAACGGTGGCTCGGCTCCGGCCGCCGTCGCCGTTAAGCGCCAGCAGGATGAGGTCCAGGTCGCCTCGCTCGTCGCCAAGGGTACGCCGGCGATCAAGCTGATCTATGACGACGGCGACCAGCACTCGTCCTTCAAGCAGACCCTGCTTTCCGGCGGCTCCGATGCGCTCAACCGCTCGGCGTCCTGGGGGTCCAGGGATGTCGGCGTCAGCCGCGTCGATGCCCTCTCGGTCGGCCCGCGCGTCGTCGTCCTCGACGACTCGGGCAAGGCGAAGGCGACCGTCCGCGCTGCCTCGGCCGACAATGACGCCGTGCTCGCCGCCATCGCCGCCGCCCCTGCGGAAGAGGCGGCCAAGCCCGAGCAAAAGCCTGCCGCTGCACCGCGCCCGGCAGCAGCCCCGGCCGCGGCGCAGCTCGCCAAGGTCGCCCCCGGCAACGCCCTCCAGGCGCCTGTGCTGGCGAGCGCGGCTTCGACGCCGGTCGCCCCGGCCGCACCCGCCGAGGAAAAGCCCCTGCTGCAGCGCGCGCTCAGCTTCATGCCGGTCTTCGGCGGCGGTTCCAGCGCCACGGCTGACCAGGGCAGCGCGCCCATCGCTTCGGTCGTCCCGGCAACGCCGACCAGCACCAGCGCGCCGCTGCCGCCGCGCCGGGCCAATGGGCTGAAGACGTCGAGCCTCGACCAGTCGATGGCCGGCTACGCGAGCCAGCCGACGACTCGCTGAGCCCAGCGCTGCCGTCGCGCACTGTGACTAAAACAGCACAACACACGCTATAATTGAATTTGCCTGCTTCGCAGGCGCGAAGGCCCTCGTTTCGAGGGCCTTTGCTTTTTGCGTGGGCGGAGCGCCCAAAATCTCGCCTTGCCGGCAAACCGGCCTCGCCCGCTTGATGCGACGACAGCGCAATCAATGCGCGGCGAGGGGTTTCTGCAGATGTCCGATTTCTTCCGTTCCTCGATTCTGGGTTTAAGCCTGGCGACTGCGATGGGCGCAGCCCAAGCCTCGGACCTGCCGAGCAAAAAGGGGCCGCCGCCCGCCCCGGTCGTCCCGGCGATCACCTGGTTCGATGTCGCCTTCAGCGTGAAGGGCATGACCGACTACAACTTCCGCGGCATTTCGCAGACCGATCGCAAGCCGGCCATCCAGGGCGGCGCCGAACTTCAGATCTACAACAATCTGTTTTATCTCGGCGTCTACGGCTCGAACGTCGATCTCGCCACGAGCCCCAATGCCGAGATCGACTTCTACGGCGGCATCCGGCCGAAATTCGGCGACCTCTCCTTCGACTTCGGCGTCTGGCAATATTACTACCCCGCCGAAAAGCAGCTGATCGACGGTGCCGGCGTGTTCTGGACGCCGAAGAACACCGACTTCACCGAGGTCTACGGCAAGGTCTCCTACACCTTCGCCGAGAGCCTGACGCTCGGCGCCAACGTCTTCTACGCCTGGGACTGGCTCGGCACCGGCGCGAGCGGCACCTATGCTTCGCTCACGGCCAAGTACAACCTGCCCTTCCTCGAAGGCTTGTCGGTCTCCGGCGAGCTCGGTCACTACTGGCTCGGCACCACCAACCTCGCGATCTGGTCGACCGTGCCGCCGACCAACCTGCCCGACTACACCTACTGGAACGCCGGCGTCTCCTATACCTGGAAGAACGTCACCGCCGACCTGCGCTATCACGACACCGACCTGTCCAAGAACGACTGCTTCCTGCTGACGGCTGATCCGCGCGGCATCGCCACCGGCACGGGTCGTTCCAATTGGTGCGGTGCCGCCGTCGTCGCGACGCTCTCCTTCGACATCACCGCGAGCAACCTCGGCGTCTTCGCGACGAAATAAGGCGAAGACCGACCACGCAAAACACCGGCCGCCCCACGGGGCGGCCTTTGCGTTTCGGCCGACGCAGCCTCGTCGTCAGACGATCTCGGAAACCAGCTTGGCGATCAGGCTGTTCGACAGGATGACCGGCAGACCGGCTTCCGCCGCCTCCCGGCGATGCCGCTCGACGAAGCCCATGCAATCCATCAGCAGAATCTCGGCGCCACGCCCGGACAACCCGCGTGCGGCTTCCGTGACCGACGCACCGTCGCCGCCATAGGGCGAGGCAGCGGCAAAGAACGGAGCACGGCCGAGCGGCGCCCATTTGCCGGCCTCCGAGGAGATCTGCTCGGCCAGAGGCACGATGATCCCAAGTTGCGCGCCTTGCGTCAGCGCTGCCACGGCGGGCGGCAGGATGCGGTCAGGCTCGACGAGCCGCGCCTTCTCCGTATTCAGGCTCTCGAAATGGCCCGTGCAGAGCATCAGGATGGTGCTGCAGCCTTCGTCCTCCAGCATGGCGAGCTTGCGCTGAGCGGCCTTCTCGGTGCGGGCACGGTCGATGACGACTGCGCTGCCGTCGAGCAGCTTCGTGATCAACACCGGCCGGCTCGGCTCTGCCGCGAAATCGCGTTCGATCTCGGAGCGGCTGAAACCGTCCAGTACGCCGGCATGGCGTCGCGGCAGGTTCGCATCGAGCACCGCATCCAGGATCGGCGTGATGTCGGCCCGCGGCGCCTGGCCGATGGTGAGGGTTCCGAGCTTGCTCATGGTCTCGCGCTTTCCCGATTCGAAAGGCCCGGGCGGTCTCCCGTCCGGGCCTCGGTCCCTCAACGCTTCCAGAAGTTCTTCGAGACGGAGTCGAAGAAGGAGAAGATCGCGTCGCCGGCGATGACGCCAGCGGCGAAGACCTCCATGTCGCCCTCGCCGCTCTTGCCGCGCAGCTTCTCCCAGACCACCCGGCAGAGGATGCCGGCCAGCACCGCCCAGCCCGCCATCGGGAAGTTGATCAGGAGGCCGGTGGCGAAGAGCACGCCGATCTGCCGCTTCGGCCCGCCGATGAACTGCAGGATCGCGCCGGGGATCGCCCAGAGGAAGAGCTGCCAGGCGACGCCATCAGCCACGCCCGCCTTGATCGTCGCGGCATAGACCTTGTTCACGGGTGCGACGAGGTTCTGATCGAAGAAGGACTGGTAGGAGAACAGCACGACCGCGCCGGCGACCACGAAGGCGAACATCGCGGCAAAGAGCTGCTGGCGGCGACCATCGAGCTCGAAGGCGGGGTCGGCACCATTGCCGCGCAGCAGATAACCGGCCTTCAGGTCATAGCCCATATCGGCAAAGGCAGGGCCGGTTGCGGCCGAGAAGCCGACGAGCAGCGCCAGCGCCGGCATCGGGAAGCCGATCAGCATGCCGATGATCAGCGTGATCAGCGCCACCGCGAAGGCCGGGAACCAGCCCGAATGCATCGCGGCGAGGCCGACGATCAGCTCATGCACATAGGCCGCGAAGGCGGCGTAGAGCACGAACAGGATCAGCATGCCGATCGACATGTCGCTCATCAGGCCCCCGACGGCCGCGATGAAGATGGCGATGGCGAGATAGCCGACGGTGCCGAGGCCGAGCGCGCGGCGCACCTCCGCATCGCTGACACCGGCCCTGGCTTCGTCAGCCTTGGCGGCATCGCTGCGCCGGAACAGCAGCAGCGCAACCTGCATGAGTGCGACGAGGCCGGCGCCGATCATGAAGCCATGCGGGATATAGGCAGCCATCAGGTCGCCCTTCGGGATGATGGTCTCGAACAAAGGTCCGCCGAAGAGCGGGCCGGAATAACCGCGCAGCAGCAGGCCGACGCCGAACATCAGCAGCGCCCAGATATTGCCGATGAAGGCGACGCCGAAGGCCGACATCGGGATTCCGGTGACAGCGGCCGAGCCCGCGAAGCCGATCCAGGCGAGCGGGATCTTGATGAAGGAGGCGACGACGCCGGTGCCGAAGCCGATCCCCATCAGCACCGCCTTGCGGCCGCCCTCGTCGCCGGCCTTGATCGCCTCGGCTGCGGCGACGCCCGGCGGCCAGGCACCGGTCGCCGGGAAGACGCGGGAATCGAACATCCGGTAGAGCAGATAGGCGTCGAGCAGCATGGCGAAGAAGGCGCCCGCCAGCATCGGCAGCACGAGGTCCGGTCGGCCGAGCAGCCAGGGAATGCCGACCGGCAGGAGCAGGCTGTTCGCCGCGCCGAAGGTGGCCGAGGAGATCGCGCTCTGGGCCAGGTTCTGCACATGGATCGAGCGGTAGCGGGCGAAGATCGTGAGCGGCACCCGCGCCAGCGCCATGGCGGCGAGCGCGCCGATCAGCGAGGTGTTCGCAGTGATGCCGAGCGACACCAGAAGCTGCATGCCGATGATCGCGCCGAAGACGCAAAGAATGGCAATGAGCAGCAGCGTCGCCGGCTCGAATAGGCTCGGGTGCCGCTGAGGCACTCCTCCAGTCGGATTGTTCATGCCTCAGTCCCCATAATCGCCCCTTGCGGGCTGTTTGCGTTTCGATGCAGCCCGTCAGGCAACCAGGATGCCGGCCTTGGCCTCGCCAACGTCCTGCGTGGCATGCGTTCCCTGCACGCCGTAATCGCGCTTGGCGGCTTCCGGCGAAACGAGGCCGAGCGCGACGTCGCGGGCGGTCGCCTCCCGCGAGCGCTCCGAGGCCGGGCCGTAACCGGCGCCGCCGGCCAGCACGAGCTCGACGATCTCATGTGGTTGCCTGACCTGGACGAGCTCGCCGGTGCCGACGTCCTTCAGCACATGGCCCTGCTCGTCGATGACCCGGCCCGAGGCCCCGCCGCCGGCCTTGCCGCCGAACAGGCCCGGAATCGGGTTGTTGACCCCCTCCGGATAGAGCGAGACCAGCGTCGGCAACCCGTCGTCGGAGAGCTTGCGCAGCCGCACGCGCTGGCCGAGGCCGCCGCGATGCTGGCCGGCGCCGCCGGAGTCGGTGAGATAGGTCTTCTCGACCACCAGCACCGGCACCCGCGACTCGAAGGTCTCGATCGAGGTGTTGGCCGCCGAGGTCGGGTAGAGCAGGCCGGACTTGCCGTCGCCCTGGGCCGAGCCGCCCTGGCCGCCGCCGCAGAAAAGCATGTCGGAATAGGTATCGCCGGCCGCATCGCGGCCATAGACGCTCGCCGCCACCGGCAGGCCGGTGAAGGCCTGGACCTGCTTCGGCGCCGCTTCCGACAAGGCGCGGAAGATGTTCGGCGCCAGATACCAGCCGGTACGGGTGCGCAGGTTCACCGCCAGCGGCTTGTCGCAGTTCAGGATCGAGCCCTTCGGGGCCTCGACCGTAAAGGCGCGATAGCAGCCGGCATTGCCGCGGACATTCGGCGTCAGCATGCATTTCAGCGGATAGGTCGCATGCGCCATCGTGTAGTTGAGCGTGCAGTTGAGCCCGCCCTGCGCGAGCTGCGGCGGCGCCCCGGCGAAATCGAGATGGATCGTGTCGTCCTTCACCGTCAGCGCCAGCGGGTAATGCATCGGCGTGCCCAGCGGATTGTTCGAGGCGGTGCCGTGATAGACCCCGTCCGGAATGGCGCGGATGGCGTCGCGCATCGCCTTCTCCGAGCGGCTCTGCACGACATGGGCGAGCGCCCTTAGGTCCTGCATGCCGTAATCGGTGAGGAAGGACTGCAGGCGCTCGGCGCCGATGGCGTTGGCGGCGACGAAGGAGTGCAGGTCGCCGAGCACCTGCTCGGAGTTGCGCACGTTCTCAGCCAGCAGGCGCACCAGCGTCTCGTTGATCCGGCCGGCCTCGTAGAGCTTCATCGGCGGGATCTGGAAGCCCTCCTCGTAGATCTCGCGGGCCCGCAAGCTGTCCTTGGTGCCGCCGATATCCGAGACATGGCCCACCGTGCCCATCAGCCCGACGACGCGATCGCCGAGGAAGACCGGCGTCACCACCGCGATGTCGAAGAGATGGCCGGCGCAGAGCCAGGGATCGTTGGTGATCAGCACGTCGCCGGGCTTCAGCGTGTCGGCCGGATAGCGCTCCAGCAGCGCCTTGACCGCGCGCGGCAGCGTCAGGTTGAAGACCGGCATGGCGCGGGGCGAATGCGCCAGCGTCTCGCCTTCGGGATCGAGCAATTCGCAAGCGAAGTCCTGCGCTTCCGAGATCACCAGCGAGAAGGCGGTGCGGCAGACCGTCAGCCACATCTCCTCGACGACGTTGATCATCCGGCTCCACATGATCTCCAGTGAGATCGGATCGGCCTCGATCCGGCGCGCGGCCTCGGCCAGCGGCATGTCGGCGGTGATCGTGGTCTCGGCCGCATTGGCCTGTCCGACATGAACCAGCAGGTTCAGCACATCGTCGATGGCGACGCTGTCGCCAGGCGGGACGATCGTGGTCGCTTCGCGCTCCTCGATGATCGCCGGTCCCTTGATGCTGTCGCCGGAGCGCAGCGCGTAGCGGTCATAGACGGTGGCCTCGCTCCAGCCGCCCTCGAACCAGGCCTTGCGGGTACCCTTGATCTTGTTGGTGGCATCGCCACCACCGGCCGCGCCGGAGAGCGAGAGCGTCGGCACCGGGCCGGCGCAACGGACGCGGAAATTGATCGCTTCCAGCCGCGCACCCTCATAGACCGAGGTGTAACGGACGGAATAAGCCTTGCTGAAGGCGGCGCGGATCGCTTCCAGGCTGGAAGCATCGATGGTGCCGGCCGGCAGCGGCACGGCGATATCGTGCATCTGGCCGACGAGGCGCATATCGCCTGAGCGCTCGACCGTGACGTCCTCCGGCTTCACCCCGGCCTCGATCAGGTGCTTGCGGCCCTCAGCCTCGAGGTCCCTGAGCACGGCGTTGACGGCCTCGGCATCGAAGCCCTCGGAAAACTCGACCGGCAGCGAGCGCACCATGTCGAAGGAGAGCGGCGCAGCGAGGAAGCCGAGCGCGGACGCCGCGCCCGAGGCCGGCGGGATGATGACCTGCCTGACGCCGAGCACGCGGGCGACATCGACGGCATGCGCGGGACCGGCACCGCCGAAACCGACCATGGCGTAATGGCGCGGGTCCTTGCCCTTCTCGACGAGATGAACGCGAGCGGCGGCGCCCATGCTCTCGACCACGACCTTGTGGATGCCCCAGGCGGCTTCCTCGATCGAAAGGCCGAGCGGCGCAGCGACGGTCGAGACCGCCTTGCGCGCCGCCTCAAGGTCGAGCGCCATGCGCCCGCCGAGGAAGAAGCTGGGATCGTAATAGCCGAGCACGAGATTGGCGTCGGTCACGGTCGGCTTGGTGCCGCCCATGCCGTAGCAGGCCGGGCCCGGATCGGAGCCGGCCGAATGCGGGCCGACCTTGAGCAGGCCGACCTCGTCGATCGCCGCGATCGAGCCGCCGCCGGCGCCGATCTCGATCATGTCGATGACGGGAGCCTTGATCGGCAGGCCGGACCCTTTGGCGAAGCGGTTGACGCGGCCGGCTTCGAGCATCGGCGCGATCTCGGCGCGGCCATCCTCGATCATGCAGGCCTTGGCGGTGGTGCCGCCCATGTCGAAGGAGATCACGTCCTTATGGCCGGCGAGCTCGCCGAACAGGGCCGTGGCAAGGCCGCCGCCGGCCGGACCGCTTTCGAGCAGGCGGATCGGGAAGGTGCGCGCCGTCTCGGGCGAGACGAGGCCGCCGGCCGAGTGCATGAGCGTCAACGAGCCGCGGAAGGAGCGGGCGGCGAGCTCGCGCTCCAGCCGCTGCAGGTAGCGCCGCATCAGCGGCTGCACATAGGCGTTGGCGGCTGTGGTGACGAAGCGTTGGTACTCCCAGATCTCGGCCACGACCTCGCTCGACAGCGAGACGGTGAGCTCCGGGCAGGTCTCGCGGACGATGCGGCCGGCTTCCTGCTCATGTGCCGGGTTGCGGTAGCTGTTGAGCAAGCAGACCGCGATCGCCTCGCAGCCGGCAGCCGCGAGTTCGCGAGCCGCATTGCGCACCGCGTCGGCGTCGAGCGCGGTCACGACCTTGCCGTCGCGGTCGATGCGCTCGGCCACTTCGAGGCGATGTTCCCGCGAGACCAGCGGATCGGGGAAGGTCAGGAACAGGTCGTAGATGTCGTAGCGCTGCTCCGTCCCCATTTCGAGGATGTCGCGGAAGCCCCTGGTGGTAATCAGGCCGAGCTTGGAGCCCTTGCGCTCGATCACCGCGTTGGTGACCAGCGTGGTGCCGTGGACGATGTCGCCGACATCGGCGAGCGTGATCCCGGCCATCTCGGTGAGTTCGCCGAGGCCGATCAGCGCGGCCTCGGACGGGTCGTGCGGCGTCGTCAGGCGTTTGTGCAGCCGAACCGAGCGCTCCTGCGAGTCGTAGAGGATGAAATCGGTGAAGGTGCCGCCGATGTCGAAGCCGATACGCCAACGATTGCTCATGGATCGATCTCCGCGATGGGAAGGTTCAAGGGAAGGAAGCGCTTGTCCTGGGTCAGGGCCGCGATCTCGGCGGCGCCCTCCCCCAGCAAGCGGATGATGGCGAGGCGCTCGGCCGGCTCGACCGTGGCAGCCGGGAAGGAGATGCAGATCGCAACCTCGTCGCCGGTAGCTGGATCGCCGACGGCGACCGAGATGGCGCGCACGCCGCGCACCGCCTCGTCATGGGATTCGGCGAAGCCGGCGCGCCGGACCACGGCGAGGCGGGCCATCAGCTCGTCCATGGTCTGCGGCGCGGTTTCGGAGGGAGCGGTGAAGTCCGCCGGATAGAGCGCACGGACCTCGTCGTCCGAGAGCCTGGCGAGCAGGGCGCGGCCGGTGCTGGAAGCGAAGGCGGGGATGCGGTCGCCGATCGCGGTGACGACGCGCAGCGCGTGGCGCCCGGGATGGGCGGTGACGCCGACGATCTCGTTGCCGCGGCGGACGCTGATATAGCCGGTATGCCCGATCTGGTCGGAGATCTTGCCGACCACCGCATCGGCGCGGTCGATCAGCGAGGCCGCAAAGCGATAGAGATGCCCGACCTGGTTGAGCAGCAGCGAGGGGCGATAGCGCTTGCTGTCACCGACCGTTTCGAGAAGCCCCTCGTCCCGCATCGCCCGCAGCAGCCGCGAGGCGTTGCTCTTCGGCATGCCCAGCAGAGAAACGAGATCGGTCACCGTCACGTCGTGACGGGTGCTCGAGAAGCAACGAAGCACATCCACGGCCGACGACAGGATGGACATCGGGATCAGCCTTAGAAGTTCCATTAAATGGAACTTAAGTTGCAATAATGGGAACGATACGCCGGTCAATGAGGATGTCAATCCTGTGATCGCACGCGGCCGCTGCGCGTTCCGCCGTCTCGACGCCCGCCATGCTCGGCTGTATCCCCGACTTTAGGTCGGCTTTCTCCGGCCGCCGCGCCTTGCCGCTACGGAGTTCTCGGGATGAGCGACACCCTGCTTTATCTGTCGCGCGAGGACGTCCGGGCCCTGTCGATCCCGCCCGCCGCGGCGCGGGAAGCCGTGCTCCAGGGCTTTCGCCACCATGCTGCCGGGCTGAACCGCAGCCTGCCGAAGAGCACGCTGACGCTAGGCCACGGCCACGGCTTCCAGGCGATGACGGCGGCGTCCTCCCCGCTGGGGATCGCCACGGTAAAATGGGTGGCGATGGCGCCCGTCGCTGCCGGCTCTCCACTGCCGGCGGTGAGTGCGCTGATCTGCGTCAGCGACTACGAGACAGGCCAACCGCTCGCCGTCCTCGACGGCGACGAGATCACGCTGATGCGCACCGCGGCGATCAGCGCCGCCGCGGCATCGCTGCTGGCGCCAGCCGCACCGCAAACCATCGGCTTCGTCGGCTGCGGCTTGCAGGCTCACGCCCATCTCGCCGCCTTCCACGACCTCTATCCCGGCCTGACCAACGCGCTGATGCTGAGCCGCAGCCGCTCCTCAGCCGAGCGCCTCGCCGAAGCGGCGCGCGCAGCCGGCCTTGCTGCTGCGGACATCGTTGATGATGCCGACGCACTCCTCGCCCGCAGCGACATCGTGATCTCGATGGTGCCGGGCGCAGCGGGCATGACGCCCTTCCTTGATGCGAAGCGCCTGAAGCCGAACGCCTTGGCGGTCGCAGTCGATACCGGCCGTAGCTGGAAGCCGGAGACGCTGCCGGCCTTCGACCTTCTGGCCACCGACAGCCTCGAACAATCGCGCGCCCCCTATGGCGCCGACGGCAACCCCGTCACCACTGTCACCTTCCAGCAAGACCTGATCGGGCTGGCCGCGGCACCGCAGCCGAACGCTGCGACCGGCCGCGCCCTCTTCGCCTTTCGCGGCGTCGCCTTCGCCGACCTGGCACTTGCGCATCTTGCCGTCGCGCGGGCCCGCGCGCAGGGGCTCGGAACGGCGCTGCCACGCTGAGGCTAGCCCTTGCCGAGCAGTTCGAAGGTGCGCGGATCGGCAATCCCGTCGAAGAAGCGGCGCAGCACCGCACGATGGGGGTTGGCGCCGTCCCCGCTCGCGACATCGAACAGCGTCATCGAGGAGCACAGCTTCCGGTCGTGGGGCGAGCCGAAGATTGCGTTTGCGCTGCGGCCCTCATGCGCCAACACCGCCTCCGTGATGGTTCGGAGGCGCGGCCCGAGAACCGGATGCGCCAGATAGGCCCGCGCCTCGTCGAGCGAGCCGATGCCGTAGAATTCGGAGTTCGGGGACAGACCCAGACCCCGCATCTGCGGGAACACGAACCAGATCCAGTGGCTGCGCTTGCGCCCGGCCTTCACCTCGGCGAGCGCATCGTCCCAGACGGGTTCTTGCGCATCGAGAAAGCGCTGCAGATGGAATGGATCGGACATCGGCACACTCCCTGCTTCGCCATCCCCAACGCACGAGCCGCCTCGCCGTTCATTCGGCTGCGCCCAGTGCGCTTGAGCCGGCGCGCGCCCATGCTATTCCCGCCGCACGGACCCAGCGAGACCCGACACCATGACCCAGCGCCTGCGCGATTTCGGCCTCTCCTGCGGCATCATGCAGCCGGGCCTGCTCAACGCCATCACCGACGTGCCGGGCGTGAAGCTCGGCCACTGCACGCTGCGCGAAGGCGACACCCTCACCGGCTTCACGGCGCTGCTGCCGCATGACGGCAATCTCTTCCGCCGCAAGCTGCGCGCGGCGGTCGAAATCATCAACGGCTTCGGCAAAAGCGCGGGGCTGATGCAGCTCGCCGAACTCGGCCAGATCGAAACGCCGCTCCTGCTCTGCAACACGCTCGCAGTCGGCACCGGTTTCGACGCTCTGGTCGCCCGCGCTCTCGCTGCAAACCCCGACATCGGCCGCGAGACCGGCACGGTCAATCCGGTCGTGCTCGAATGCAATGACGGCTATCTCTCCGACATCCGCGCTCGCGCGCTGACGCAGGAACACGCCTTCGCCGCGCTCGACGCCGTCGCCTCAGGGCCGGTCGCGGAGGGCGCGGTCGGCGCCGGCACCGGCATGAGCGCCTTCGGCTTCAAGGGCGGCATCGGTACCGCCTCGCGGCGCTTCGATCTCGATGCGGCCAGTTGCACGCTTGGCGTGCTCGCGCTGGCGAATTTCGGCAATGCAGGCGACCTCGTCCTGCCCGACGGCCGCCGCCCGGTTCCGCCGGAAGGGAGGCCGCAAAGCGAGCGCGGCTCGGTCATCCTGGTCATCGCGACCGACGTGCCGCTGGAGTCGCGGCAATTACATCGCGTCGCGCGGCGCGGCGGCGCCGGCCTCGCCCGGCTCGGCGCCTTCTGGGGCAATGGCAGCGGCGACATCGCCGTCGCCTTCTCGACTGCCGATCCGATCGACCACGATCAGCCGAACGACCTCGTCGCGCTGCGCGCCCTCAACGAGAGCCGCATCGACACGCTCTTCCGCGCCGCCACTGAAGCGACGCAGGAGGCCGTGCTCAACGCGATGATCACGGCCCCGGCCACGACCGGGCGGGACGGGCATCATCGCCCCTCGCTCGGGGACTGGCTGAGGGCGAACGCCGGCTAAAACAGAACCACCCCGTCATGCTCGCCCTTGTGGCGAGCATCCACGTCTTGAACGCCGTCCGGCATCGGTGAAGACGTGGATGGTCGGGACAAGCCCGACCATGACGGACAGCGAACCGATCCAGGCCGCTCAGGCCCACTCGCCCTTGCGGAACACCGGCACGCGGCGCCCATCGGCATGGACGCCATCGATATCGACCTCGCCGGAGCCGATCATCCAGTCGATATGGATCAGGCTCTTGTTGCCGCCCTGCGCCGCGATCTGCTCCGGCGTCAGGTTGGCGCCGTCGACGAAGCATTTCGAATAGCACTGCCCAAGCGCGATATGGCAGGAGGCGTTCTCGTCGAAGAGCGTGTTGTAGAACAGGATGCCGCTCTTCGAGATCGGCGAAGAATGCGGCACCAGCGCGACTTCACCGAGCCGGCGGGCGCCCTCGTCCGTGTCCAGCACCTTGTTGAGCACGGCCTCGCCGCGCGCGGCCTTGGCCTCCACGATCCGGCCACCCTCGAAGCGCACCTGGATGTCGTCGATCAGCGAACCCTGATAGGAGAGCGGCTTCGTGCTCGACACGTGACCCTCGACCCGGCGCGCATGCGGGGTCGTGAAGACCTCCTCGGTCGGGATGTTCGGGTTGCAGACGATACCGTTCTTGGCCGGCGAGGCGCCGCCCTGCCAGTCATGGCCATCGGCCAGGCCCACGGTGAGATCGGTGCCCGGCCCGGTGAAATGCAGCGAGGCGAAGCGCTGGCCGTTCAGCCAGTCGCGGCGCGCCCGCAGCGCCGCGTTATGCGCCGCCCAGGCCGCGACCGGATCGGCCTCGTTGATGCGGGAGGCGGCGAAGATCGCTTCGGCCAGCTTGCCGATCGCAACCTCCTCGGCATCGCCCGGGAACACCTGGCGAGCCCAGGCCGCGCTCGGATAGGCCAGGATGTTCCAGTTGATGTCGAAGCCGGCGATCTTCTCCAGCGCCGGCTGGTAGGCGACGGAATTCGCCTTGCTGGCGCGGCCGACCTTGGCCGGATCCTCATTCGCCAGCAGCATCGGATTGTCGCCGACGACGGCGAGCCGCGCGGTGTTGGCCGAGAAGGCCTTGGCGACGCCCTCATAGAGCCAGCCCGGCGCCTTGTCGAAGCTCGCATCCGGCGCATAGCGATAGCGCGCGAGCGTGATCTCCTCGTCCGCCAGCATCGGCGTCACAATGCCGGCGCCAGCCTTGTAGGCGTGCTCGGCGATGCGCCGCACCAGCGGCAGCGCCGCGACCGGCGCGGTGAGGAACAGGTCCTGCCCAGGCTGCAGATTGAGGCCGACGCGGATGGCGACCTCCGCCAGCTTGTCCAGCTTGGCGGCATCGATGGCTTGCCGGGTCTCTTGGGGACGCTGATGAACAGTCATGGCACTCAACCTGTCGGATTCGGGATATCAGCCATTGCTCGCCCAAATCGCCGCCGGGTCAACCGTCCCGGCGGCAAGGCAGCCATCCGGTGACCGGGCGGCGAGCGATCACGCGGTCGTTTCAGCCTGCTTCGTGCCCAGCCTGAGCTTGCTCGCCCGCAGCAGATGACTGCGCATCAGCGCCGAGGCGACCTCGTTCTCGCCCGCCTCAAGGTGATCGAGCATGGCCATATGCTCCGTGCAGTTCACCTGCACGCGCTCGAAACCCAGGCCCCAGTCGTAGTTCGAGAGGCGCCGGAGCTGGTTCTGGCGCCGCACGGCCGAATGGAAATAGCGATTGCCCGTCGCCGCGGCCAAGCCTTCGTGGAAATCGGCATTCATTTCGTAGAAGGCGATGCTGGAGGATTCGCGCCAAGGTCGTTGCAGGGCGTCGACATGCCGCGCCCGCATCTCCGCGATCCAGCCGGGCTCGAGGCGGAAGCCCGGTTCGAGCATCCCCATCGGCTCGATCACCATGCGGAAGCGATAGCTCTCGTCGCGAAGGCGCTTGTCGCGCGGCTCGTGCAGGAAGCGCCAGCCATAGCCGGGCTTGCGCTCGACCATGTCGAGATCGGCGAGGCGGGCGAGCAGTTTCTGCGCCTCGGGCCGACCGAGATCGTAGCGCCGCATCACCTCGAGCTCGGAAACCTCGTCCGGTAGCAGCCCGTTCTCGCGCTCATGCGCCAGCCGGACAATGGCGAGATCGATCGCCTCCGGCGGCAAGGCGCCGTCGCTCTCGGCAGGCAGCTTCAGGATCTCGACGCCCTTGTTGAGATGGCGCCGGACGATGCCCTGCTCGGCGAGATGGTCGAGCGCCGCGCGCACCGGCGTCCGTGACACGCCGAGGCGGCGCGCCGTAGCGTTCTCGTTCAGCCAGGCACCGGCATCGAGCGCATCGTCCCGCACCAGTTGCAGGATGCGCCCGGCGATCTCCTGCTGCAGCCGGGTCGGCATTGCCATCGGAAAGCCCTTGCCTGTTTTAGTTTGCGATGAAATACATTACAGATCGATGTCACGCCAGCATATCGGAAAGTTGTGCGCCATGGTCCAGCCCTGCCCCTTCGTCGACGTTTCGGGCTCGCCCTATGAACGCGGCCGCCAGCATGGCGCGGCCGTGCCGCAGCGCGTGAAGCGCTCGATCGAGCTCTATGGCGGCCAGCTCGGCGATCTCGGCTACGACGCCAAGGCCAAATCGGCGCTGATCGGCGAGTTCGCCAGCGAGATCCAGGCCTTCGGCGCCCATTACATCGAGGAGATGCGCGGCATCGCCGACGGCGCTGGCGTCGCGCTCGAAGACATCATCATGGTCAATGCCCGCACCGAGGTCATCGCCAAGGCGCGGATGGTCAAGAACAAGCCCGTTGAGGCGACAGAAGAGCTCGACGACGGCTGCACCGGCGCGATCATCCTGCCCGAGCGCAGCGCCACCGGCGAGCTGATCCACGGCCAGAACTGGGACTGGCGGGCCGAATGCGCGGAGACCGCGATCGTGCTGCGCGTGCGCCGCGACGACGGGCCGGATTTCCTGACCTTCGTCGAGGCCGGCGGCCTCGCCCGCTGCGGCATGAACGCGGCCGGCATCTCGATCACCGCCAACTATCTCGAATGCGAGCGCGACTTCACCCAGACCGGCGTGCCGCTCGCCCTGATCCGCCGCAAGGTGCTGGAGCAGGAGCACCTCGCCTTCGCGATCAAGGCCGTGGCGGCGACGCCGAAGGCCTGCTCCAACAACATGATGCTCTCGACCGTGAAGGGCTTCGGCATCGATTTCGAATGCGCGCCGGACGAGGCCTTCCCGATCTATCCGGAAGACGGGATGATCGTTCACGCCAACCACTGGGTCGGCCAGATCGCCTTGACCAAGGTGAAGAACACCAGCATCCCGCGCGTGCCGGAGAGCTTCTACCGCGACTGGCGGGTCAAGAAGCTGCTCGATGAAGCCGGCCGCAAGCTGACCGTCGACGATCTCAAGCAGGCCCTCTTCGACGATTTCCTGACGCCGTATTCGGTCTGCCGTCCGGCGCGCCCGAACGAGCAGGGCAACCTCTCGGCGACGGTCGCAATGGTGATCATGCAGCCGGCGAAGGGGATCATGGAGGTCGCGCCGCTGCCGGCCGAGAACCGCGTCTTCACCCGCTACAGCCTGACCGAGAATCCCGTCCTGCTCGCCGAAGCGGCCGAATAGTTCGATCCCGGTCCCGCGTCACAACCGAACAAAAAACAGGGGAACATGATGCGCAGAACCACCAAAACAGCCCTTGCCGCCGCGCTTCTGTGCGGCGGCCTCGTTCAGGCCGCGGGGGCGAGCGCGCTGCGCATCCAGCTGCGCGCCGATATCCGTTCGATCAATCCGGGCGTCAATCGCGACGCCAATACCGATGGCGTCGTCGTTCAGATAGTCGAGGGCCTCGTCGCCTATGGCGAGGACGCTCTGCCCAAGCCTTTGCTGGCCGAGAGGGTCGACATCTCCCCCGACGGCAAGAACTACACCTTCACGCTGCGCCAGGGCGTGAAGTTCCACAACGGCGCAGCCCTGACCGCAGCCGACGTGCTGTGGAGCTGGAACCGCTATATGGACCCGAAGACCGACTGGCGCTGCCTCTCGGAATTTGACGGCCGCGGCCAGGTCAAGGTCGAGAAAATCACCGCGCCTGATGACAAGACCGTCGTCTTCGAACTGGACAAGCCGAGCGCGCTCTTCCTCTCGGCGCTCGCCCGCACCGATTGCGCGATGACCGGCATCCTCCACAAGGACTCGGTCAAGGCCGACGGCAGCTTCGACAAGCCGATCGGCACCGGCCCGTTCAAGTTCGCGGAATGGAAGCGCGGCGAGTACATCCGGCTGGAGCGCTTCGCCGACTATGCCTCGCTGCCCGGCAAGATCGACGGGCTGACCGGCGCCAAGAAGCCGCTGGTTGACGAGGTGCGTTTCCTCATCATTCCCGACAACGCGACGGCCAAGGCCGCCCTGCTGAAGGGCGATATCGACGTCGTCCCGGATATCGCCAACACCGACATCGCCGAGCTCAAGAAGAACGACAAGGTCAAGACCTCCGTCGTCACCAGCATGGGCCTCGTCGGCCTGATCATCCAGACGCGCGACCCGCTGCTGCAGAACCTCAAGCTGCGCCAGGCGATCGCCGCCGCGATCGACTCCAAGGAGCTGGTCGCCGCCGTCAGCGACGGCATCGGCACGCCGAACAACTCGATCGTCCCGGCTCTTTCGGCCTATTACGGCCCGGTGCAGAAGGAAGGCTGGAAATACGACCCGGCCGCCGCCAAGAAGCTCATCGCGGAAGCCGGCTACAAGGGCGAGAAGATCGTGATGCTCGCCAACAAGCGCTACCCCGAAAGCTTCGACGCCGCCGTCGTCGCCCAGCAGATGCTCCAGGCTGTCGGACTCAACGTCGAGATCGAGGTGCTGGAATGGGCGACGCAGCTCGACCGCTACAGCAAGGGCAACTACACGATCCAGGCCTTCCCCTATTCGGGCCGCATGGACCCCGCCCTGAGCTACGAGTCGATGACCGGCCCGAAGGACAAGCAGCCGCGCAAGCTCTGGGACAATCCGGAGGTGCAGGCCGAGCTCGACAAGTCGATGGTGGTGACCGACCGCGCCGAACGTCAGAAGATCTTCGACGGGCTGCACAAGCGCTTCCTCGCGGAAGTGCCCATGGTGATGCTCTACAACGGCATCGTCGGCGGTGCGATGGGCGCCAAGACCAAGGGCTATGTCTCGACCGTGAGCTCGCTGCCGCGGGCCTGGGAAGTCACTGTCGGCGAATAGCGCTCAAACCGCCCCATCTTCGGGATCTCCCGCGACATCGAGGCATGCCCGCACAGGGCGTGCCCTGACGGCATGGCAGTAAGGGGAACGAGAATGATCCGCATTTCAGCGCCTGCTCTCGCGCTCGCACTTATCGGCGGGGCGGCCCAGGCACAGACGATCAACGTCGCGCTCAACGCCGACATCCGCAGCACCAATCCGGGCGTCAACCGCGACGACAATACCGACGCCGTCGTGCTGCACATGGTCGAGGGCCTCGTCGGCTATCGCGAGAATGGCGCTGTCGCGCCGCTGCTCGCCGAGAAGATCGAGATCTCGCCGGACGGACGGACCTACACTTTCCACCTGCGCAAGCGCGTGAAGTTCCACAACGGCGCCGAGATGACCTCGGCCGACGTTTTGTGGAGCTGGAACCGCTACATGGATGCGAAGACCGACTGGCGCTGCAAGGCGGAATTCGACGGCCGGCTCGGGCTGAAGGTCATTGAAGCGGCCGTCCCCGATGCAACGACCTTCGTGATGAAGCTGGAGAAGCCGAGCGCGCTCTTCCTCGACACCATGGCCCGCACCGACTGCGCGATGGTCGCGATCCTGCACAAGGACTCGGTCAAGGCCGACGGCAGCTGGGACAAGCCGGTCGGTACCGGCCCGTTCCAGCTCGCCGACTGGCGCCGGGGCGAATTCGTGCTGCTCAAGCGCTTCGATGCTTACGCTTCCCCGCCCGGCGAGAAGCGCGACGGCTATGTCGGCTCCAAGCGCCCGCTGGCGCAGGAGGTCAAGTTCCTCTCGATCGCCGATGGTGCGACGGTCAAGGCCGGCCTGATGTCGGGCGCGCTCGACGTCGCCGATGTGCCGGACGAGGACGTGCCGGAGATGAAGAAGAGCGGCCTGCAGGTGCTGACCGCGCCGAGCGCGACCAAGCACACCATCCTGATCCAGACCAGCGACCCGCTGCTGTCGAATGTGAAGATGCGCCAGGCCATCGCCTCCGCGCTCGATCTCGACGAGATCGTCGGTGCCGTCTCGAACGGCCTGGGCAAGACCAATAATTCGGCGGTCTACATCACCTCACCCTTCTACGACGAGGTCCAGAAGAAGCGTTACACGCACGATCCGGCGCAGACGAAGAAGCTGCTGGCCGAAGCCGGCTACAAGGGCGAGACGATCAAGCTGATCGCCAACAAGCGCTCGACCGTGCCGAGCTACCCCGTCGCGATCATGGCGCAGGCGATGCTGCAGGCCTCCGGCATCAAGGCCGAGATCGAGATCCTGGAATGGGCGACGCAGCTCGACCGGTTCTCGAAGGGCAACTACCAGATGATGTCCTTCAGCTATTCCGCCCGCATCGATCCGGCCCAGAGCTACAATCAGTTCTCCGGCCCGAAGGACAAGCTGCCCTCCAAGGTCTGGGACAATGCGGAGGCCAACGCCCTCATCGAGAGGGCGACGCTGGTCAATGACGAAGCCGAGCGGAAGACGATCTTCGACCAGCTGCATGTGATGATGCTGGCCGATGCGCCGCTGATCTTCCTCTACAACCAGGTCGACACGGCCGTCGTTTCCAGGCGTCTGCAGGGCTTCGCGCCCTGGGTCGCCTCGAAGCCGCGCCTCTGGGAGGTCAGCGTCGCCAGGTAACCTCCGGGTGCGTCGGTCAGCCCGGCCCGCCGATCGCGGCCGGCTCTGGCGTGCCGCCCTTGACGACATGCGCCGCGATCACGGCGGCGAGGCGTCGGCCGTCACGGGCCTTCAGGGCCTCCATCATCGCGTAGTGCTCGCGGTCGCTGCGCAGCAGCGATTCATGCGAGCTCCAGACCGTGATCTGCGAACCGCGCGCCCGGTCTCGCAGCGCCCAGATCGTTTCCTCGAGCACGGCATTGCCGCAGAAGGAGTACAGCAGCTGATGGAAGATGCGGTTGATCTCGCTCTGCTCGGTGCGGCTGCCGGTCAGCACCGCCTTGGAGAACTGCGCCGCGAGCTCGTCCAGCCGCGCGATCGTCGCCGTGTCGATACGCGCGACGATACCCGCCGCCGCCGCCATCTCGAGGATGACCCGTGTCGCCTGGATCTCCTCATAGGTCTTCATGTCGACCTCGGCGACGCGATAGCCCCGGTTCGGGACATGCTCGATCGTCTTGCGCACGGCGAGCTCGTCGAGGGCGCTGCGCACGTCGAAACGCGTCGCCTGGAAGCGCTCCTCAAGATCGATCTGACGCAGCCACTCGCCCGGCCTGAACATGCGCAGCCTGATCGCCTGCGCGATCTCGTTCGCGAGGATGGCCCGCCGCGTGCCGGTGTTTCTGCGTTTCCGCTCGGACGTCATGAAGGGCTCTCTAGCAGGATTCGGGCGGCACGACAGAAGTCGGTTGCGAAGCCAACCATAACATGCGACACAATTGGCGCCAATAATTTCGCCAGAGGAGAGAAGCCGTGAGCGCCGTGGCAGAAAAGACCGGTAAGCCGGAAATCGAGGCAGCCGCGCGCGCCAAGGCGCTCTACGAATACGGACCGACCTCGATCTACGCCTCGAAGCACGATCCACGCTTCCCCTATTGCCTCTATGTCCCGCCGAACCTCGGCAAGACCGGCGAGGCGCCAGAGCTCATCGTCGCCATGCACGGCACCGGCCGCGGCTTCACTGGCTATCGCGACGCCTTCTCGGCCTTCGCCCGCTGGAACAACTGCATCATCCTGGCGCCGCTCTTCCCGATCGGCGTGATGGGCGACGGCTACCGCGACGGCTTCAAGTACATGCGCGAGGGCAACCTCCGCTACGACCATGTGCTGCTCGCCATCGTCGAGGAGGTTTCCGAGCGCTATGGCATCGCCTTCGAGCGCTTCGGTCTGTTCGGCTATTCCGGCGGCGGCCATTTCGCCCACCGTTTCCTGCTGCTGCAGCCGCACAAGCTCTGGGGCGTCTCGATCGGCGCGCCGGGTTCGGTGACCCTGCTCGATCCCACGCGCGACTGGTGGGTCGGGACGCGCAACTTCGCCGAGCTCTTCGGCCAGGAGCTCGACATCCCCGCGATGAAGCAGGTCGCGGTGCAGATGGTCGTCGGCGCCGCCGATCTCGAGACCTGGGAGATCACCCACAAGCCGGGCGGCCGCAACTGGATGCCGGACGCCAACCATGCCGGCGCGACGCGGCCGGAGCGGCTGGCGAGCTTGCGCGATTCCTTCGCAGAGAATGGCATCGCGGCGCGCTTCGATCTCGTGCCGAACACGCCGCATGACGGGGTCAAGGTCGTGCCGGTGGTCGAGGACTTCTTCGCCGGCGAACTCAGCAGGATTCGCGCCGCCCGCAAGGCCGGCTGAACGACCATAACGACAACAGGGGAACCATCATGAAGCGCCTCCTTGTCTCCGCCGCTGCGCTCGCCCTCTCGGCCGGCGCCCTGCAGGCCCAGACGCTGACCGCCGTGCTCAACGCCGACATCCGTTCGACCAACCCCGGCGTGAACCGGGACGGCAACACCGACGCGGTCGTTCTGCACTTCGTCGAAGGGCTCGTCGGCTATGCCGAGGACGGCTCGGTCGGCCCGCTTCTGGCCGAGAAGGTCGACATCTCCGCGGACGGCAAGACCTATACCTTCCGCCTGCGCAAGGGCGTGAAATTCCACAACGGCGCCACGATGACCTCGGCCGACGCGCTGTGGAGCTGGAACCGCTACATGGATCCGAAGACGGATTGGCGCTGCCTGTCCGATTTCGACGGGCGCAATGGCCTCAAGGTCATCTCCGCCACCGCTCCCGATGCCGACACCTTCGTCATGGAGATCAACGAGCCGAACGGGCTCTTCCTCGACTCGCTCGCCCGCGCGGACTGCGGCGGCACGGCCGTGATCCACAAGGATTCGGTTAAGGCCGACGGCAGCTGGGACAAGCCGATCGGCACAGGCCCCTTCATGCTCGGCGAATGGAAGCGCGGCCAGTCGGTCCAGCTCCTCGCCTTCGACCAGTACGTCTCGCCCAAGGGCGACAAGCGCGACGGCTACATCGGCAGCAAGCGGCCGCTGGTGAAGGAAGCGCGCTTCATGGTCATCCCCGATGCGGCGACGGTGAAGGCCGGCCTGCTCGCGGGCTCGCTCGACATGGCGCTGATGCCGGAATCGGACGTGCCCGATCTCAAGGGCGCGCCCAATGTCGCGCTCGCGATTGCCCCGAACCCGGTCAGGCACAGCCTGATTATCCAGACGCGCGATCCGCTGCTGAAGAACCAGGCCCTGCGCCAGGCCATCGCCGCCTCGATCGACTTCCCCGAGCTCGTCGGCAACGTCAGCAACGGCCTCGGCAAGCCCAATAACTCGCCGGTCTACACGACCTCGAAATACTACGGCGGGGCGGAGAAGCAGGGCTTCAAATACGACCCTGCCGCGGCCAAGGCCTTGCTGCAGAAGGCCGGCTACAAGGGCGAGAAGATCGTGATCCTCGCCAACAAGCGCTCCTCCGTGCCGAGCTTCAACACCGCCGTCATAGCGCAGGCGATGATGCAGGCGGCCGGCATCAATGCCGAGATCGAGGTGCTGGAGTGGGCGACGCAGCTCGACCGCTACAACAAGGGCAACTACCAGATGCAGGCCTTCTCCTATTCGAGCCGCTTCGATCCCGCGCTCGGATTCGAGCAGATCGCCGGCCCGAAGGACAAGCAGCCGCGCAAGATCTGGGAGGACCCGGAAGCGCTCGAGCTGATCCAGAAGTCGATGGTGGTGACCGATACAGCCGAGCGCCAGAAGATCTTCGATGAGCTGCACAAGCGCTTCATCGAGCAGGTGCCGACCATCTTCACCCATAACGACCTCGACATCATCGCCCATTCCAAGCGCGTGACAGGCGTGACGCCGTGGGCGTCGCAGCTGCGGCTCTGGGAGGTTGGCTTCGCCAAGTGAGGCGGTGCCTCCGGCCCTGGCTTTGGCCGGGACCGGCAGTGAGGCTTGGGAGGGCCTTCGATGTTTCGTTTCGCGCTGACGCGGATCGCGATGGCGTTGCCGACGCTGCTGATCGTGGCGGTGTCGGTCTTCGTCCTGATCCGCCTGATTCCCGGCGACCCCGCACAGCTGATGCTGGGTGATCTGGCAACGCCGGCAAGCCTCGCCGATCTCCGGGCCCGGCTCGGCCTCGACCAGAGCCTGCCGGTGCAGTTCGGCATCTGGATCGGCAACGTGCTGCACGGCGATTTCGGCCAGTCGATCTCGTCGCAGCAGGCGGTGCTGCCGCTGATCCTGTCGCGCTTCTGGGTCTCGGCCCAGATCGTGCTGGTCGCGGTGCTGCTGGCGAGCTGCGTCGCGGTGCCCGCCGGCGTCATCGCCGCCTGGAAGCAGGACACCCCGATCGATCTCGGCCTCGTCGCCACCGCCACGCTGCTGCTCTCGATCCCCACTTTCTGGCTCGGCCTGTTGCTGCTGCTATTCTTCGGCCTCAAGCTCGAATGGCTGCCGGTTGTCGGCTACGTCTCGATCGCCGAAAACCCCTGGGCCGGCATCCTCTATCTCGTCATGCCGATCATGACGCTGTTCCTGCACGAGATCGGCGTGATCCTGCGCATGGCGCGCGCCTCGACGCTCGAGGTGCTCCGGCTAGACTACATCACCCATGCCCGCGCCAAGGGCCTCTCGGAAAGCGCGGTGCTCTGGCGCCATGCCTTCAAGAACGCCTTCGGCCCGACCTGGACGCTGATCGGCCTGGTGCTCGGCAACCTGCTCGGCGGCATCGCGGTGGTCGAGACCGTCTTCACGATCCCCGGCCTCGGGCGCCTGCTCGTCGATGCAATCTTCGCGCGCGACTATCCCGTGATCCAGGGCTGCATGCTCTTCGTCGCCTTCACCTATGTGCTGGTGAACCTCGTCATCGACCTCTGCTATCCGGTCTTCGATCCCAGGGTGACCGCGCAATGAGCAGCAACAGCACCATGAGCGGTGGCGGCGCCGTGAAGAAGGCCAGCCGAATGAAACTCCCCGCCGCCAATGCGATCGTCGGCGGCACGCTGATCGGCATCCTGCTCGCGACGGCGTGCATCGGCGCCCTCTGGACACCCTACGATCCGCTCAAGCTCTCCTTCCGCGAGAAGCTGGCGGCGCCCTCCGCGCTGCACTGGCTCGGCACCGACGAGTTCGGCCGCGACGTGCTGTCCCGCCTGATGGCGGGCGCGGCGACCTCGGTCTGGATCAGCCTGCTGACGGTGACGCTCGCCGTCGTGATGGGCACCACGATCGGCCTGTTCTCCGGCTATATGCGCGGCTGGGTCGACCGGGTGATCATGGCCTTCAACGATGCGCTGCTCGCCTTCCCCGGCATCCTCCTGGCGCTCGGCCTGCTCGCGGTGGTCGGCGCCAACAAATACGGCATCATCGTCGCGCTCGGCATCGCCTACACGCCGTCGGTCGCCCGCGTCGTGCGCGGGACGGTGCTCTCGCTGCGCGAGCGCGAGTTCATTGCCGCCTCGCGCGTGATGGGCAACTCCGAGAGCTTCACCATGGCCCGCCACATCCTGCCGAACTGCATCGCGCCGCTGACCGTGCTGGCGACCTCGATGTTCGGCTATGTGCTGCTGGCGGAAAGCGCGCTCTCCTTCCTGGGCCTGGGCGTTCCGCCGCCGGCGCCGACCTGGGGCAACATGCTCGCAGGCTCCCGGCCCTATATCGGCCAGGCCGTCTGGCTCGGCATCTTCCCGGGCTTGTGCATCTCGCTGACCCTGCTCGGCATCAACCTGCTCGGCGACGCCGTGCGCGACACGCTCGACCCGCGGATGAGGGGTTCGCGATGACCAAAGCGCTTTCAAGCGAAGTGGGCACCGGTTCGCGTCAAGAAAACGCGGCCAACAAGAGCGCCGCCGCTCTCCTAGACGTCGCCGGCCTGACGCTCAGGATCGGCACGACCGGCCGCACGGTCGTCAACGACGTCTCCTTCCAGGTCTTCCCCGGCGAGATCGTCGGCATCGTCGGCGAATCCGGCTCCGGCAAGACGCTCGCGGCCCGCGCCGTGATGGGTTTCATCCCCCCCGCCGTCGCGCTCACCTCCGGCACGATCCGCTTCGACGGGCAGGACGTGATGGCGATGAGCGGCAAGGATCTGCGCGCCATGCGCGGCTCGCGCGTCGGCATGGTCTTCCAGGAGCCGATGACCTCGCTCAACCCGTCGATGCTGATCGGCCGCCAGCTCGACGAGGGTCTGGCGCTGCACCGCAAGCTCGACGCAGCCCAGCGCCGCGCGCTCATCCTCGACATGCTCAGGCGCGTCGGCCTGCGCGACCCGGAAGGCGCGCTCACCGCCTATCCGCACCAATTCTCCGGCGGCATGCGCCAGCGCATCATGCTGGCCTCGGTGATGCTGCTGAAGCCGGCGCTGCTCCTCGCCGACGAGCCGACCACGGCCCTCGACGCTGTCGTCCAGCGCGACGTGATGGAGCTGATGGTCGAATTGACCCAGGCCAACAACACCGCCGTGCTGCTGATCTCGCATGATCTCGGCATGGTCGCGCGCTATTGCAGCCGCATCGTTGTGATGTGCCAGGGCGACGTGGTCGAGCAAGGATCGAGCGAAGAGATCCTCGCCCGACCGCAGCACCCCTATACGCGCAAGCTGCTCTCGGCGATGCCGCACCGGCTGCCGGCGCGGCTGCTGCCGCAGGCGAAGACCCCGATCGTCTCGGTGCGCGACCTCGTCGTCGAATATCCCGGCCGGCAGGGCTTCTTCCGCAAGGAGGCAGCCAAGCGCGCGCTGCATGGCATCAGCCTCGATGTGCAGCCCGGCGAGGTCGTAGCCGTGGTCGGCGGCTCCGGCTCGGGCAAGACCACTCTCGGCCAGTCCATCGCCGGGCTCGTCAAGCCGGCCGGCGGCGAGATCCGCTTCAACGGCAAGCCCATCACGAAGAGCGAGACGGCTTACTGGGACTATCGGCTGAACTGCCAGATGGTGTTCCAGGACCCCTATTCCTCGCTCGATCCGCGCATGACGATCGGCCAGCTCGTCGGCGAGCCGCTGCGGCTGGTGCCGGACATGACTCCGGGAGACAAGAAGGCGCGCGTCGCCGAGGTTCTGGCCGAGGTCGGCCTCAAGGACGGCTTCGCCGAGCGTTACCCGCATGAGCTCTCGGGCGGCCAGCGCCAGCGCATCGCCATCGCCCGCGCGGTCGTGCGCCGGCCGAGCTTCGTCATCGCCGACGAGCCGGTCTCGGCGCTCGACGTGACCGTGCGCGCGCAGGTGCTCGAGCTCTTCGACGAGTTGCAGAAGAAGCACGGCTTCTCCTGCCTCTTCATCAGCCATGACCTCGGCGTGGTCGAGCAGGTCGCCGACCGGGTCATCGTTATGCAGGACGGCCGCATCGTCGAGGAAGGCCCCCGCGACGACATCTTCGACAATCCGCAGCACGCCTACACTCAGAAGCTTCTCGCAGCCGTCCCCGGCCTCGAAAGCACCGGCGATGGCGGCGTCAGGCTGTTCTGGCGGCGCGCCGAAAACGACGCATCGGTCGTCAGCTAGGGTTTGTCGACACTTCGCCACCTGGGCCTTTTCGCGGACTCACGCGGTCATCCCGGATCAAGCCCGGGATGACCGCGTGAGTCCGCGTAGATCAGCATGCTCCAGTTCGAGAACGAAATCGGCCCGGAATCCATCGTCGGTGGCGGCACCGTGCGATGGTTTCCGGGCCTTTTCTTCGCTCCGCATCGAAGGCGGAGCGAAGGAATAATGGCTTCGATCAGCGCTTGCGCTTGGCGCCGACCAGTTCGTCCCACTTGCGGAAGGCGACGACCATCTTGTCGGGCTTCAGCGGCAGCTCGATCGGGTTCTTGGCGATGAGGTCGGCATATTCAGGCCGGCCGAACTCCGCGATCACCTCCTGGCTGCGCTTCGGCGCCAGGGAGAGCGGCACGTCCTTCACCGCCGGGCCGGGATAGAGATAGCCCTCGTCATAGGAATAGGCCTGCATCTTCGGCGTCAGCACATGCGCCATGATGTCGAGCACGACGGCGAGGCGATCGTTCGGGATGCCCTTCGGCACGCACATGAAGAAGGCGTCCGAGACCCAGTGGAAGCCTTTCAGCGTCTGGATCTTGGCTTCCTTCGGCACGATGCCGAGCGCACGCGGATTGATGTCCCAACCCGTGGTCGAGATGATGATGTCGCGCGAGCCGTCGCCGAACTCCTTCATCGTCGCGCCCGTGCCGGCCGGGTAGTACTCGATGTGCTCGCCGAGTTCCTGCAGATAGGCCCAGGTCTTGTCCCAGCCATTGACCGGGTCCTGCGGATCCTTGTCGCCGAGGATATAGGGCAGGCCCATCATGAAGGTGCGGCCGGGGCCTGAATTGGTCGGGCGCGCATACATGAACTTGCTGGGATTGGCCTTGGCCCAGGCCAGCAGCTCCTCGGCCGTCGTCGGCACCTGCTTGACCCGGTCCGGCATGTATTCGAGCAGCGGCCCGGACGGGTAATAGTTCACCACCGTGCCGAAGCCGGCGCCCTGCACCTTGTGGAGATTGAGCGCCGCGGGCTCGTAATTCTGCTCGATATTGGGGAATTTCTCGGCGAAATCCGGGAAGATCTTGAGCCAGAGATTCTGCTCGAGGCCGGCAGCCAGGCCATCCGAGCCGGTCAGGACCAGATCGAGATCGGCGCGCCCGGCATCCTGCTGCGCCTTGATCTTGCTCGCCAGTTCCGGCGCCGGCGCTTTCACATAGGTGATGCGCGAGACGAGCTTGGGATTGGCGTTGCGGTAGTCGTCGAAGGCCTGCTGCATCAGCGCCAGCGCCCCGCCGACATCGATGATGTTGATGCCGACCGGCGCCGAAGGCAGCGGCGGCGCGGCGGCGAAGGCGCCGTTCGCGCCGATGGTCAGCGCGCCGAGGCCGCCCAGCACGGTGCGGCGATCCACGCCTTTCGAAAATTCGCTCATCGTTTTCCCCTCTTGCTTGGTTGGTAACGTCTTCAGGATGCCGCCACAGCGGCGAAATCGCGGCGCTCGTTGCCGATGCGCACGCTGCGGATGCGGAGTTCCGGCGACCACTCGATCGCGCTCTCCGGCAAGGTGATGCCAGCCTGCGCCAGCGCGTCGGCGATGCAGGCCAGCGCATGGGTCGAGGCCATGGCAATTGCCCCCTCCGGCGTCGCGATGCCCCAGGCGACGACATTCCGAACGGCGTCGTCGAGCTTGAGCGCCGAGCCCGCCAGCGAGGCGCCGCCCGGCTGGCGCACCGAACCATCGGCGGCGAGATCGACCGGCATGCCGGCGAAGCTGTAACGGCCCGGCACTGCGCCAGCAGCAACCACGGCGTCCGTGACGAGGATCGAGCGCTCCGCGCCCTTTGCCCGGATCAGGCTCTTCAGCGCCTTCGGATGGATATGGATGCCATCCGCGATGAAGCCGGCCATCAGCCGGTCTTCGGCGAGCTGGGCGAAGAGCGGGTTGACGAGCTTGTGCAGCTGCTGCGGCAGGCCGTTGCCGAGATGGGTCGAGAGCGTCGCGCCCGCCTCCGCAGCGGCGCCGGCGGTCTCGAAATCGACGGCGGAATGGCCTATGGCGACGACCTTGCCCGCTTGCGCCAGCTTGCCGGCGAGGGCGACGCCGCCTTCGACCTCCGGCGCCAGCGTCACCATCAGGATCGGCCGCGACAAGAGCTGGTCAAGATGCGCGACCAGCTCGGCCGTTGCCACCGTCATCGCCTCCGGTGGGTGGCAGCCGGAATAGCCGGCGGACGGGTTCAGGAACGGGCCTTCGAGATGGTAGCCCGGGCACATCAGCGGCCCGAGCCGGCTTCCGCTCACCGCTGCGTCGAGCGCCCGGAATCGCTCTTCCAGCTCATGCGGATGCGCAGTGATGATCGTCGGCAGGCAGGTGGTCACGCCCGTCGCCAGCATCGCCTCCAGCGCCCGGTCGAGCTCCGCCGCCGTGATCGTACCGGAGTTGAAATCCACCCCGCCGAAGCCATTGACCTGCAGATCGACGAGACCGGGCGTGCGCATCGTCAGCCCTTCCGGCTCAGCAGCGAAGCGGCCGGCGGATCGATGAACAGCACGGTGCGCTTGTGTGTCTGCAGGATCGAGGCGGGGCTGAGATTGCTGACCGGCCCTTCCAGAGCGGCCTTGGCGGCCTCGGCCTTGCGCGTGTCGGAGACGGAGAGGACGATCAGCTCGCTCTTGAGGATCTGGCGCACGCTCATCGAGATCGCCTGTTGCGGCACGGCGTCGAAGCTCGGGAACCAGCCCTCGCCGAATTGCTGCTGCCGGCAGGCCTCGTCCAGGTTCACGACGAGATAAGGCTCCTCGGTCTCGAAATCCGCCGGCGGGTCGTTGAAGGCGAGATGGCAGTTCTCGCCGATCCCGGCGAAGCAGACGGCGATGCGCTTGCCGGCGATCTGCTGGTTGAGCTGCTTTACCGCCGCTGCGGCATCGCCCTCGCCATCGACCGGAATGAAGGTCGGCGCGCTGTTCAGCGGCGCCATGAAGCGCTCGCGCAGATAGCGCCGGAAGCTCGCCGGATGGCTCTCGCTCAAGCCGACATATTCGTCGAGATGGAAGGCCGTGACCTTCGACCAGTCGATGCCCTCGGCCGCCACGAGATGCTTCAGCATCTCGAACTGGCTCGCGCCGGTCGCCACGATGATCGTCGCTTCGCCGTGACGGGCGAGTTCCTCACGGATCGCCTGCGCGCCGAGCGCCGCCGCCTGCTGGCCGAGCGTCTCCTTGTCGGAGGCAACATGCATCTCGATCATCGATTTTTGAACCTTTTACGTCAGGAAATTTCCGATATTCTGGTATCGAGCTTATGAAGCTTCGGCTGAAACGCAATGATTAATTTTGAACGCAACCGTTCTGAATAGAGTTTGCCTTGTCCCTGCTGACGATCGACGAAAGCCACCTCGCGCTTGCCCATGACCGGGACTGCGCTCGCATCTACCGGCTGGTCCTGAACGGCGAGGCTCATTCCCGCGCCGATATCGGCCGCATCCTCCAGCTGCGCTCGACCAGTGTCTCGCGGGTCGTCGGCGAACTCATAGCCCGCCGCCTGGTCATCGAGACCATCGGCGAGGCGAGCGGTCGCGGGCGGCCGCCGGCCATCCTCGTTGCCCATACGCGCCGCATCGGCGCCTCCGTCATTTATGTCTCCAGCCAGTCGCTCTCGGGCGCATTGGTCGACCTCAACGGCCATCTCGTCGCCGAGCGCCGTCGCCCCATTGCCGGCGACGCCGACAATGCCACCATCGCCATGGCGATGGCCGAACTCGCCCGGAACCTGCTCGACGCGATGCCTCCCGGCATGAGCCATGCCGGCACGGCGGTCTCGCTCTCCGGCCTGATCGACCTGAAGCAGGGGCAATGGCTGATGGCCTCGCGCTGGCCGCGCATGCGCGGGCTCGACATCGCCTCCGTGCTCGCCCCCGTCGCCGGCCCCGTCACGATCTGCCGCAATCTCGACGCCGAGCTGCGCGCCCGCGCCGCCCGCGAGCCCGAGAATTTCGCGGGCGGGACGATCCTGCTGCATTGGGGCTGGGGCGTAGGGCTGGCCTATGCGGTCGATGGCGAACCCTTCGCGCCCACCGGCTCCTTCGGCGAAATCGGCCACTGGCGGCTCGCGGCCCTGCACGACCGCCCCTGCGGCTGCGGCAACACGGCCTGCCTCGAAACCGGCGCCGCCCTCTGGTCCCTGCTCCCCGCGCTGCGCCGCCACTGGCCCGATCTCGACCAGGACGAGATCCGGCTTGCCCGGCAGCTTGCCGGGCTCGACCTTCTGTCCCTCCCGGAAATCGACATGGCGGCGCAGCTGCTCGCCCGCGCGCTCGCCAATGCCTGTCGCCTGCTGTTTCCCGCCCGCATCGCGGTGAGCGGTCCGTTCTCGGCCAATCCGCAGCTCTGGGCCCGGTTCAACACGCTGTTCCGGGCGGAAGGCACGATGGATGGCTTCTCCGTCCCAGACCTCTCCGGCGTGCCCGCCAGCCACCTCTATGAAATCCACGGCGCCGCCGCGCCACTGCTCAGCCGTGCGGCGGAGGCGCTCCTCCTCGAACAAGCCTGACCCACCCCTTCATCGCATGCTTCAGCATGGTGCCGGCCATGCCCGCGAATGCGCTGGCGCGCCACAAAGTGGTGCACTAGTATCCCAGGCAAGAGCTCCTGATGCCGACCACGGCACGACAAAAGAGAGCCAAACCCCAGGGAGAGACCATGAACCATCCGACACGCCGTACCGTCATGGCCGGAGCGGCCGGCCTCGCCGCGTTGAAAGCCGGCGGCGCGCTGGCGCAAAGCGCTCCGGTCGCGCTCAACATCATCGACGTCGCCGGCAATCTGCAGCTGACGCAGGTCGCCATCGAGAAATTCGCCAAAGACAACCCGAAGCTGATCTCGCGCCTGAACTTCTCGCGCGCGCCCTCGCCGGAGCTGCCGGCCAAGCTCAAGGCCCAACAACAGGCCAACCGCGTCGACATCGACCTCGTGTTGACCGGCCCCGGCGCCATGTCGGACGGCATCCAGCAGGGGCTCTGGGTCGATGTCTGGAAATCCCATGCCAAGGACCTGCCGAAGCCGGAAGAGGTCTATCACGAGCAGGCGCTGATGATGCAGCGCAACTTCGGCCAGAACGAGGGCGTCGCCGTCGTCTATTCCCCCTCCGGCCCGCTGTTCGAATACGCGCCCGAGCGCCTCAAGACCGTTCCGAAGACCGCCGAGGACCTGCTTGCCTACGTCAAGCAGAACCCCAAGCGCTTCACCTATGCACGGCCGGTCAATTCCGGACCCGGCTGGACCTGGCTGCAGGGCCTGCCCTACATCCTCGGCGACGCCGATCCCTCCGATCCGATGAAGGGCTGGGACAAGAGCTGGGCCTATCTCAAGGAACTCGGCACCGGCATCGACTACTATCCGGGCGGCACCGCCGCGACGATGAAGGAGCTGGGCGAAGGCACCCGCGACGTCATCGTCTCGACGCTGGGCTGGGACATCAACCCGCGCGTGCTCGGCATCGTGCCGAAGGAGGCCAAGGTCTTCGTTCTCGACAAGACCCACTGGATTCCCGACACGCAGTTCATGTGCATCCCGAGGGGTGTCGCGGCCGACAAGATGCCGGCGCTCGTCGCACTGATGGCCCATATGCTCAAGCCGGAGGCGCAGGCTGTCACCTACGACAAGGGCTATTTCTATCCCGGCCCGGCGGTGAAGGGCGTGACGCTTGCCATGGCCCCGCAGGAAAGCCGCGACATCCTCGCCGAATACGGCCGACCGGAATATGACGGGCTCATCACCAGCCTGCCGACCCGGCCGCCGCTGACGCCCGAGCGCCTCGTCGCCGCCTTCCGGCGCTGGGACCAGGAGATCGGCGTCGGCCACGGCGCGCCGCAATAAGGGTCTGTACTCGTCATGGACGCGGTTCTGACGCTGGGCATTTTGAGCGGCGGGCAGGAGCTTAGCCGCAGCAAACCGCCCGGTTTGCAAGGCTATGCGACACACCAGCCGCCCAAAAGGCCCGCGCCCCTTCGGGGTCGGGCGAAAACGCCCGACAGCCGTGTCGGTCCCTTGCCCGATGCCACAAGGCATCGGGCGGCGGGCTCCTCCTTACTCTCGGGCGTTTTGGCCCGATCAGAGCCACGTCCATGACGAGAACAGACCCTACCATGCGCTTCGCCGCCATCGGCCTCGACCACCGCCATATCTACCATATGGTCGGTGGTCTCCTCGAAGCCGGCGCGACCTGCGTCGGCTTCGATCCCGCGACGAGCGACGAGCGCGTCCTCGCCGGTTTCCGCGAGCGGTTCCCGAATCTGCCGGAAAGCACGGCCGAGCGGCTCATCGACGACCCGTCGGTCGATCTGATCGTCTGCGCCGCCATTCCGGCAGAGCGTGCCGAGCTGGCCATCCGCGCCATGCGAGCCGGCAAGGATGTGATGATCGACAAGCCCGGCGTCACCAGCTTTGACCAGCTTGCGGCCATCGAGAAGGCCGTGACTGAAACGGGCCGCATCTTCTCGATCTGCTTCTCCGAGCGCTTCATCGTCCCAGCGACGATCATAGCCGGCAAATTGATTGCCGATGGTGCGATCGGCCGAGTTGTTCAGACTCTCGGCATGGGGCCGCACCGTCTCAACCGGGCGATCCGGCCGGGCTGGTTCTTCGACAAGCGCCGCTATGGCGGCATCCTCACCGACATCGCCTCGCACCAGATCGACCAGTTCCTCCATTTTACGGGTTCGGAGGATGCGCAGATCGTGGCCTCCGGCGTCGGCCATTTCGGCGTGCCCGACCTGCCTGAGTTCGAAGATTTCGGCGAAGTCCTGCTGCGCAGCGACAGGGCCGGCGGCTACATTCGCGTCGACTGGTTCACTGCCGATGGCCTGCCGACCTGGGGCGACGGGCGGCTCACCATCCTCGGCACCGAAGGCACGATCGAACTGCGCAAATATGTCGATGTCGCCGGGCGCCCCGGCACCGACCATGTCTTCCTCGTCGACAAATCCGGCACCAGCCATATCGACGCTTCGCGAGAGCCGCTGACCTATTTCCGGGATCTGATTGCCGACATCGGCGCCCGCAGCGAAACCGCGATGGGCCAGCGCCACGCCTTCACCGTCTGCAGGCTGGCGCTGGAGGCACAGGCGAAGGCGACCTGGCTGCCTGCCCGGCAGCGGGAAGCCTGAACGATGTCATCCCGGGCGACCGAAGGGAGACCCGGGATCAATGCCGGAACATTTTTCGGCAGAGCTCAGGCATGGATCCCGGATCGGCGCGGCTTCGCCGCTTGTCAGGGATGACCCCGGTGGAATTATCGAGTGAGAATGGGAATCGCCTGACATGAGACGCAAGCTCGGTATCGCCGTGATCGGGCTCGGCCCCGCCTCCCTGCCGCATTCCAAAAGCCTGCTCGACCTTGCCGATCGTGCGAATGTGCGCTGGGCGGTGAGCCGGACGCCCGATCGGGCCAAGGCCTATGCCGACCAGTTTCCCTTCCCGACGACCACCGATCTCGACGCTGTTCTGACCGATCCTGCGGTTGAAGCAGTCATCGTGCTGACCCCGCCGAGCAGCCATCTCGATGTCTCCGCGCTTTGCCTCGAAGCCGGCAAACATGTCCTCGTCGAGAAGCCGCTCGAACTGACCAGCGAGCGCGGCCAGCGCCTGGTCGACACCGCCCGCCGGACAGGCAGGACCTTCGGCGTCGTGCTGCAGCATCGCTTCCGCCCCGCCAGCCTGCGCCTCAAGGCCGCCCTGCAATCAGGCGAGCTCGGCACCATCGAGGCCGCCTTCCTCTCCGTGCCCTGGTGGCGCCCGCAGAGCTATTACGACGAGCCGGGGCGCGGCACGCTCGCCCGCGACGGGGGCGGCGTGCTGCTGACCCAGGCGATCCACTCGCTCGACCTGTTTCGCTCGCTGGTCGGCGTCTCCAGGGTCGTCGCGGCACAGGCGCGCACCACCGCCCTCCATCGCATGGAAACTGAGGATTACGTCTCCGCGTTGCTGGAGACCGGCAACGGCGCCCCCGCGACGTTGGTGACGACAACCGCCGCCTATCCCGGCTACCCCGAACGCATCGAAATCACTGGCACCAAGGGTTTTGCCGCCCTGATCGGCGGGAGGCTGCGCCTCGCCTTCCTCGATGGCCACGAGGAAATCGTCGAGGCGGAGGGCTCGACCGGTAGCGGCGCCAACATCATGGATTTCCCGCATGACGCCCACCGCGCCGTCATCGCCGATTTCTTCGATGCGATCGAGCAAGGCCGCGACCCGGTCGTCACCGGCGAGGAGGCCCTGACGTCGCAACGCCTCGTCGACGACATCCTCAAGGCAGCGCGCGGTGCGGCCTGAGGGCGCCGTCGTTCCCGGCTTCAGCGCGATTTCGCTGCCGATGACCCAGCTATCGTCATTCCGGGCTTGACCCGGAATCCATCGTGGAGCACCGGAGCCCTTCGATGGATTCCGGATCGACGCCGCCAACGCGGCTTGTCTGGAATGACGGGTGTAGTTCTATCCTCATGCAGCAGATCAGCGTCGTCCTAGCCTGCGATCTCGGCGGCAGCAGCTTTCGCGCCGCGCTGATCGCCCCGCATGGCGCGGTGCTGGCCGAGAGCGCCGCCGCCGGCCCCGCCCTCGACGATCGCCTCGGGCATTCGGAGGTCGCCGCCGAAGGCTGGTGGGCGCTCCTGCTCGAAACCGTCGGCGATCTGGCGCGGCAGCAACCCGGCCTTTTCGCGCGGGTCGAAGCCATCGCGATCTGCGGCGTGACGCGGACGCAGATCTTCCTGGGCAACGACGGCAGCGAGCTTCGCCCGGCCCTGACCTGGAAGGATGCGCGCTCCGACGCGGTCGCGGCCGGGCTTCGTGAGAGGCTAGGGGGCCATCCGGAAGCCGGGCGCATCAACGCCTTCCATCCGCTCGCGCGCCTCGCCTGGCTCGCGGAAGCAGAGCCGGAGAATTTTCGCGCTCTCGCCCGCGTGCTCGAACCGAAGGACTATCTGAATTTCCGCCTGACCGGCAGTCAGGCCAGCGACCCGGTCTCGATGGCGCGGCTCATCGCCTGCGCGGAGACGCATGATGGGGTCTCGGCGCTCGCCGCCATCGGCCTGTCGCCGGCCGTGATCCCGCCGATCCTCGAACCCTGCGACGCCGTCGAGCCCGTTCGGACCGACCTGCCCGCGCCATTCGATCGGCTTGCCGGAATTCCGGTCTTCTGCGGTTGCAACGACACCTGGGCGGCCGTGGCCGGACTGGGCGCTCTGCGCGCGGGCTATGCCTACAACATTTCCGGCACGACCGAGGTGCTCGGCGTGCTCGGTCCGAAACAGGCCGAGGCCGAGGGCCTCATCACCGTCGACTGGCGCGGCCTCTGGCATCTCGGCGGTCCCAGCCAGAACGGCGCCGACACAGCCGCCTGGCTGGTCGAGCTGCTCGGCGGTTCGGATGGCGTCGGCGGCACCATCGAGCGCCTGCTCGCCGGCCAGCGTCATCCCCAGCCCGTGATCTTCCTGCCCTATCTGCAGGGCGAGCGCGTGCCCTACTGGAATCCGAACCTGCGCGGCGCCTTTGTCGGGCTCGGCCGCCGGCACGGCCCCACCGACCTCGCCTATGCCGTGCTGGAAGGCGTCGCCTGCCTCAATCGCCTGGTCCTGGAGCGTGCGGAAGCGGCGCTCGGCAGCTGCGTCGAAGAGATCCGCTTCGGCGGCGGCGCGGCGGCCAATCCCGCCTGGGCGCAGATCAAGGCCGATCTCTGCGGCCGCCACATCGTGGTCGGCCGCGCAAGGGAGCCCGGTCTGCTCGGCGCCGCGATCATCGCCTGGACGGGGCTCGGGCGCTTCGCTTCGCTGGAAGCGGCGCAGGATGCGCTGGTCGAGGTAGCCCACCGTTATGAACCGGATCCCGCCCGGCGCCCTGCCTATGACGCGCTCTACGCCCTCTATCGCCGCAGCGAGGAAGCGCTGGCGCCGATCTCGGCTGACCTAACGGCGCTGGCGCAGACCTCGGCTGCGTTGCCCGGTCTCGCCAACCCCGAAACGACCCCGTAAGAACGCTTCCCCATGCCCACACCACCGACCATGAACAACCCGAAGGAAAGAGGCCCCGTCACGCTCCTGACCGGAGCATCGGGAGGCATTGTCGGCGCGCTTGCGGTGATGCTCGCCCGCGCTGGTCACAGGCTGGTCCTCTCGGGCCTCGACCAACCCGGCCTCGACGCGGTGGCGGCGGAGGTCGCGGCAGGCGGCGGAGAAGCGGTGACGCTCGCCGGCGATGTCCGCGAACGCGATCTCGCCCAGGCTCTCGTCGATCTGGCCGCTTCACGCTTCGGCCGGCTCGACCATCTCGTCACCGGCGCCGGGGCCTCCCGGCCCGTGGCCATGGTCGAGATGGAGGACGAGGAGTGGGACAAGCTGGTCGACGTCAATCTCTCGGCCGTCTTCCGCATCTCCAAGGCTGCTGCGCGCCGGATGATCGCCCAGGGCGATGGTGGCGCGATCGTCCATATTTCCTCCATCGCCTACAGCAATGGCGGCGCCAATCTTGCCTATGGCTCGGCGAAGGGCGGTGTCGCGACCCTGACCTACGGCATGGCCCAGCAGCTTGGGCGGCACGGCATCCGCGTCAATGCCGTTGCGCCCGGCATCATCGATACGCCAATGGTGAGGAACGGATTCGCGCAGCAGTTCAATGCGCTCGTCGAGGGCGCGGCAGTACGCACGCCGCTGGGGAGATTGGGACGACCCGAGGATGTCGCCAACGTGATCGCATTCCTGCTTTCGGACGGCGCCGCCTTCGTCACCGGCGCCCTGATCCCGATCACCGGCGGCATCGAGATACTCCAGCCGATCTCCGCCATCGCCAGGGGAGCCTGAGTTGGGCCGCATCGACCTGCGCGAATTGATCGGGCACTACGGCACGGCGATCGCCGGCCTCGCGCTGATCCTGTTCTTCCTGATCTTCGCGCCGAACTTCGCCAGCGCCACCAACATCGTCAACGTGCTGAAGGATACGAGCTTCCTCGCGATTCTGGCGCTCGGCTTCGCCCTCGCCTTCACCGTGGCGGAACTCGACCTCTCCGTCGCCGAGATGGCGAGCTTGGCCGCTGTCGTCTGCGGCTGGTTGGTGCAGCTCCAGTATCCGCCCGCTGTCGCAGTGGCGGCAGCGCTCGGCGTCGGCGTCGTGCTCGGCTCGCTCAACGGCTACGGCGTCACGGTATTACGCATCCCCTCGCTGATCATGACGCTCGGCACCGCCGCCATCGCCAAGGGCCTCGCCTTCATGATCACCCAGGGCGTCGCTTTCGTCGGCCGCTGGCCGGTCGGCTTCACCGGGCTTGCTCGCGGCTACAACTTCGGCATCCCCAATCTCGTGCTCTGGATGGCCGGCGCCACGCTCTTCGCCTGGGGCCTGGTCAAATGGACACGGACCGGCGCCCATATGGTCGCGACCGGAGAGGCGGACGAGGCGGCCCGGCTCGCCGGCATCGCCACGGCGCGGATGAAGCGCATCGGCCTGCTGCTGGCCGGGGTCTTCGCCAGCATCATGGCCGTGCTGCTGGCCGCCAACCTGTCCTCGGCCGCGCCGAACATGGCGGGCGATTATCTGCTCTATGCCATCGCCGCCGTGCTGCTCGGCATGACCATGTTCGATCCCGGCAAACCCAATGTGCCCGGCACGGTCTTTGCGGCGCTGGTGCTCAAGGTGCTCGGCAACGGCTTGGTGCTGCTCGGCGCGCCCTACTACATTCAGGACATCGTGCTCGGCGCGATCATCATCGGCTCGGTCGCCTTCTCGGCGAGCGCGATGAAGAAGGCGGCGTTCAAGGTCTAGGCGACACAGAACAACAACAGGGGAGAGTTCACATGTTCGGCAAGAATGGGTTCGGCTTGAGGAAGATGCTGGTGGCCGCCGCCGCGCTCGTCGCGCTCGGCCAGTCGGCTGATGCCTTCGAGGTCGGCATCATCGGCTTCCAGTTCTCGTCGGAGACGCATGCGCGGGTCGCCAATGCCGCCGCCGCCGCCGCCAAGGCCAAGGGCTGGAACGTCACGCTGCTGAACTCCGAAGGCGCGCTGCCGAAGCATGCCGAGCAGTTCGACGCGCTGATCGCCAAGAAGGTCGACGCGATCATCATCGCCATGGGCAAGCCGGTCGAGGCCGACGCCCAGTTCAAGGCGGCCAAGGACGCCAAGATCCCGGTGATCACCGTGCAGTCCGGTGCGAGCCCGCATGCGCTCTTCGACATTCAGACCAACGAGTACAAGGTCGGCGCCGACGCCGCGCTCTACCTGCTCGGTCAGCTCGGCTACCAGGGCAACATCGTCTCGGCCCGGTTCGATCTCAACGTCGCCTCGCGCATCCGCGGCCGGCTGCTCGATGCCGTGCTCGCCGAGAACCAGGCGGTGAAGGAACTCGGCAAGTTCTCGATGGCCCGCACCCAGAGCTGGCGCGACGACGTCCGCGCCGGCATGCAGGCGCTGATGCTGCAGAACCAGGGCAAGATCAACGGCATCTGGGCCTCGTTCGACGGCCAGGCCTACATCATCGACGACCTGCTGCAGGCCCAGGGCGTGAAGAAGGGCCAGATCCCGCTGATCTCGGTCGATGGCGGCAAGGAGAGCTACGAGCGCATCGCCGATCCGGCCTCGACGTTCGTCGCCACCGTCGCGATCCCCTTCGAGGAGATGGGCAAGCAGGCGGTCGATGCGATCCAGGCGATCGTCGTCGACAAGAAGCCGAAGGAGAGCATCACCTCCGGCCCATATCTCTTCACCGAGGCCGTGCTGGTCGACAAGAACAACGTCCAGCAGTTCCTGAAGAAGTGAGGGCGCGCGCCCTTTCCGCGTCATGGTCGGGTTTGTCCCGACCGTCCACGTCTTCTTCGGCTCATTAGGATGTTCAAGACGTGGATGCTCGCCACAAGGGCGAGCATGACGCCGGCGCCAGCCATTCGGACTCGTGACAAGCGTTGAAGCCATGACCGGGACGACCAATACCCCCCTCCTCTCGCTGCGCGGCATCGGCAAGGCCTATGGTCCGGTCGTCGCCGTGCGCGATGTCGACCTCGACATCTTCCCGGGCGAGGTCGTGGCCCTCTGCGGCGACAACGGCGCCGGCAAGTCGAGCCTGATCAAGGTGATCTCGGGCGCCGAGGAGGCGACGAGCGGAACCATCAGCCTGCGCGGCAAGCCGGTCACGTTCGCTTCGCCGCATGACGCGCTGGAGAACGGCGTCGCGACGATCTATCAGGACCTCGCGCTCGCCCCGCGCCTCTCCATCGCCCAGAATGTCTTCATGGGTTCGGAGCTGACCAAGCCGGTGCTGCTGCCCTTCCTGCGCATCCTCGACAAGAAGCGGATGATCGCGGAATCGCAGCGCTATCTCTCGCAGCTCTCCGCCGCCGTCACCGACATGACGCGCCCGGTCGAGCGGCTCTCCGGCGGCCAGCGCCAGGCGGTCGCGATCTCCCGCGCCCTGCGCTGGAATGCCGAGATCATCATCATGGACGAGCCGACAGCCGCACTCGGCGTCAAGGAGAGCGCGCTCGTCCTCGACCTCATCCGCAAGCTCAAGGCCGATAGGCGCACCGTCATCCTGATCAGCCACAACATGCGCGACGTGGTGGCCTTGGCCGACCGTATCGTCATCATGGGCGCCGGCCGCAAATACGTCGACCGCCCCCTCGGCGACCTCAGCGCCGACGACATCGCCCATCTGATCATGGCCGGCAATGCCAAGGCCGCCTGAGATGGCCCTCCTCCTGCCCGCAGCCCTCATCCTGAGGAGCGGGCGCAGCCCGCGTCTCGAAGGATGCTTCAGGAGGTACGGGAAACATCTGGAACATCCTTCGAGACGCCGCCTCGCGGCTCCTCAGGATGAGGGTTGAATTGGCGGAGACGGAAATGCGCGAGCCGATCATCATCGACACCGATCCCGGCCAGGACGACGCCGTAGCCCTTCTGCTCGCCTTCGCCGGCGCCGACCGCCTCGACCTCAAGGCGATCACCGCGGTCGCGGGCAATGTCCCGGTCGCGCAAACCACGGCAAATGCGCTGCGCATCCGCGATCTCGCCCGCCGCAGCGACATTCCCGTCCATCGCGGTGCCGAAGGCCCGCTTGTCATCCCGCTCGAAACCGCCGAATTCGTCTGCGGCCCTGACGGGCTGGCAGGCGCGGGCCTTCCCGCCGCTGCGAGCGAAGCTGCGCCCGGTCACGCGGTCCAGGCGATCATCGATATCTGCCGGGCTGCGCCAGAGGCTGGCATCACGCTCTGTCCGCTGGGACCGCTGACCAATCTCGCACTCGCCTTCCGGCTCGCACCCGACATCCTGCCGAAGATCAGGCGCATCGTGCTGATGGGCGGCGCCATCGGCCTCGGCAACATCACCCCGGCCGCCGAATTCAATGCCTATGTCGATCCGCACGCCGCGGCGGTGGTCTTCGGCTGCGGCCGGCCGATCGTGATGTTCGGTCTCGGTGTCACGCTGCAGGCCATCGCCAGCCACGCGCAGATCGCCCGCATCGGCACGCTCGGCAACGCAGCCGGCAACGCCGTCCATGGCATGCTGACCCGCCCGCGCCCCGGCGGGCTCGGCAGCGACGGGCACCCGATGCACGACCCCTGCGTGGTCGCCTATCTGCTCTGGCCCGAGCTCTTTGAAGGCCGCGACTGCTTCGTCACGGTCGAGACCGGTGACGGCCCCTTGCGCGGGCGTACCACCATCGACTGGAACGGCCGCCTGAAGCGCGAGCCCAATGCTCACGTCGTCTCGGCCGTGAACGCCCATGAGCTGTTCGAACGGATGATCGAGCGGCTCGCCACCCTGCCCTGAAGGATCGCCCCATGCCGCATTTCGTCCAAGCGCTGCAGCAGGAGGCGACTGACGCCATCGCGCGGATGCAGGAGGCGGCGCTGCGCGCCCGCTTCGCCCATGCCCGCGCCGAACTGATGCGCCACATGCTGACCACCGCCCGCAAGGTGAAGGACAGGCCGAAGGCCGAGGCCGTCGAAACCGTCGTGCGCGAATGGATGGATGCCTGGAACCTCGGGCGCTCCGACTGGCCCCATATCGCCCGCGAGATGGAGGCCTTCACCGAGGCCTTCCACGACTATGCCAATGCACCGAGCGATACACATGACGCACGACTGCGCGAGGCCTGCGCGGCGCTCGACGCGGTCCTTGAGAAGGAAGGCACCTCGATCTCCGATCAGATGGCCTTCCGCTCGCAATGCGCGCATCGCTGGTGGGAGCTGGTGAGCCCGATCCCCGACGACCTGCCTGGCCGCAAGCCGCGGCCATCGATCCCGCCGCTTGAATCCGGCAAACCATTCTGGGAAGCCGGCTGCGCGGCATTCTGCCGCTAGAGTGTGCCGATCCCGCGCGGAACCGGGGGTGATCCCCGCCGGAGCGAAGCGGAGAGCCGGGATCGAGGCTGCACGCGACCGGAAATGCTGCCGCATGGATCCCGGGTCAGGCCCGGGATGACGCCGTGTTTCCGTATAAGCCCGGCACGCTCCAGGGAGAGGATAACTGGTTCGAGAAAGCGGTCAGCTTTCGAGGAACTGCATCCGGTACAGCCGCGCATAAGCGCCCTCGCGCGCCAGCAGCTCGTCATGGCTGCCGGTTTCGACGATTTTACCTTCGTCCATCACGACGATCAGGTCGGCCTCGCGGATCGTCGAGAGCCGGTGCGCGATGACGAGGGTGGTGCGACCCTTCGTCAGCTTCGCCAGCGCCTGCTGCACGAGGCGCTCGGACTCCGTGTCGAGTGCGCTGGTGGCCTCATCGAGCAGCAGGATCGGCGCGTCCTTCAACATGGCGCGGGCGATGGCAATGCGCTGGCGCTCGCCCCCCGAGAGCTTGTGGCCGCGCTCGCCCACCGGGGCATCGTAGCCGCCCGGCATCGCCATGATGAAGTCGTGCGCCGCCGCGGCCTTGGCGGCCGCGATGATCTCGTCCTGCGTTGCCCGGGGGCGGCCGAACGCAATGTTGGCACGCACCGTATCGTCGAACAAAACCACGTCCTGGCTGACGACGCCGATCTGATGGCGCAGGCTTTCGAGCGTCACGCCGCGCAGATCCTGCCCGTCGATCTCGATCCGCCCCCCGACCGGGTCGTAGAGGCGCGGTACCAGCGCGAGCAGGGTCGACTTGCCCGAACCGGAACGGCCGACCAGCGCAGTGGTGGTTCCGCCGCGCGCGACGAGATCGATGCCCTCCAGCGCCCGCTGGTCCTCACGATAGCGGAAGCGCAGATGGCGGAAGGCGACTTCGCCCGTCGTGATCGCCAACGGCCTGGCATCCGGCCGGTCGAGGATCATCGGCTTCTCGTCCATCAGCGCGTAATAGCGCTTCAGCGAAGCGCCGGCCTCCTGGACAATGGCATTGAGATTGCCGAGCGAGCGCATCGGCTGGGCAGCCAGCAGCAGCGCGGAGACATAGCCGGTGAAATCGCCCACGGTGGAGGCGCCCGAGGTGATGCGCACGCCGATGGCAGCCAGCACGCCGGCAACCGCGATGCCGCCGCCGACCTCGAGCAGCGGGTCGAGCCGGCCGCGGGCGTTGGCCGCCTTGACCTTCAGCGTCCGGATCGTCTCGAAGGCGCTGGTCGCGCGCTGCTTCAGGTAGGGCTCGAGGGAATCCGTCTTGGCGACGCGGGCGCCCTGCAGGCTTTCGGTGACCAGGCTCGCCATGATGCCCGTCTGCTCCTGCTGCGAACTCGCCATGCGCCGGAGCTTCTTGCCGATCCGGCCGATCGGATGGGCGATGACCGGCGCGATCAGCACCACCACCAGCGTCATCTGCCAGTCGATCCAGAACAGCGCGCCAACGAGCGCGATCGCCGTCACCACGTCGCGGATCGCGATGTTGACGATGCGCGTCAGCGCCTCCTTCACGAAGGTGAAGTCGGTGGTGAAGCGCTGGGTGAGCGAAGCGGGGTTTTCCTTCTGGAGCTGTGCCAGATCGGCATCGATCAGGTGCCCGTAGAGCGCCGACTGCATCTCCGCCTCGATCCGGCTGACGACCTTGTTGGTCATCACGGTCTGGGCGAGCAGCGAGAAACCCTTGATCGCGGTGACGATGACCACGACCGTCGCGACCGCGTTGACGACCCCGATCTCATAGCCGATCGACTTCGAGACCAGCCGCTCCATGCGGCGCACGAAGCCGGTCGATTCGGCCGTCAGCGGATCGGCGAAGGCATCGAAGGCCGCCTTGATCAGCAGCGGATAGAAGCTCGTCGTCGCGGCGATGACCACGACGAGACCGAGAATCATCAGCATCTGCGGCAGGTAGGATTTGATTTGCTCACGCCAGACGCGGGCGAAGAGCGCGAGGGTATCGTCGGTGACGCGGCCGATCTTCATGGGCCGCGCCTATCACGGCAGGGCGGCAAGCGCCACTGGCGCATGGCCGCATCCAGAAGGCAGGCCTTGCTCAGGACACGAAGCTGTCCTCCCATAGCCATAACCGACTCAGGAGACTCCATGTCGCAATCGCCGCCGGCGCAGCCCGGTCAAAGCCTCGCCGAGATCGAGACTCCTGCTCTGTTGCTCGATCTCGACGCCTTCGAACGCAACCTCGTCGCCATGGCGGCCTTTACCCAGGCCCACGGCGTCAGGCTGCGGCCCCATGCCAAGACCCACAAGAGTCCGGAGATCGCCCTGCGCCAGATCGCCAACGGGGCCGTGGGCCAGTGCTGCCAGAAGGTCGCGGAGGCTGAAATCCTGGTCGCGGGCGGTGTCGGCGACGTATTGGTGACCAACGAGATCGCCAGCCCCGCCAAGCTCGACCGGCTGGCGCGGCTCGCCCGCAGTGCCCGCATCGGCCTCTGCGTCGACCATCCCGACGGCGTGCGCGACGCTGCCGAGGCTGCCGCGCGCAACGATGTCGTCCTCGACGTCCTCGTCGAGATCGATGTCGGCGGGCGGCGCTGCGGCGTGGCGCCCGGAGAGGGCGCGGTCAGGCTGGCGGAAGCCATCGCCCGCTCCAACACGCTGCGCTTTGCCGGCCTGCAGGCCTATCACGGCTCTGCCCAGCACATGCGATCGATCGACGAGCGGCGCGAGGCGATCGAACGCGCAGGCCTCGCAGCGCGCAACACCGCGGAGCGCCTCGCCCATGCCGGGCTGACTTGCGAGATCATCAGCGGTGCCGGCACCGGCACCTACGAACTTGAGACGCAATCCGGCATCTGGAACGAAATCCAGGCCGGCTCCTACATCTTCATGGACGCCGATTACGCCCGCAACCGCCAGGCCGACGGCACACCGTTCCGCAGCTTCGAGCATGCGCTCTTCGTCCTCGCCGGGGTGATGAGCAAGCCGGTTCCGGATCGCGCCATCGTTGATGCCGGCCACAAGGCGGTCGCCATCGATTCCGGCATGCCGGTTCCGTTCCGACGCGATGGGGCGATCTATACCAAGCCCTCGGACGAGCACGGCATCCTGACGGGAGAGCCGATCGCGCTGCCGCATCGCGGCGACCGCCTGCTGCTGGTGCCCGGCCATTGCGACCCGACGGTCAATCTGCACGACTGGTATGTCTGCGTGCGCGGTCTGCACGGGCCAGACGCGCATGTGGAAGCCGTCTGGCCAGTCGCGGCGCGCGGCGCACTGACCTGACGGCCCGAAAGGAGGAAACCGGCTTTCGGAAGCAGTCGATGCCAAGCGGCAGCGCATAGCCATGCTGGCGGAACTGGCCCTGCGGTTGGCGACCCCGGCCTCGCGCATGACCCGCCGGCTCGGCCTTGTCGACGAAAGCGTCGCGCTCTGGTCGCGCGGCCTGCGCCAGCGCCGGGCCTGGGCCGCGCATCACGCCCGCTGCCGGGACATCGTCGCGCAGGCCGTCACCGAGCTGCCGGAGCGACGGACTGCCGTCATTCTGGGCTCAGGGCTGCTGCGCGACGTCCCGCTCGGCCTGCTCGCCGCCAATTTCGAGCGCGTGCTGCTGGTCGATGCCGTACACCTCCCGCAGGTCCGGCTCCGCATGCGCCTGCGCCGCAACGTCGCATTGCTCACCCGCGACCTCACGGGAGTCATGGGTTGGCTCGCCGGCGAGAGCGGCGGCCGGAGCGATCCGCTCGCCGACTTCATCGCCGATCCGGCGGTCGATCTGGTCGTATCCGCCAACCTGCTCTCGCAGCTCGCCTGGCCGATCGAGGACTGGCTCGCGGACAATCCGGCTGAAGCTGCGAAGCTGCCGACTGATCTCGCGGCACGCTGCGTCGCCTGGCATCTCGACGATCTCCGCCGTTTCCACGGTCGCGTGATCCTGCTCAGCGATGTCGGGATGATCGAGCGCGACCGCGGAGGCACGATCAGCGACCGGCTCGACCTGATGCGCGGCGTCGAGTTGCCCCCGCCGGACGAGGGCTGGGACTGGCCGGTCGCGCCCTTCGGCGAAGCGGCACGCAACCGCGAGAGCATTCACCGCGTCGGCGCTTGGCGCGACTTCCGCTAGCGCAGCGCCGTCATTAGGCGTTCCGAGGACGGACTCATGAATACGTGGTCATCCGAGGCTTGCCCCGCGATCCTTCCGCGAGCGCCGGAGCCTTGTGATGGATCCGGATCGACGCCGCTGACGCGGTTTGTCCGGGAGGGCGCGGCGGCTCCGTGAGAATTCCGGCCTCAGGGGCGCCAGCCGGTCTCCGTCGCCGGAGCGTTCTCGCGCTCCTCTTCACGCCGGGCTTCCTCGACCACGGCGAAGAGCGCTCTGAGCGCCGCATCGACGCCCTCGCCCGAGGCGGAGGAGAGGATGATCGGCATGCGCTTCGCCGCCCGCTTCAGCCGCGCCACCTGTTCCTTCAGGACTTCCGGCGTCAGCGCATCGACCTTGGAGAGCGCGACGATCTCCGGCTTGTCGGCCAGCCCCTCGCCATAGGCCTCCAGCTCCTCCCGCACCGTCTTGTAGGCCTTGCCGGCATGCTCGCTGGTGCCCTCGACCAGATGCAGCAACACGCGGCAGCGCTCGATATGGCCGAGGAAGCGGTCGCCGAGGCCGTGGCCTTCATGCGCGCCCTCGATCAGCCCGGGAATATCGGCCAGCACCATCTCGCGCCCGTCGACGCGCACGACGCCGAGGCCGGGATGCAACGTGGTGAAGGGATAATCCGCGATCTTGGGCTTCGCCGCCGTGACGGTGGCGAGGAAGGTCGACTTGCCGGCATTGGGCAGGCCGACGAGCCCGGCATCGGCGATCAGCTTCAGCCGGAGCCAGACCCAACGCTCCTCGCCCGGCAGGCCGGGGTTGGCATGGCGTGGCGCCTGGTTGGTCGCGGTCTTGAAGTAGGCGTTGCCGAAGCCGCCATTGCCGCCCTTGCACAGCACGAAGCGCTGACCGGGCTCGGTCAGGTCGGCGACCTTGGTCTCGCCGTCCTCGTCGAGGATCTCCGTGCCCGGCGGCACCTTCAGCACGATCGCCGGCGAATTGGCGCCGTGGCGATCCTTGCCCATGCCATGCTCGCCGGTGCGGGCCTTGAAGTGCTGCTGGAAGCGGAAATCGATCAGCGTGTTCAGCCCCTGCACGCATTCGACGACGATGTCGCCGCCGCGCCCGCCGTCGCCGCCGTTAGGCCCGCCGAACTCGATGAACTTTTCGCGGCGGAAGGAGACGCAGCCCGCGCCGCCGTCACCCGCCTTCACATAGATCTTGGCCTGGTCGAGGAATTTCATGGGACTCGGGATCTTGTCAGAACAAATACGGGCGTCATCCCGGACAAGCGGCGAAGCCGCGCCGATCCGGGATCCATCATCGAACGAAACGCTCTGGCATGGATACCGGGTCTCCGCATCGCTGCGCCCGGGATGACGCCTGAGGGAAATTGGTTGCCTTGGCTTTAGGCCGATGTGCTGCGATGGGCAATGGCACCTTCCTAAGCCGCGTGCCTCAAAAGGCTCATTTCCTCGCGAAGGGCGTCGGCGAAGCGCCGCGCGGCGAGATCGGGACGTGGCGCCATGATCAGCCCGACGGTGAGCTCGAAAAGCGGCGGCAGGCCTTCTGCCGGGCCGATCCGGCGCAGTGAAGGCGGCACCGCGCTCTCGGTGATCGCCGCCACGCAGAAGCCTGCCTCCACCGCCGACAGCACGCCGGAGGTGTGCGAGCAGGAGAAGACCAGTCGATGCGCCTTGCCGGCCGTGTTGAGCGCAGCGAGGATGCGCGGCCGCGCCCGGCAGCCTTCCGCGAAGAGCGCGAGCGGCAGCATCTCCTGCAGCTCCGGCCGATGCCCGCGCGCCGCCACCCAGACCAGCGGTTCACGGCGCAGCACCTCGCCCATCGGCTTGTTGGGATCCTGCGTGACCACGGCCAGGTCGAACTCGCCGGCCAGCAGCGCCGGCTCGATGCGCTTCGACAGGTCGCAGCGCACTTCGAGCTCCACCTTCGGATGTTCGGCGGCGAAGCGCGCGATCAGCGGCCGCAGATAAGCGTCCATGTAGTCATCGGGAATGCCGATGCGCAGCCGGCCGGATGGCGTGTCGCCGGCCAGATCGGCGAGCGCCTCACGCTCGACCGCGAGCAGGCGCCGCGCATGGGCGATCAGCCGCTCGCCGGCATCGGTCGGCGTGACGCCGCGGCGCGAGCGCTCGAGCAGCTTGTGGCCGAGCTGGCTCTCCAGATCCTGGATGCGGACCGAAATCGCCGATTGCGTCCGGCCGAGCCGCGCGCTCGCAGCAGTGAAGCCCCCGGTCTCCGCCACCGCCACCAGCATGCCGAGCGCGGCAAGGTCGAAATGAACGGTCATGACGTGCCTCCTTGGAACGCGCAGCATCGATCGATTTTAAGAATGGTTAAATCAGAATAATCCGTTTTTCCGATGCAAGGAAGCGTCCTATATCGGCGCCTGAACGAGGCTGAGCCCGCCGTGCCATCGCGACCGGAGCTGGCCTCACCATCCGTCAGAAAACACCATGTCCGCTCCTGCGATTCCCGTCCGGCCCGCATCGCCCGCCCTCGCGATGTTCATTGCGCTGCTCGCCGGCGCGACCTTCATCGGCTTCTCCGGCATCTTCGTGCGCCTCGCCGATGTCGGCCCCGCCGCCGCCGGCTTCTGGCGCATGCTCTTCGCTTTGCCCGTCCTCGCCGCCTGGACGGCGCTGGAGCAGCGCAAGCCGGCAGGTGGCAAGGTTCGCAGCGGCGCCTTCGGTGCGGTCGCGCTGGCCGGGCTGACCTTCGGCATCGACGTCACGCTCTATAATGCCGCGCTCGGCCACACCACGATCGCCAACGCCTCGCTGCTCGGCAATCTCGCGCCGGTCGGCGTCGTGCTCGGCGGCTGGCTGCTGCTCGGCGACCGCCCCTCGCGGCGCATTCTCGGCGCGCTGATGCTGGCGATCGCCGGCGCGCTCCTGCTCGTCCTGCCGAAATTCACCGGCGGGGCGCAGGTCTCGGGCAATCTGCTCGGAGACAGCCTCGCGGTCGGGGCCGCGATGTCCTATGCCGCCTATATCCTGGCAGTGCGCCGCGCCCGTGACCGGGCCGATGCCGGCTATGTCAGCCTCATCTCCAGCATGGTCTGCGCCGTGTTCTGCCTCGTAGCCGCGCTGGCATTCGGCGAGCAGATCATCCCGGGGAGCCTGCAGGGCTGGCTCGCCGTCGCCGCGCTCGGCCTCGTCTCCCACGCGCTCGGCCAGGGGCTGATCACGCTCTCGCTCGGCAGCTACGGCGCCAGCGCCGCTTCGCTCGTCATGGTCTGGCCGGCGCTGGTCAGCGTCCTCGCCGCCTGGGCGCTCTTCGGCGAGCAGCCGACCCCGGTGCAGGCCTTCGGCGGCGTCGCCATTCTCGCCGCCGTGCTGATGGTCCGGCGTGGCTGAACCACAGGGCTACACCCCAGCCGGCCCGGCCTTCACAGCGTAATGCAGGATCACGGTCCCGTTCTCCAGCGGGCGGGCCGCGAGCAGAGCGAATCTACGCTTCTCCGTGCCCGTCTTGAACAAGGGCGTGCCCTGCCCGATCGTGACCGGCGCGACTGCCAGCATGATCTCGTCGACCAGCCCCGCCGCCAGCAGGGCCTCGGTCAGCTCCGCGCTGCCGAAGACATAGATGTCCTTCTCCGACGCGGCCTTGCGGCTGATGATCTCGCCGGCGATGTCCGCCGTGACGGTGGTGTTGTTCCAGTCCGAGCCAGTGAGACTGCGCGAGGCGACGAGTTTCGGCAGGGCGTTCATGAAGGCCTTGGTCTCGCCCTCCTCCTCCTGGGTCGTCGTCCAATAGGCCTTCATCCCCTCATAGGTGACGCGGCCGAAGACGAGCAGGCCGGCCTTGCGTCCGAACTCGCTGCTGAGCGCGCTCAGCTCATCGCCCCAGGCGTCGTTGTGAAAGCTGAGGTCCCACTTCTCCTTGCCTTCGAAGAATCCGTCCAGCGTCATCAGATTCCAGACGATCACCTTGGCCATCTCACTCTCCTGCCATGTACGCGCCAAACCAGTTCTGAATTGCAATCGGTTGATGGTTAGCCAAACCGATTTTATATCGCAAGCAGTCTTGGAGGCGAGCATGCGCGAGACCGGCCGTTCGGGCTGTCCGATCAATCTGACGCTGGAAATCCTGGGCGATCGCTGGAGCCTGATCGTCCTGCGCGACGTGATGTTCGGCAATCGCCGGCATTTCCGCGAGCTCATGGCGAAATCCGACGAGGGCATCGCCTCCAACATCCTCGCCGACAGGCTGAAGCGCCTGGTCCAGAACGGATTGCTGTCCCGACGCGATGACGCCAGCCACAAGCAGAAGGCGATCTACAGCCTGACAGAGATGGGCATCGCCCTCGTCCCCGTCTTCGCCGCGATGGGCGACTGGGGCCGCCGTTTCCTGCCGGTCACGGAAGAACTCTCGATCCGCGCCGAGATCCTGGCCGACGGAGGGGCACTGCTCTGGGAGCGCTTCATGGAAGAGCTCCGCTTCCTCCACCTCGGCGCCCCCCGGCCGGAGCAATCCGTGCTGGACGAGCTGACGCAGGCTTATCGGGACGCGCTGGCGCGGCGACAAGCCGTGCCGGGCTGAGACCGTCAAGCGACGGCAAACTTATCCCCGGCGGCCAAAGCTGCCGGACACTGGGGCTCCTCCAGGAGCCCGCCATGCCAATCCGACATCAGCCCTCTTATCCGAGCCGCGAGCTTCGCGCGCTCCGCCTGCGCCTGCTGTGCTTGCGCCATGAACTCGGCCTGATCCGCCACGAGCACCGGTACCGCAAGTACAATCCGAACCAGGCGCGCGTCCCTGCCGGCGGCCCCGGAGGCGGGCAATGGACCAGCGGTGGAGGGGGTGGCGGCGGCTCCGATGGCGGAAACCCGGATTCTCCCGAGGGCGCATCGCTCGGCGAAGACAGCGGCTGGTCCTCGCTCGGCGAGAGCTGGAATGAAGACGGCTCCGTCTTCGAGCAAACCGTCACGGACGGCGCGGGCACCACGATCCAGTCGGAATATGCTGCCTCGCGCACCGCCGGCTTCGACGAACGCCAGACCGTCACTTTGCCCGGCGGCGACAAGATCAGCTTCGAGACGACGGACCGCACACAGACGATCCGCGACGGCGGCCCCGATGGCGATCTCGTCGCCCGCACGGTCTGGACGCAGTCCGGACCCGAACCCGATGCGACGGTGCAGCCGGCCTATTCGAAGCGCGACGCCATCCAAACCATCATCAGCGGCGGCGCGGCCCTCTTCAACTGGCAGTCGCCGTACAACAGCGGCGACGGCCAACAGACTATCATGGGCTTCAACGCCCGCGACTATCGGCCGGGAGAAAGCACCAGCGGCAAAGTCGAGCTCAGCTATTGTGGCCGCGTCAGCAATGAACAGGCCGAACTAGCTTGCCGGCGTTTGCCGGATGTCCAGGAAATGGCTGACCGAGCGGCGAATGCCGCCGGCTCTCCCGAGCTATACCCCTCGCGCGCAATTTATGGCAGTGTAGTCCATGGCCATTTTAGCAGATATATGAAAGATCGCTACGATCCTTACTTTAAGGCAGAGCAGTCATTTATCAAAGAGAACGAAGAAGGGGCAGTGGAAAGCGCAGTTCGTTACGGTTATCCGGGCTCGATCCGCGTGGATGCTTATGAATATCGCCAAGACGGCACCCTCTGTGTCTATGATCTGAAAACTGGCAACGCCGGATTGTCTGACCGGCGGGCCGAAATTCTTGCCAACGCAGCCAAGATGGGTTTCGGCCCCGTTAGACGCATTCTCGTCATAGAGGTGAGGCCCAGCGGATGACGACGAAGAAGCAGATCAGGAAGCTTCTGGATACGGTGGCAGCGCGCCATGACGATCTCATCGTCAGAGGCCCCTTCCTGGTCTTGGCACCTCTGAGACATGTCCTTCGCTCAATCTCTATCGACCGAAGCTCGGATGCCAATCACCCGAGCTTCTATTGGCACATCGGCCACGCCTTCAATCCTTTCGGATCGCTCCAAGGGCTGTGCTGCGACATTTTCTGGCTACCCAAGGGTGGCCCACGCTTCTGGTCCGACGCCGGCTTCACCGAGGCTTTCGTCGAGACCGTCGAGCAGCGCATCCTGCCGATGCTGCGCCGCGTGCAGACGATCGATGACATGTTCCATGTCGAAGGCGAACCGCGCTCCTATCAATACGACAACTGGCTGAATAACTACGAACCTTACCAGCTCCACATGCATGCTGCGTTTGGACGTCTCGATCAGGCCGCCACCGTCGCTGAGAAGATCAAGAATTGGCATCTTGCGAAGAATTGGCGGCAGCCGGAATTCATATATGCAAATCAGCTCGGCGCTCTTGTTGCGGCTGGAGATCGCAAGGCGGTCATAGCGTTGCTGCATGAGTGGGAGGAAGACTTCGTGCGAAGGAAGGACCTCCTCTCCATCTACGAACGCACGCCCTTCCCGCTCGAACTCCAGCCGTAATCCTGACGCCTCACTCCGCCGCCAGCCGCGGCGCGGACGGCTTCGACATCGCTTCCGCGGTCGCGATCGCAGGCGCGGCATGTTCCTCGATCGGCTCCCACTGGCTTTCGTCCTCGGCCTTGCCGAAGAAGCGGCCGAAGAGCCAGCCCGTCGCCCGCGAGAGATCGTCCATCACCATGTAGAAGGACGGCACGAAGATGAGCGACAGTACCGTCGACACGATCAGCCCGCCGATCACCGCGATCGCCATCGGGGCGCGGAACTCGCCGCCATCGCCGACGCCATAGGCCGAGGGCAGCATGCCCGCCGCCATGGCGATGGTCGTCATCAGGATCGGCCGCGCCCGCTTGCGCCCGGCCTCGATCACCGCCGTCATCCGGTCCTTGCCGCGCCCGACCTCCTCGACCGCGAAATCGACCAGCATGATCGCGTTCTTGGTGACGATGCCCATCAGCATCAGCAGGCCGATATAGACCGGCATCGAGACGGCGTTGTTCGTGGCGAGCAGCGCGATCACCACGCCGCCGAAGGAGAGCGGCAGCGAGAGCAGGATCGTGATCGGCTGGAAGACCGAACCGAACAGCAGGATCAGCACCGCCAGGACCAGCATCAGGCCCGTCGTCATCGCGGTCACGAAGCCCTGGACGACCTCGCCCTGGATCTCGGCGTCGCCGGTTGCCGCGACCCAGACTCCATCAGGCAGGCCGACTTCCTCGACGATGTCGTGGAATTTGTCCTGCGCCGTGCCGAGCTCGAAGCCGCGCTTGAGATCGGCGCCGATCTGGGCCCGGCGGACGCGGTCGTAGCGGTCGATCGAACTCGGCCCCTCGCCGAAGCCGATATCGGCCACGGCCGTGAGCGGGATCGAGACGCCGCTCGTATTGGTCACGCGCAGCGCCGCGATGTTGCGCATATCGGTGCGCGCGGCTTCGTCGAGCTGGACGCGGATCGGCACCAGCCGGTCGCCGGCATTGAACTTGGCAAGGTTGGCGCCGACATCGCCGATGGTGGCGACACGCACGGCCTCCGAGATCGCTTCGGGCGTGACCCCGAGATTGGCGGCCTCCTCCAGCTTCGGCGTGACGCGCAGCTCGGGGCGGCTGAGCGAACCTGCCGTCGCGACGTTGAGATAGCCGTCGACCTGGCGCATCCGCGCCTCGATCTTCGCAACGGCGGCATCGAGCGCCTCACCGTTCTTCGACAGGATCGAGAAGGCCATCTCGCGCTCGCCGCGCTCGTTGACATACCAGGCGCGAACATCCGGCACACTGGCGAGCTTCTCGGCGATGGTGACCTTGAGCTCCTTCTGCTTGATGTCGCGCTCGGCCTTCGGCTTGAGCAGGATGAAGACCGCGGCGCGGCGCACCTCGCGCTGGCCGGTCGGCGACGCCCCGCCCAGCACGAAGACGTCGCGCACCTCGGGAATCGTCTTCAGCGCGTCGACGAGCTTGTCGGTGGTGACCCGCGTGTCGTCCAGCGTCGACCCCGGCGGCAGCTCGACCGAGGCGACGACACGGGAGGTGTCCTCGTCCGGAATGAAGCCCGTCGGCAGCATCTGCGTCGCCTGGATCGAGCCGACCAGGAACATGAAGCCGACCAGCAGCGTCGCATAGGCCGTGTTGAACGGCATGGTCCGCCAGCGCCCGGTGCCGTCGAAGCGCGGGAAGAACGGGATGCGCCGCTTCTTCAGCGTGCCCTTCAGCAGGCCGACATAGGCGCCCATGATCCGCCCGTCCTTCGGATCGGCATGATCGACCGGCTTCATCAGATAGGCCGCCATCATCGGCGTGATCAGCCGCGCGACGAGCAGCGAGAACAGCACGGCGACCGCGACCGTCAGCCCGAACTGGCGGAAATACTGGCCGGCGACGCCACCCATGAAAGAGACCGGTGCGAAGATCGCGACGATGGTCAGCGTGATCGCGATGACCGCGAGGCCGATCTCGTCGGCAGCTTCCATCGCGGCGCGATAGGGCGATTTGCCCATCTTCATGTGCCGGACGATGTTCTCGATCTCGACGATGGCGTCGTCGACCAGGATGCCGGTCACCAGCGTGATGCCCAGCAGGCTGACGAGATTGAGCGAGAAGCCCATCAGCTCCATCGCCCAGAAAGTGGGTATGGCAGAGAGCGGCAATGCAACCGCCGTGATCAGCGTCGCGCGCCAGTTACGCAGGAACAGGAAGACGACGATGACGGCGAGCGCAGCGCCCTCCAGCAGCGTTTCCATCGCCGCCTTGTAGTTGCCGTAGGTATAGGCGACGGCGTCGTCGATCGGCGTGATCTTGATGTCGGGGAAGCGCTTGTTCAGCTCGGCGACGCGCTGCGCCACGACATCCTTGACCGAGAGCTCGCTCGACCCCTTGGAACGAAACACGGCGAAGGTCACGACCGGGCTCTTGTTCAGCCTGCCAAAGGCGCGCGGCTCGGAATTGGAATCCTCGACGCGGCCGAGCTCCTTCAGGCGCACCTCGCGCCCGCCGGTCAGCATGATCTTGGTCTCGGCCAGATCGGCGACGCTGCGGGCGCTCGCCAGCGTGCGGATCGCCTGCTCCTGCCCGCCGACCTCGCCGCGACCACCAGCCAGATCGACATTGGTGGCACGGATCTGGCGGTTGACCTCGCCGGCAGTGATGCCGAGCGCCAGCAGCCGGTCAGGGTCGAGCGAAATGCGGATCTCGCGATCGACGCCGCCATAGCGCTCGACGCGGCCGACGCCCTTCAGCCCCTGCAACTCGCGCGCGACGATATCGTCGACATGCCAGGAGAGCTGCTCCAGCGTCATGCCGGCCGAGGCCGCGCCATAGGTCAGGATCGACTGCCCCTCGACATCGATGCGCTGGATGATCGGCTCGTCGATCGTCCGCGGCAGGTCGGCCCTGATCTCGGCAATGGCGTCCTTGACGTCGTTGACGGCGCGGTCGGTGTTGGTTTCGAGCCGGAACTCGATGATGGTCGAGGACTGCCCGTCGGTCAGCGTCGACATGACATGCTTCACGCCGGTGATGTTGGCGACGGAATCCTCGACACGCTTGCTGACCTGGCTCTCGAGCTCGGCCGGCGCCGCTCCGGACTGGGTCACGGTGACGGAGACGAGCGGTACGTCGATGTTCGGAAAGCGCGTGACCGGCAGCTTCGAGAAGGCGAGCAGCCCGAGCACGCAGAGCACGACGAAGAGCAGGATCGCCGGAACCGGCTGTCGGATCGACCAGGCGGAGAAATTCACGTTCATGGCCGCATCCGTCAGTTGGTCGCGACGGGCGTCACGAGGTCGCCGTCGCGCACGAAGGTGCCTGCGCGCGCCACCGCGGTCTCGCCTTCCGAAAGGCCGGTGGCGATCTCGGCGCGACCGCCGCCGGCGAGGCCGAGCGTGACCGGCTTGGTCGTGACCCGGCCATCCCTGACGGTCTGCACCGTCGCGCCCGAGCGGCTATAGGTGATAGCCGAAAGGGGCAGGGTCACGGCGCGCTTGCGGCCGGTCTCGATGGTGCCGCGCGCAAAGGCGCCGATCGCGACCGCCGGATTACCGTCGAGCGCGACGCGGACACGGCCCAGGCGCGAGGCCTTGTCCACCTCCGGCGAGATCAGCCGAATCGTGCCGGCGAGCGCGTTCTTGGCTCCGGCGGGCAGGACCGAAACCGACTGCCCGACCTTAAGGCCCGGCAGCTCGACCTCGGCGACCTGCGCTTCCAGTTCGATCGCGCCGTCGGCGATGATGCGGAACAGCGGCTCGGTGGTCGGCAGCATGCTCGCCGTCGCGCCGAGCTTGGCGTTCCGGCGGCTGACGATGCCGGCAGCCGGCGCCTTGATCTCGGTGCGGGCGAGCTTGACATCGATATCCTTGCCCTGCGCCTGGGCGAGCGCGAGGTCGGCCGTCGCGATCGCCAGCAGCTGCCGGGCCGCATTGGCGCGCGCCTGGCCGGAGCGCGCGGCGGCGGCACGCTGGTCGAACGTCTCCATGCTGGCATTGCCGCTCTCGCGCAGCGCCTTGGTGCGGTCGAAGGCGTTGTTGGCCTGGACCAGATTGGCGTCGGTCTCCGCGATCTGAGCATTGGCTTGCGCGACAGCAGCCTCGGCACGGGCGATCTGCGCGTCGTTCTGGACCTTCTGCACCTCGAGCGTCGTCCGGCTCAGCCGCGCGAGCACCTGGCCTCGCGCGACCCTGTCGCCTTCCTCCGCCAGAAGCTGGACGATCGACAGCCCGTCGACCTCGGGGGCGACCAGAACCTCGTCGCGTGCGACCATCGAACCGGAAACGACGACGCTCTGGACGATCTCGGTCAGCTCGGCCTTGGTCACGGTGACCGACGGCCCGGCGGCCGGCGCCGTGTGCGCCGGAGTCTGCGCGACGACCGGCAGCGGCGCCACCAGCAGTGCCGCGGCAAGCGCCAGAGGGGCTGCCACGCGCGGGACGGGCATGCGAACGGTCATCGGAAGCGATCCTGTTGCGGCCTTGAGGCCGGAGAAAAAGTGAGAGGGCCCGGCAGAAGCAGATGTCATGGCTGCGTCCCCGTTTCAGGCAGGAGCATGGTCCGCGCGAGCTGGCGCATGCTCGCGAAGAGCGTGTCCGCGGCGGCGGCATCGTCGAAATTCGGGTCCATCGCCCGCCGACAGAAATAGCCGTCGGCCATCATCGAGATCGCCAGAAGGAAGCGGTGCTCGTCCAGCTGAGGCGGCAATTCGCCATTGCGCTTGGCCTCGCCGATCGCAGCCGCCAGCCCCTCGATCACGGTGCCATCGATATCGGCGCACATGCGCGCCATCTCGGGATTGCGCGCGGCCTCGGCCCAGATCTGCACGGCGATCACGGCTTTCTCCCGCGGCTGGCGGACCAGATGCTTGCGGCCGAGCTCTTCGAGCTGGTCGAGCAGCGAGCCGTTATCGGGACAAAGGCTGCCGAAATCCTCCGCGATCAGGCTGCGGTCCCGCTCGGACATGCCGGCGATGATCGCGTCCTTGGAGCTGAAGTAGCGGTAGAGATTGCCTGGGCTCATGGCCGCCTCGGCCGCGACATCCTGCATCGTCGCCGCATGGAAGCCGGCGCGCGCGAAGACGCGCTCGGCCGCATCGAGGATGCGGATATGGCGCTCCGACAGGGCGGAAGCGGACTGCGACGCGGAAACCAGCGGTGGCATCAGAACTCGATACAATGAGAATGAACGTTCATTCTCATCCCAGATCAGCAGGCCGACGTCAAGCGGGACACCTCCGTCGCCTGCCTGATCCGGCATGATCGAAGAAGCTTGCCGGATCATTGCAGCGCTTCCGGCTCACAAATTGCTTGCTTCGTCCCGACTGGAACCTCATGCTGAAGGGCGATCTGTCATGGCTTTGCGCGCTTTCCCCTCGCCTTCCGGTGCGCGAGCGATTTTGAAGCCCGTGATGAACGACCACGCCTTCGCCCTCCGCGCCGCCCGCAGAACGCGCTCCCCCCTCGCCACCCGGCCGAGCCGCCCCGCACCCAAGCCGGTGCTCGTCGTGCTGCATCAGGAGCATTCGACCTCCGGCCGCGTCGGCCGGCTGCTGCAGGCACGCGGGCACGCGCTCGACATCCGCAAGCCGCGCTTCGGCGACCCGCTGCCGCAGACCATGCGTGGCCATGCGGGCGCCGTGATCTTCGGCGGCCCGATGGGCGCCAACGATCCCGAAGACTTCATCAAGGCCGAGATCGACTGGATCGGCACCTGCCTGAACGAGAATGCCCCCTTCCTCGGCATCTGCCTCGGCGCGCAAATGCTGGCGAAGCAGATGGGCGCGCGCGTCTATACTCATGGGCAGGGGCGGGCCGAGGTCGGCTATTATCCGCTTGCCGTGACCGAGGCCGGCGCCGCACATGCCGACGCCGCGCAATTCGTCTGGCCGGGCACGGTCTATCAATGGCACCGCGACGGCTTCGATTGCCCGACCGGTGCCGAATGTCTCGCCACGGGCGGGGATTTCCCCGTGCAGGCCATTCGCGCGGGTTCGAAGGCCTATGGCATCCAGTTCCATCCCGAGGTGACGCCGGCGATGATGTATCGCTGGTCGGTGCGCGGCCATGAGCGCACGCTGATGCCCGGAGCCCAGCTCGGCCATACGCACCTGCCGGGCTGGTTTCAGCATGACCCGGCGGTCAGGCTCTGGCTCGACGCATTTCTCGATCACTGGCTGGAGGAGCCGGCCGCAGCCGGCCTGCAACGCACTTGACCCGCACAGCTCTTGTTCTCGGCGCCGGCATGGTCGGCGTCTCCTGCGCGCTTGCCCTGCAGAAGCGCGGCATCGCCGTTACGCTCATCGACCGTAAGGAGCCGGGGCGCGAGACCTCCTATGGCAATGCTGGGGTGCTCGCGAGTTCCTCGATCCTGCCGCTCAACAACCCCTCGCTCTATGCGAAGATCACGGATTATCTCGGCAATCGCCACCCCGCGCTCAATCTGAGCTGGCGCCGCGCCCTCGCCCGGCCAGGCTGGCTGCTGCGCTTCCTCTGGGAGGCCCGCCCCTCCCAGGCAGCCGCCCGCATCGCCGCGCTCGCATCGCTCACGGCCAGCACGGTCGAGCGTCATCGTGCCCTGATGACTGAGGCCGGCGTCGCCCATCGCCTGCGCGAGACCGGTACGCTCAAGCTCTGGCGCACCGACGCTGGCCACGCAGCGGCCCAGGCCGAGCATGATTTCCTGAAGCGCCACGGCATCAAGTCGCAGATCCTCGACCGGCAGGGCCTCTCCGCCGTCGAGCCGAGCCTGAACCCGATCTTCCCGGTCGCTCTGCTGATCCCCTGCGTCGGCTCGGTCGATTCCCCCGGCGCCGTCACCGCGGCCTACGCCTCCCTCTTCGCCGGCCGTGGCGGGCGCATCGTGCAGGCCGCGGTCACCGGTCTCGCCCGCCAAGGCGCCGGCTGGCGCGCGAACACGGCGCAGGGCAGCTTCGATGCCGACATCGCGGTGGTCGCGCTCGGCCCCTGGAGCGGCGATCTGCTGAAGCCGCTGGGACTCGACCCCTGGCTCGATGTCGAGCGCGGCTATCACCGCCATCTCAAGCCGGGTGCCGGCACCCGGCTGTCGCGGCCGGTCTACGATGTCGACGGCGCCTACTACCTGGCGCCGATGGAGCAGGGCTTTCGCGTCACCAGCGGCGTCGATCTCTCGTTCCGCGATGCCCCGGACGACCACCGTCAGATCGACAGCGCGACAGTCGCGGCGCGCGAGGCCTTTCCGCTCGGCGAGATCGTCGGCGAGACCTGGCGCGGGGCGCGGCCGACCTTGCCGGATTCCTTACCGATGATCGGCCCCGCGCCGCGCAGTCCCGGTCTCTGGCTCGCCTTCGGCAACCAGCATATCGGCTTCTCGACCGGCCCGATCACCGGCGAGATCATCGCCGCCATGGTCTGCGGCGAGCCGCCCCCGGCCGATCCGAAGCCGTTCAGGCCAGAGCGCTATGTTCGCTGATCGTCATTGCGAGCGCAGCGAAGCAATCCAGAAAGGCTCACTCGACGGCTGCTGGATTGCTTCGCTGCGCTCGCAATGACGGGAATGTCGGTTCCAACATCACAATGACGCCGTGGCGAGCCGAGCGCGAATGCGCGGGCGTGAGTCGGCTGGCGTGACGGCCAAGAACCGGAGCGGAGCGGACTTCTGTCCGTGAGCACCGGAAACGCAGGCCGTCGCATCAGACGGCCGCGCCAGTAGTATTCGCGCCGGATCAGACCTGGCGCGCGACCATCATCTTCTTCACTTCCGCGATCGCCTTGGCGGGGTTGAGCCCCTTCGGGCAGGCATTCGCGCAGTTCATGATGGTGTGGCAGCGATAAAGCCGGAAGGGGTCTTCCAGATTGTCGAGCCGCTCGCCGGTCGCCTCGTCGCGCGAGTCGATCAGCCAGCGATAGGCCTGCAGCAGCGCGGCCGGGCCGAGATAGCGGTCGCCGTTCCACCAATAGCTCGGGCAGGAGGTCGAGCAGCAGGCGCAGAGGATGCACTCGTAGAGACCGTCGAGCTTCTCGCGGTCGTCCTTGGCCTGGCGCCACTCCTTCTCGGGGGCCGGCGTCGTCGTCTTCAGCCAGGGTTCGATCGAGGCATGCTGGGCATAGAAGCGGGTGAGGTCCGGGACGAGGTCCTTGACCACCGGCATATGCGGCAGCGGATAGATCGCGACCTTGCCCACGTTCTTGCCGGTGCCGCCGCACTCGTCGATGCCGGTGGTGCAGGCCAGCCCGTTCTTGCCGTCCATGTTCATGGCGCAGGAGCCGCAGATGCCCTCGCGGCAGGAGCGCCGGAAGGTCAGCGTCGGATCGACCTTGTTCTTGATCCAGATCAGCGCGTCCAGGACCATCGGCCCGCAATCGTCGCGGTCGACATAATAGGTGTCGGTGCGCGGATTGGCGGTGTCGTCCGGGTTCCAGCGATAGATCTTGAACTCTGTGACGTTCTTGGCGCCGGCCGGCTTCGGCCAGGCCTTGCCCTCGGTCAGGCGGGAGTTCTTCGGGAGATTGAATTCGGCCATCGGATCGTCCTCAGTACACCCGCGCCTTGGGCTTGATGTACTCGATGTCGTTGGACATCGTGTACGTGTGCACCGGCCGGTCGTCGAGGGTGACCGTGCGCTTCTCGTCGTCGATCCAGGACAGGGTGTGCTTCATCCAGTCCTTGTCGTCACGGTTCGGATAGTCCTCGCGCGCATGGGCGCCGCGGCTTTCCGGACGGTTCAGCGCCGAGTCCATGGTGACGACCGCCTGGGTGATCAGGTTGTCGAATTCCAGCGTCTCGATCAGGTCGGAGTTCCAGATCAGCGAGCGATCCTTGGTGCCGACATCGGTGATGCCGCCCCAGACCTCGTGGATAAGCTTGTGGCCCTCTTCCAGCGTCTCGCCGGTGCGGTAGACGGCGCAGTTGTCCTGCATCGTCCGCTGCATCCGGTCGCGCAGCACCGCGGTCGGCGTGGCGCCCGAGGCGTTGCGGTACTTGTCGAGGCGGGTGAGCGCGAGGTCGGAGGAGCCCTTCGGCAGCTCCGGCTGCTTCTCGCCGGCCGTGACCGTCTCGGCGCAGCGCAGTCCCGCCGCGCGGCCGAAGACGACGAGGTCGATCAGCGAGTTGGAGCCGAGGCGGTTGGCGCCATGCACCGAGACGCAGGCCGCCTCGCCCAGCGCCATCAGGCCGGGAACGACCGTATCCGGATCGCCGCCGACCTTGGTCAGCACCTCGCCGTGATAGTTCGTCGGGATGCCGCCCATGTTGTAGTGGACGGTCGGCAGCACCGGGATCGGCTCGCGGGTGACGTCGACGCCGGCGAAGATCTTGGCGCTCTCCGAGATGCCCGGCAGGCGCTCGTGCAGGATCTTCGGATCGAGATGGTCGAGGTGCAGGTAGATGTGATCCTTGTTCTTGCCGACGCCGCGGCCAGCCCGGATCTCCATCGTCATCGAGCGCGAGACGACGTCGCGCGAGGCGAGGTCCTTGGCCGAGGGGGCATAGCGCTCCATGAAGCGCTCGCCCTCCGAGTTGGTGAGATAGCCGCCCTCGCCGCGCGCGCCCTCGGTGATCAGGCAGCCGGAACCGTAGATGCCGGTCGGATGGAACTGCACGAACTCCATGTCCTGCAGCGGCAGGCCGGCGCGCAGCACCATGCCGCCGCCGTCGCCGGTGCAGGTATGGGCCGAGGTCGCCGAGAAATAGGCGCGGCCATAACCGCCGGTCGCCAGGATGGTCTGCTGCGAGCGGAAGCGGTGCAGCGTACCGTCATCGAGCTTGAGCGCGATCACGCCCCGGCAATGGCCGTCTTCGTCCATGATCAGGTCGATGGCGAAGTACTCGATGAAGAACTCGGTGTTGTAGCGCAGCGCCTGGCCATAGAGCGTGTGCAGCATGGCGTGGCCGGTGCGGTCAGCGGCGGCGCAGGTGCGCTGGGCCGGCGGGCCCTCGCCGAACTCGGTGGTCATGCCGCCGAAGGGGCGCTGGTAGATGCGGCCGTCTTCGGTGCGCGAGAAGGGCACACCCCAGTGCTCGAGCTCGTAGACGGCGGCCGGCGCGTTGCGCACGAGATATTCGATGGCGTCCTGGTCGCCGAGCCAGTCCGACCCCTTGACGGTGTCGTACATGTGCCACTGCCAGGTGTCCTTGCCCATGTTGCCGAGCGAGGCGGCGACGCCGCCCTGCGCGGCGACGGTGTGCGAGCGGGTCGGGAACACCTTGGTGATGCAGGCCGTGCGCAGGCCGGCCTGCGAGCAGCCGACGGTGGCGCGCAGACCCGCGCCACCGGCGCCGACGACGACGACGTCGAAGGTGTGGTCAGTGATCGGATAGGCGGTGCCGGTATAGGCCGGGACCGGGCGGGACTTGGTGATCGCCATCGGATCAGCCTCCAAAAGACAGCTTCAGCACCGCGTAGACGCTGGCCGCGCCGACAACGATGGCGAAGAAGGTGTTGGCCATCACGGCGAGGATCTTGGGACCCTCGCTGGTGACGTAATCCTCGATAATGACCTGCATGCCGATCCGCATGTGGATGCAGGCCGACAGGATGAAGAGCAGCATCAGGATCGCGACGCAGGGGTTAGACAAAAGCGCGACCGCGGCCGGATAGGGCCGGCCGACCAGCGCGATGACGATACCCACGAAGATTACCGTGAGGATGAGGTTCGAGACCGCAGTAACGCGCTGCAGCCAGAAATGGCCGGTGCCGGACTTGGCGGAACCCAGGCCGCGGACGCGGCCGAGCGGGGTGCGCATCGAGGAATTGGACTGCATGGCGAACTCCTCAGCGCAGGGCCAGCGCGACGATCCAGATCAGGACCGTCAGGCTGACGGAGCCGATCAGCGTGAACTTGGCGAGGTTCATGCGCGTCTGCAGCTCATAGCCCTTGCCCATGTCCCAGACGAAATGCCTGAGACCGCCGAGCATGTGGTGGATCAGCGAGAAGCTGTAGAGGAACAGCACGAGGCGGCCGAGCAAGGAGCCGGCGATGGCCTGCGCCGCGTCGAAGGCGGTCGGGCCGGAAGCGGCGGCAACCAGCCAGGCGGCGATCAGCACCGTGCCGAGATAGAGCCCCGTGCCGGTGACACGATGGGCGACGGACATCGCCATCGTCCAGGACCAGCGATAGATCTGAAGGTGCGGCGAAAGCGGGCGAGCAGCGGGCTTGACCTCGGCCAATATCATTCTCCGATCAAGCGGCCCGCTGAAAGACGGCGGACCCATTTGGGATCATTCTAGAGTGACTGGTTCTCTAACGAAACCGTTCCGGCGCTGCAATGCGGCACGCGCAGAACGAAGTTACAGATTATGAAAATCGTCATTTCGTTACAAAAGGCTTAGCGCGGCATCAGCGCCCAGTAGTCGAAATCGAGAATCACGCTTGGATCATACTGGTCGCCCAGCTTCAACGGGTGGTCGGCGCAGGGCCGGTTCTTGGTCGCGACGAGCCTGAGACGAAGCGCGCCGACATCGCTGCGGCCCGGCAGCTCCGCGCTCGCCAGCACCTCGCTCCAGGCATAGACGGTGTCGCCGGCGAAGAGCGGCGCGACATGCCGCCCGCCATTGATCGCGGCGATGTGGAAAGCGTTGCCGAGCCCGTTGAAGGAGAGAGCCCGGGCCAGGCTGATGACATGGCCGCCATAGATCAGCCGCTTGCCGAACCGGCTGCCTTGGGCCGCATGGGCATCGAAATGCACCCTGGCCGTGTTCTGGTAGAGGCGCGTCGCGAGCTGGTGCTCCGCCTCCTCGACGGTCATGCCGTCGACATGGTCGATCCGTTCGCCGGCCGCGTAGTCGCTCCAGCGGAAGGACGAGCCCGCGAGCGCATCATCATAGGCTGCGAGATCAAGGGGCGGGCAACCCTCGCCGAGCGCTTCCGGCTGGACGGCCTTGGCCAGCTCCGGCACCTGCTCGGCATGGGCCGGCGTGCCCGGCGTGCGCTTGCGCACCAGCACCCAGCGCGCATAGCTCAGCACGATCTCGCCATGCTGGTTGCGGCCGATGGAGCGGACATAGACGATGCCGGCATCGCCCGCAGACGTCTGCTTCAGCCCGATCACCTCCGACGTGGTGGAGAGCGTGTCGCCCGCGAAGACCGGCTTGAGAAAGCGCCCGTCGGCATAGCCGAGATTGGCGACGGCATTGAGCGAAACATCCGGCACGGTCTTGCCGAAGACGATGTGGAAGACCAGCAGATCGTCGACGGGCGCGGCCGGATAGCCGACGGCGCGGGCGAAAGCCTCGGAGGACTGCACTGCGAAGCGCGGACCATAGAGGGCCGTATAGAGCGCAACATCGCCCGCCGTCACCGTGCGCGGCGTCGCATGGACGATGGTGTCCCCGAGGTGGAAATCCTCGAAGAAGCGGCCGGAACTGGTCTTGGGCGCAGAGCCTGACATGCGTCACCTCCTGATCGCGTGCGATTTTGCGCTGCAACGAAGGCGATCGTCCAGCCCCGACGAAAGCACGAGCAGCATGCGCGGGCTTGACGCGAGCGTTTCGTGAAGGAGGCGCGCCCTGCTCCTCAGGAGGTTATCGGGTCACCGCTGCGCGGCGCCCGAGAATGACGCCCCGATCAACCCACGATCGCCGCGAGCTTCGTCAGATCGATATTCGCGCCGCAGACCAGCACGCCGAGCCGCTCGCCCTTCGCGGGCTGGTAGGCGCCGCAGAGCAGCGCTCCCAATGCCGCCGCTCCACCCGGCTCGACCGCCAGGCGGAAATCGCGCCAGAGCACTGCCTGCGCCTCGGTGATCGCCGCATCCGGCACCAGCGCGATATGATCGACGCTGTCCTTCGTCAAGTCGTAGACGAGCTGACCGACATTGCGGGCACCGAGCGAATCGGCGGCGACCGACGCGACCTTCACCTCGACCGGTCCCTTGGCATCGAGGGCGGCCTGCAGGGCGCGCGACCCCTCCGGTTCGACGCCGACGACCTTGACCTTGCTGCCGGCGAACCAGCTCGCGATGCCGGAAATCAGCCCGCCGCCGCCGACCGCGACGAGCACGGTGTCGAGGTCGGGCTCCTGCAGATCCCATTCGCGGCCAAGCGTGCCCTGCCCGGTGATCGTCTCCTTCGCGGCGAAGGGGTGGATCTTCAGCGCGCCGGTCTCGGCGACGAAGCGGTCGCAGGCTGCCTGCGCATCGTCATACTGGGCACCGCCGACCACGACATCGGCGCCAAACCGGCGAATCGCCTCGATCTTGGCCGCGGGCGAAATCTCGGGGACGAAGATCGTCGCCTTCACACCGCGCTTCATCGCCGCATAGGCGACGGCCGCGCCGTGGTTGCCGCCGGAGGCGGCCGAGACGCCCGCCGCCGGCACCGGCAGCGACAGCAGGTTGTTGAAGGCGCCGCGCGTCTTGAACGAGCCGGCATGCTGCAGGCATTCCAGCTTGAGCGAGACATCCGCCTCGGAGCCGAAAGCGCCCGTGCCCAGCCGCATCACCGGGGTAACCCGGGCATGGCCGGCGATGCGCGCCGCCGCTTCCTCGATCATCGGACGGGTGACGGGACGTGCGCTCATGACGATATCCTGTTGAGGCTCGGAGACCGGACGATAGGTCCAGATCGCAATCGGAAGCCCGTGGCTATCGCGTCCCGGCGGATTGGGGAAGGGCTTCCCGTGCCCGGCGGCAATGTGCCGGGCAACCACCAGCGCCGCCAGTGCGTCAAGAAGGTCGTCGCCGGCCGCGCCCCGCGGCGGCCTCGCCGAGACGGCTTCCCGCGCGATCCCCGCCGCCCGTAGCAGGTCGCGTCGTTCGGCCATGCCGGACGGATTGACGACACCCTTGATCTTCTTCGGATGCGTGAGCGGATCGCCTTTCATCGTCCGGAAGGCCAGTTCGGGATGAACCTCGAAAACGCGCTCGCACATCGACGGCTCGGCCCGCAGCAGGACGTCGATCTCCCGGATCTTCGGGAAGAGATGGAAGCCCTGCTTCGACACCTTCCGCGGCGGCTCGGAATGGGCGAGGGCCAGCGCGCAGGCCTGTTCATAATCGCGGGCCTCGACAGCGCAACGCGCGGGGATCGCGAACACGGAGGATTGCCTGTCGCCCAGCAGGGCACGCACCGCTTGCTCCGGCCCGCGTCCGGAACCCTTCACCCGATCCGGCAAGCCGATCGGCATGTCGACCGCGACGATCGCGGGCACGATCTCACCCGCGAACAGATCGGCGAAGTGCGGCACCACCTGGACGAGCGGCGCGGCCCGTCCATCGGCAGAAGCCATGGCGACGATCCAGCCCGCCTTGCAGCCGTCGACCCCGGCCAACCATGCCATGCCCCTCTCCTTCGCCTTTCGCAGAGCTGGTATTGCGCCTGCGTTGCTCTACTGTGCAGTGCAGCACAAGCCGGCCGAGTCAGGAGAGAAGATGACGACGATCCGCCCCCGCCGCAGCGCCCTTTATATGCCGGGCTCGAATGCACGCGCGCTGGAAAAAGCCCGCGAGATCGCAGCCGATGTGCTGATTCTCGATCTTGAGGATGCAGTCGCCCCCGACGCCAAGGCTACCGCGCGCGAGCAGGTCTGCGCCGCGGTGAAGGCCGGCGGCTACGGCCGGCGCGAGTTGGTTATCCGCGTCAATGGTGTCGGAACGCCCTGGTTCGCCGATGATCTGGCTGCCGCCACGGAGGCGCTGCCGCAGGCGATCCTGGTCCCGAAGGTCTCGGCGCCGGAGACCCTGCAGGAGATCGGCGGACAGCTGACCGGCTTGTGGGCCGACCCCGCTATCGCCGTCTGGGCGATGATCGAGACCCCGCTCGCCATCCTCGACGTCGAGCGCATCGCGCGCGCCGCCCGCGACCCCGCGACGCGCCTGTCCTGCTTCGTCATGGGCACCAACGATCTCGCCAAGGAGACACGGGCCCGCTTCGTGCCCGGCCGCGCGCCGATGCTGCCCTGGCTGACGCAGGCCATTCTGGCGGCCCGCGCCCATGGCATCGACATCCTGGACGGGGTCTACAACGACATCAAGGACGAGGCCGGCTTCCGCGCCGAATGCGAGCAGGGGCGCGATCTCGGCTTCGACGGCAGGACACTGATCCATCCCTCGCAGGTCGGCATCGCCAACGCGGTTTTCGCCCCCGACGAGGCCGAGCTGGCACGAGCAAACGCCATCATCGCCGCCTTCGACCTGCCGGAGAACACCGGCAAGGGCGCGATCCAGCTCGACGGCCGCATGGTCGAATTGCTGCACGCCGACATGGCGCGCCGGACGGTCGCGCTGGCGGCAGCGATCGCAGCCTGAAAAGAAAACGGGGCCGCGCATGGCGCAGCCCCGTGAACATCTGGATCGCGGGGCGCCGGGATCAGCCCTTCTTGGCGGCCTTGGCGCGCTCCATGGCCTCGATGATCAGCTTCTTGGCCTCGGCGGCGTCCCCCCAGCCCTTGAGCTTCACCCACTTGCCGGGCTCGAGATCCTTGTAGTGCTCGAAGAAGTGCTGGATCTGGTCGAGCGTGATCTGCGGCAGATCGGTGTAGTTGTGCACGTTCTCGTAGCGCTTGGTCAGCTTCGGCACGGGCACGGCGATGATCTTCTCGTCGCCGCCGCCCTCGTCCTCCATCAGCATCACGCCGATCGGCCGAACCGCGATGTAGGAACCCGGCACCAGCGGGCGCGTATTCGCGACGAGGACGTCGCAGGGGTCCCCGTCCTCCGAGAGCGTATGCGGGATGAAGCCGTAATTCCCCGGATAGCGCATCGGCGTGTAGAGGAAGCGGTCGACGAAGAGCGTGCCGGCGTCCTTGTCCATCTCATACTTGATCGGCTCGCCTCCGATCGCCACTTCGATCAGGACGTTGACTTCGTCGGGCGGATTCTTGCCGATGGAGATGGCGTCGATGCGCATGGGGAACCTGTCGTTACAAAATTTCGCCGGGCCTTATGCAAGTTCGGAGCAAAAAGTCCAACCCCTTCCTTGGTTTTCGGTTGCCCAATGATTTGCGCTGCCGGAGTCACGCTGGTATCGGGCGCTGCATGAAATCGACCAAGGCTTTTCCGTGCTGACCCGGCTACGCCCCGATGAAGAGCGTTACGCCCGTCGCATGGCACGCATCGCACGCTGGGACCGGCCGATCGAGAGCCGCGGCCAGCGCCTGCGCGCCTGGGCCAACATGCTGCTCGTCGACCACGGCATCTTCCGCCTGGCCTATCTCAACACGCATCGGGTGACGCCGCGGCTCTGGCGCTCGGCCCAGCCGGCACCGCATCAGATCGCCGGCTTTGCCCGCCGGGGCATCAAGACGATCGTCAATCTGCGCGGCGGGCGCGAGCACGGCTCCTGGCCCTTGCAGAAGGAAGCCTGCGAGCGTCACGGCATTGCCCTGATCGATTTCGTCCTGCGCTCGCGCGGCGCGCCGGACCGCGAGACGATCCTCAATGCGAAGGACTTCTTCGCGAGCCTGCAGGAACCCGTGCTGGTGCATTGCAAGTCGGGCGCGGACCGGGCCGGCTTCTTCTCCGCCCTCTATCTCCTGATCCACGAAAAGCGCCCGCTCGCGGAAGCCATGCGGCAGCTCTCGCTGCGCTACGGCCATTTCCGCTTTGCCAAGACCGGAATTCTGGATGCCTTCTTCGAGGCCTATCGCCGCGAGGGCGAGGCCAAGGGGATCGCATTCCTCGATTGGGTCGAGACCATCTACGATCCGGAGCGGCTCGAGCGCGAATTCAAACCGGGCGTGGTTTCGTCGCTGATCGCCGACAGGCTGATCCGTCGGGAGTGACCGAGCCGTCGTCGGCTCAGCGCGCCGGGCTGCCGACGACCGGCGCGGTCTCTGCGTCCCCGAGGTGCAGCCAGATGAAGCCCGTATGGACCAGCGCGCGCAGGATCGAGATCAGGCCGATCGCCTGCAGGAGCTCCGGCGACAACGCTCTGAACCAGTTCATCGCCGCGATGATCGCGACCAGGGCCAGTGCATTGATCAGCACTTGCCAGGCTGGCTGGCGCGATAGCGTCGCCATGTCCTGGAGTGGCGTCAGCACCGCAATGCCGGCGTAGAACGGCGCGAGAAGGGCCAGAACCGGGCCGAGATTGTCCCAATGGGTTCCCTCGAACAGCGGCTCGACCAAAGTCGCGACCACGGCGATCGCGCCGAACAGCATCGCCGCAGCAGCGATCAGGCCCAGCGCCATCACCCGTGCCACGAAACGTCGGCGCGGCCCCGCATAGGCGCGCAACCGGTTGAGCGCGATGGGCGCCGACACCGTACCGAACATCTGCGTCGGCATGTCGAGCAAGCGCATCGATAGTGCGACTTGCGCAGCGAGCGCCGTATTGGCGGCGTAGGGCAGCGCCAACACGGGTGCGATCGCGAAGCCATAGGCCAGCAGCGCGCTCGGCAGCCATGTCAGCGGGACGCTTCGCCAATGATAGGCTGCGACAAGCAGGCTCTGCCACGACCACAGATGCGGCTCGACGAACGGCAAGATCGCGCGCCAGCGCCGTCGCAGCAGATAGAGAGCAGCAAGGACATGGCCCAGCGCATCGGCCATGAAGAGGGCGAGCGCTTTCGGCCCGAAGATGCCGATCAGGATCAACATGACCGCGGGTTGCGCGACGGCCTGGACGACGTTGCTGTTGCCGATCGCGCGGAAGTCTCCCTCGGCGGTCGCCTCGGTCCAGAGCAGCCTCAGCACCGCGCGCGCCGACAGCGAAACGAGGAACAGCAGGGCGATCGCCGGGGCGACCCAGCCGGACAGCACCAGCCCGACCAGCAAGATCGCGGCGACACCGCAGAACGCCAGGCCGACGGCCGCGGCAAGCCGGAAGGCACGCCCGAGACGCGCGCGATCAGCACTCTGGAAGAAGACGGCTTCCAGCCGCAGCAATGCCGCGATCGAAACGAAATTGACCAACGCCGAGAACACGGCGAAGGCGGCAAAGACGAAAGGCGGGCAGAGGATGGCGGCGACCAGCAGCCCCCATACCGAGATCAGCCGCGCTTGAATGAAGCGCAGGCCGAGCAGAATCGAAGAGCTCAGGCTGGAGCGCAGCAGCGGCGCGCGTGCCGCCACAAAGCGCCGGCCCGCCGACAGGCGCCCGGTGGCTTGGCGTGGCGGCAGCTGCACCCGTTCCAGGACGACTTGAGCGGTCATATCGACATCCACGCTCGGATGATCGGATGGGCCGTCTCGTGCCGGTCCCACGCCATTCTTCACGGAAGAACGATCGGCGGACTGATTCACGGGTGACGCGCCTTCTGCCGAGGAGGCTGCGCCTGTATGGTTAACGATCGATTAAACTTGGTCACGGGCCGATAGCTGGAGAGGGGGCGATGATCCCCGCCCCCGGGTCACGGCGCATGAACCGCACCATGTCGCCTTTTTTGCGGCTCAGACGAATTTGGTCTTCAGCGCCTCGAACCGCGCCAGCTGATCCGGCAGGAGCTGACGCGCTGCATCGCGCCGCACGAAGATCTTGAACATCACCTCGCCGACGCCGTTGAAGAACTGGACCGAGCAGGCCCGCCGGCCCTGCGCCGTGGAGCGGTCCACCAGATAGATCGCGCGGCAGTTCTCGGCCTTGATATGGCCGCCAATGGGGCTGTCGCCATGGATGTTGTAGTAGCCATGGGCGAAGCTGCCGACCGGCAGCGCGCCTTCGCATTCCAGCACGATGTCGGGGGTGTGCATCAGGAAGAGCACAGTGCCCCAGGTCGCGAGGTCCTTCCAGACATCCTCGAAGCGCCCAGGCGCTACGAAGAGGCGCTGCTCGCCAGGCAGGAGCTCGAGCACCGCGCGCGTCGAGACATTCGCCTCACGCGCCACGGCCTCGATGAGGCCGTCGGGCTTGGCAGCGAGCAGCGCGCGCGCATGCTCGATCGGATCGCGGGTCGCGACGTCGGCAGTCGTCATAGCCGCCGCCTTACTCGGCCGCCTGGCGGGGAAGGTGCGGGTTGGTCTCGCTCAGCACTGTCTCGAAGCCCTCGAACTCGGGATGACCGAGATAGATCGGCTTCGGACGCGGCTGGCCGGCACTGCGATGCGACTCGCGGAACTGGTCCGACTTCGTCCAGGTGATGAAGTCGTCCTTCGAGGCCCAGGTCGTGTGCGAGGAGTAGAGCGTGTGATCCTCCTTCTCCGGCCCCTTGAGCAGGTGGAAGGCGATGAAGCCGGGCATCTCGTCGAGCCGGCTCTTGCGTGAGGACCAGACGGTCTCGAAGGCGACCTCCTCGCCCTTGACGACCTTGAAGCGATTCATGGCGATGAACATCGACGCATCCTGCATGTGAAGCCGCGAGACGGCTGAAATGGAACGGTGCCGCTGCGCGGCCGGTCATCGCCGTTCCCGGATACACGCCTGGCGAAGCGTCTACCGTGGAGAATGCGCGCCGGGAGCGGCCGCGCGACGACGCGCCGCGACCGAAGCCGGCGGCGCACAGGCGCTGCCCTTGACCCCTTGTAGTAAAGATGAATATCACCGTCAACAATACATCTGGTCAATTCTTGTTTTGAGGAATTAAAAACAAGAATTTACTTTGTATTGAACCATTCTAAACGAGCCGATCTTTTAAATCGGTCTGAATTGCAATGGCCGCAGCCCATCGCTCGCGTCCGAACGGAGTTGCAACATGTCTGGCTCACGCGACCGAGCGATGCATTCCGGTCCCGCGCAACCGAACCGGCGGGAACTGGCGGCCTCGGCCTTGTCATTGCTCGGCCTGGCCGCGCTCGGCTCCTTTGGCCCCGCCCTGGCCCAGGCACCCGAACGCATCGTCGTCGCCGGTGGCGTCATCACCGAGGTGATCTATGCGCTCGGCTTGCAGGATCAGATCGTCGGCGTCGATTCCACCAGCCAGTTCCCGGCCGAGGCGCTGAAGGACAAGGCGAATGTCGGTTACGTCCGCGCGCTGTCGGCCGAGGGCGTCCTCTCGCTGAAGCCCTCGCTGATCATGTTGATCGACGGCGCTGGCCCGCCTGACGCCGTTTCGCTGCTGAACGAATCCGGCGTGAAGATCGCCCGCATCAACGACGGGCTGACCCCGGAAGGCGTCACCACGAAGATCGCCGCAATAGGGGCTGCGATCGGCGCTGCGGCTCCCGCCGAGCGCCTTGCGGCGCAGACCAAGGCCCGGTTCGACGAGTTGGCAACACTGCGCTCCGGCATGACGAAGAAGAAAAGGGTCCTCTTCCTGCTTTCGCTACAGAATGGCCGCGCCCTCGTCGGCGGCCGCAACAGCTCGGCCGATGCGATCATCTCACTGGCGGGCGGCATCAACGTCGCCGATGCGATCGAAGGCTACAAGCCGATGACGGACGAGGCGATCGCCGCAGCCGCGCCCGAGATGGTGCTGATGATGCGCAACAGCAGCGCCCACAACACCACCCCCGACGAACTCTTCGCCATGCCGTCATTCTCCCAGACGCCCGCGGCCAAGGACAAGCGGCTTGTCCATATGGACGGGCTCTATCTGCTCGGCTTCGGCCCGCGCACGCCGATGGCGGCACGCGATCTGATGGCCGCGATTTATCCGGAGGCGGCGATCCCGCCGCTGAAGACGGCCGCCGCCCCGTGACGCTTGCGGCACCCGCCCCCGCTATCGCTTCCAACGCGCTGACGACGCTGATCGCCGGCAGGCGCCGCATCGGCCTGCTGGCCGTCGTCGGCCTCTCCCTGGTCTGCCTGCTGATCGCCATCGTCGCGATCGGCCAGGGCGCCATCTCGATTCCTCCCGGGCGCGTCGCCGAAATCCTGATGGCAAAGCTGACGGGCGACGCCACGCTGCTGGATGGTCGCGATGCGCTCGTCGTACTCAACATCCGCCTGCCGCGCGTACTGCTCGGCCTGCTCGTCGGCGCCGGCCTCGCCATCTCCGGCGCCCTGATGCAGGGCCTGTTCCGCAACCCGCTGGCCGACCCCGGCCTCGTCGGCGTTTCCAGCGGCGCCGCCCTGGCCGCGGCCGCCACCATCGTGCTGGGGGACAGTTTCCTGGCGGGCACTGTGATGAAACTGCCCTTCGCCGCCCTGCCCGTTGGCGCCTTCTGCGGCGGCCTCGTTTCCACGCTGGCGCTCTATGTCATCGCCACGCGCGGCGGCCGGACCTCGGTCGCCACCATGCTGCTGGCCGGCGTCGCGCTCGGTGCGATGGCGAGCGCGCTGACCGGCCTGCTCGCCTTCATGTCGGACGACCGGCAGTTGCGCGACCTGACCTTCTGGTCGCTCGGCAGCCTCGGCGGTGCGAGCTGGACCAAGCTCTCAGTGGTCGCGCCAATCATCCTGCCGCTGCTGCTGACCATGCCGCTGCTGGCGCGCGGATTGAACGGGCTGATGCTCGGCGAGGCCGAGGCCTATCACCTCGGCATCCCCGTCCAGCGCATCAAGGCGCTGGCGATCCTGCTGGTCGCGCTCGCCGTCGGCGCCAGCGTCGCCTCGGCCGGAATGATCGGCTTCGTCGGCATCGTCGTGCCGCATCTGATCCGGCTTTGCGTCGGGCCGGATCACCGGCTGCTGCTGCCGCTTTCGGCACTCGGCGGCGCGATGCTGCTGGTCGGCGCCGACATCGTCGCGCGGCTGATCGTTGTCCCGGCGGAGCTGCCGATCGGCATCGTCACCGCCACGATCGGCGCGCCCTTCTTCCTCTGGCTGCTGCTGCGACGCACGAGCGCTCTCGATGTCTGAAGCGACACCCATCCTCTCCGCCCATGGCGCGAGCTTCGCCGCCAGCGGTCGCCGGCTCGTCGCCGACGCCAACCTGCAGCTCGCCGGGGGCACGACCACGATCCTGATCGGGCCGAACGGCGCGGGAAAATCGACCCTGCTCAAGCTCCTGACCGGCGAGACGAAGCCCGCCAGCGGGGAAATCCGCATGTCCGGCGAGCCGCTGGCGGCGGTGCCACACTGGCGCCTCGCCTGCCAGCGCGCCGTCATGGCCCAGCATGCCCGCCTCGCCTTCCCTTTCAGCGTCTACGAGGTCGCGAGCCTTGGCGTCGACGGCATAGGCCGGGCGCTGACGCGCCAGCGCCGCGAGGCGATCGTCGCAGACAGTCTCGCAGCCGCCGGGGTGATCGACCTTGCCGGCCGGCGCTATCAGACGCTCTCGGGCGGCGAGCAGCAGCGCGTGCAGTTCGCCCGCGTCCTCTGCCAGCTCGAGGCCGGCCGCAGCGTCGCCGAGCGGCAGGTGCTCTTCCTCGACGAGCCGATCGCCAGCCTCGATCTCTGCCATCAGCTGGCCCTGCTCGACATGGCGCGCAGCATCGCGGCCCGCGGCGTCGCAGTGCTGATCGTCCTGCACGACCTCAACCTCGCCGTGACCTATGCCGACCATCTGGTGGTGATGGACCAGGGGCAGATCATCGCGCAGGGGCCGCCGGCGAAGACGTTGGACGACGCCTTGCTACGCCAGGTGTTCAAGGTAGACCTGACCCTGAGCCGGGCGCCCGCCCCGGGCTTGCCGTTCCTGCTGCCGCAGCAGCATCGCTCGCGTCCTGCGGCCTGAATCGCGATTCACCCGCCCTTCATCCTGAATCCGGCTTCACCATATCGCTCAACCCATGCTTCATGACTGAGGACTAAACCCCGTCCACGTCCGAACGGGAGTTTCGACCATGGCCAGATACGCTGCCGCCATCGGCCTCGCCGCAGCCTTGCTGCTGCCGGGCCTGACCAGCGCCGAAGCACGCGACGTCATCGGGCTGCGCGATGATCGCTTTGAGCCCGGCACCATCATCATCCGCACCGGCGAGCGGAAGCTCTATTTCGTCGTCTCTCCCGGCGAGGCTATTCGCTACACCATCGCGGTCGGCAAGGCCGGCAAGCAATGGCGCGGCGTCAAATATGTCGAGGAGATGCAGGTCGACCCGGCCTGGGCTCCGCCGTCCGAGGTCAAGCGCGACAATCCTCGCCTGCCCGACGTCATTCCCGGCGGCTCGCCGCGCAATCCGATGGGTGCGCGCGTCATCGGCCTCGGCCCCGGCGGACAATACGCCATTCACGGCACGAACATGCCGAACACCATCGGCACCGCCGCCTCCTATGGCTGCTTCCGCATGCATAATCAGGACGTGATCGACCTGTACGCCCGCGTCCAGATGGGCACGCCGGTGGTCGTTCTCCCCTGACTTCTCAGATCGTGACGGGCGAGAGCAACGGTTCGCTGGCGAAGAACGCCCGCAGATTGCCGAGCATGACATCCTGCTGCGCCGCTTGAGCCGAGTCCGAGGCGGCCGCGATGTGCGGCGTCAGCACGACATTGTCGAGCGCCTTCAGCCTGTCGGAGACATGCGGCTCGTGCTCGTAGACATCGAGCCCCGCGCCTGCGATCGCGCCGGTCTCCAGCGCCGCGCACAGCGCGCCCTCGTCGACCGCGATGCCGCGCGAGATGTTGACCAGATGCCCGTGCGGCCCCAGCGCCTTCAGCACGGCGGCATCGACGGCATGGCGGTTCTCGGCGCTGGCGCGGGCCGAGACGACGAGGACGTCCGCCCAGTCGGCGAGGCCGAGCAGGCTGTCGTGATAGAGATAGGGCATATCAACGCGCCGGCTGCGATTGTGGTAGCCGATTTCCATCTCGAAGGCCTCGGCGCGGCGCGCGATGCGGCTGCCGATCGCGCCGAGGCCGTAGATGCCGAGCCTGCGCCCTGCCAGCCCCGGCACCGAGGCCATGCGCTGGACGGAATTGCCCTGCCAGCGCCCGGCCCTGACGAAACGGTCGGCCTGCGGGATCTGCCGCGCGGTGGCGAGCAACAGTCCCATCGCGAACTCGGCCACGCCAGTGGCATTGGCCTCTCCGGCATTGGCGAGGGCAATGCCGCGCGCCTTGGCATGGGCACGGTCGACGCCTTCGATCCCGGTGCCATAGCAGCAGATCAGCTTGAGCCTTGGCAGCGCGTCGAGCAGCGCGGCATCGGTGCTGAGGCTTCCCATCGTGAGCAGCGCCTCGGCCTGCTCCGCGCCAGGCGGCAAGGCGTCCGGCGCAGAGCGTTCCATCGGCCCCAGCAGGGTGAAGTTCTCCTTGAGCCGCGCGATCAGGGCCTCCGGCATGCGCGGCACCATCAGTATCGTCGGCTTCATTGCGTTGCTCCAGCGGATGCTGCATCGCAGCACCACGCCGCCGATCGCTCAACCCACATCGGCAAATGCCCCGCCATCCGCTCCACGCATTCCGGGCTTCGACGAAAGACGCATCGAATCGCTCCAAAAGCCGGCAATCACGCGCTTTTTCCCCTCGCCGCCCGAAGGGAACCGCGTTAACCTCCGGCCGCGACACGCAACCGCCCGTGCCACGACGGGCCAGGAAGGGGCAACCAGATGGATCACCTCGCCGACGTGAAGAAGTTCGCCAAGAAGCCACTGAACGATGCTGCCTTCGCCGGAATGTCCAAGGCCTATGCGCTCGTGATGAGCAAGCCCGACACCCGCTACGTCGCCTGCTCGGACCCGGCCGAGGTCGACCGCGTCCGCGAGAATTTCCTGAAGAAGAAACTCGGTCTGAAGTCCGGCGATCTCGACGGCTCGATCAAGGCGATCTGCGAGCATATGAAGGCAGACCGGACCAAATCCCGCCTGACCTTCTACTACCTGCTGGCCGAACATCACGGAAAGCTCGACCTCTTCGTCAAGAAGTAGGTCATGGCCCGGCCCAAGCCGGGCACTCCCACCCGCATATGCAGGGATGAACGGCATGGCCGGCCGTCACGCCGGCCGGGGGCCGCTCAGTCGCGATAAAGGTCTGCGCGCGTCAGCGGTAGGCCCGACGGCCCCTTGCGCCGCTTCGAGACCAGCGTCTGGTTGACCAGCGCCCCGCCGCGCTCGAAGGCGAGCGAGCAGCCGGCGAGATAGAGCAGCCACATCCGCGTCCGCTCCGGGCCGATCTCGGCCTCGGCCTTCGCCTTGTTCGCCGCGAGCCTTTCCCACCATAGCCGCGTCGTGCGCTGATAGTGTTCGCGCCAGCCTTCGACATCGTGGATTTCGAAGCCGTGGCGCTCGAGATTGGCGATCGACATGCCGAGATGGTCGAGCTCACCGCCCGGGAAGATGTAGCGCACCAGCGCACGGTATTCCGCCGGCATCTTGTTGAAGGCCTTCTCGGTCTTCTTGGCGCGCCGCGAGATGCAATGATGCAGATAGAGCCCGCGCGGCCGCAGTAGCCGGTTCACCGCCTGGAAATAGGACGGATGATTGCGGATGCCGACATGCTCGAACATGCCGATCGAGGAGATCTTGTCGAATTCCCCCTCCATCTGGGTGAAGTCCTTGAGATGGAGCGTGACCTTGCCCTGAAGCCCGAGCTTTTCGACCTTCTCGCGCGCCAAGGCGAGCTGTTCCTCCGCCAGCGTCACGCCATGGGCCTCGACGCCGTAATAGCGCGCGGCATGGCAGACCAGCGCGCCCCAGCCGCAGCCGATGTCGAGGAAACGGTCTCCCGGCTTCAGGCGCAGCTTCCGGCAGATCATGTCGAGCTTGTCGCGCTGAGCCCGTTCCAGATCGCCGTGATCCTCGGTGAAATAGGCGCAGGTGTAGACCATCTCCTCGTCGAGGAAGAGCCGGTAGAAATTATTCGAGACGTCGTAATGATAGGCGATGTTGGCCTTGTTGGTGGCCGGGGCGCCGTCACGCGCGATCTCGTCGCCCTTGCGGTGGCTAACGGCGGCCTCGGCCTTTCCGGGCGCAAAGACGAAGCGCCTGATAACGTCGAAGACGGCACTCTTCGGGATGTTGCGCGCGAGCTTGCCGACCTTGCCATCGGGGCGCGCCGCCGCGAGATCGAAGATCGAGCCGTTCTGGATCGAGATGCGGTCGGTGATATGCAGATTGAGCAGCGTGTCGAGCTTGGGCTTGCGGATCAGCGCGGCCGGCACGCCGGCATCGGCGACGGCGATGGCGAGCCCGTCAGAGGGCCAGGAGGCGGGCACGGAGCTGCCGTCCCAGAGCCGGAAGCCGAGCTTCAGTCCGAGCTTGTCATGGGCCTCCGCCAGAAGGCGGCGCAGGGCGGCGAGCCGCTGGTCGTCATTCGTCATGATCGGCTCCTATTGGCTGCCTCCCTCTGGCAGCCGAAAGCAGTTGGCAATCGCCGCCACCTGCAAACGGACCCGACATAAACCATAACGCAGTGAAGTCATGAGGTTTTCGTATCGACGCTGCTAGAAGAGATGCGTTCGAGAGGAAGGTGCCATGAAGCCGAAACTGTTTCTCACGCTCATCATAGCGGCCTCATGCTACCTCATGCAGAATCTCGACGTTTGGGCGCAAACGCCGAACCCCAGCTCACCCCTTGCCGCTCAGTCGGTCGGACGCGGGCAGCCCACACGAATCAACGTAAACTTTCGCATTGAGATCGATGGCGAAGCCGGAGACCTGGCGGCCACCGAGAAGGCTAGAAAAATACTTTACAGCCAGGCGGCGCGGGAATGCTCGGTGCTCACCGCGAGCTTCTCGGGCACGAGTTGCCTCATGGAAAACCTGAACGTCATGTTTCAGAGGGACGGCTCGGTGAACCGGGGTTCGGCATTCCTGAACGGCAACGCCGTGTATCAGCTTCGCGCCGATTGAGGCGACAGAGACTCCCTTTCGCGGTCTCTTCTCAGAAATCGCTGGCGATGCCCTTCACCTCCCAATCGTCGTAACGCACGGGGTCCAGCCCGCCGCGCCCATTGACTTCGCGCTGGCCGGCGATTTCCGCCGCATGGGCGTCGATCGCGGCGCGGCGTGCCTCGGCCTCGGCCAGAGCACGCTTGGCCGCCGGCGAGAGCACCTTCTCCGTCATGGCAGGTGCGGGCGTGGCATCGCTGGCTTTTTCCGGCATGCGGAACATCTCCAAGTTTTTGCCTTTTCGCATTTTCTTCACGCGAACCGGCGTCCACTTCGCTCGAAAATGCTCTTGGCCCGGACTTGCAGGATTGGGCCGATGCCCACCACATAAGGCAGGAAACCGGCATTCGCGAGGGTAATCCGCCCTTTTTTCGTACCGGCAAGCGAAGGGAATACGATGAACTACGTCAGGACCGGCATGCTGATGGCGGGTTTGACCGCGCTGTTTCTCAGCGTCGGCTACCTGCTGGGCGGGAGTAGCGGCATGCTGATCGCGCTGATCTTCGCCGCCGGCACCAATCTCTTCAGCTACTGGAATTCCGACCGGCTGGCGCTCGCCGCCCATAATGCCCAGGAGGTCGATGAGCGCAGCGCGCCCGAGCTCTATGGCATGGTCCGCAACCTCGCCGCCCGCGCCAACATGCCGATGCCGCGGGTCTATCTGATCCAGGAGGACCAGCCCAACGCCTTCGCCACCGGCCGCAACCCCGAGAACGCGGCCGTCGCCGCGACGACAGGCATCCTGCGCACGCTGACCTATGAGGAACTGGCCGGCGTGATGGCGCATGAGCTCGCGCATATCAAGAACCACGACACGCTGACCATGACGATCACCGCGACCTTTGCCGGCGCGATCTCCTCGCTCGTCACCTTCGGCATGTTCTTCGGCTCGCGCGACAACCGCCCGAATTTCATCGTCCAGATCCTGCTGTCGATCCTCGCGCCGATGGCGGCCGCCCTGATCCAGATGGCGATCTCGCGCTCGCGCGAGTACGAGGCTGACAAGCTCGGTGGGCAGATCTGCGGCAATCCGGTCTGGCTCGCCGATGCGCTGGCCAAGATCGCGGCGGGCGTCCAGCACATTCCCAACGAGACAGCCGAGGCCAAGCCTGCTACGGCGCACATGTTCATCATCAATCCCTTGACCGGCGGCGGCATGGATAATCTGTTCTCGACCCACCCCGACACCGGCAACCGCATCGCCGCGCTGATGGAGCAGGCCCGTATCATGGGCGTCGGCACCGGCGCTGCCGGAGCCGGGTTCGCCGCCCAGGCCGGCAACGGCCCCTGGGGCCAGGCCGGCGGCAGCTCTTGGGACAACCCGCCGCACCAGCGCGGGCCCTGGGGCTGAGATGGCCGGTCACGTCCCCTCGCGCCCCCGCCCGCAGGCGGCGGCCCCGAAGCGCGACAATGCGCCCGGCCTCGCGGCGCGCCGCCTCGCCGCGGATGTCATCGACGAGGTGCTGCGCGCCCACGTCGCGCTCGACGAGACCTTCGAGCGGCTGCTGCCGGATTCGGGCCTGGATGCCGCCGATGCCGGGCTCGCCCGCGCTATCGCCGTCACCGCCTTCCGCCGGCTGGGCACGATCCAGCACGCGGTCGATGCCCGCCTTGAACGGGGCAGCCCACAGCGGTCCGGTCTCTTCGAGCCGATCGTGACGGCGGCAGCGGCACAGATTCTCTTCCTCGACGTACCCGACCATGCCGCCGTCGATCTCGCGATTCGGCATCTGCACGAAGACCCGCGCTCGGCCCGTTATGCCGCGTTGGGGAACGCGCTGTTGCGCCGGCTGGTGCGTGAGCGTGACGCGATCCTGGCCGAGACGCAGATGGACGCCTTCCGCGACACACCTGCCTGGCTGGCCGAGAGCTGGCGCGTCGCCTATGGCAAGGATACCGCCGCCGCGATCGCCGCCAGCCATCGCGAGGAGCCGCCGCTCGACATCACCGTCAAGGCCGACCCCGCCCGCTGGGCCGAGGCTCTCGGCGGCATCGCCCTGCCGACGGGCTCGGTCCGGCTGCGCGAGCGGCAGGCCATCGCCGGGCTGCCCGGATACGATGAGGGCGAGTGGTGGGTGCAGGACGCCGCCGCCGCGCTGCCGGTGAAGCTGCTGGCGCCGCAACCCGGCGAGCGCATCGCCGATCTCTGCGCCGCGCCCGGCGGCAAGACCGCCCAGATCGCCGTCGCTGGCGCCGATGTGACGGCATTGGATCGCTCGGCGCCGCGCCTGCGCCGTCTGAAGACCAATCTCGCCCGCCTCGGCCTGACGGCGAATGTCGCCACTGCCGATGCCTCGACCTGGAAGGCCGAACCCTTCGACGCCGTTCTGCTCGACGCGCCCTGCAGCGCGACCGGCACGATCCGCCGCCACCCGGACGTCGCCTGGACCAAGCTGCCGGAGGATCGCGACCGGCTCGCCGGCCTGCAGGCGCGCCTGCTCGATGCGGCCGCCGCCCTGACGAAGCCCGGCGGACGGCTGGTCTACTGCACCTGCTCGCTCGAAGCCGCCGAGGGCGAAGCGCAGATCGCCGCCTTTCTCGTCCGTCATCCCCAGTTTCGTCGTAAACCCGTCGAGGCGGCCGAAATCGGCGGTTTGGCAGAAGCAATCGACGCAAACGGTGATATCCGGACCCTGCCGCACCAGTTGAAGGGCGAATCCCCGCGCCTCTCCGGATGGGCGGGATTTTACGCAAGCCGCCTGATCAGGCTATGACGGGGCAAGGATTCGCGCGCTGGGACGGCGCGGCTCCGCTGGTACTATCCGCGCGGCATCGGGCCGCGCCCGGGGACGGAGCATACGGGGGTTTTGAGCGGCTGGTCTGAGCGACGGGGGTTGGCCCAGGCCGCGATCGGACGGGCGGCGCGGCGGACCCGTGGCCAGTTCGTCGGCGCGACGCGCAAGCTCTGGCCCTTTGGGCGCAGCACCCCGACCCGTCTCCTCTTCGCGCCGCATGATCTGCGCACTGCCGATCCGACGACCGCCGGCGATTTCTACGCCGGCTACTACAGCTTCGCCGGCCGCACCCTGCGCAGCCACGGCGAATCGCCCTTCGATGTCGAGCCGCCGAGCGACGCCTGGGCCGAGGCTCTGTACGGCTTCGGCTGGCTGCGCCACATGCGTGCAGCCGACACCGCGATCGCCCGCGCCAATGCCCGCAGCCTCGTCGAGGATTTCATCGCCAGGCGCCGCGAGCGGCATGACATCGCCCGCCGCCCGGCCGTGGCCGCCCGCCGCCTGATCGCGCTCCTCTCTCACTCGCCTCTCCTGCTGGAAGGTGCCGATCACGTCTTCTACGAGCGCTTCCTGCGCCATGTCGCACGTCTGGCCGACCGTTTGAGCCTCGCGCTTGCCGGCGCTGTGGAAGGGGTCGACCGGCTGAACACGCTGATCGCAGTCACCCTCGCCGCAATCTGCCTCGATGGGCAGGACGCCCGCCGCCGCCGCGCCGAGACGATGCTTTCCGACGAGTTGGACGAACAGATCCTGCCCGACGGCGGCCATCTCTCGCGCAATCCGCGCCTGCTCGTCGAACTTCTCCTCGACCTGCTGCCGCTGCGGGAGACTTTCGCGGCGCGCGGGCTCGAGCCGCCGCGCGGCGTGCTGACCGCGATCGAGCGGATGATGCCGCATTTGCGCCTGTTCCGGCACGGCGACGGTTCACTTGCCCTGTTCAACGGCATGGGCACGACCGCACCCGACCTGATGGCGACGCTCGCAGCCTATGACGACGCGCGCGGCCGCCCGACCGAGCATGCCGCCTATTCCGGCTATAGCCGTCTCGCCGCGGGGCGCAGCGTCGTCGTCGCCGATGCCGGCGCACCGCCGCACGGCGCCTATTCGATCGAGGCCCATGCCGGCTGCCTCGCCTTCGAATTTTCCAGCGGCGCGCAGCGCATCATCGTCAATTGCGGCGCCAGCCGCTTCGGTCCGCCGGAACTGCGGCTCGCGGCGCGCAGCACCGCCGCCCACTCCGCCCTCGTTCTCGACGATCGCTCCAGTGCGAATTTCGGCATGGTTCTCGGCGAGATGCGGATCGTCTCCGGGCCGCGCGATGTCCGCGTCGCACGCCAGGACGGCGCCGACGGTCCGGAATGGGTCGCGAGCCATGACGGCTACCGCCGCAGCATCGGCGCGATCCACACCCGCCGCCTCCTGCTCGCCCAGGACGGATCCACGCTTTCGGGCGAGGACGAGGTCGCGCTGAGCGGAATGCGCGAAACGCTGCCGGCCGCGGCCCGCTTTCATCTTCACCCCAATGTCCGTGCCAGCCTCGTCCGCGAGGGCAGCGGCGCGCTGCTGGCGCTCGCTTCCGGCGAGGTCTGGAGCTTCGAGGCCGGGGGGCTGCCGATCGTGCTCGAGGAGAGCATCTTCCTGGCCGCTTCGGACGGCAGACGGCGCACGGAGCAGCTCGTCGTCGCCTTCGACGCCGCCGCCGCGCCGCGGATCACCTGGCGCCTCACCCGGATCAGCACCGCCAATCCGCGCGCCGGCAAGACGGTGGCCGCGGCCATTGCCGAACGCGAATCCGCCGAGCCCGCTCCCGACGCGTGACGGTTCTGCGACGCAGAGCTTTGCCTTTCGCGGCGCAGCATGATAGCCCGCGCGCGTCTGCCCAAGAACTGCCTTCCCTGCAATCCAAGCCGGACCAGAACCCCGATGCCGAATGAACTTCGCCGCGTCGAACGCGCTCTCCTTTCCGTTTCCGACAAGACGGGACTGATCGACTTCGCGCGCGCCCTCCACAAGCTCGGCATCGCGCTGGTCTCGACCGGCGGCACCGCCAAGGCGATCGCCGAGGCCGGTCTGCCGGTCAGCGACGTCTCCGACCTCACCGGCTTCCCCGAGATGATGGATGGCCGCGTCAAGACGCTGCATCCGAAGGTCCATGGCGGCCTGCTCGCCATCCGCTCGCATCCCGAGCACCAGGCCTCCATGCTCGGCCACGGCATCCAGCCGATCGACCTGCTGGTCGTGAACCTCTACCCCTTCGAAGCAACGGTCGCAGCCGGCAGATCCTATGACGACTGCATCGAGAACATCGATATCGGCGGCCCGGCGATGATCCGCGCCGCGGCGAAGAACCATCACGACGTCGCCGTGGTGGTCGAGCCGGCGGACTACCCCTCGGTGCTCGCCGACCTGGAGGCGCAGAAGGGCGCGACCACGCTGACGCTGCGCCGCAAGCTCGCGCAGAAGGCCTATGCCCGCACGGCGGCCTATGATGCCGCGATCTCGAACTGGTTCGCCAACGAGCTCGGCGATACCGCCCCGGCCTTCCGCGCGCTCGGCGGCGCGCTCGCCGAGACCATGCGCTATGGCGAGAACCCGCATCAATGGGCTGCCTTCTACCGCACCCCGGAGAATCGCCCGGGCGTCTCGACCGCGCGGCAGGTCCAGGGCAAGCAGCTCTCCTACAACAACATCAACGACACCGATGCGGCCTTCGAATGCGTCGCCGAGTTCGATCCGAAGGCCTCGGCGGCCTGCGTCATCGTCAAGCACGCCAACCCCTGCGGCGTCGCGGCCGGCGGCTCGTTGCTCGAGGCCTATGAGCGTGCGCTCGCCTGCGACCCGGTCTCGGCCTTCGGCGGCATCGTGGCGCTGAACCGCAAGCTCGATGCGGCCGCCGCCAAGAAGATCGTCGAGGTCTTCACCGAGGTCATCATCGCTCCCGACGCTGACGAGGAGGCGATCGCCATGATCGCCGCCAAGAAGAATTTGCGCCTGCTGCTCACCGGCGGCCTGCCGGATGTCCGCGCGCCCGGCCTTGCGCTCCGGACCGTCTCCGGCGGCTTCCTCGCCCAGTCGCGCGACAACGCCGTCGTCGACGACATGGAGCTCAAGGTCGTCACGAAGCGCCAGCCGAGCGAGCGCGAGCTTGCCGATCTGCGCTTCGCCTTCCGCGTCGCCAAGCACGTCAAGTCGAACGCCATCGTCTATGCCAGGGATCTCGCCACGGTCGGCATCGGCGCCGGCCAGATGAGCCGTGTCGATTCCTCGCGCATCGCTGCCTGGAAGGCGGCCGAGGCGGCGAAGGCGGCAGGCGTGGCCGAGAGCCTCGCCAAGGGCTCTGTCGTTGCCTCCGATGCCTTCTTCCCCTTCGCCGACGGCCTGCTCGCGGCGGCGGAAGCGGGCGCCACCGCGGTGATCCAGCCCGGCGGCTCGATGCGCGACGACGAGGTCATCAGGGCAGCAGACGAGGCCGGCCTCGCCATGGTCTTCACCGGACACCGCCACTTCCGCCATTGACGGCGGCGGCAGCCGCGGGACAGGCTGATTGCAAGCCGAAGCCTTTCGGGTCCTCGCACGGTCATCCCGGGCGACCGTAGGGAGACCCGGGATCCATGCCTGAACCCTTCTTGGAAGCCCTCCGGCACTGGATCGCGGATCCCGGCTTGTCCGGGATGACGGCGAGCGTGGGATCGAAGGTTGAGCGAGGCATGAGATGACGCGAAGCGCCAAGCCCGGCGCGCTGCTTAGGGAGCGCGTCGAACACCAGCATGCGAGGGTCGCTTACGTCGAGCTGTTCTTCGACCTGGTCTTCGTCTTCGCCATCACCCAGATCTCGCACACGCTGCTCGAGCATTTCAGCGCGCTCGGGCTGGCCCAGGCCGCCTTTCTGCTCGGTGCCGTCTGGTGGGTCTGGATCTACACGAGCTGGGTGACGAACTGGCTCGACCCCGAACAGGCGCCGGTCAGGCTCATGCTGTTCGTGCTGATGCTGTTCGGTCTCGTCCTGTCCTGCTCGGTGCCGGAAGCCTTCGGATCGAACGGCCTCGCCTTTGCCGGCGCCTATGTCGCGATCCAGCTCGGCCGCTCGCTTTTCACCATGGCGAGCCTGAAGAACGCCTCACCCGCGAATTATCGCAATTTCCAGCGCATCACGATCTGGCTCGCGGTCTCCGCCCTGTTCTGGATCGCCGGCGGGCTGTGCGAAGGCAATCTGCGCTTCGGGCTCTGGATAGTCGCGCTCGGCATCGAATATGCCGGTCCGGCGCTTGGCTTCCAGGTCTTCGGCCTCGGCCGCTCGCAGACCACTGACTGGAATGTCGAGGGCGGCCACCTGGCCGAGCGTTGCGCGCTCTTCATCATCATCGCGCTGGGTGAATCGATCCTCATCACCGGTGCCACCGCAGCCAAGCTGCCGGTGACCGGCGTCAACGTGACAGCATTCCTGAATTCCTTCGTGAGTTCGGTCGCGATGTGGTGGATCTATTTCCATATCGGCGCCGAGCGCGGCAGCCAGCTCATTGCCCACGCCTCCGACCCCGGCCGGATCGCGCGCATCGCCTATACCTACCTGCACGTACTGCTGGTCGCCGGCATCATCCTCGTGGCGGTCGGCGACGAGTTGGTGATCGCCCATCCGCTCGGCCACACCGACGCCAAGACGGCGATCGCCGTGGCCGCGGGGCCGGCCTTCTACTTGCTCGGCAATCTCCTGTTCAAACGGGTGACGGCTGGCTGGTTCCCGCTCTCCCATCTCGTCGGGCTAGGCCTGCTCGCTCTGCTCACGCTCGTCTCGGCCGTGCTGCCGCCGCTTGCGTTCAGCCTGGCCGCCACCGCGATCCTGATTGTCGTCGCCGCCTGGGAGGCGATCTCGCTGCGGCCGAAAGAGATCTGAGCCTCTCAGACGATAGACGGCATGAGATCGTCGGCAGGGCAAAAGCGGATAAAAAGGCCAGCCGAGGCTGGCCTCTTCGCGGTCGGCGGCTAGGCGACCCTCAACTCGACATCGATGTTGCCTCGCGTGGCCCTGGAATAGGGGCAGGTCTGGTGCGCCTCCTCCACGAGCTCGCGCGCGAGTTCCGGCGCGAGGCCCGGCAGGCTGACGTTCAGACGCGCCTGCAGGAAATAGGCGCCGTCCGTCGTGCCCAGATCGACCTCGGCATCAACAGCGAGATCGGCCGGCAGGGCGACCTTGCGCTTGCCCGCGGCAAGGCCGATCGCACCGATGAAACAGGCCGACCAACCGGCGGCAAACAGCTGCTCGGGATTGGTGCCCGCTCCCGAGCTGCCCGGAGGCGACAGCTTGATGTCGAGCCGGCTGTCGGAGCTGCGCGAGGCGCCGTCGCGCCCGCCGGTGGTGCGGGTCTTGCCGGTATAGAGAACCTTCTCGATCCTGCTCATGGAAACTCTCCATCTGATGCCGCTCCTGTCGGCGGCTGGCGACCGAGGGCTTCTCAAGCCGACATGTCCGGTTTGTTTTGCGGATCGGCCCATATGCAAGGAAACGTCGGCTTTCTCCGCCGCGATACAGTGCGATACAATGATCTTCCGGCAGCGCTCGCCCGCCGCCGCGGATGGCGGACGGTTTGTATCCGTTCGTATCGGAGGCACCGGTCTCTACGCAGGCTTGCAAATCCGACGCTGGCGGACACAGCGCGGATACAGCGGACAGGCTCACTCCCCTTGCTATCCACGCAATCAGGAACAGAACCATGTCGGACCAGATCGATCAGCCCCGCCGCAGCTTCCTGAGCACGCTGGCGCTCGTAGCCACCTTTGCACAGCTGGGCGCCGTGAGCGGCGCCAGCGCCCAGACTCGCTCGCCCTCCCCGGCGGCTGCCGGAGCCGGCCAGCACACGACCTTCGCCGCGTTGAAGCAGATCGACGCCGGCGTTCTCAACGTCGGATACGCCGAGGACGGCCCGGCGGACGGCCCGCCGGTGCTGCTGCTACATGGCTGGCCTTACGACATTCACAGCTATGTCGATGTCGCCCCGATCCTGGCGAAGGCCGGATACCGGGTGATCGTGCCGTATCTGCGCGGCTATGGCAGTACCCGCTTCCTCTCGGCCGGGACCGCGCGCAACGGCCAGCAGGCAGCGCTGGCAACCGACATCATCGCCTTCATGGATGCGTTGAAGATCGAGAAGGCCGTGATCGCCGCCTATGACTGGGGGGCGCGGACCGCCAACATCGTCGCCGCGCTCTGGCCCGAGCGCTGCAAGGCGATGGTCTCGGTCAGCGGCTACCTCATCGGCAGTCAGGAGCTGAACAAGGCGCCGCTGCCGCCCAAGGCCGAGCTGCAATGGTGGTACCAGTACTACTTCGCCACCGAGCGAGGCGCGGCCGGCTACGCCAAGTACACCCATGACTTCGCCCGCCTGATCTGGGAGCTCGCCTCGCCGCAGTGGAAGTTCGACGACGCCACCTTCGCGCGTTCGGCGGCGGCCTTCGACAATCCCGACCATGTCGCGATCTCCATCCACAACTACCGCTGGCGGCTCGGCCTGGCGCAGGGCGAAGCGCAGTTCGACGCGTTGGAACAGAAGCTCGCCACCTTCCCGAGCATCGGCGTGCCGACGATCACCATCGAGGGCGACGCCAATGGCGCGCCGCATCCCGAACCCGCGGCCTATGCCAGGCGCTTCACCGGCAAGTACGAGCACCGGCTGTTCAAGGGCGGCATCGGCCACAACCCGCCGCAGGAGGCGCCGCTGGAGTTTGCCCGGGCGGTGATCGACGCCGACAAGCTTTGAGGAACTGCGAGGGAGGCGTCGAGCGCCTCCCGTTTCTGTCTCCCGTCCGATCTCTCTTGTGAAAGCGGTCCCCTCGGGGCCGCTTTTCCTTCATATGGCTCGCTGACAAAGGCCTCGCTTTGCAGCGGGGCCTTTGCTTTCAGCTCTCAGCCGAAGGTGAAGGCGTAGGCCTCCACGCCCGGATCGAGGAAGTGGATCTCGAAGAGGCGCTCCCTGACATCGCCGGTCTGGCGGACGAGCTGGTGGAGTCGCGTTTCCGAGACCGTGCCGTTGCCCTCCGCGTCAACATCGGCGCCATGGTCGGCACCGGGCGCGGCCCCGTCGATCGCGACCTTGAACCGCACCGGCTTGCCGCCCGGACCGGGCCCGAGCACCAAGTGAAGATCCCGCGCGCTGAAGCGATAGGCGATGCCGCCGCCAGCGCGTCCGAGACCGGCGCTCTCCCCGGCGATCGTCCAATTGCCGGTCAGGCCCCATTGATTGAGCCTCAGCTTCCTGACGCTGTAGTTCTGCGGCCGGTCGCCCGCGACGCCTTCGGGCGAGGCGAAGCCCGCAGCCTTCAGATAACCCAGATAGCCCTCGCCCGAGCGAATATTGCCGAGATCCGCCGGGGCCTGGGCTCCCGGCGCGAGTGGGGTTACGAGCTCCGCCTGAGCCTCGCGACGGCCGGCTGCTTCGGCAAGGAGGTCCTGAATGACCCGCTCCGAACGCGCCTCGCCGCCTTCGCCGAACTGGCTGTGGCGGATATGCCCCTGCGCATCGACGAAGTAGAGCGCTGGCCAGTAGCTGTTGCGGAAGGCGCGCCAGATCCGGAAGTCGTTATCGACCGCGACCGGGTGGACGATGCCGAAGCGGGCGATCGCCTGCCGGACGTTCTCAACCTTCTTCTCGAAGGCGAACTCCGGGGTATGGACGCCGACCACGACAAGGCCCTGGTCCCTGTACTTTTCCGCCCAGGCGCGGACATAAGGCAGGGTGCGGATGCAGTTGATGCAGGAATAGGTCCAGAAATTGACCAGCACGACCTTGCCGCGGAGCTGCTCGGCGCCCAGCGGATCCGCGTTGAGCCAGCCGGTCGCGCCGTCGAGGCCGGGGGCCGCACCATAATCCGGCAGATTGCTGCGATAGGGCTGAGAGGCATTCTCTGCCGTGCGGGGCTGTCCGGCCTCGGCCCGACGCGGACCGAGCGCATCCAGCAGCCTTTGCTCGATGCCGACGGTGCCGGCGAAGGAGAGCCGGGTCAGGAAGCCCGTATCGAGGCCGAAGCCGATCGCCAGCACGCTCGCGAGAACAGCGACGCCGACGCCCTGCCGAACACGCTCGCCAACCCCGAGCGAACGCTTCAGCGCGGCAAGGACCTGACCACCGGCCCGGAGCGCCAGCGCGAGCGAGGTTGCGGCACCCGCAGCATAGGCGGCCAGCAGCAAAGCCGTTTCGGATGAGGCTCCGTGCAGCGCGGCGCCGGTCAGCACGAGGCCCAGGATCGGGCCCGCGCATGGTGCCCAGAGCAGCCCGGTCGCGACGCCGAGCAGAAGCGAGCCGCCAACGGAACGGGCTCCCGCTTCGTCGCTCGCGGAAAGCCGCTGGCCGAGCGCGACGATGGGACGGGTGAAGATTGCGGCCGCCCGCTGTGAGACGAGCGCGACACCGAACAGCGCGAGCAGAGCAAGCGCCGCATCGCGCCCGACCTCGTTCACCTGCACGGCCCAGCTTCCGCCGATGGCGGCGAGGCTGGCGACACTCGCGAAGGTCAGCGCCATGCCGATCAGCATCGGCAGGGAGCTGCGGATGAAAGGTTGGTCGGCGCGCGAGAAGACGAACGGCAGGATGGGAAGGATGCAGGGGCTGAGGATCGTCAGCACGCCGGCGAGATAGGAGATGACGAACAAGGTCATGGCTGGTCCTCTCAAAGGCGGCGGTGGCGCTTCTTTCGAGGCCTCCGCCGAATGCACCAGCACTCAGCCCCAGCGACGTATCTCCGATATTTCTCCGAGAGGCCGATCTGTAACGCTCTGTAGCAACGGCGCCGGGCGAGCGGTCGTAACGCTCGCCGGGTGCTCTGCCGCTACCGGGACACGGCTCCGGCCGCCTCGGCGATCAGCTCCGCGACCTCGGCCGGCTTCGAGGCATAGACGGCGTGGCTCGCGGCCACCTCCCGCACCGTGCTGCCGGCCCGCGTTGCCATGTCGCGTTCGAGCGCGGGATTGATCGAGCGGTCGTCGCTCGCCACCAGCGCCCAGCTCGGCTTGCTCTTCCAGGCCGGCTCGCCGGCCTCGGTGGCGAAGGCCGCCTGCGCGGCGAACACCTGCGAATGGGCGAGGAACGCGGCTTCCGCCTTGGGCAGATCGGCCGCGAAGACCGCAGCGAAACGCGCCGGATCGAGATAGAGATAGCCGTCCGCCGTCGCCTTGATCGCGTCGGGCGCAGCATTCGGCACCGGCTTGCTGCCGGCGAGCTTCGCCAGGCTCTCGCCCTTTTCCGGTTGGAAGGCGGCGATATAGACCAGCCCCGCGACCTTCGGGTCGTTGCCGGCATCGCTGATGACCATGCCGCCATAGCTGTGCCCGACCAGGATCGCCGGCCCATCCTGCAGCGCCAGCGCACGACGAGTCGCGGCGACGTCGTCCTGGAGCGAGGTCAGCGGCTGCTGCACGACGGTGACGTTGTAGCCCCTCGCGACCAGCCTGTCCGAGACCTTGCGCCAGCCGGAGCCGTCCGCGAAGGCGCCGTGGACGATGACGATGTTGCGGATGGCCGCGGCTTCGACGGCAGAACATGTGCCCGCGATCGGCAGCACGAGCGCGCCGATGACGGCCGAGATGAAACCCTTGCGCATTGAAGCTTCCTTCCTGTTCGCTGGAGGCGATGAAGCCAGGCAAACCGACCGAGGCGGCTGCGTGCTCCCCGGCACCCTGCCGAAAGGAGGCGAGAGGTTCGACGGGAACATTGTCCGCGCCGGTATCGGGGCGGAGAGCCGATACACGCGCTTACAATTCTCCCGCGGAAGGCCCGAGCAAACCGCCGAGGCTCTGCTATTTCTACCACGACAGAAGCCGGAAGCCTTGCTGATGGACCACATCGACCATGTGCTCGTCGTCGACGATGACCGGGAGATCCGGGATCTCGTCTCGAGCTACCTGAAGAAGAACGGGCTGCGCGTGACGACTGCCGCAGACGGGCGGCAGATGCGCGCCTTTCTCGACGCCGACCGCGTCGATCTCATCGTTCTCGATCTGATGATGCCGGGCGATGACGGGCTCGTGCTCTGCCGTGAATTGCGCGCGGGCAGGCACAAGACCACGCCGATCCTGATGCTGACCGCGCGCAGCGACGATACCGACCGGATCGTCGGGCTGGAGATGGGCGCCGACGATTATCTGGCGAAACCCTTCGTCGCGCGCGAGCTGCTGGCGCGGATCAAGGCCATTCTGCGCCGCACGCGCATGCTGCCGCCCAATCTGCAGGTGACGGAAGCCGGCCAGCTCATTGCCTTCGGCGATTGGCAGCTCGACACCACCGCCCGCCATCTGCTCGACAAGGAAGGCACTGCGGTGGCGCTGAGCGGTGCGGAATACCGCCTGCTGCGGGTCTTCCTCGACCATCCGCAGCGCGTGCTCTCCCGCGACCAGCTCCTCAACCTCACCCAGGGCCGCGAGGCGGAGCTCTTCGACCGCTCGATCGACCTGCTCGTCAGCCGTGTCAGGCAGCGCCTGCGCGACGATGCGCGCGAGCCCGCCTATATCAAGACCGTGCGCAGCGAAGGCTATGTCCTCGCCATGCCGGTCGAGATCGTGACGGCGCGGCAATGAGCGCCGCCGCCCGTATCGGCGGGTACCTGCACCTGCCTCGCACGCTGCGCTGGCGGCTTTTCCTCATCCTGTTCGCCGGCCTCGCGATCGCACACGCCCTGTCGTTCAGCCTGCAGTTCTACGAACGCACCATGAGCGCGAAGGCGACGATGTATACGACGCTGGAGAACGACGTCGCCACCTCGATCGCCCTGCTCGACCGTCTGCCGCCGGAAGAGCGCCCGCAATGGCTCGGCCTGCTGGCCCGGCGTACCTATCGCTACGAGCTCGGGCCGGGATTGCCCGGTGTCCCCGAACTCAGCCGGCGCGCGGCGGAAGTCGCTGAGACCATCAATGTCGCGGCCGGCAAGCGCTTCCCGGTCAGCGTCGAAAGCATCCCGGGCGAGCGTGAGCATCTGCAGGCTCATGTCACGCTCACTGACGGATCGCAGGTGACGATCGACATGCTGCCGGAGCTGATGCCGCTCGCGACCTGGCTGCCCTATGTGCTCCTCGCCCAGCTCTTCCTTCTCGTATTCTGCACCTGGCTCGCGGTCCGGCTGGCGATCAGGCCGCTGCTGCGGCTGGCCAGTGCGGCCGAGACCCTCGACCCCAATCGCAAGGGGGAGCGGCTCGCGGAGAGTGGCCCGGCCGAGGTCGCCTATGCGGCGACCGCCTTCAATGCGATGCGGGACCGGATCGCGCATTACCTGCAGGAGCGCGTCCAGATCCTCGCCGCGATCTCGCACGACCTCCAGACACCGATCACGCGCATGAAGCTGCGCGCCGAGATGGCGGAGGAGGGGCCGGAGAAGGACAAGCTCGTCAACGATCTCTCGGAGATCGAGCGGCTCGTGCGTGAAGGCGTCGCCTATGCGAAAAGTGCCCATGGCGATGCCGAGAAGCCGGCGCGCATCGATCTCGGCTCCTTCGTCGAGAGCATCGCCTTCGACTATCAGGACACCGGCAAGGCGGTCACGATGCCCGCGACGATCGACGCCGTCGTGGTGACGCGCCCGCATGCCTTGCGGCGTATCCTCACCAATTTGATCGACAATGCCTTGAAATTCGCCGGAGCGGCGGAGATCCAGCTCGAGAAGACGCCGGACGGAAGGCTGAAAATCCTCGTCCTCGATCGCGGACCCGGCATTCCCGCCGATCAGCTCGAAGCGGTCCTGCAGCCCTTCTACCGGCTCGAACAATCCCGCAATCGCGAGACGGGCGGAACCGGCCTCGGGCTCGCCATCGCCCAGCAACTCGCCGCGGCGATCGGCGGAAAGCTGACGCTGGCCAACCGCCCGGGCGGCGGCGTGATCGCCGAAGTGGCGCTGAGTTGAACCGGCCGCCGGGCGATCCGCGGTCGGGACGACGATACGCAGCGCAAGCTCTGCGCGCCGCGTATCGCAAGCGGGCTCGCCTCGTCACTCCGCAGCTTGCAGGAGCGGCGTCTCGATATCGTGCCGCACAAGCGGGCGGTTGCCCGCGAGCTTCCTCATCAGCACGTAGAACACCGGCGTCAGGAAGATGCCGAAGGCGGTGACCCCGATCATGCCGGAGAAGACCGCGATGCCCATCGCCTGCCGCATCTCGGCGCCGGCCCCGGTCGAGATGACCAGCGGCACCACGCCCATGACGAAGGCGAGCGAGGTCATCAGGATCGGGCGCAGGCGCAGGCGGCTGGCCTCGATCGCCGCGTCGACCGGCGTTCTGCCCTCGAATTCCAGCTCGCGCGCGAATTCGACGATCAGGATCGCGTTCTTGGCCGATAGTCCGACCAGCACGACGAGGCCGATCTGGGTGAAGACGTTGTTGTCCCCGCCCGAGAGCCAGACCCCGGTCAGCGCCGCGAGCAGGCCCATCGGGATGATCAGCAGGATCGCGATGGGCAGCGTCATGCTCTCGTACTGCGCCGCCAACACGAGGAAGACGAGCAGGATCGCGACGGGGAAGACGATCACCGCCGAGTTGCCGGCCAGGATCTCCTGATAGGTCAGTTCGGTCCATTCGAAAGCGAAGCCCTTGGGCAGGGTCTCCTTCGCGATGCGCTCCACCGCCTCCTGCGCCTGGCCCGAGGAGAAGCCCGGAGCCGCGCCGGCATTGATGTCGGCCGAGAGGAAGCCGTTATAGCGCATGGCGCGTTCCGGGCCGGAATCGGTGCGCACATTGAGCACCGCGCTGAGTGGGATCATCTCGCCCGTCGTCGAGCGCACCTTGAGCTGACCGATATGCTCGGGCTGGGCGCGGAAGGGCGCATCGGCCTGGACACGCACGGTGTAGGTGCGGCCGAAACGGTTGAAGTCGTTGACATAGGTCGAGCCGAGATAGGTCTGCAGCGTGTCGAACACCTCCGTCACGGGCACGCCGAGCTGGCGGGCCTTGGTGCGGTCGATATCGGCATAGAGCTGCGGAACGTTGACCTGGAAGCTCGAGAACATGCCGGCGATCTCCGGCGCCTGCGCGGCCTTGCCCATGAAGGCCTTGGTCGCTTCGTCGAGTGCGGCGTAGCCCAGGCCGGCGCGATCCTCGATCTGCAGCTTGAAGCCGCCGATCGTGCCGAGGCCCTGGACGGGCGGCGGCGGGAACATCGCGATGAAGGCCTCCTTGATGCCTGAGAACTCCTTGTTGAGCTGCATCGCGATGGCGTTGCCGCTCAAGGACGCGTCCTTGCGCTGGTCGAAGGGCTTCAGGCCGACGAAGACGATGCCGGAATTCGAGGAGTTGGTGAAACCGTTGATCGAGAGGCCGGGGAAGGAGATCGCGTTCTCGACGCCCGGATGCTTCAGCGCGATCTCGTCCATGCGGCGGATGACATCCTCCGTCCGGTCGAGGGTCGCGGCGTCCGGCAACTGGGCGAAGCCGACGAGATACTGCTTGTCCTGGCCGGGCACGAAGCCCGACGGCACCGCCTTGAACAGCACGCCGGTGAGGCCGAGCATGATGACATAGACCGCGAGCATCACTGCGCGATGCGAGATGACCCGGCGCACGCCGCCGCCATAGGCCTCCGAGGAGCGGTTGAAGAAGCGGTTGAAGGCGCGGAAGAACCAGCCGAACAGCTTGTCCATGGCGCGCGTCAGCCCATCCTTGGGAGCGTGATGGCCCTTCAGCAGCAGCGCCGCCAAGGCCGGTGACAGGGTCAGCGAGTTGATCGCCGAGATCACCGTCGAGATCGCGATGGTCAACGCGAACTGGCGGTAGAACTGCCCGGTCAGGCCCGAGATGAAAGCGAGCGGCACGAAGACCGCGACCAGCACCAGCGCGATCGCGATGATCGGGCCGGAGACCTCGCGCATCGCCTTGTAGGTCGCTTCGCGCGGCGAAAGACCGTTCTCGATATTGCGCTCGACATTCTCGACCACGACGATCGCATCGTCGACGACGATGCCGATGGCGAGCACCAGCCCGAACAGGCTCAGCGCATTGATCGAGAAGCCGAGGAGGTACATCACCGCGAAGGTGCCGACGACCGAGATCGGCACCGCGACGAGCGGGATGATCGAGGCGCGCCAGGTCTGCAGGAAGACGATGACGACGAGCACGACGAGCGCGACCGCCTCCAGCAGCGTCGAGATCACCGCCTTGATCGAGGCGCGCACGAACTGGGTGGTGTCGTAGACGATCGAGTAGTCGACGCCTTCCGGCATGTTCTGCTTGATCTCGCGCATCACCTCCTGCACGTGATCGGCGATCGCGATGGCGTTCGAGCCCGGTGCCTGGAAGACCGGTACGGCTACGGCCGACTTGCCGTTGAGCAGCGAGCGCAGCGCATATTCGGCGGCGCCGAGCTCGATGCGGGCGATGTCTTTCAGCCGCACGACCGCGCCGTCCGTGCCGGTCTTGACGATGATCTCGCCGAACTGCTCCTCGGTCTGGAGGCGGCCTTGCGCGTTCACCGAAAGCTGGAGGTCGAGGCCCGGCGCATTCGGCGAGGCGCCGATGACGCCGGCCGCGGCCTGAACGTTCTGGGCGCGGATCTCGCGCACGACGTCGCCGGGCGAGAGCCCGTGCTCGGCGACCTTCTGCGGATCGAGCCAGACGCGCATCGAATAGTCGCCCGAGCCGAAGAGCTGGACCTGTCCGACGCCGTCGATGCGCGCGAGCCGGTCCTTGACGTTCAGCACCGCGTAATTGCGCAGATAGGTCATGTCGTAGCGGCCGTTCGGCGAGGTGATGTGGACCACCATCGTCAGGTCCGGCGAGCTCTTGACCGTGGTGACGCCGAGGCGCCGCACCTCCTCGGGCAGGCGCGGTTCGGCCTGGCTGACGCGGTTCTGGACAAGCTGCTGGGCCTTGTCCGGGTCGGTGCCGAGGCGGAAGGTGACGTTCAGCGTCATGACGCCGTCGGTCGTCGCCTGGCTCGACATGTAGAGCATGCCCTCAACGCCGTTGATCTGCTCCTCGATCGGCGTCGCCACCGTCTCGGCGATCACGCGCGGGCTGGCGCCGGGATATTGCGCCCGCACGACGACCGTCGGCGGGACGACCTCGGGATATTCCGAGATCGGCAGGGCCCTGATCGAGAGCAGCCCGGCCAGGAAGATCAGGACGGAGAGGACCGCCGCGAAGATCGGCCGGTCGATGAAGAACTTGGAGAGATTCATGGGGCGCCCCTTCGGAGCGGTTATCTTGTTGGGAAAGCACCGTCATGCTCGGGCTTGACCCGAGCATCTCGGAAACCAGTGTCTTCTGGTCATGAGATTCTCGGGTCTGCGCTCCGCTTCGCCTGAGAATGACGGCTGTGGTCTCAGCGTTGAGCGAGTTCGGTCGCGGGCTTCCTGAGCTCGCTCTTCTGCGCCATCGGCACCGGCTCGGCTGCGACGGCTGCACCCGGCCGCACGCGCTGCAGCCCGTTGACGATGATGCGCTCGCCGGGCTTCAACCCGGCGTTAACGACGCGCAGCCCGTCATGCGTGGCACCGAGGGAAACCTCGCGCCACGCAGCCTTGCCGTCGTCGCCGACGACGAAGACGAATTTCTTGTTCTGGTCGGTGCCGACGGCGCGCTCGTTGATGACGAGCTGCGGCTCGGCCTTGGCTTGGCCGAGCTGCACCCGCACGAACTGGCCGGGCATCAGCTTGCCATTCGGATTGTCGAGCAGGGCGCGGGCCCGCACCGTGCCGCTGGCGCCGTCGATGCCGTTATCGACGAAATGCAGCCGGCCGCGGAACTGGGCCGCATCGGCGGTCGCCGTCATCAGCCGGACCGGGATCTGCTCCAGAGCGCGTGAACCGTCAGGCAGCGAGGCCAGCGCGTCGAGCACGCTGCGCTCGTCAGCATTGAAGGCCGCATAGATCGGATCGACCGAAAGCAGCGAGGTCAGCACCTGGCCGCCGGCCGCGATCAGGTTGCCGACGGTGACGTCGAGCCGGCCGATGCGACCGCTGATCGGCGCGCGGATCTGCGTGTAGTCGAGATTGAGCTGCGCCGTGCGGCGGGCAGCTTCGGCAGCGCGGAGATTGGCCTGGGCCTCGCGCAGAGCGTTCACGCGGGTGTCGAGGTCGCGCTGCGACAGGTTGCGGCTGGCGCTGAGCTGCTGGCCGCGCTCGTTCTCGCTCTCGGCAAGCGCGACGCGCGCCTGTGCGGCAAGCACCTGCGCCTGGACCCGCTCGAGTTCGGCGAGATAGGGCGCCTGGTCGATGCTGACGAGCAGATCGCCCTGCTTCACCAGATTGCCCTCGCGGAAATGCACGGCTTCGACGACGCCGGATACGCGCGAGCGCAATTCGACCCGCTCGATCGCCTCGAGTCGGCCCGAGAACTCGGCCCAGGGCACGATCTCCCGCGCCTCCACGGTCGCGACGGAGACCGGCACGGCGGGAGCGGGAGCGGGGGTGGTGTCGCCCTGCGCGCGGCCGCCGGAGAGGGCAAAGGCGATGACGGCAGTCAGTGCGACGGAGGCGGTGAGACCGGCCAAAAGGCCACGACGGTTCGTTCCCTGAATCATAGGGGTCGGTCCTTCCTTGAAAATGCTGGGAGATGATCGGAAAGAGGGCCCGCTAGGACGGCGCGGTCCGCTCATAGAAGGCGGCGATCTCGCCGCAGCTCTTGCAGAGGCAGGAGCCTTCCTCGGCCGCGTCCGCATAGGCTTGGGGCCAACGGGTCGGTGCGCTGAACTCGACATGGCGGACGGCGATGCCGGCCCGGCCGAGACGATCGGCGTATTGCGCGGCCTCGTCGCGCATCGGGTCGTCCTGCGCGCTGATTAGAAGGGCCGGCGGCAGGCCGGCGAGGCGCGTCGCCTGGAGCGGGGCGGCGTAAGGATGGGCGGCGCGCTCGGGTGTGCCGAGATAATCGGCCCAGCCATCGGCCCAGCGGCAACCGACCGGGCCCGCCTGCACGTCACGCAACGACGCGGTGCCGAGGCAGGCATCCAGCATCGGCGAGAACAGGATCTGGCCGGCAAGCGCCGGGCCGCCACGATCGCGCGCCATCATGGCCAGCGCCGCGGCGAGATTGCCGCCGGCTTCCTCGCCGGCGATGTAGAGCGGTGCGCCGCGTGTCGCCCAGCGAGACCGCCCTCTGGCAAGAGCCTCGAGCGCTCCATAGATGCGTTCGAGCGTCTCGGGGAAACGCTGGACCGGGGCGAGCGGATAGGAGAGCGAGAACACGACCGCGCCGGCCTCGGTCAGGGCCGTGGCAACGGCTTGCCCTTCCGCCGGCGAGCCGCTGTTGAAGTGGCCGCCATGGAGATGCAGCACGAGTCCGGCATCGTCCGGAACCTCGGCGGGAACATAGAGCCGGCCCGAGAAGGTCTCTCCACGGGCGCTCAGGCTTTCTTCCCGCCAGAAGACGGAAAGCACCGGCTGCAGCTTCTGCGCGGCGATCGCGGGCATTGACTCACCCTCGCTGTTGCGTTGCAGCACGAATTAGTGAATCGCCGTTTCGAAATAAATAAGCTATTCGCTCATTCATTATTCACAATCAGAAACAATCGAGCATCTCATGGACCAACTGACCGCCATGCGGGCGTTCGTGCGTGTCGTCGAGACCGGCACCTTCACCCGCGCGGCCGATCTCCTCGACATGCCCAAGCCGACTGTGACGAAGCTGATCCAGCAGCTCGAAACGCATCTGCGCGCCAAGTTGCTGAACCGGACGACGCGGCGCGTGACCGTGACCATGGACGGCGCGGCCTATTACGAGCGGGCATTGCGCCTGCTCGACGAATTGGCCGAGCTCGACGCCAGCCTCACGCTGGCGCAGGCGCGCCCGAGCGGCCGTCTCAGGGTCGATTGCAGTTCGGCGTTGGCGATCACCGTGATCATTCCGGCGCTGCACGAATTCCATGCCCGCTATCCGGACATCCAGCTCGATCTCGGCCTCAGCGACCGCCCGGCCGATCTCATCGGCGAGAACCTGGATTGCGCGGTGCGCGCCGGCGAGATCGCGGACCAGACCCTGATCGCCCGGCGGATCGGGGAAATGCAGCTCATCACCTGCGCCTCGCCCGACTATCTCGCCCGCTTCGGCACGCCGCGCCATCCGCGCGACATCGAAGACGGCCACCAGATCGTCGCCTATCGGCCGGCGCTCGGCGGCCGCGTGCTGTCGATGATCTATCAGAACCGGGCCGAAACGATCGAGATCAACGGTCGCTACACCATCTCGCTCAATGACGGCACGGGCTACCTCGCCGCCGGCCTCGCGGGCCATGGCATCGTGCAACTGCCGACCTTCATGGCCCGCGAGCCGATCGTGGACGGGCGGCTTGTGCCGCTCCTGCTCGATTGGTGCGCGGCGCCGAAGCCGCTTCACATCGTCTATCCGCCGAACCGGCACCTCAGCAACAAGGTGCGCGTTTTCGTCGACTGGCTGGCGGAGCTGTTTGCGAAGGACGATCTCGTCGGGAATGCGAATGGCGTTTCAATGCTCTGCCCGGCGCTGCAGTTCGCGGCCAAGCAAGCTGCCGACCAAGCCCCGGAAAGAGGCCTGGTCGGGACCGCCTGAGCCAAGGAGCGCGGCCGGTTGCCCGCACTGCTCGGGGCGCAGTCGCGTCACGCCGATCCATCGAAGCTCGTACCGCTGGGGAGGACGCCGAGCCGGATGAGGCGGCTATCGGCAACCGCCGCCATGCGATGCGCCATCGCTTCCCGGTAGGCAGGATCGCGCAGCATCTCGGCGAAAGCAGCGGCGCTGGGATATTCTGCGATGAAGCAGATATCCCAGCGCTCCTCCTCCGGGCCGATCATTCCGAGCTCGAATCCGCCCCGCCAGGCGATCCGGCCGCCGAGCCGGGTAAACACGGGTGCGCTGATCCGGCTGTAGCTGGCATAGGCCTCCGCGCCGGTCGCTTTCCGCCCGCCGGGATAGCGGGCTTCGGCGTGCAACCGGATCAGGTTGAGCATCTGAACCGGGCCCGGCCGGTTGTCTGCGCAAAAGTCGGCGAAGGTCTCGCGCGTGAAGGTCGTGAAAACCGTCATGCTTGGTCTCCCGGCCTAGGCGACGGCTTTGCGCGACCACGATCCGGGATAATCCGGCTTGCGGCGCGCGATCCAGGCATCGAGCCCTTCCCGCAGATCGGCGGTCGGCGCCATCCGGGCGAATTGCTCGCTTTCGACCAGGAGCCCCTCCGCAATGCTCTGGTTCAGGCCGCGCGTGACCGCCCGCAGGATGCTCGCTGCCGCGAGCGGCGAATGCCGCAGGATGCGGCTGGCCAGGTCGCGCGCAGCGGGCATGAGCCGGTCATGCGCTACGACCTGATTGACGAGGCCGAGCGCAAGGGCATGCTCCGGCGAAAACACGTCGCCGGTCAGCAGCAGCTCGAGCGCGCGCTTGCGTCCGGCGAGCCGGGGCAGGCGCTGGGTTCCGCCGAAAGTCGGCGGCATGCCGAGATTGATCTCCGGCTTGGCGAAGGAAGCGCGCTCGCTCGCGATCGCCAGCGGAACGGCCTCGGTGATCTCGCAGCCGCCGCCGAAGGCGAGGCCGTTGACCGCGGCGATGACCGGCTTGGGGAAGGCCTCCAGACGGGCCGTGAGCCGCTGGCCGCGTGCCACGAAGTCCCGCATGGCGACATCGGCGCCGCGAGCGACGCTTTGCGAGAATTCGTGGATATCGCCTCCGGCGGAGAAGGCGCGCTCGCCGGCGCCCGTCAGGATGACGGCCCGCACGCCGTCGTCGGTCTCGATCGCATCAAGCAGCGCGAGCAGGCGATCGATCAACGCGTAATTCAGGGCGTTGAGCCGGTCGGGGCGGTTGAGGGTGAGGGTCGCGATCGCATCGCGAGTCTCGATCAGGACGAGCTCGGCCATGGGCTGTTCTCCAGCAAGGTTGCCGGAAAAAGATCATCGCCATCGCGCTTGGTGTACACTCACTAGTCAGTATACATTGGCGACATGCCGGATGCCACGAACCCGACGCGCAAGCGCATTGTCGATGCCGCGACGAAGCTCTTCTATGCGGAAGGCATCGGCCGCGTCAGCATGGACGCTGTGGCCGAGAAGGCGGGCCTCACCAAGCGGACGCTCTACTATCATTTCAAGAGCAAGGACGATCTGGTCGCCGCCTATCTCGAAGCCCGAGATCAGCCCAACCTGAAGCAGATGGCTGGCTGGTTCGGGGCAGCCGATGGCGGGGTCGACGGCAAGGTCGAAGCGATCTTCGCCAATCTGGCCCGTGTCGCGAGGCATCCGAAATGGAAGGGCTGCGGTTTCCTGCGCACCGCCGCGGAACTGGCTGCCATGCCCGGTCACCCCGCCATCAAGGCGGGGGCACGGCACAAGGCGAACTTCGAAAACTGGCTGGCCGGCGAGATGCGGAGCCGCGGCCTTGCCGACCCGCAGGCCTTGGCCCGTGAAATCGTCCTGCTGATGGATGGAGCCTTTTCGATCATGCTGATCCATCGCAATCCGGATTATATCGAGGCGGCCGGCCGCGCCGCGGGATTGCTCGTCAGGACGCGCAACCCGGCAAATGAATGAAGCGCGAGTGTCTAGTGGCTCGTGCAAAAGAAGGTAATAAATTGTTATTCATCATGTTTTCGATTGAACGGGTTTGACGCATGCACACCGTCAAGGTCATCGGCATCGGCTTTGCCCTGCTCGGCATTCTGCTCGTCGCCGCGCCCCGGCTCGCCATCTCGGCCGGCCGGCCGATCGCATTCGCGGTCCGGCTGTTCCTGCCGCTCTGGCTGGCCGGCGCCCTCATCAACCTCTGGATCGGCGTCAGCCGGGCGGGCTATACCGTGTTGGAGGAAGCGCCGATCTTCCTCATCGTCTTCGGCGTGCCGGCGATCGCCAGCCTGCTGATCCTCTGGTTGACCTCGCGAATTGCCCGATGAGCCTTCAATCCGTCCGCGCCTTCTTCGCCGAACACGCTCCCGACATCGCCGTCATCGTGACCGATGAGAGCAGCGCCACCGTGCCGCTCGCCGCCGCGGCTCATGGCGTCGAGCCCGGCCAGATCGCCAAGACGCTCTCGCTGCGCATCGGCGAGGAGGTCGTCCTGGTCGTGACGCGCGGCGATGCGCGGCTCGACAACAGGAAGGCGAAGGCCGGGCTCGGCGGCAAGCCGCGCATGCTCGGCCAGGAAGAGGTCGAAGCCCTGACGGGGCACCCGGTCGGCGGCGTCTGCCCCTTCGGCCTCGCGACGCCGCTCAAGGTCTATTGCGACGTTTCGCTCAAGGCCTTCGACATCGTCGTCCCGGCAGCAGGCTCGACGCACAGCGCACTGCGAATCGCGCCGCAACGCATGGCCGAGCTGACTGAGGCCGAATGGGTCGATGTCTGCCAGGAGGTGGGCGCCCAGGAAGCCGTCGCGACCGCCTGAGGCTCAGCCCTTGGTTCGTGCGATCAGCTCCATCGCCGCCGCGGGATTACGGACCTTCCCGCCGCTGATCACGTAGAGGAAGACGTCGCGCTTCTGCTTGGGCGCGGCCGGTCCGACCGTCTCCAGCCCCTCCGGCACTCCGCCCTCAGCCCAATCCTGCGCTGCCTTGGCCCAGCGAGCGAGACCGGTCTCGGAATAACCCGTCGGCTCGGCTTCCTGCGTGCCCATGATGCGCGCATAGACGAAGGGCGCCGTCACATCCGCGATCTGCGTGTAATCGGCATCGGCCGAGGTGATGACGGCGACGCCGTACTCACGCAGCAGCGCGATGAAATCGGGCGTGCGGAAGCTGTCGTGCCGAACCTCGACGGCATGGCGCAGCGAGATGCCGTCCAGCTCCTTGGGCAACAGCTTGAGGAACGCCTCGAAATCCTCGGGATCGAATTTCTTTGTCGGCATGAACTGCCAATTGATCGGTCCGAGCTTGTGCCTGAGCTCGGTCAGTCCGCTGGTCAGGAATTTCTCGACCGAGGGACCGGCCTCAGCAAGCACGCGCCGGTTGGTGCAGAACCGCGAGCCCTTCAATGCGAAGACGAAATCCTCCGGCGTATCCTCGCGCCATTTCGCGAAGCTCTCCGGCTTCTGCGAACCATAATAGGTGCCGTTGATCTCGATCGAGGTGAGCTTGCTCGCAGCGTATTCGAGCTCGCGCTTCTGCGGCAGATCCTTCGGGTAGAAGGCTCCGCGCCAGGGTTCGTAGACCCAGCCGCCGATGCCGATATGGATCTTGCCTGCTTCGCACGCCATGGTCTGCTCCATCTCTCCGGATCTTCGATCCTGCCGCGGTGGCTCGTCACGCACCACCCGTTTTCAGCGATTGGCCATGCTCATGCTACTGCGGCTGGCGCGCCCCCCTGTCAGCAGAGGTGGACGCCTCGGAAGCCGCCGGCATAATGCGAGCGTCTCTCCCGTGGGTCGTGATTGAAAGCGCCCGATGAAACCGGAACTGACTCACGCCAATCGACATGTGGGTGACCGCCTTCGGCTGCTTCGCGGCAAGATGGGTCTCGCTCAGAAGGACATCGCCCGCCTGCTCGGTGTCTCGCATCAGCAAATCGGGAACTACGAGGATGGGTCTGATCGGCTGACCGCCGGCGCGATCTTCATTCTCTCTCAGCGGCTGGGCGTCGATCTGCATTTCTTCTTCGAAGGCTTAGCCGTGTTTCCATCGGCGGACGGCTTCGCCGAGGGGCCGGCGGCCGACTACGAGGCCGAGCCTGCGCCGCCACCGGAAAGCCACCGGCTGGACGAGGCGTTCGCGCGAATCCGTTCGCGAAAACAGCGGCTGCTCGCGATCCGTCTGGTCGAGGCCGTTGCGGCCGATGGAAAGAGCGAAGCAGAAGGCAAATCTGCCGACGCATCACAGGCGAATCCATAGACCGGGATGCACCCAGCAAGATTCGCTTGGAACAACGAAGCTGGCGTGGCGAACCGGCCGATGGCGCTCCATTGGCCGCGATTGAAACCGCAATCCGCGGCCGATCTCACCTTGCCCTTGCAGTCTGGAACGCAAGCGCCGGCAGCGAATGCAGCGGCCGCCTTGTCGACACTGACCGCCTCCTGAACGTTAGCTGCTGCGCCGTGATCAGGCTTTGAGGTGGAACGTCACGAGCAGGGTGATCTCGGAGCTCTCTTGCAGGGTCGCGGCAACGCGCAGGAAGTTGCCGAAATGGCTGAGCCGCTGAAACGTGACGGCGTCCTTCGCCGCAGGCAGGTCGAACTCCGAACCCTCGGCGCACCAATGCATCCCGTCTGCCGAAATTTCGACCCTGGCTTTCGGCAAGGGCCCCTTCGGCTCCTTGAGCGCACGGATGAAGACGATTGCTTCCTTCGCCCAGCCGGCCTCGTAGGGTTCGGTCGCGCTTGTCCCCGTCCAGATCTCGTTGCGGGCGACGACGGCGGTCAGGTTCTCGGGCAACATCAGAAATCCCCCGACAGGCAGACGGAGTCGAGATAGGCGAAGGCGCGCTTGTCGGTATCCGTCTCGGCGAAGAACGCGAGGTTCAGCATGCACCACAGATTCTTCATCGCGGGGATGCGGATGCAGTCGAAGCCGTCCATCGCGAAGATGCGGTCGTTGACCTGGAAGCGCGTCGCCTGCATCGCGGCGAGGTCGAAATCGAAGCGCAGATAGTGCCAGTTCACCTTGGTCGGAATCTCGTTGTAGCAGAGCCTTTGCTCTCCGCCGGGCAGGTCCTCCCAGTCCTCGGGAGCGAGATGGTAATGCGTGATCGTCTTGCCGGCGGTCCCGATCGGCTTGATCGGCGTCGTCTTGCGCTTGAACTGCCAGCGCTGGATGTGCTGCCCGTCCTGCGCGTTGAGGAAGCGCAGATGCGGCATCACCCGGTCGCCCGGCCCTGAGGTGTCGCCGATCTGGAGGTCGTAAAGGAAGCCGAAGGAGCGGATATCGGTCTCCGAGAGCGCAAGCTCCGTCGCCTCCGGCTTGAAGGTGAAATAGGCCTCCAGCCGGATCGGCCCGGCCTTGCGGAAGGTCAGGCGCTTGATCGCGACGTTCTGCGCACCCTTTTTCGGCCGCGTCGCGATCTTCAGCGCATAGGAGCCGTCGACGCCGCCATGCGAGCCGAAATCCCAGTTCGGCAAGGTCGAGAGCATGGCGTGGCTGTGCTGGGCATAGCCCGGCAGCATCGCGTCCAGCGTATCCTCGTAATTGCCGACGAGTTGGGTCCAGCCGCTCATGCCGCGGTCGAAATCGTCGAGGCAGATGATCCGCGGCAGGGGATCGAAGCGGCTGAGTTGCGGATCGCTCTCGCGGATGGCGCGTCTGAGATCGTCGAGCTGGGTCATGGCTTACCCCTTCACCGCGCCGGCGGTCAGGCCCGCGACGAGGTGTTTCTGCATGAGGATGACGAAGGCGAGCACGGGCACGAGCTGCACGGTCGAGGCGGCGAAGAGCACGCCCCATTCGACGCCTTCGACGGCGCCGATCATCTCGGAGATCACCAATGGCGCGGTCTTCGCCTTGGTGGTCGTGAAGATGAACGCGAAGAGGAACTCGTTCCAGGCGTAGACGATGACGAAGACCGAGACCGCAAGCATCCCCTGCGCCGCCATCGGCAGGATGACGCGGGCGATGATCTGCATCTGCGAGGCGCCGTCCATCATCGCGGCCTCGTCCAGCTCGCGCGGGATCTGGTCGATGAAGGTCCGCATCACCACCGTCCCCAGCGAGACGAAGAAGGTGGCGTAGAGCACGATGAGCACGAAATGCGTGTCGTTGAGCCCGAGCCAGTTCACCACCGGGAACAGCGGCAGCGTGATCACGATCGGCGGGATCAGCCGGATGAAGATCAGGAAGAAGGCCGAGGCCTGCAGGCCGCGCGAGGCGAAGCGCGAATAGGCGAAGCCGGCGAGCAGGGAGACGCCGACCGCGAGCAGCGTCGCGCCCACCGTGACGAGGAGGCTGTTCCACAGGCCGAAGAAGAAATCGCCCCAGCGGCTCCACAGCGCCTGGTAGTTCGCCAGCGTCGGCGCGAAGGAAAAGGCGCCGGCGGTCGAGAAGATGTCGCGATCGGCCTTGAAGGAGGACATCGCGATCAGCCCGATCGGCACGAGCGACCAGGCGACAACCGCCAGCACGCCGACGAGCTTGAGGAGATGGCGCAGAAGCTTAGGCACGCGCAAACATCTCCTTGTAGAGCCGGCGCAGATAGAACAGCGCGAGCAGGAGCGAGGCGAGCACGAGCAGCCAACCTGTGGCGGCGGCGGAGCCGAAGGCGTTGTACCGGAAGGCCTCGAGATAGAGATAGACCGCCATCACCTCGGTCGAGCGCGCCGGGCCGCCGCCGGTCATCAGCCAGACCTCGGAGAATAGGCGGAAGGCGAAGATGTAGCGGAACAGCGCGGCGATCAGCAGCGCCGGCATCAGCAGCGGCAGCGTAATGCGACTGAACGACGTCCAGGCCGAGGCGCCGTCGATCGAGGCGGCCTCATAGAGATCGGTCGGAATCGAGAGCCGCGCCGCATAGAGGATGATGAACGAGAAGGGCAGGTGCAGCCAGATCGAGAGCAGGCTGACCATGGCGAGGCCATGGCTCGGATTCACAGCCCATTCGATCGGCGGCAGGCCGATGGTGGCCAGAAGCCGGCTCATCATCCCGACATCCGGCTCGAACAAATAGCGCCACATCACCACCGCCGAGACCTCGCTCACCGCATAGGGCGCGAGCACGATGGCGAGCAGGAGAGGGCGAAACGGCACGCCCGAGGCGAAGAACAGCGCCATGCCGAGCCCGATCAGCAACTCGACATGCACGACCACGGCGACGACGATCACAGTGTTCAGCAGCGCCTTCCAGAAATAGGGGTCGGCCAGCACCTTGGCGTAATTGGCGAGGCCGACGAATGTCGCCTGCTGGCCGAAGGAGGACTGGTTGAGGCTGAGCCAGAAGACATAGATCGCCGGCAGGAAGATGATGCCGCCGATCATGAGCTGAACCGGAGTGACCAGCGCGATCGCCGAGAGGGGTGTTTTTTGCTTCATCCGCGCCTCCCCACCCTGGTCATCCCGGGCGAAGCGCAGCGCAGACCCGGGATCCATGCCTGAACCGTTCCGGAATGGATTCCGGATCGGCGCGGCTTCACCGCTTGTCCGGGATGACCCGGGAGGTAATGGGGTCCCAAAGCCCTGCGCATCGTCACGCGATCCTGAAGCGCTTCAGCGCCTCGCGGTCGATCTCGATGCCGAGGCCGGGCCCTTGCGGGATCGCGAGCTTGCCATCGACGAGCTGCGAGCCTTCGCCGACGAGCGGATACGTGAAGGCATCGCGCAGCGGGTTCTCGTAGACCATGCATTCGAAGGTGCGGAAGCTCTCCGCAGCCGCTGCCAGTTGCAGGCTCGCGGCGACGCAGATCGCGCCCGACCAGCCGACATGCGGCGCATAGGCGGTATTGAAGGCCGCGGCGAGCTCGGCGATGCGCCATGTCTCGGTGATGCCGCCGGAGCGCGTGACGTCCGGCTGGATCAGGCCGAGGGAGCGATCCTGCAGCATGGTCAGCGCCTCGCCCGCGACGAAATCGCTCTCGCCCGCGGCGAGCCGGATCGGCAGATGCTGCGCGAGGCGCCGGTAGCCCTCACGATCATGCGGGGCGATCGGCTCCTCAAAGAAGCCGTAGCCGAGATCGGCGAGCGCCCGCCCGACGATCAGCGCGTCGTCGACGTCATAGGCCCAGTTCGCATCCACATAGAGCGCGATGTCGTCGCCGGCGAGCCTGCGGATCAGCTTGGCCCGCGCCACCGCATCCTTGAGCGGGTGGCCAAGCTTGACCTTGATCTCGCGGAAGCCGGCCTTCAGCGCCGCCGCGACCTCGGCCTCGACCGTCGCATCGTCTAGCCAGTTGATAGAGGAGGCATAGGCCGCAACCTCCTTGCGCCCCATCCCCCCGAGCAACCGATGAATCGGCTCGCCCGCCTGCTTTCCCGCGATGTCCCAGAGCGCGATATCAATCGCCGCGATCGCCTCGACGACCTGCCCGCCAGGGCGGCCGGAGAGGGCGGCACGCATCGCCTTCCAGAGCGCTCTGCGGTCGGCAGCGTCGCGCCCGATCAGTCGCGGAACCAATGCTTCCTCGATGAAGCGCGCGTAGCCGGCAGCGCCGCGCCGGCACAGCCCCTCGCCGAAACCGACGGTTCCGTCCTCGGTCTCGATCTCGACCACGACGATCTCGATCGCGGGGTAGTCGCCCTGCGAGGTCCGCTGGACCTTGGGCAGCGTCGCCCGCAACGGATGGACATCGACTTTGGCGATGCGGCTGGCCGACATGCGGCATGACCCTCCCGAGACGCGTCGCTGAACGACATATACTTATCTGATAGGTTGAACAGTTGCCAAGGAATGCGGCATCTGTCAATGATCGCCACCGGAGGACATTGATGAGCGATCTCGCCCGTGCCGTGCTGGATACTGACGACCCGTTCGCAGGCGGCGATGTCGTGCCGATGCGCCTCGGCGATGCCGTGATCCAGCGCATCACCCAGGCGATCCATGAGGGCCGGCTGAAGCCAGGCGACTCCCTGCCTTCGGAAGCGCGCATCGCGGCCTCCTTCGGCGTCAGCAAGCCGATCGCGCGCGAGGCCATCCGGCAGCTTGCGGCAATGGGCGTCGTGCATATCCAGCAGGGTAAGCCGACGCGGGTGCAGGCGCTCGATGCCGCCCCGCTCGACCGCTTCTATCGCTTTGCCGTGCGCGGCCGCGCCAATGGCCTGACCGAGGCGGTGGAACTGCGTCGCATCCTCGAGCCGCCGATCGCGGCGCATAGCGCCGAGCGCCGCTCGGCCGAGGATATCGAGAAGCTCGACCTCATTCTGGCCCGCATGGAGGATGCGCTCGGCAATGTGCCGCGCTGGATCGAGGCCGATCTCGACTTTCATGAGGCGGTGGCGGCCTCATCGGGCAACCGCCTGCTCGATTTCCAGATCCGGGGCCTCAGGCCGGTCATTCGCGAAGTGATGGAGATCTTCAACTCGCGCGAGGCGCGCGGTCCCGACGACTGGCAGCGCACTTTCGAGCGGCATGTCCGTGTCGTCGACGCGATCCGGGCCGGCGATCCCGCCGCAGCCTCTGCCGCCATGAACAAGCATTTCGAAGCGGCAGAAGCCGCCATCGCGGAACTCGCGAACCACAGGGAGGATCACCATGAGCCAGAGGACGACGCTCGACCGTAGACAGTTCGGGGCCGGCATCCTGGGGTTGAGCTTCGCCGGGCTCGGCAGCGCGGCGCAGGCGCAGAGCGGCCCGTTCAACGTCTTCACCCACCGCGTCATGCAGACAGTCGCGACCGGCGCGCAGGGCGGCGACATAACCAAGGACTGGGCGCAGAAGAACGGCGTCACCGTCCAGTGGACCACCTTCGACACCGGGCCTCTGCAGGAGCGGCTGTTCCGCGAGGCAAGCCTCGGCGAGACTTCCGTCGATGTCGGCTTCGTCGTCAATACGCAGGTTGTGCCGCGCGCCGCGACCCTGTTCGAGCCGCTCGACGATTACCTCAGGAAGGATCCGGTCGAGGACCCGGCCGACATCTTTCCCGGCCTGATGCAGGGCATGAAGGTCGGTGGCCACCAGCTCGCCGTCCCCTTCCGCCACGCCTCCTCCGGCCTGCACTACAATGAGGAAATCCTGGCCGAGAAGGGCTTCTCCAAGCCCCCGGCGACGATCGAGGAGATGATCGAGATCGCCAAGGCCTGCAGCTATCGCCGCAGCGACGGCACACAGGTCGTGGGCTTGTGCACGCCGGGCGTGACCTACCCCAATGTGATCGACCTCGCCCGCGCCTGGGATGGCGACTTCATCACTCCCGACTTCAAATGCGTCGCCGACCAGCCGCCGATGCTGAACGCGATCCGCACCTTGCGCGAGCTTTTCCAGATCAACGCCTTCCCGCGCAATTTCGCGACACTCTCGCCCGAGGACGTCAATGTCTGGATGCAGCAGGGCCGGGCCGCAATGAGCCTGCAGAGCATGGGCCGCAACCGCATCTACAACGATCCGCAGAAATCGAAATTCCCCGGCAAGATCAATACCATCGCGGTCCCGGCCTCGAAAACGCTCGCCGGCAAATACGATGCTGCCCCGGCGAAGGTCGAGTTCTGGGGCATGGTCATTCCGAAGAACGCCAGGCGCAAGGACCTCGCCTGGAGCTTCATCAAGGCGATGACCGCCAAGGATGCGACGCTGAAGGCCGCGCTCAACGGCAACGGCCCGGTGCGCGCCTCGACCTATGCGGACCAGGGCTTCGCCGGTACCGTGCCCTATGCCGCCGAGGAACTGAAGGTGCTCAAGGTCGCGCGCGTGCCGATGCCGGCCTTCGACGAAGCCGCGCGTGCCGGCGACCTGTTCAAGGAAGAGGCGGAAGCCGCCGTGCTTGGCATGAAGACGCCTGCGGAGGCGATGGCCTCGCTGGTCAAGCGCGTGCAGCCGCTGCTGCCGGCCTGAACGACCGACAAAAGCGGCGCGATGACAGCGTCGAAACAACATCCCGGAGGACAATCGATGACATCCCGCGTCTCGCGCCGCCGGTTCGGCGCGCTCACTGGTGCCGCGGCCGCCGCGGTGCTTCTCCCGCGCAGCGTCTTTGCCCAGGCGAAGACGCTGACCGCGCTCGGCCACCGAGTCCATCAGACCGCAGCCACGACCGGTCCCGGCGGAGACGCGACAGAAGCCTTCCGGAAGGCCAGTGGCACCGATGTGAACTGGGTCACCTTCGGCGACGTCAACGCCGTGCATGAGCGATTGCTGCGCGAAGCCTCGCTGTCGGAGACCTCGATCGACGTCGCCTATCTCGTCAACGGTCGGGCGGTTCCGCGCAACCTGCAGCTCTTCGAGCCACTCGACGCGCTGATGAAGCAGGCTCCGATCGAGGCCTTCGACGATTTCGCGCCCGGCCTGATCGCGCCGCTCAAGGTGGGCGATGCGCTGCACGGCATCCCGGTTCGCCATGCGACCAATGCCCTGATCTACAACGAGGCCCTGCTCGAGGAGCGCGGCGTCACCAAGCTGCCGACGACATTCGAGGAGCTGACGGAACTCGCCCGCAAGCTGACTTTCAAGCGCGAGGATGGCACGCAGGTCTATGGCCTCGCCTTCACCGCCGTCTTCGCCTCGAATTTCCTGACGCTCGCCCGCTGCCTCGGCGGCGACTACATGACATCAGACGGCAAGATCATCGCGGCCGAGCCGCCGATGGTGAAGACGCTCACTTTGCTCGCCGATTTCTACAAGGCCGGCGTGCTCCCGCGGAATTTCGCGACGGTGAACAACGAGGAGATCACGACCTGGATGCAGCAGGGCCGCGCGGCGATGACGATCAATCCCTTCGCTCGTCTCGTCACCTATAACGACCCGTCCAAGGGCAAATATGGCGGGCGCTTCAAATCGCTGCTGCCGCCGATGGCCGCCGACCTTTCCGGCAAGGTCGCCTTCGCGCCGACAGTCGAGTTCTGGTCGCTGATGATCCCGAAGAATGCCAAGCAGAAGCCCCTGAGCTGGAAGTTCATCCGCGCTTTGTCCTCGAAGGCAGGCACGACCGCCATGGCGCTGAACGGCAACGGCCCGGTCCGCATCTCGACTTATGCCGATGAGAAGCTCAAGGCGGCGATGCCATATGCAGCCGACGAGGCCGCCGCGCTCAAGGCCTCGCGCATCCATCTGCCCGCCTTCGACGAACAAGCGCGCGCCCACGACATCTTCATCGAGGAGACACAGGCTGCCGTGCTCGGCCGCAAGCCGGCGCAGCAGGCGATGGACGATGCGACGGCGCGCGTGAAGCCGCTGCTCGGCTGATGGCAGGCGCGCTTTCCGGGCGTGTTGCGCTCGTCACCGGCGCCGCCCGAGGGATCGGCCTTGCAATTGGGAGCGCTCTAGCAGGCGCGGGCGCGCGCCTTATCGTCCACGACCGCGACGACGAGGCCGAAGCTGTCGCGCGCCGGCTCGGCGGCGAGGACGGTGGCGCTACGGCGCTCATCGCCGATCTCGCACAGCCGGGCGCTGTCCGCGACATCGTGGGCAAGCTTGGGCGGCAAGCGCTTTCACCCGATATTCTCGTCCTCTGCGCCTCGGTGGAGGTTCGCCAGACACTCGACGCTTTGAGCGACGATGCCTTGGCGGCGCAGAGCGAAGTCAATCTGCACGCGACGGCGCGGCTTCTGAAAGCCTTCCTGCCCGGCATGCAGGCCCGGGGCTTCGGCCGCGTCATCGCGATCGGTTCCGTGCAGGAGGCGCGCGCCAATGCCGATTGCCTCTACTATGCCGCCACCAAGGCCGCGCAGACGAACATGATGCTTAACCTCGCACGCACCACACGGGCAGATGATATCACCTTCAACATCATTCAGCCGGGCGCCATCCGCACCGATCGCAACCGCGCGATTCTTGCGCAGCCTGGTCGGGAACAGCAGGCTCTCGCGCAAATCCCCCTCGGCCGGGTCGGCCGCGCCCGGGGCTGCGCCGGGATCGCGCTTCTGCTCTGCTCACCGGAGGGCAGCTATATCAACGGTGCCACAATCGCGGTGGATGGTGGGATGAGACTTTGATCGCTGAGGTTGTCGGCGTCGCTAGAGGCTAAGCCGTGTGGTGCCGGCTGGTGCTCCCTGGCGTGCAGGATCTGAGTTGTGGCGTCTGGCTGGAGTTTTCTGGCGACTTGGCGCGGATGCTGAGCTTGCGCTCTGAACGATCGAAAGCCCGCCTTTTGAGGGGCGGGCTTTTGATTTGGTTGCGGGGGCCAGATTTGAACTGACGACCTTCAGGTTATGAGCCTGACGAGCTACCGGGCTGCTCCACCCCGCGTCAACGATTGGGCCTTAGG